>JASJAU010000009.1 GCA_030066855.1 Paracoccaceae bacterium | reverse complement strand
CGTCTTCCGACATGCCGCCGTCCATCATCGCTTGGAAGGCGCCGGTGGCCTCGCAGCCGGCTGCGATCACCTTTTCCTCAAAGACTTCTCGGGTGCCGTGTTTGGTGCCCGGGATAAACGCGAGGATGTCAGAGGCTGGCAGATTTCCGTTGAAGCCCGACCACTGCTGGTGCGGGTTGTCGACAAGCGCGCCGTCAACCATGACCTTCGGCGCGAGCGCGTTGAAGATGTCCGACGGCGTGAATGCGGTGTAGGCCGGGCCGTCGATCTGGCTGGCGAAGACGATGCCATCATAGCCAATGCGGACTTCGATGATGTCGGTGACGCCGGCGTCGGCGCAGGCCTTGATCTCTTTCTCGCGGATCGCGCGGGACGCGTTTGCAATGTCGATGGTGTTCTCGCCCACGCCTTCGCAGAATCGCTTGAGGCCGGCGGAGGACCCTCCGGACTCGATAACCGGCGTCGGAAAATCGGTGTTGTCGCCAAAGAGCTCGGCCACGATGGACGCGTAAGGCAGAACGGTGGACGAGCCGGCGACCTGAACCTGGTCGCGGGCGTGAGCGGCAGTTGCGGATACCGCAATGATCGCCAGAGCAGAGGCGGTCATTTTCGCATTCGGCATGGAAACTCTCCTGATTGCATTTGAGACTGCAGGCAGCAGTCTTGCGTGGCGTGCTAGAGTTCGCGCGCAATGCTTTTGTGACGGAGACGTAACAGTTTTATGACAGTTAGCGCCAACAGATACCGAAATTTTTCTTTCCAACAAAATCAGGCGTTTGGAGCAACCTCTCGTGGCAGGATGATGCTGAACCGGCTCCCCTCTCCGATCTCGCTTTTGATGCGGAGCCGCCCCCGGTGCCGCGCGACGATGTGTTTGACGATGGCGAGCCCCAATCCGGTCCCGCCCATCTCGCGGGACCGATGCGAATCGATTCGGTAGAAGCGCTCGGTCAGCCTTGGGATGTGCACCGGATCGAACCCGTCGCCGGTGTCAGCGACCGTAAGAACGGCCGCCCTGCCCCGGACCATGGGATTCATGTCCTCGCAGATGATCTCGACGCTGACCTCGCAGTCCCTGCCTGAATACTTGATCGCGTTCTCGATGAGGTTCGAGATTACCTGCAAAAGTTGGTCCTCATCGCCAGGGACCGAAATCTCAGCGTTCAGACCATTGCCGGCCAGAGTCACGCCTGCGGTCTCGGCGATGTGCGAAAGACTCTTCATCGTGGATGTGGCGAGCGCTGCCAGATCGACCATGCCGGTCGGACGCTGACGCTCCTGCGACTCGACGCGGTTGAGCGAGATCAGGTCCTGCACGAGACGGTTCATTCGGCTGGCTTCGGAATTCATGATCTTGAGAAATCGCTCCTGCGCCGCCGGGTCGTTTCGCGCCGCTCCGCGCAGCGTGTCGATAAAGCCGATCACGGCTGTCAACGGCGTCTTCAGCTCATGGCTGACGTTCGCAACGAAATCCCGGCGCATCTGCTCAGCATCTTCAACGCCGGAGCGGTCCTCGAAGGATATTAGCAAGCCGGCGTCGGGTAGAACCGGCGAGATTGTCGCGTGCCATGTCCGGTCCTTCAGGCCCTCTGACGTAAGGAATCGCGCATGTCGGGTGTCGGACGTGCGGAACGCGGACTCGACCGCGTCCAGCATGGCGGGCTGGCGAAGGACGGTAATGTAGTGCCGCTCGACGGCGGCCTCTCCGAACATCGCGCGCGCGCCCGCGTTCATAGCCTCGATGCGCTCACTGCGGCCGATGAAGACCGCGGGAATCGCAATGGCGTCGACAAGTTGGGGAATCACTTCGCATCCTCCGGCCCGTCCCTGTCGGTTACCACGTTCCGCCGTCATGTTGAGGTGCGTTCGCTCCCATATTTCAGGATCGTGGCGCTCGCGTTAAAGGAGAATTGCATCGGTTGGGATTCGCGTTAATATAGTGGCGGCCAGCAGATTTATGACAGAAGGTCGGCAAAGGTGGGTATGCGGGAGGCTAAGTTGGCACGGCAAGACATGGACCTCGGTCGACGTGAGAACATCGGATACGACACATCTAGCGACAGCACGGTTGCGATCCTCGCCGTGGGCTCCGCGGACGAGTGGCGCGCGATGGGAAACACGCTCGACGACGACGGCCGGTTCGCGCTCGTCACTTTGGAAGAGGTCTCAGAAGAGCTTCTCACGCGTCTCTGCCCGACCGTGGTTCTGTCTCCGGTGCTCGCGCTCAGGTTTGAATGCATTGACCTCGCGCAGCGCCTTTACGCGCTTGGCTTCACGGGGCGCTACCGCGCCGTGTCGGATGAACTGCCCGATCCCGAGATGGTGGAGCGCGAGATCAAGCAACTCTGCCCGGGACTGGACTTCGCGATCCTGATCGGAAGCTAGGCGCTTCGGCTGGCCTCCACACCGCGCCGGAAGCGCTCGATGAGAGTCTCGGCGCTTTCGCATCCGACGCTGACGCGAAAGAACCCCTCAGAGATGCCGAGGGCGTCCCTCTCCTCAGGCGTGAGCGCGCGGTGGGACGACGTGGCGGGATGGCTGAGGGTCGTGCCGATGTCGCCCAGCGTTGGCGCGAAGGCGATATCCGGCATGGCGCGGACGAGCGCGTTGGCGGCATCGCGCGATCCCTTGACCTCAAAGCTCACCATATGCCCGCCCTCGCCCGCAAGGAGCGCCGTCGCCCGATTGTGGTCCGGATGATCCGGGCGGGCGGGATAGAGAACCCGCTCGACGCCTTTCATCTCAGCAAGGGCGTCGGCAAGCCGCGCGGCGTTGGCTGTGGCCCGCTCGTAACGCAGGTCGAAGGTGTACATGCCCCGCTCGGCGAGCCAGCAGTCGAAGGGCGACGGCGTCAGGCCCATGGTCTGAACGAGGACGGACATCCGCTCCGCCACGTCCCTGTCTGCGGCGGCGGCGTAGCCGAGCGTCGCGTCTGAGTGGCCGGCAAGAAGCTTGGTTACGGAATGAATGACGATATCGGCGCCAAGCGCCAGCGGCTGAAGGCCACGCGGTGTCGTGAAAGTGTTGTCGACGGCGACGAGAACGCCCCGATCGTTGCCGAGGCGAATTATGCCCTCAACATCCGCCACCCGAAGTGTCGGGTTCGAGACCGTCTCGATCAGAATGATCCGCGTCTCGGGGCGGAGCGCCGCCGCGATGCTGGAAACATCCGTCGGATCGGCGAAGGACGTGGAGATCCCGAGCCTTGGCAGGTCCTCCTTCATCAGCCTGAGGGACCGGCCGTAGAGCTGGTCCGCCCCGACCGCGTGATCGCCAGCAGACAGATTGGCCAGAAGCGCCGCGCTGACCGCGGCCATGCCGGATCCGGTGACGATCCCGCCGGTCGCTCCCTCCGCCTGATCGAGAAGCCCTGCCAAGACGTCGGCGTTCGGATGGCCCTCTCGCGCGTAGGTATAGCCTGACGCCTCTCCCGCGTATTGCCGGTCAAGCGCGTCCGGGTCGGGCGAGGCGTAGACGACAGACGGTTGGATCGGACTGGCCACCGGCCGGCTGACGCTTGTCGGGAAGGTCGCGCGGCGCATTCCGCGATTCTGATCGGCCATGTGGTTTTGGTCCTGTTGGTTTGGATCGGGTCAGTCGATGCGGGTCAGACCCGCCCGGAATTGCCGCGCCCGCGCCTGGTAATGACGGGCGGAAGTCAGGTTCCGCTCTATGGCGTCCGCATCCAGTTCGCGCACGATTTTCCCCGGCATGCCCATGACAAGGCTGCCGTCCGGGATCTCCTTGCCCTCGGTGATCAACGCGCCGGCGCCGATCAGGCATCCGCGACCGATCCGGGCGCCGTTCAACACTGTGGCGCCCATACCGATCAGCGTCCCGTCCCCAATTACGCAGCCGTGGATCATCGCCTTGTGACCGACCGTACAATTCTGGCCGATCCGCACCGCAAATCCGGGGTCGGCGTGCACCACGGCGTTTTCCTGAATATTGCTGCCCTCGCCCACCTCGAGCGGCTCGGTGTCGCCCCGGAGCGTGGCGCCAAACCAGATCGAGACGCCCGGCGCGAGATGGACATCGCCGATCACATTGGCGTCCGGCGCGATCCACCAGTCGTCGGTCTCGGGAAGCGCCGGGCGTGTTCCGTCTAGCGCGTAGAGCGTCATTTCTGCCCCTCGAATTCGGATTGAAGCGCGCGAACGTGGTCGATCACGCCGGGCTGCTGGCTGGCGCGGAGACGCTCAGCGGTCACGATCGTCTTGAGCCTGGCCTCGGTCGCGTCCAGGTCGTCGTTGATCAGAACGTAGTCATAGGCGTCCCAATGGCTGATCTCGTCCCAGCTTTTCTGCATGCGCCGCCGGATCGTCTCGTCCGTGTCCTGGCCCCGGCTTTCCAGCCTCCGCTGAAGCTCGGTGATCGAGGGCGGCAGAAGGAAGATCGAGAGCACATGGCCTTTGAGCGCACTGGTCTGGATCTGCTGCGCTCCCTGCCAGTCAATGTCGAAAAGCACGTCGCAGCCGCCGTTGATGGCCTCTTCAACAGGCGCGCGGGGCGAGCCGTAGAAGTTGCCGAAGACATGCGCGTGCTCGAGCATCTGTCCGGCGCTGACCATTTGTTTGAAGTCCGGCTCGCTCACGAAGCGGTAGTCCGCTCCGTCAGTCTCGCCCGGCCGCGCCGCGCGGGTTGTGGCCGAAACCGAGAAGCGGATGCTCGGATCCCAGTCGCGAAGCCGCCGCGCCAGCGTCGATTTGCCGGCGCCCGATGGAGATGACAGGATGATCAGCAGACCGCGTCGTTGCACTTTCTCTCCCCCGATCATTCCAGGTTCTGAACCTGCTCGCGCATCTGGTCGATGACCGTCTTAAGGTTCAGCCCGATGCCGGTCAGCTCCGCCGACTGCGCCTTGGAGCAGAGCGTGTTGGCCTCGCGGTTGAACTCCTGCATCAGGAAGTCGAACTTGCGGCCCACCGGGCCGGGACCATTCAGCAAATCCCGCGCGGCGGCGATGTGGACCTCCAGCCGATCCAGCTCCTCGGCGACGTCCGTCTTCACGGCAATCAGCGCAAGCTCCTGCAAGAGCCGCGCCTCGTCGGGCGCCTCGGCAGCGTCGAGCAGGCGGGCGAGCGACCGCTCCATGGCCTGGCGCTGCGCTTCGGCGCGATCACCCAGATGGCCGACGGCCTCGCTCTGAAGCGCCTCGATCGTGTCCAGCTGGCCCGCGAGCACCGAGGCGAGCGCGTCGCCCTCGCGCCTCCGGTCCGCGTTGAAGTCCGCCATCAATTCAATGAACTGGCGCGCGATCGCCTCGCGGAGCGCCTTTGTCTCCTCTACGTTGGTGTCGCCAACCTCCATCACGCCACGAAGGCCCGCGATTTGGGCCGCGTCGGGCGTTGCGATGTCGAGACCAATGGCCTTGCCCCGCGCCTGGATCGTTTTCAGCGCGTCGAGGACCCCGCTGAGCGCCGCGTCGTTCAACGACGCCGCCGACGCGATAGCCTCCCGCGCCACCCGTGCCGAAACCGTCACGTTGCCGCGCGAGACCGACGACTGGACCATTTTCCTGAGTTCGGCTTCGAGCCCGTCGATCCAATCGGGCGTCCGGATCCGCATGTCGAGTCCGCGTCCGTTCACCGAGCGGATTTCCAGGGTGAATCGCCAGTCATCGAAGGCGCCCGCCGCGCTTGCGAATCCTGTCATTGAGTGCAGGCCGCCTCCCGTTTGGACGCTCTGTTCTCCGGCGCTTCCCGGCATTCAGGTTAACCTTTCGGTAAGATTCTTGCGGCGTCGGAGGCCGTTTTGTGGCACCTTGGAGGCGTGGGTAGCAGAGTGAGCTTGGGCCGACAATGGCCGTCCCGGGCGGGGAAAAGGCGATCGGCATGTCTGGAAACGGGTCTCGAAATGACGGCGGCATCATCCAACTGGAAGATGTCCGGCGGGATGCGGGCGCGCGAGAGATCCGAACGATCGAGGACTACTGGTCGGCCGTCAAAGGCAACCGACTTGTCCCGACCCGGTCCGACATCGATCCCAAGGGCCTGCAGGGCGTCCTAACGCATGCCTTCATCGTGGAGCGTATCGCGACCGGCCTGGCGCGGTTTCGGATCGCCGGGTCGCATCTAAGCGAGTTGATGGGGATCGAGGTGCGTGGCATTCCGCTCTCCTCTATCTTCGCGCCCGAGGCGCGCCTGCCGCTGTCCGAGTCGGTGGAGGCGGTCTTCGATGATCCATCCGCCGTGCGGTTGAGACTTGGCGCGGAGGCGGGTTTCGGGCGCCCGGAGATGACGGGCGAGATGGTTCTCTTGCCGCTCAGGAGCGATTTGGGCGAGATCAGTCGCGCCCTTGGCGGCCTCGTGATGGTGGGCGCGGTAGGCCGGGCGCCACGACGGCTGTTGATCACCGGGCAGACGCGGCGTGGTCTGACCGGTCTAGCGGGGCCGGAGACCGATCACCGATTTGAAAGCGTCGATGGCAACACCGCCGAAGACCGGCCGGGCGGCCGACCCATCATGTCGGAGCGCGAGGCGCCTTCTCGCGATCATGTTACGAGGAAGCGAGCGCATCTCCGGCTGGTTTCAGACAACGCCGCGCTCAAATGAAAAAGCGCCCCGAGATGGGGCGCTTCTTGTCGGCAGTCGCGTGACGCTCAGACGGCTTCGACTTTCGTCTTCGCGCCGCGCCGCGCCGACAACTCCTCGGCCACCAAAAACGCCAGTTCCAGCGATTGCGAGGCGTTCAGCCGCGGATCGCAGGCGGTATGATAGCGGTCTGATAGATCCTCGTCGGTAACGGCGCGGACGCCGCCAGTGCATTCCGTTACGTCCTGACCTGTCATCTCGAAATGCACGCCGCCGGGAATGCTGCCCTCGGCCTGATGCACCGAAAAGAACTCTCGCACTTCGCGGAGCACGCTCTCGAAGGGCCGGGTTTTATAGCCGGAGGAGGATTTGATCGTGTTGCCATGCATTGGATCGCAGACCCAGAGCACGTTCGCCCCCTCCTCGCGCACCGTGCGGATCAGGCGCGGGAGATGCTCGCCGACAGAGCCCGCGCCGAAACGCGCGATCAGGGTTAGGCGGCCGGCCTCGTTCTCGGGGTTCAGCTTCTCCATCAGAAGCTTGAGGTCGTCCGAGGTCATGCTCGGCCCACACTTGAGGCCGATGGGATTCTGAACGCCCCGCGCGAATTCGACATGGGCGCCGTCCGGCTGCCGCGTGCGGTCGCCGATCCAGATCATGTGGCCCGATCCCGCCACCCAGGTACCGGTGGTCGAGTCGATGCGGGCCAGCGCCTCCTCATATTCGAGCAGCAGCGCCTCGTGCGAGGTATAGAAGTCCACCGAATGGAGCGTATGTGCGGTGTCCTGCGTCACGCCTGCGGCGGTCATGAAATCCAGCGTGTCCTGAATCCGGTTGGCCATGTCACGGTAGAGCTCGGCCTCCTCCCGGTCGGTGAAGCCGAGGGTCCAGGCGTGAACCTGATGCACATCAGCGTAGCCGCCTGTTGAGAAGGCGCGGAGAAGGTTCAGCGTCGCGGCGGCCTGGGTGTAGCCCTGAAGCATCTTGCGCGGATCGGGAATGCGGGCATCGGCCGTGAAATCCAGATCATTTACGATGTCGCCTCGGTAGGACGGGAGCTCGACGCCGTCCTTCACTTCGGTGGGCGCCGAACGCGGCTTGGCGAACTGCCCGGCCATGCGTCCGACCTTCACCACCGGCACTTTCGCGCCGAAGGTCAGCACCATCGCCATCTGCAAAAGCACCTTGAACGTATCGCGGATGTTGTCGGCCGAGAATTGCGCGAAGCTCTCGGCGCAGTCGCCGCCTTGAAGCAGAAATGCCTCGCCGCGAGAGGCGCTGCCGAGCGCGCCCTTCAGCGTCCGGGCTTCGCCCGCAAATACAAGCGGAGGATAGGTCGCCAGCCGCGCTTCGACCTCGGACAACGCCTGGGTGTCCGTATACTCGGGCATCTGGATTCTGGGTTTCGCCCGCCATCCCGTTTTCTGCCACTCGCTCATCGGTTCGTCCTCGATCACCTTTGTTTTACGCGAGGCCCGCTTATAGGGGAGCGGAATGCCATTGAAAACAGCGATTTTCGGCAGGCGCGGCCTGAGTTTCCCAGCGGATTCCGTCGCCGCAGAGCCCCGCTCCCTTGCCCCGGCCGGGGAAATGGTGTTTCGCTGACACCGCATCGAGACGCCGGCGGGACGAGATGGCGGATACAGTTGTCCAGACAGTTGAGGTCGAGACGGAAAGCGACAAGCCGCGCCGCTTCGTGTTCGTGCTGCTCGATCAGTTCACGCTCTTAAGCTACGCCTCCGCGGTCGAGAGCCTTCGGATCGCCAACCGGATGGCGGGCAAGACGCTTTATGAATGGCGGGTGATCGGCGAAGGCGGGGAGGCCGCGCGATCCTCTGTCGGAACGATTTTTCAACTCGACGGCGATCTGGAGGATGTCGCGCGGGACGAGACTGTCGTTCTCTGCGGCGGCATTGACGTCTCCGCGGCTACGACAAAGAGGCTTCTGAACTGGCTCCGGCGCGAGTCGCGGCGCGGCGTGACGATGGGCGGGCTCTGCACCGCCGGCTACGCGCTTGCGAAGGCCGGTTTGCTCGACGGCAAGCGGGCGACGATCCATTGGGAGAACCAGGACAGCTTCCTGGAAGAGTTCGAGGACGTGACGCTGACCAAGTCGGTCTTTGTCATCGACGGCAACACCTTCACAACGGCGGGCGGCACTGCGTCCATCGACCTGATGCTGAAGTTTATCGCCGACGATTTTGGCGAGACGCTGGCCGGCGCGGTGGCCGATCAGCTGATTTACACGACCATCCGAACGGATCAGGACACGCAGCGCCTGTCGGTTCCGACCCGGATCGGCGTGCGTCATCCGAAGCTTTCCGCCGTCATTCAGATGATGGAGGCGAATATCGAAGAGCCGATCAGCCCCTCTATCCTGGCCAAGGACGTTGGCATGTCGACGCGACAGCTTGAACGGCTCTTCCGGCGCTACCTGAACCGCAGCCCGAAGCGGTACTACATGGAGCTTAGGCTGCAGAAGGCGCGAAATCTGCTCATGCAGACAGATATGAGCGTCATCAACGTCGCGCTGGCCTGCGGCTTCGCGAGCCCGTCGCATTTCTCGAAATGCTATCGCGCCCAATATGATACGACGCCCTATCGAGAGCGCGGGGCGCGCGCGGCGCGGCTGTCGGTCTGACGCCTCAGTCTGCGGGCGTCATCCGGTAGAGCGCGCCCTGCCCCACAGAGAGAAACCAGATGGCCCCGTCGGGGCCCTCCCGCACGTCGCGAACGCGGAGCGTGTCGTCGGAGCTGATCTGCTCGGCCTCCTGCAAAGGAAACCCATCGAGGCGGGAGATATAGTCGAACTTTAGCGAACCCACGAAGATGTGGCCCTCCCATTCCGGCCAGAGCGCTCCGGAATAGATCATCATGCCAGACGGCGCGATCGACGGATCCCAATAGTACGAGGGCTGCTCCATGCCCGGTCGGGCCGTGCCCTCGCCGATCCTCCCTCCCGAATAGTGGCGGCCATAGGCGATGACCGGCCAGCCGTAGTTGGCGCCTGCCCGCACGCGATTGATCTCATCTCCGCCGCGCGCGCCGTGCTCGACCACGACGAGGTTGCCGTTCAGATCAAGCGCCGCGCCTTGCGGGTTTCGGTGGCCGAAGGACCAGATCTCGGGCTGCGCTTCGGGCCTGCTGAGGAAGGGATTGTCCGGTGGCACCGATCCGTCCCGGGCGACTCGCACGACGGAGCCATTCTGGACGCCAAGGTTTTGCGCCGACATCCGATTGCCTCTGTCTCCGATCGTCAGGAAGATCGTTCCGTCCGGCGCCTCGACAATGCGGCTGCCCAAATGCAGGCCGCCGTTCGAGCCGAGCGCGAGTTCGAATAGGACCTTCACGTTCTCGAGGCGGGCGCCGTCGTCGGAAAGCCGGGCGCTCATCAGCGCGGTGCCCACGCCCATGTTTTGCGGCTTGGCGTAACTCATGAGGATTTCCCGCGTTTCCGCAAAATCCCGCGGCACGACGAGGTCCAGGAGTCCGCCCTGCCCCACGGCGGCGATCTCTGGCAAACCCTTGATCTCACTGACCGCGCCGTCCTTGACCGACAGCAATCGGCCGTCGCGCTCTGTGATCAGGATGGCGCCGTCGGGCAGGAAGCCGACGGCCCAAGGCTCGTCCAAGCCAGTCACAATCGGCGACACTTCGATCTCTCCAACGGAGGTGTCCAGCGCGTTTGCGGCCGCGGGAGCAAGGAGGAAGACCGTCGCAGCGGCGAGTCGGAGGAGCATATTCGAGATCCTTTGTGAATCGTGCCCGGCAAACTTAGGAGCGCGATGTTCGATCGTCCAATCACGCATGGGTCAATCAATGCTTCCCAAGCGCTTCACAAGCGCAACCGTACTTTTCTTTCTGTTTTTCGCGCTTTAGGCTCGCTTCAGGACAATGATCCATTCAGGGAGACACAAATGAAAAAGTTCCTTCTGGCATCTGCGGCGACGGCCCTTTGCGCGACATCCGCCTTCGCGGGGAGCCATGCGGAAGAAATCAAGATCGGCATCATTCTCGGGTTCACCGGCCCGATTGAATCGCTCACACCTTCCATGGGTGACGGCGCCGAACTCGCAATTACCGAGGTAAGCGAGTCGGGACTTCTTCTGGGCGGCTCAAAGGTTACGGCAGTTCGCGGCGACTCAACCTGCATCGACGCCGCTGCCGCTACCTCAGTTGCGGAGCAACAAATCACGGCAGATGGCGTGAAAGCCATCATGGGCGCGGATTGCTCGGGCGTCACTGGCGCGATTCTGCAGAACGTCGCCTTGGCGAACGGCATTGTGATGATTTCGCCTTCCGCGACATCTCCCGGCCTGTCCCACAACAACAATGAAGACGAAGGGCTGTTCTTCCGCACGGCGCCTTCCGACGCGCGCCAGGGCGTTGTGATGACAGACGTCCTTATGGACCTTGGCATCAATGAAGTGGCCGTCACCTATACCAACAACGACTATGGCAAGGGCCTTGCCGACAGCTTCCAGGCAGCGTTCGAGGCCGCCGGCGGTAAGGTTACGATCAATGCGGCGCACGAAGACGGCAAGGCGGACTACTCCGCGGAAATCGGTGCGCTTGCAGCTGCCGGTGGCGAGCGTCTTGTTGTTGCTGGCTATGTTGATCAGGGCGGATCAGGGATTGTTCGCGCGGCGCTGGACACCGGCGCGTTTGATACGTTCCATTTCCCCGACGGGATGATTTCGTCAGCTCTGACGGAAAACTTCGGCGCTGAGATTGACGGATCATCCGGGCAGCATCCCGCGCCTTCCGACGAGCTTGCTGCCAATTTCGCGGCGCTTGTCGATGGCGCGTTTGATGCATCCTCGCCCTTCACGCCTGAGAGCTATGATGCGGCCGCGCTGATCATGCTGGCGATGCAAGCCGCGGGATCGTCTGAATCCGCGGACTTCAAGGGCAAGGTCATGGACGTCGCGAACGCTCCTGGCGAACCGATTCAAGCCGGCGAACTCGCAAAAGCGCTTCAGATCCTCGCCGACGGTGGCGAGATCGACTACGTCGGCGCGACGGGAGTCGAGCTTGTCGGGCCTGGCGAAGCTGCCGGAACTTACCGCGAAGTGAAGTTCGAGGGTGGTGAAGAACTGACGGCAGGTCGTCGCTGAAGACCTCTTTAAGAACGGAAGACGGCCCGGATATCCGGGCCGTTTCTGACTGCAAGCGTTTGCGGACTTGGGACGGAAAATGATCGTCGTCGACGATATTCACAAAAAGTTCGGTGGGTTCCATGCCGTCGACGGCGCCTCTCTCGAGATCAGCGCGGGATCAATCACCGGCCTGATCGGCCCCAATGGCGCCGGAAAAACCACGCTCTTCAACGTGATCGCGGGCGTTCTTGAGCCAACTTCAGGTCAAGTCACGATGGAAGGCGAGGACATCACCGGCCTTCCGCCGCATGAGCTCTTTCACAAAGGCCTTCTTCGCACATTTCAGGTCGCTCACGAATTCTCGACGATGACGGTCCGCGAGAACCTCATGATGGTTCCTGGCGGCCAATCGGGAGAAAAGATCTGGAACGCCTGGATAGGGCGCGGGAAGATTACCGAAGAAGAACGAGAGCTTCTCAAGAAAGCCGATGAAGTTCTTGAATTTCTTACGATTGATCATCTGAAGGACGAAAAAGCAGGCAACCTTTCCGGCGGGCAGAAGAAGCTCCTTGAGCTTGGGCGCACTATGATGGTCGACGCGAGAATCGTCTTCCTTGACGAGGTCGGCGCCGGAGTGAATCGCACCCTCCTGAACACCATTGGCGACGCGATCATCCGACTCAATAGGGAGCGCGGCTACACCTTCTGCATGATCGAGCATGACATGGATTTCATTAGTCGCCTTTGCGACCCGGTGATCGTCATGGCCGAAGGAAAAGTCTTGGCCGAAGGCGCTGCCGATGACATCATGAAGAACGAGCAGGTGATCGAGGCCTATTTGGGAACCGGGCTGAAGAATAAGGTCAAAGCCGAGGCGGGCGCGTGACGGGGACTCCGTATCAGGACGACCGCGGCAACAAGGACGTGTCGATCACGCGTCCAAGAACGCACCCCCCTCCCGACGCGCTTATGGAAAGCGGTCCAGTTACCGCCGCGGCGAAGCAGCCGTTTTTGATCGGGGACCGGATGACGGGCGGTTATGGGATGGGCGCCAACATCATCCACGGGTGCACGGTCGCCGTCGATCAGGGCCAGATCGCCGTCATTGTGGGACCCAACGGCGCGGGCAAATCGACGGCCATGAAGGCCGTTTTCGGGATGCTGAACCTGCGCGAGGGCGCAGTGCGGCTGGATGGCGAGGACATCACGCTTCTCACGCCGCAGGACCGCGTCGCCAAAGGCATGGCCTTTGTTCCGCAGACCTCGAACATCTTCACATCGCTGACGGTCGAGGAGAACCTCGAGATGGGCGCCTTCCTGCGGCGCGACGACATCGGCGGGACCATGGCGCAGGTCTATGACCTGTTCCCGATCTTAAAGGACAAGCGATATCAGGCAGCGGGCGAGTTGTCCGGCGGACAGCGGCAGCAAGTTGCGGTCGGACGCGCCCTGATGACCCAGCCGAAACTCCTGATGCTGGACGAGCCGACGGCGGGGGTCTCCCCCATCGTCATGGATGAATTATTCGACCGGATCATCGAGGTCGCCCGCACGGGCATCTCGATCCTAATGGTCGAGCAAAACGCGCGGCAGGCGCTTCATATCGCGGACAAGGGCTATGTGCTGGTGCAAGGGCGGAACGCCTACACCGACACTGGTCAGGCTTTGCTCGCCGATCCCGAGGTTCGCCGCACGTTCCTGGGAGGGTGATCATGGCGGGAACCATGCATGTCACCCGACCCGGGAGAGAGCGTCCGGGCAGCGCCCGGGCAAAAGGGCGGACCGGGTAGAGACGACAGAAAGGCGCCCCGGACGGCCTGAACCGAGCGCGGATCGAGCGAACCGCGCCGACAGGGAACGGGAGCCTATCGATGCTGAAGGCGCTACTACTAACGATAATTGCGAACGCCCACGGGGCGAATGGTCCGATCACATGCGATTTTCCCAGCTTTGAAACGGGAGAGACGCCAATCCGTGTCGTGCTTGAGCCGAAACCATCGCTCAAGGATCAGCCGGGCCTGTTTCGCGTTCAGATGGATTTGAACGGCAAGGTCTCGGTTACTGCATCGGCGCAGCCGATCTTGGCGACCGAGGACAGGGACATCATGATCCGCGGCTTGAGCGAGAAGCAGGCGATGTACACCATAGGATTTCGCGAGGATGGACGCGCCGCCTTGAACATGGAGATGCTGCGCGAGAGCGACTCGAAGATCCTGACGGCGACGCGTATCGGCGAATGCCGCGACTTCGAAGCGCATCTGGATCGCTGGCTGCCGCTTTGAGAACCTCATGAGTAGAAGCTAGGCTGTCCGCATGATCGATCTTCTGAACGCCCTCGCGGTGCTGGCGAACTTCGTGATCATGCCCGCGCTCGCCTATGGCAGCCAGCTTGCGCTGGGGGCGCTCGGCGTCACGCTGATCTACGGCATTCTCCGATTCTCGAATTTCGCCCATGGCGACACCATGGCGTTCGGCGCGATGGCGACGATCCTGGTGACCTGGGCGCTCCAGGCGCAAGGCGTCACGCTCGGGCCGCTGCCGACCGCGCTCCTCGCCTTGCCCTTCGGGATCTTCGCGACCTGCCTGCTGCTTCTGGCAACAGACCGGTTGGTCTACCGCTTCTATCGGGAGCAGAAGGCTGCGCCGGTGATCCTGGTGATCGTGTCCATGGGTGTGATGTTCGTGATGAACGGTTTGGTCCGGTTCATCATCGGCGTGGACGATCAGAACTTCGCGGACGGAGCCCGCTTTCTGATCTCGGCCCGCGAGTTCCGCGAATTGACCGGGCTGCGCGAAGGGCTCGCGATCAAGTCTACCGCGGTCATCACTGTGGTCGTCGCTGTTCTGGTCGTGGCGGCGCTCTTCTGGTTCCTGAACAAGACGCGTACAGGCAAGTCGATGCGCGCGTTCTCCGACAATGAAGACCTTGCGCTGCTGTCCGGTATCAATCCTGAACGGGTGGTGGCGATCACATGGATCATCGTCGCCGCGCTCGCCACCACGGCGGGCGTGCTTTATGGCCTCGACAAGACCTTCAAGCCGTTCACCTATTTCCAACTGCTCTTGCCGATCTTCGCGGCGGCGATCGTGGGCGGTCTGGGCAGTCCTATCGGCGCGATCGCGGGCGGTTTCGTCATCGCCTTCAGCGAGGTGACGATCACCTATGCCTTCAAAAGGTTCGCCGGCTACCTCTTGCCCGAAGCCTGGGAGCCTGACGGTCTGGTTCAGCTCCTGTCCACGGACTACAAGTTCGCGGTCAGCTTCGCGATTCTGATCATCGTGCTGTTGTTCCGGCCAACGGGCCTTTTCCAGGGAAAGACGGCATGACGCTCCAACCCCGTGATATCGCGCTGTTCTTCATCGTCTTCGGGTTGATCGTTGCCACGGGCTTTCTGCAAAGCTGGAATGTCGCGCTTGGCATTTTCAACATGGGGCTGATCTCGGCGATCATGGCGCTAGGGGTGAACATGCAGTGGGGCTACGCAGGGCTCTTCAACGTCGGGGTCATGGGATTCGTCGCCCTCGGTGGGCTTGGGGCCGTCATTGTGGCGATGCCTCCCGTGAATGATGCATGGGCGGCTGGCGGATTGCGGGTCATTGCGGCGTTGATCGCGGGTCTCGGCACGATTGTCGGCGCCGTTGTGCTCTGGAGGCGGATGGAGCGCGGGTTGAGGCGGACGGCCCTTCTGATAGCGCTCCTTGTCGTCGGCTTTTTCGTTTTCCGCGCCCTTTTCGACCCGGCGGTCGAGGCCATTGAGCGCGTCAATCCCGCCGCGACCGGGTACCTGGGCGGGCTTGGCCTGCCGGTCATCATTGCCTGGCCCGTTGGCGCTGCGCTTGCCGCCGGAGCCGCCTGGGTCGTGGGCAAGACGGCCTTGGGGCTGCGCTCGGACTATCTCGCTATCGCGACGCTCGGGATCGCCGAGATCATTATCGCGGTCATGAAAAACGAGGATTGGCTGGCCCGGGGCGTAAAGAACGTCATCGGTCTGCCCCGCCCGGTTCCCTATGAGATCGACCTGCAAAACGATCCCGGATTCGTCGACCGGGTGACGGGTTGGGGGTTCGATCCCGTGACCGCCTCGTCAATCACGGTGAAACTCGCCTACTCGGGGCTGTTTTTAGGCTTTCTGGCTCTTCTTCTTTGGCTGACACAATCGGCGCTGAACTCGCCCTGGGGCCGGATGATGCGCGCCATCCGTGACAACGAAGTCGCGGCCGAGGCCATGGGCAAGGATGTGACCGGGCGGCATCTTCAGGTCTTCATCCTTGGTTCTGCCGTGTGCGGTCTGGCCGGGGCGATGATGACAACGCTTGACGGGCAGCTCACGCCGGCGTCCTACCAGCCGCTCCGGTTCACGTTCCTCGTCTGGGTCATGGTGATCGTCGGCGGCTCAGGCAACAATTTCGGCGCCGTACTGGGCGGCTTCCTGATCTGGTATCTTTGGGTCATGGTCGAACCCTTCGGACAGACACTCATTGGCTTCATAACGGCGGGCATGACCGACGGATTCTGGCTAAAAGAGCATCTTTTGGACAGCGCGGCGCACATGAGGCTGCTGACCATGGGGCTGATCCTTATTCTCGTCCTCCGGTTCAGCCCGCGCGGATTGATTCCGGAACGGTGATTGTCACCTTCATTCCCGCCGCCGGCCGGTCAACGCGGATGCAAGGGCGGGACAAGCTCCTTGAGGCTTTGGACGGCCAGCCGATCCTGAGGCGAACCGCAAGTATCGCGCTCTCAGCAGGGCTCGGGCCCGTGCTCGTCGGGCTCAAGACAGGCGACCAAGTCCACGACAAGGCGCTTCGCAACCTGGAAGTCGAGGTTGTGCCGGTTCCCGACGCCGATGAAGGCATGGCCGCGACTCTTCGCGCGGGCGCGCGAGCCGCGCTTCGCGAAATCGAGGCTGGCTACCTGACCGCAGGGGAACACGAGTACTTCGGAATGATGGTTCTTCTGCCCGATATGCCTGACATCGCCGCTCAGGACCTCATCGCATTGGACCTGGAGTTCCAGGCGAATGGAGGCGCCGTCGTTCGCGCCGCCACGGAGGACGGAAGGCTGGGCCACCCGACGATTATTCCCGACTACCTTCTCCGAAGCTTTGATGTCCTTGAAGGTGATCGTGGCGCGTCCACCCTTTTCGAAGGCGAGCCTTTGGTTGCCGTGGATCTTGGCGGTCAGCGCGCGCGGACCGATTTGGATACGCCGGAGGATTGGAAAGTGTGGCGGCAGGGAAAGCCCCAAGCATACTCGCTGGAACGAAACGGGGACCGACGCGGCTTCCGTGAGGACCCGAAACGCGGGTCTTAAGTCACACGGGGCGCATCGATCCCCGCCGCCAACCGGCAGCACTCGATACCCAGCTCCGCTGTCGCGAAGCGTGCGCGGCACCCCCATTGCCGCTGCACTACCCCCCAGCGAGGTGACTCAACGCTACCCGGCACGGGCCGGTGGCCAAAGGAAAAAAGGCGGAAACAAGGCGGCTGGGGGCGCTACTTGTTGCAAATTGTGGCCACCCGTAGAGGAGGCGGAACCGGTTCATTCTCAGAACTGTCGCAAATTTGGAAACAGAGAGTGAATAGCTGACATCTAAGAAACCTCATGAAAATATGGGCGATGGAGAGAGCATCTCTCTGTCAGGGACCGCGCTCTTCAGCCGCATTGTTTCGTATTCGGAACTAAAAGACCGGCGGGGAAGAAAGCGACTTCATGCCCTTTCTGTGGCCGCGACGCCCGAATTGGTCCGTTACTGCGGGCGAACCAATGCTCCGCAACGCGCACGATTGGTTAATCGTGGTTTGCGTCGGCCTGCGAATCGCGCGGCTCGGGGCGCGGCAGGGCCCTGAGGATCGATAGCCAGACCCGCGATCCGGTGAGCCCGATATCGAGCATCGGGAGATGTACTTCCTGCCCGAAGACCGAGACCCGGATGCCTGATCCGTCATTGGCCCCGTCAAGAATATCCGCCGGCACCACCATTGCCGCAGAGCTGTTGCCGGGATGGGTCGCGCTGACCATCAGGCTGTCGGCGGGAACCCCAAGGCCGATAGCCTCTCCCACCCGGGCGCGGATGGGCACGCTGAACCGGCCCTTGCCTTCAGTCGCGCCATCGAGCGCGATCAGCATGCCGTTCGGACCGATCCCCTCGACGCGCGCGGACATTCGGATCGGCGGCGGCGCCCATCCGACGACCTGACCCGCATCCATCGTGAGAACCCGATCGGCGAGCATGGCGATCTCGTCGGCGGCGTGGGTAACGTAGAGCGCCGGCACCTGCGCCTCGCTCACTGCTCGGGCGAGATAGGGGAGAACTTCGCCCTTGCGGTCCCAATCCATGCCGGAGAGCGGTTCGTCGAGGAACAGAACCGCCGGGTCGGAGGCGAGCGCCCGGGCCAGCGCGACGCGGCGCGCCTCGCCGCCGGAAAGGCCCTCTGTCGCGCGGGGAAGCAGGGACTTGAGGTCCAGCGCATCCACAATCGCATCTAGCGACGCGATCTGACGTCGCCGGGCGCCGTAGCGGAGGTTCTGTTCGACCGAGAGGTGGGGAAAGAGACTCGGGTCCTGAAAGACGAAACCGACCCGCCGCTCTTCCGGTGGCGTGTGGCGCTCAGCATCGTCCCAGGCCTGACCTGCAAAATCCACACGGACCGCATCGCCTTTTTGCTGGTCGAGGCCGGCGAGCGCCCGCAAAAGCGTCGTCTTGCCACTGCCGGACTGGCCGGCGATCGCGGTGACGCCTTCAAGAGGGATCACCGCCTCGGCATCGAGTACGAAGTCGGGGCCGCGCGCGAGACGCGCCTTGAAGGCCAGCGTTCTAGCCAAGCCGCGCTCCTCCCTTCCGGTTCAGCGCGTATACAAGCGTCAGTACGCCGAAGGAGAAGATCAGCAGCCCGGCCGAGAGTACATGCGCCGTGCCGTAGTCGAGCGTTTCCACCGCGGTGAAGATCTCGATCGAAATCACCCGGGTTTTGCCGGGGATGTTCCCGCCCACCATCAGAACGACGCCGAATTCGCCGATCGTGTGCGCGAACGTCAACACGGCGGCTGTCAGAAATCCCCGGCGGGCCAGAGGAAGCGAGATCGAGAAGAACGCGTCTCTGGCCGAAGCGCCTAGCGTTCTCGCCGCGTCGACGGTCGCCTGAGGAACCGCCATTAAAGCCGTTTGCAGCGGCTGCACGGCGAATGGCAGAGAATAGAACAGCGACGCGATGACGAGGCCGGTGAAGGAGAAGGTAAGCGACTCTCCCCTCATCCGCACCCAGAACGATCCGAGGGCACTCTGCGGGCTCATCAGGATCAATAGGTAAAAGCCAAGCACCGTCGGCGGCAGCACGAGCGGCAGTGCGGTGATGGCTTCGATGACAGGGCGGACGCGGCTTTGGGTGGTGGCCAGCCACCAGGCCAGAGGTAAAGCCAACGTCATCAGAATGACCGTTGTTATCGCCGCCAGTTGCAGGGTAAGCGATATGACTGGCCAGAGGTTCATTCCGGCAGATCGTACCCTGCCGCGCCGATGATGGATCGCGCTTCCTCGGTTTCGAGGAACGTCCAGAACGCCATCGCCGCGGGATTGTCCGCTGCGCGGACGAGCAGCGCCGCGTCCTGGCGGATGGGCGGGTGCTTGCCGGCAAGCGGGAGCACGTGATCGGCCGCAAGGCGCGGCAGCAGCGCTTCGGCGATGAAGGCGAAATCGGCGTTGCCGGTGGCGAAGACCGTCGCGACCTGCGCGACATTGGCGACGAGAATTGGCTGGAAGGTTGCGGTATCCAAACGCAGCCGCTCCATCGCCGATGTAGAGGCCAGGCCGTAGGGCGCGACGATCGGATCGGCGAGCGCGACGTTCTGACCGGCGAAGGCCTCCGAGATCGAGTCTTCCGTGACCGGTATTCGGGAGACCAAGACCAGCTTGCCTAAAGCGTAGGTGCGCGTCATTTCGGCAAGCCCATCCTGTCGAAGCAGAGCGGGTCGCTGGGCATCGGCGGCGAGAAACACGTCAAACGGGGCGCCAGAGACGATCTGGGCGTAGATCTGCCCGGTCGAGCCATGCGCGATAGTCGCATCATGGCCGGACGCCGCCTCGAAAACCTCAACCAGCCGCTCCGCCGTCGACAGAAAATTGGACGCGACCGCGATCGTCACGTCTTCGGCGGCGGCGGGCCGAACGCAGGCGACAAGAAGCGCCAGGGCGCAGAAAAAACGTCTCATCCGCCCTTCTGGCCACGCAATCTCCGGATTTGCAAGGTCCCGACATCCGGATTCGACGCGACACTTGGCCTTGGGGATGAGTGGTGCCCGAGGCGAGACTCGAACTCGCACGATGTTGCCATCGGCGGATTTTGAATCCGCTGCGTCTACCATTCCGCCACTCGGGCGCACCGCGTTTCTCTTAACCCGCCCCGGGCACAAGGGAAAGCGCCAAAGGCCGGCGCCTCTCTTCCTGTCAGCGCTTTTTCCGCTGCGTTGCTCCATTCCCGACACACCGCCGCGCCTGCGTCCGCTTGCGCCTTGACGGCGACGCGCGGGCGTGGCTCTTGAGCCGGACGAGGCAGGCGATGATCAGAAGACTCTACGACTGGACCCTTGCGCTTAGCGCCCATCCGCGGGCGCTTTGGGCTTTGGCGTTCGTCGCCTTCATCGAAAGCTCGGTCTTTCCGATTCCGCCCGACATCCTGATGATCCCGATGATCATCGCAGCGCCGAAACGGGCGTTTCTGATCGCGGGCGTCGCGACTGTCTCATCCGTTCTCGGCGGTCTTGCCGGCTACGCGATCGGCGCGTTCGTGTTCGAGGCCGTGGGCCAGCCCGTCCTGGACTTCTACGGCAAGACAGACAGCGTCTTGGAGTTCAATGAGCGGTTCAATGCATATGGCGCGTGGGCCGTGTTGTTCGCAGGCGTCACGCCCTTCCCTTACAAGGTCATCACGATCATGTCGGGCTGGACCGGCCTGTCGATCCCGGTCTTCGTGATCTCGTCCATTATCGCGCGCGGGTTCCGCTTCTTCATCGTAGCGGCGCTTCTCTGGAAATTCGGCGCGCCAATTCGCCTGTTTATCGAAAAGTACCTCGGGTTACTCTTCACAGTGTTCATCATTCTGCTCATCGGCGGGTTCTACGCGATCAGGTTCCTGTGACACGCGCCAACCTCATGTATCTCGCCGCCGCCGGCTCGCTCGCGCTTCTCTTGGGCGCGTTTGCGTTTCAGCTGGCGGGCTACGCGCCCTGTCAGATGTGCATCTGGCAGCGCTGGCCGCACGGCGCGGCTGTCGCGGCGGGTGCGCTGGTTGTTCTGACCGGTCCACTCTTCATCTGGGGGCTCGCGGGCGCTTTGGGCGCGCTGGCGACCGCCGGGATCGGGGTTTACCACACCGGCGTCGAGCAAGGCTGGTGGGAGGGTCCGGCCTCTTGCAGCGGCGGCTCGAGCTCGATGGCGGAGATGACGGGCGCTGAGCTTCTGTCGCTCGACACGCCAGTGAATATCGTCATGTGCGACGAAGTCGCCTGGGCGTTTCTCGGGCTCAGCATGGCGAGCTGGAACGCGATCATCTCCTACGGGCTAATGCTGCTCTGGATCGTGGCGCTTCGGAACAAGGAAGTCAGTTCAGCGTGAACTCGCCCGTGATGTTCCGCCACTCGCCCGCCGCGATCTTCTTGCGGTGAACAAAGCGGACGGAGTGCAGCGGGCCTTCGATCTTGTCCTGCCAGTATTCGATGAATTCGAACAGCTTCGGATGGTCCGGCGCGATGTCGTAATCCTGCCAGATGAAGGTATTGAGGACGTTCTGAAAGTCCGGCATCCGGTAGTAAAGCTCGGCGGTTGTAAGCCCGTATCCCTTGAGCATCAGCTCGGTTTCCGAAACACCCATGGTCACCTCTCAAACTGCTCTTTTCCGAATTGAGGCACAGCCGGGCTAACTTTTCAATAATAACAGGGTGTTATCACTCTATAGAGTCGGCTGACAGGCATTTCGGAAACGCCCGTTGCACCTATCTCTTGTGGTCTGGTAGAATGAAATAGCCCAGATATTGGGGCCTGAAGAAAAAGCGAGCAGACCTTGTCCGACACTCCGGAACCCCCAGAAAACATGGATGAAATGATGCCGGAGGGCCCGCGGCACGACGGGCCGAGCATCTCGATCGAGGACGAGATGCGGGCGTCCTATCTCGACTACGCGATGTCGGTCATCGTGAGCCGGGCGATCCCCGATCTGCGCGATGGATTGAAGCCAGTCCACCGGCGGATTCTGTTCCATATGAACGACAAGGGCTACACGCACGACAAGTCCTACAACAAGTCGGCGACGCCCGTGGGCGAAGTCATGGGGTACTACCACCCGCACGGTGACAGCGCGATTTACGCCGCGCTCGTCCGGATGGCGCAGGACTTCTCGATGTCTCTGCCCCTGATCGACGGTCAGGGCAATTTCGGTTCGATGGACGGCGATCCCCCAGCTGCTTTCCGCTACACCGAAGCGCGGCTCGACAAGGCAGCGAGGGTGCTTCTCGATGACATCGAGAAAGACACAGTTGACTTCCAGGACAGCTTCGACGGTAAGCGCCAGGAGCCGACGGTCGTTCCTGCGCGTTACCCGAACATCCTGGTGAACGGCGCCGAAGGCATCGCCGTTGGCATGGCGACGCGTATTCCGCCGCATAATCTGGGCGAGGTTGTAGACGCGACGCTGGCGCTTATCGAAGACCCGGATCTCTCGACAGAACGATTGATGGAGTACGTGCCCGGTCCGGACTTCCCGACCGGCGGTACGATCCTAGGCCGTTCAGGGGCGCGGAAGGCCTATCTGGAAGGCAACGGCAGCGTCATCGTCCGCGCCAAGACCCGGATCGAGGAGGTGAGGAAAGACCGTTACGCCATTGTCCTCGATGAGATCCCCTATCAGGTGAACAAGGCGTCGATGATCGAGCGCATCGCGGATCTGGTGCGCGACAAGAAGATCGAGGGCATCAGCGGCATTCAGGACGAGTCGGACCGCGTCGGCGTGCGCGTTGTGATCGAGCTGAAACGCGATGCGACGCCGGATGTGGTGCTGAACCAGCTCTGGCGCTTCAGTCAGATGCAAACGTCTTTCGCTTGCAACATGCTTGCGCTGAATGGGGGCCGGCCCGAAACACTGACGCTCCGCGATTTCCTCACCCATTTCATCGACTTCCGCGAGGAAGTTGTGGCCCGAAGAACCGCTTTCGAGTTGCGCAAGGCGCGTGAGCGGAGCCATGTGCTCTGCGGTCTGGCCGTCGCGGTCTCGAACGTGGACGAGGTTGTGGCGACCATCCGCGCCTCGGCCGATGGCGCGGAGGCTCGGCAGAAGCTGATGGAGCGGCGCTGGCCCGCTATGGACATCGCCGGCTACATCCAGCTGATCGACGACCCGACCCACAAGCTGAACGAGGATGGCACGTACTTCCTGTCCGAAACCCAAGCCCGCGCGATCCTCGATCTGCGGCTTCAGCGCCTGACCCAGATCGGCGTCAAGGAGGTCACGGACGAGCTCGAGGAGCTTGCGGCCAAGATCAAGGACTACCTCGACATCCTCTCCTCGCGCGAGCGGATCATGGCGATCATCTCGGACGAGCTCCAAGACGTCAAAGAGCAATTCGCCGTGCCGCGTCGCACGGAGATCTCCGAATGGTCGGGCGACATGGAAGACGAGGACCTGATCGAGCGCGAGGATATGGTCGTGACGGTCACGCAGTCCGGTTACATCAAGCGCACGCCGCTAGCCGATTACCGCGCACAGAAACGCGGCGGCAAAGGCCTGTCCGGGGGGGAGTTGAAGGAGGACGACGTCGTCACGACACTCTTCGTGGCGAACACCCACACGCAGCTCTTGTTCTTCACGACCGACGGCATGGCCTACAAGCTGAAGACCTGGCGCCTGCCGCTTGGCGGACGCACCTCGCGCGGCAAGGCGATCGTCAACATCCTGCCGATCCCGACCGGCGTCTCCATCGCCGCGATGATGCCGGTCGATCGCGACGAGGACGAGTGGGACGAGTTGCAGATCGTTTTCGCCACATCGACGGGCGACGTGCGGCGGAATGCGCTCAGCGATTTCACCAACGTGAAATCCAACGGCAAGATCGCGATGAAACTGCCCGAGGGCGTGAGCCTTGTGAACGCGCGGATCGCCTCCGAGGAGGATGATGTGATGCTGATCACGGCGGGCGGGCGCGCGATCCGTTTCCCGACCACCGCCGTCCGGGTCTTCAAGGGCCGCGATTCGACGGGGGTGCGAGGAATCCGTCTGGCCGAAGACGACACGGTCGTGTCCATGTCGGTGATCCGGCATTTCGAAGCCTCGCCCGAAGACCGCGCCGCCTATCTGAAGATGCGCCGGGCCGTCGCGGGCGACACCGAGGAGCCGGAGGCCGACGACGAGGAGACGGCGGCGGATGTGGCGCTCTCGCCCGAGCGCTATGCCGAGATGTCGGCGGCGGAAGACCTGATCCTGACGATCACGGTCCAGGGCGCCGGGAAGCTGTCATCCAGCCATGACTACCCGGTGCGCGGTCGCGGCGGGCAAGGCGTCCGCGCCATGGATGCGGCCATGCGCGGCGGGCCCCTGATTACGAGCTTCCCGGTCGAGGTGTCGGATCAGATCATGCTGGCGACATCGACCGGACAGTCGATCCGCGTGCCGGTGCAGGACATCTCGTTCCGCTCCCGCGCGGCAGGGGGCGTTCGGGTGTTCAACACGGCGGCGGGCGAGGAGGTTGTCTCGGTCGCGTGGATCGCCGAGAGCGACGAGGACGCCGAAGACGAAGAGAGCTGATCGGACCGCCGGATTGCGTGTTTCTAGATCCTGATATCCGGCGCGTCCGTTAACCATCTATTAAGATTATACTTTTCTTAACCAAGAACTTCTGCGATCCCCGGAGCGTGGTGGTGGCGTATCGGTCTTCGGGGGTTTCATGAGGACGACTGTCTTGGTTTTGGGGCTTCTCGCCGCCCAACCCGCATTCGCCGAAAGCAGTCTCGGCATCAGCGGCGCTGAAATTCAACTGGGGTTTGTTCAGGATGAGGGCGGCGACGTGCGGACACGGACATCCTTTGCGGTGGACAACGCGATCACCGAGGCGCACGGCCTGCAAGGCGGGCTGGCATTCGAAGATACCGCGAATGGCACGATCGGGCGCGTCGACGCGCATCTCTACATGGATCCGGTTCCGGGCCAGAAATACGGTTTCCATTTCCAGTTCTCTGATGTCGACGGCCGGTCGCTCGCCTGGGCGAGCGCCGGAATCGAGGGGCAGCTGCCACTTGGCGAACGCACCGCGATCGCGGGGCGGACCGGACTGGGCAAGGTAGACAACGACGGGCTCGACTACATCTACGGCGGCCTTTCGTTCGCGCGAGAACTCGCGCCGGGCCTGCTTGTGGAAGGCGCTTTCGACGCGGTCGAGTTCGACGAAGCGGCATTTCGCGCCGTCGGGACCGAGGCCAGTCTGACGGTGACCTACAGCCCCGAGGGCGCGTTCTGGGGGCTTTGGGGAGGGCTATCGCACTCCGATCTCTCTGGTCGAGACGGCGCGCCTTCGGCCACACGGCTGAGCGCCGGCATATCCATCGCGCTCGGGCGTTTGGGCGGAGTCGACCCCGCCACCCGCCCGTTCAGAACATATGATCCCGTGGCCGGTTTGGTTCGGCGGGGACTGCAATAGCCGCCGCGTTTTCGCCGCATTCCTGCCGGCGAATTTCCGCGCCCTGACCTCGCATTCGCCGCACTTGCCCGGAACATTGCTCCTCGGGCCACGGGTTCGACCTGTGGTGGGTGCGCGACGTGTCGAGTGTCACCGGGCGATGTGCGTCCGTCAGAACGGGAAACTCGACAATGCGGAAGGCTGCCGCCCGTCGGAACTTCGAACTTCTCACCGGTCATGCTGTCGTTCGACTGCTGATTGTCTCCTACTTCATGGCGCTCTCCCTCGGCGTCATCAGCGGAACAGATGTCTCGGTTCTTGCCGGTCCGTTCCTGCCCGACCTGCCGGCGCGTGTCCTGACAAGCGGGGCGGTTTTCGGCCTGGCCGCAATGATCCTTCTGGGCGTCCATCGTCGGGCTGCAGCCTTGCTTTTAGCGATCGCGATGTTCTGGGCCAGCTATTTGACGATGCTCTCCGCGCCGGTCGACGAGCTCGGCGCGTTCTGGCGCGATCTCGCGCTGATCGGCGCGCTTATACTGACCTATGCGGACGCGGAGCGGATCGCGGGAGACCCCGCGCCCGAGTTTCAGCGGCACCGGCGGCGCATCTCGACCAAGGCGTCCTTCATGCGGTCCGATCGGACGAGTGAGAGCCAGTCCGCGAAACAGGATGCCGAGCTATACCGCAGAGACCTCGACCTCGCGCGCGTCACCTGACCCTTTCCAAACCGGCCATGCGGCGTTAAGCGCGGGGCATGGAAAACACCCTTCACATTATCGGCGGAGGTCTCGCCGGCAGCGAAGCCGCCTGGCAGGCGGCCAATCTGGGCGTCTCGGTGGTGATCCACGAGATGCGTCCCGAGGTTGAAACCTTCGCCCACAAGACTGGCAAGCTTGCGGAGATGGTCTGCTCCAACTCGTTCCGCTCGGATGATGACGAGCAGAACGCGGTCGGTCTTCTGCACTGGGAGATGCGGGCGGCCGGCGGTCTCATCATCGAAATGGGCGACAGGCACAGGGTGCCGGCCGGCGGCGCGCTCGCCGTGGATCGGGAAGCTTTCTCAGACGACGTGACCAGCCGCCTGGCGGCGCATCCGAATATCACCGTAGAGCATGGCGAGATCCGCGAGCTTCCGAACGAGGGCCGCTGGATCATCGCGACCGGCCCTCTGACCTCCGGCGCCCTCGCCGACGCGATCCTTCGGGAAACCGGGGAGGAGAGCCTGGCCTTCTTTGACGCGATCGCGCCCATCGTCTATGCTGAGAGCATCGACATGTCGGTAGCCTGGGAGCAGTCGCGCTACGACAAGGGCGCGACCGAGGCTGAGCGGAAGGCCTATATCAACTGCCCGATGGATCGCGAGGAATACGAAAGTTTCATCGACGCGCTCCTCGCGGCCGACAAGACCGCATTCAAACCGGGCGAGACGGCGGGCTATTTTGACGGTTGCTTGCCTATTGAAGTGATGGCGGAGCGCGGTCGCGAGACCTTACGCCACGGGCCAATGAAGCCTGTCGGCCTGACCAACGCCCATGATCCCGAAACCAAGCCCTACGCGGTGGTCCAACTCAGGAAGGACAACGCGCTCGGGACGCTCTACAACATCGTCGGATTTCAAACCAAGATGAAGTACGGGGCGCAAACGGATGTATTCAAGATGATTCCGGGCTTGCGGGACGCGCGATTCGCGCGTCTTGGCGGCATTCACCGGAACACGTTTCTCAACTCGCCGCGCCTGCTCGATCAGGAAATGCGTCTCAAGAGCCGTCCCAATATTCGCTTCGCGGGTCAGATCACGGGCGTTGAAGGCTACGTCGAATCCGCCGCGATGGGGCTTGTGGCGGGACGGATGGCGGCTGCGGAGATCCAGGGCCGTTCGTTAGAGGACATCCCTTCTGCCACCGCAACAGGCGCGCTTCTCACGCACATCACGGGAGGGGCGGATGCGAAGACCTTCCAGCCGATGAATGTCAACTTCGGGCTTTTCCCGCCTGTTGAGGCCAAAGGCGGCCGGCGCGGACGGCGTGAGCGCTATAAGGCCTACACCGATCGCGCCAAAGCCGATTGGACCGCCTGGCTAGGCGGCAGCGAACAGAATCTTGCCGCCGAGTAGGATTTCCTTTCGACCCGCGGCACCATCGCGCATAAGTTTGCGGCCATGACAGACGATAAGACGCAGGGGCTTTGGACCCGGCACTCCGTTGAGGAGACTCAGAAAATCTACGCCGATTGGGCGGCTACCTATGACGCGGATGTCGCCGCCTGGGGCTACGCCACCCCTGCCCGCCTGGCGCTCGCGCTTCGCCAATCCGGCGCCAATGTCGAAAAGCCGGTTTTGGATTTCGGCTGCGGCACGGGGCTTTCCGGCATGGCGCTGAAGGCTGTGGGGTTCGACGTGATCGACGGCACCGATATCTCGCCCGAGATGCTGGCCGCCGCCGAGGCGCGCGAGGTCTATCGCCAGGTCTGGATCGGGACGCCGGGGAGCATGGGGCACGTGAAGCGTGCAGATTACGCCATCATCGCCGCAGCCGGCGTGGTCAGCCTCGGCGCCGCCCCGCCGGAGACGCTCGACATGCTCGTGGACGCGCTTGGCGCCGGCGGGTTGCTGGCCTTCTCCTTCAACGAAGCGACGATGGCCGACCGCGCCTATACCGAGCGGCTCGACATCGCCTGCCTCGCCCCGGACATCGAGCTGGTGTTCGAGGAGGATGGGCCGCATCTTCCGGGCAAGAACATGCGCTCGACGGTCTATATCCTGAAAAAGACGTGATCACGCGCTTCGCGCCCTCGCCCACCGGACCGCTTCATCTGGGCCACGCCTATTCGGCGATGCTGGCCCATGACATGGCGCGAGAGCGGGGTGGAAGGTTCTTGCTTCGGATCGAGGATATCGACCGCTCGCGATCCCGGCCTGAATGGGAGGCGCTGATCTTTGAGGATCTGCGTTGGCTGGGCCTTGATTGGGAAACGCCGGTTATGCGCCAGTCGGAGCGCCTCAGCGCCTATCGCGCGGCGCTGGAAGACCTTTGGCGGCGCGGTCTTCTCTTCGCCTGCACCTGCAACCGCCGGGATGTCCTGGAAGCGGTGGCGGCGCCGCACGAAGGCACGCCGGTTTTCGGCCCGGACGGGGTGGTCTATCCGGGCACCTGCCGGGTGCGCAAGGCGGCAACGGTGGAGGCGCCTGTTCCCGACGGCGTCGCCTTGCGCCTTGATATGGCGATGGCCGTATCTGAGGCGGGAGATTGCAGCTTTGTTGAGACCGGACGGATCGCGGGCGGCGGCGAAGAGCGGGTCGGCGTCCGCGCCTGGGAGGCGGTGGAACAGATCGGGGATGTGGTTCTGGCGCGGAAGGACATGGGCACCTCCTATCATCTTTCCGTGGTCCTCGATGATTCCGCGCAAGGCGTCACGGACGTCATCCGGGGCGAAGACCTGTTCGAAGCCACGAAGATCCACGTGATCCTGCAACGCCTGCTCGATCTGCCCACGCCTCGCTATCACCATCACCAGTTGATCCGGGACGAGGCCGGCAAAAGGCTCGCCAAGCGCGACGACGCCCGATCGGTACGGTCGTTCCGGGAGGCGGGGCACTCCGCCCAGGATGTCCGCCGGATGGTCGGGCTCTGACGCTCAGACGATTGGCGTCATCAACTCCTCAACTTCACCACCGCGAACGGCGCGATAGAAACACGACCGCCGGTTCGTATGGCACGCGGGGCCGGTCTGGCGGACCTGCAAGAGCAGGCAGTCCTCGTCGCAGTCGAACCGGAAGTCGACAAGCTCCTGCGTGTGGCCCGAGGTCTCGCCCTTAATCCAGAGCGCCTGACGGGACCGCGACCAATAGGTCACACGCCCGGTCTCAAGCGTCGCCCGAACCGCGGTTTCGTTCATCCAGGCCATCATCAGAACCTCGCCCGTCTCGGCATCCTGCGCGATCGCCGGAATCAGCCCCTGACTGTCGTAACGAAGCGTCGTGGGTTCGAATGCCATGGAGCGAATCCTTTTCTTCGATGGCTGAGGGTCCTAGATAATGGGGCGGAACGCGCAAGGAAACCGATGGCCGACACCGACCTCATAAAGCTTTACTCCGGACGCATTCTGGAGCTCGCCGCGGACATCCCGCTGGCCGAGCGTCTTGAGAGCCCGGAAGCGACCGTGAAGAAGCGTTCGCCGCTCTGCGGCTCCACGGTGACGGTAGATTTGGACGTGACCGACGGGCGCATCTCGCGCTTCGGTCAGGACGTGAAAGCCTGCGCCTTGGGCCAGGCTTCGGCCGCCATTCTCGCGGCGAACGTGATCGGACGGACACGGGCCGAGATCGAGGCCGCGCGGGATGATCTGAGGGCCATGCTCAAGGAAGACGGCGAAGTCCCCGCCCCGCCTTTCGATGACTATTCCGTCCTCGTGCCGGCGCGCGATTTCAAGAACCGGCACGCCTCGATCCTTCTGGCGCTTGAAGCCACGGCGGAAGCGGCGGGCGAGGCCGAAGCCCGGCAAAGCTGCGCCTGACAAAAAAAGACGCCGCGCATCCGTGAGGAAGGCGGCGTCAGTGGCGTATCTGGTTCGGGACCGGCAGCGGCTCGGGACAGAGCCGTGTTTGGGACAGGTCAGTGCATCACAAATGGGGACAGGATGCGTGGCCGGTCTTCCAGACCGCAGGCAGAGGGTTCACATCAGGACAGGCAGATTCAGCCCGACGATGAGGATCAGGGCAAGCGCGGCGGCGCCTGCGAAGTCTTGAGCGAGCAAACCGGGGCTGCGGGCGATAGCGGCTTTCAAATCCTGCATCGGTCAATGTCCTTCGTTCAGGTCAGGCAGCGGGCGGGCTGCTGTGTTAACACTTTGTTCTCAAATTGGAGCGCCCAAGTAAAGAACTTTTTGAGAACAAAAGCGAACAAAATGAGTTAGTACAGATTAACCTACTGAAATCATACGGATCGCTTTATCCTTTTCGTGGAGCCATAACAGGGTTCGCGCGGCGATGCCCCGTTCGGAGGTCAGGGACGGATCCGTCTCGATCAACCGGCGCGCGTCATCCCGCGCGACCGCCATCAGCGCCGCCTGGCTCTCCAAATCCCCGATGCGGAAGCGCGGCAGGCCGGATTGCGCGGTGCCGAGCACATCGCCCGCGCCTCGCATCACGAGGTCCTCCTCGGCGATGCGAAACCCGTCCTCTGTCTCACGCAGAATCTCCAGCCTTTTGCGCCCGCCCTCGGACAAAGGCGTCTGAAACATCAGGAGACAGGTCGACTCCGCCGCGCCGCGTCCGACCCTGCCGCGCAGCTGATGAAGCTGGGCCAGGCCGAAGTTCTCCGCGCGCTCGATTACCATGATAGAGGCGTTGGGCACGTCGACGCCGACCTCAATCACGGTCGTCGCGACGAGTACTTGCGTCTCGCCTGAGACGAAGCGCGCCATCCCGGCGTCCCGGTCCGCATGCGGCATCTGTCCGTGGACCAGCCCGACAAGCGAGTCGCCGAACGCCGCCCTGAGCGCTTTGAACCGGTCCTCGGCGGCGGTGAGATCGACCGTCTCGCTCTCCTCCACCAGAGGGCAGACCCAATAGGCCTGGCGTCCCTCCTCAAGCGCGCCGCGCAGGTGCTCGATCACTTCGTCCATCCGCGACATCGAGATCAGCGCGGTCGTGACGGGCGAGCGGCCCGGCGGCTTCTCATCCAGGATCGACACATCCATGTCGCCGTACTGAGTCAGGTTGAGGGATCTTGGAATCGGCGTCGCCGTCATGACCAGCACGTCAACGCTGTCGCCTTTGGCGCCGAGCGCCATTCTCTGAGCGACGCCGAACCGGTGCTGCTCGTCGATGATCGCGAGCCTGAGGTCGTGGAAAACCACATCGTCCTGAAACACCGCGTGGGTGCCGACGAGAACATGGATGCTTCCTGCGGCCAGCGCGGCGAGCTTCGCCTGACGCTCCTTGCCCTTGTCGCGACCAGTAAGGATCTCAATGACCACGCCTGCCGCCTCGGCAAAGGGCTTCAGTCCCGATAGATGCTGTCGGGCGAGAATCTCAGTGGGCGCCATTAGGACGCCCTGCCCGCCCGCTTCGACGGCCACCAGTAGCGACAAGAGCGCGACGACCGTCTTTCCGGCGCCGACATCGCCCTGCAATAGCCGGTTCATCCGCGCCGGACCGCCCATGTCCTCCGCGATCTCTCGCGCGGCGCGCTCCTGCGCGCCGGTCAGCTGGTAGGGAAGCGCCGCAAGCGCCTTGGATTGCCGCGCGCCCGTTCCCTTCGTCACGCGCCCTTTCGACCGCCGCCGCTCCTTGCGGGCGAGCGCGAGCGTCAGCTGATGCGCCAGGAACTCGTCATAAGCCAGCCTTTCATGGGCCGGAGAGGCAGGCGAGATGACCGCCATCGAAGAAGGATTATGCGCCGCCTGTAGCGCCTCATTCCATCCGGGCCAGTTGCGCGAGGCGACGAGCGCCCCGTCCGCCCATTCCGGCGGGTCCGGCGCCAGCGCCATTGAGGCGTCGATCGCCTTCGCCATCAGCTTTTGCGAAATGCCCTGGGTCAGCGGATAGACCGGCTCGAACTCGGGCAGCTGATCCTCCTCGCCTGGTCGGAGGATGTAGTCGGGATGCACGATTTGCCGGACGCCATCGAAGGTCTCCACCTTACCCGAGATGACGCGGGCCTCGCCTTCGGGCAGCTGTTTTTTCAGGTATTCGCCACGTCCATGGAAGAACACCAGCTGAAAGGCGCTGTCGCCGTCCGAGACATCGACGCGCCAGGGCCGGCCCTTGGTTCGGGGTGGGTGGTGCCGTTCGACGCGAACGGCGATCGTCGCGGTAGATCCCTCTGGCAGGTCCGCAATCCGCTCGGCAGGCCGCCGATCGATGACGGAATGCGGCAGGGTGAAGATCAAGTCCTTCGGGGTCTGGATGTCGAGATTCGGGAAGAGCTTGGCGGATTGCGGTCCCACGCCCGGCAGGCTTTGCAGGTCGGCGAAGAGCGGCCAAAGGATTTCCGGCCGCCCCGTCATCCGGCCTCGATCAGCTCGAGCCAGCCGTCCTCGTCAATCATCTCGATGCCAAGCTCTTCCGCCTTTTTCGCCTTCGATCCCGCGCCGGGCCCGGCGACGACAAGGTCGGTCTTGGCCGAGACGGACCCGGAGACCTTCGCGCCCAAGGCCTCAGCACGCGCCTTGGCCTCGGCGCGGGTCATTTTCTCGAGCGTTCCTGTGAAGACAACCGTCTTGCCGGCAACCGGACTGCCCGCCGTGTCGGGCGCTTCGACGTCCTCGACGTTCAGCATCTCCGAGAGGCGCCAGATCACCTCGCGCTCACGTTCTTGCTGGAACGTGGTGACCAGCGAGGTCGCCATGACCTGCCCGACGCCGTCGATGGCGGTCAGATCCTCCCAGACCTCGCCTTGGCCGATGACCGCGCCGCTCATGGCCGTCTCAAAACGGTCCCAGCCGCCATAGTGCCGCGCGAGCAGCATGGCCGCGCTTTCGCCGACGTGACGGATGCCAAGCGCGAAGATCAGCCGGTTGAGCGGTATGGTCCGCCGCTCCTCGATCGCCGCGAAGAGGTTCTCTGCAGATTTGCGCCCCCATCCCTCACGGTCGGAGAGCGGCGTGTCGCCAGCGCCGAACCGCGCCTCCAATGTAAAGATGTCCGCAGGCTCTTTTATCCATCCGTCCGTGAAGAACTGTTCAACCTGCTTGGCGCCGAGCCCCTCGATGTCGAAGGCGGCGCGGGACACGAAGTGTTTCAGCTTCTCAACGGCTTGCGCCGGGCAGATGAGGCCGCCGGTGCAGCGCCGCACGGCGTCGCCGTCGTCGCGAATGGCGACCGAGCCGCATTCCGGACAGACCTCCGGAAACTGGTAGGGCGCGGCGTCGTCGGGACGTTTGGAAAGATCGACATCCGCCACCTTCGGGATCACGTCGCCAGCGCGGTAAACCTGAACCCAGTCACTGACGCGGATGTCTTTGCCGTCGCGGATCGGCGCCCCGTTGGCGTCACGCCCGGCGATGTAGTCCTCGTTGTGGAGCGTGGCGTTCGACACTACGACTCCGCCCACCGTCACCGGCGTAAGGCGGGCCACTGGGCTGAGCGCGCCGGTGCGTCCGACCTGGATGTCGATGGCCTCAAGCCGGGTCCAGGCGGTTTCCGCCGGGAACTTATGCGCGATCGCCCATCGGGGCGTCGTCGACCGGAACCCGAGCCTGGTCTGGAGCGCCAGATCGTCGACCTTGTAGACCACGCCGTCGATGTCATAGCCGAGCGTAGCGCGGCCGGCTTCGATCTTGCGGTAATGGGTCAGCAAAGCGTCCGACCCGTCGCAGCGTTCGGTCAGTGGATTGGTCGAGAATCCAAGCTCGGCAAGGCGCGCGATCGCCCCATATTGGGTCTCCGCCAATGGCGCGCTCAAATCGCCCCAGGCATAGGCAAAGAACCGGAGCGGACGCGCGGCGGTCACGCGCGGGTCGAGCTGGCGCAGTGAGCCGGAGGCGGCGTTTCTTGGGTTGGCGAAGGTCTTGCCGCCGTCTTCTTGCTGCCGCTCGTTCAACGCGGCGAAATCGGCGTGGGACATATAGACTTCGCCCCGCACCTCGAGAACTGCGGGCGCGTTGGTGAGGCTCTGCGGAATGTCCTCAATCGTGCGGGCGTTGGCAGTGACGTTCTCGCCCTCACGGCCATCGCCCCGCGTTGCGGCGTAGACCAGGGAGCCATCTTCATAACGCAGGGCAAGCGACAGCCCGTCGATCTTCGGCTCAGCGGTGTAGGCGAGCGGCGCCTCGTCGCCGAGGCCGAGGTATTTTCGGATCGAGCGATCGAACTCGCGCGCGTCCTCGTCGTCAAAGGCGTTGCCGAGAGACAGCATCGGCACCCGATGCGTCACCTTCTGGAATCCATCCGAAGGTGCCGCACCGACCTGCTCGCTCGGAGAATCTGGTCGCTTGAGATCGGGGAACACCGCTTCGATCGCCGCGTTCCGCTGCTTTAGCGCATCGAACTCGGCATCCGAAAGCTCCGGCGAGTCTTTGCGGTAATACGCTTCGTTGGCCGCCGCGATCACAGCGGCGAGCCGGGCAAGCTCCGTTCGCGCTTCGTCCTTATTGAGTGTCGCGACATCCGGTGCGTTCGCCATGGACCCCTCCGCCAACCCCATGCGCATGGATAGGCGGCGCGCCGGACAAGGTCCAGCCGGGCTTTGAGGCGGGTCGGGTCAGGCGCTGATGGCGATCCGAGAGTCGTCGTTGACCGGCTCGGGGTCGCGCAGCACATAGCCCCGCCCCCAGACCGTTTCGATGTAGTTGTCGCCGTCGGTGGCTTCGCTGAGTTTCTTACGAAGCTTGCAGATGAACACGTCAATGATCTTCAACTCGGGCTCGTCCATGCCGCCGTAAAGGTGGTTCAGGAACATCTCCTTGGTCAGCGTCGTGCCTTTCCGGAGCGAGAGCAGCTCGAACATCTGGTATTCTTTGCCCGTCAGATGCACCGCCCGTCCCTCCGCCTCGACCGTTTTCGCGTCAAGGTTCACAGCGACTTTGCCGGTGCGGATGACGGATTGGGCGTGGCCCTTGGACCGGCGGATGATGGCGTGGATGCGTGCGACCAGCTCTTCGCGTTGGAATGGCTTGGTCAGGTAGTCGTCGGCGCCGAAGCCGAAGCCCTTTACCTTGTTCTCGGTGTCGTCCGAGCCCGTGAGAATCAGGATCGGCGTCTCGACCCGGGCGAGGCGGAGCTGCCGCAGCACGTCGTGGCCGTCCATGTCGGGCAGGTCGAGATCCAGCAGAATCAAGTCATAGTCGTAGAGCTTGGCGAGATCGATCCCCTCCTCCCCCAGGTCGGTCGCATAGACGTTGAGGTTGGCGTGGGTCAGCATCAGTTCGATGCTGCGCGAGGTCGTCGGATCGTCTTCGACCAAGAGTACGCGCATATCAGTTCTCCGCAGTCATCCCATTCTGGCAGCAGAATTGCAGATCAATGGTTAATTGCCGGTTGCCAGGCTTGAAATTAATATTACAACCTAAAGTTGTTTATAGCGCTGAATAGACGTCGCTTTCAGCGTTGATTCTCCATGTTTTTCAACCGTAGATTGCCATGCATCCAACTCCTCCCCCGACAAGCCATGGGTCTTCAACGCGTCCTCGCGGGTGATCAGCCCGCCTTCGACGGCCCGGACGACCGCAGCCTTGCGGCTCGCCACCCAGCGCCGAGTCTTCGGGTCGGGCAGGTCGGCGCGGGTCATGACGGTGCCATCGGGGAGCGCCACCGCCCTCGGCCCGTCAACCTTCTTGAGATACATCGCACATCCTCGCGGCTCGTCACGGGGAAGCACTATGGCCCCAAGGGTTTAACCGGCGGTGAAGCCTCCACTTGAGACTGCGCGGCATTTTCCTATATTGCGCCCGACTCCTGACCAGCATCGGACCCTTTCCCATGGCGCTCGACCGGAGCGAGGCACTGAATTCCCTCGGGTTTCCGAAACCGCCTTCGGAGACCCGCGTCGTCGTGGCCATGTCCGGCGGAGTCGACAGCTCGGTCGTGGCGGCGGAGCTCGCGCGCGAAGGCTATGATGTCGTGGGCGTAACCCTGCAGCTTTACGATCACGGCGCGGCGCTGGCCAAGAAGGGCGCCTGTTGCGCTGGGATCGATATTCACGATGCCCGCCGGGTCGCTGAGGACATGGGCTTTCCCCATTATGTGCTGGACTATGAGAACATCTTCCGCGACGCGGTGATCGACGAGTTCGCCGACAGCTACCTATCCGGCGCCACCCCGGTGCCCTGCATCCGTTGCAATGAGCGGGTGAAGTTCAAAGACCTGCTGGCGACCGCCAAGGATCTCGACGCCGACTGCATGGCGACCGGCCACTACATCCAACGCAAGATGGGTGAGGCCGGACCGGAGCTGCACATGGCGGCGGATGCCTCACGGGATCAGTCGTATTTCCTGTTTTCCACGACGCCGGAGCAGCTCGCCTTTCTCCGGTTCCCGCTGGGGCATCTGGAATCCAAGGATGAAACCCGCGCGCTCGCGGCTTCGCATGGGCTGGGCGTTGCCGACAAGCCCGATAGCCAGGACATCTGCTTCGTGCCGAATGGCGACTACGCCAGCGTTATCGAGAAACTGCGTCCCGGAGCCGCCGAGCCCGGCGATATCGTCCATGCGGACGGGCGAGTGCTGGGCGCGCACAAAGGCGTCATTCACTACACGATCGGGCAGAGGCGCGGTCTGGGGATCGGCGGGTTGGAAGAGCCGCTCTACGTGGTGAAGCTCGATGTGGAGAACCGGCGGGTGATCGTCGGTCCGAAAGACATGCTCTCCACCCGTAAGGTGCCGGTTCGGGAGGTGAACTGGCTGGGAGACGCGCCCTTCTCCTCGCAGGAGGAATGGGCCTTGTCTGTGAAAGTCCGGTCAACGCGGCCGCCGACCGAGGCAATCGCCCGACCGCTGTCGGAAACCGAAGCAGAGATCGAATTGCTCTCGCCCGAGGAGGGCGTCTCGCCTGGGCAGGCCTGCGTCTTCTACGAGACCGGCGGCACCCGCGTGCTGGGTGGCGGCTGGATATGGCGCGGCGCGTAATCGAGCGCTTTCAACACCGAAGCGGCGGCGCGGTGTCCCGGCGCCTCGCCTCCCTTCCCCAGCCTTTCCATGGTGACCCGCATTGCGTCGCGCTGCGCCACGACTCCGTCCTCGTCGCTGAGGAGCGCCTCAAGCGCGCTCGCAATGCTCTCCGGCTTGCAGGCCGGGCCTAGGAATTCCGGCACCTCGCGGGTTTCGGAGACCAGATTGACCAGCGTCACCGTTTCTACGCGCGCCAGGTTCGACATGATCTTCCAGGACAGCCAGTTCATGTCATAGGCGATCACCATCGGCGTCCCTGTTGCTGCGAGCTCCAGCGAGACTGTACCAGACGCGGCGAGCGCAAGGCGCGCGGCCCCGAACGCGGCTCGTTTCCGCGCCGCCCCGTCCGTGGCGCCGGTGTCGATGACAACCGGGTCGCCTGGCCAACTCCTGACGAAGCGCGCGACATCCTCGCTCAATCCGGGCGCTGCAGGGACTACGACGCGCAGATCAGGATGCCGGGCGGCGAGGGTTTTCAGCGCCTCTCCAAAGGGATGCTGCAACCGCTCTATCTCGGTTCGCCGGGACCCGGGAAGCACCAGAAGGACGTCAGCCTCTCCAAGTCCCGTCTCGCTCCGGAACGCGGCGATGTCCTCCGCCGATGCTACGGGCTCAGCGACGACCGGGTGCCCGACGAAGTCGCAACTCATCCCGGCCGCCTCCATGAGCGGGGGCTCGAACGGCAGGAGCGCCAGGACATGGTCAATTGAGCGCGCCATCTTCTCCGCCCTGCCCGGTCGCCAGGCCCAGACCGACGGCGCGACGTAGTGGATCGTCGGGATATCGGCGCTTTCTTTGACCTGCTTGGCAAGCCGCAGCGAGAAATCCGGACTGTCAATCGTCACCAGAGCGTCGGGGCGCCAGCCGATCACGTCCTCGGCCGCTTCGTTGAGACGCTTAACGAGCGCGGGGTATCGCGGTAGCACCTCGGCGATGCCCATGACCGACAACTCGCTCATCGGGAAGAGGCTAACCATCCCCTCTTCCTGCATCATCGGTCCGGCGACGCCTCGAAACTCCACGTCCGGCGCAATCGACTTCAAACCACGCATCAGCGCGGCGCCCAGACGGTCGCCCGAGGCCTCGCCCGCCAGAAGGTATAGCCTGAGAGGCGGTGTCGTGTCCGAGGTCATTCCCGCACCCAGAACAGGAGGCCGCGCGCTCGGGCCAGCGCGAACGGCTCTTCCTGGTCAAGCACCATCACCTCACCCGATTTGATGACGAGTCCGTTCAATCCCAGATCAGCAAGCTTTCGCACGGTGTCAGGCCCAACTGTTGGCATATCGACGCGCAGATCCTGGCCTGGTTTAGCCGCCTTGCAGAGCAATCCGCCCGCCCCTCTGGGCCGGTCTTTCAGGCTGTCGAGCATCCAATCGGTGCCGAACAGGGCTTCCACGGCGAGCACCTGACCGTCTTGAACGACGCAGGACTGGCCGACATCCGCAGCGCCCAGCGCGGCGATGACCTCCCAGCCCCTGTCGGCATCTGTCTCAAATCCATCGGGGGCGACGCCGCCATAGGAGCCCGCCACCGGCAGCAACTCCGGGCAGAGTTCATGGGCGCCCACGGTCCGGATGCCCGCCTCCTCGAAAAAGGCGACCACGGTCCGTAATGCTGCATCGTCACCGGCCGCCAGCGCCTCCATCATCCTTGGAACCAGCGGCAGGGTCTTCTGATCGAGTTTCGTCGGGTCAAGTGGAACCCTGGTCAGACCGCCCGCGAAGCAGACGGCCGTCACGCCCGCGCTGACGCAATCCGCAATCAAGCTCCCAAGCGCTTCAATCCCGTAGTTTTTCTCAGGACGCAACGCGTCATAAGAGACCCCGCGCAGGCCGATAATCTCGGCCCCGGTTCGTTCCGCGAGAATTTCCGGCAACCGACCACGGCCTGCGATCAGCGCAAGCATGCTAGCGCTCCGGCGTCAGGAAATTGCGGTCTGACCCCCCCAGCACGAACTCGACGATCTCGCGCACATAGGAGCTCTCTGTCTCCTCGCCGAGCCTGCGGGCGCGATCCTGAAAGGCGCCGTCGCCTTGCGCCATCATCTGGAAGGCCGCCCTCAGCGCGGTGATATCCTCTCGGGGCACGCCACGCCGCTTCAGACCGACCAGATTCAGCCCGTCCAGCCTGCCCCTCGGCCCCTGCACCAGCCCGTGGGGGATGACATCGTTCGTCACCATCGTAACCGCGCCGATGATTGCCCCCTTGCCCACGCGCACGAACTGATGAATGCCGGACAAGCCGCCGATGATCACGTCATCCTCGATCACGCAGTGCCCGGCGATCGCGCCCTGATTGGCGACGATCACGCGGTTGCCGACCTGCGCGTCATGGGCCACATGGGCCCCTGTCATAAACAAGCAGTCATCGCCAACCCGCGTGACACCGCCACCCCCCTCGGTGCCGGTGTTCATCGTGACGCCCTCGCGAATCCGGTTCCGCGCGCCGATCACAAGGCGGCTTCGCTCGCCCTTGAACTTCAAGTCCTGGGGGATCTCGCCAATGACCGCGCCTGGAAAAATGACCGTGTCGGCACCCACTAACGTGCGGCCAGTGACGACAGAATGCGGCTTCAACTCGACTCGGTCTTTCAGCTCTGCCTCAGGACCAACAACGCAGAACGGCCCGATTGTCACGTCGCCCCCGATTCTGGCGCCATCTTCGATCACCGACGAAGGGTGAATGCTCGCCGAAGGGTCAACGCTCACTTGGGCATATCCATCATCGCGCTGAATTCGCACTCGCAGGCGAGCTCGCCGTCGACCGTCGCCTTTCCGGCGAACTTCCAGACGCGACCGCCGCTGCGCAAGGTCTCGACTGCCATCCGCAGTTGATCGCCGGGGACGACCTTGCGGCGGAATTTCACGCCATCGACCGTCATGAAGAAGACGCCGAATTCCTTGTCCGCCAGATTGTTCCCCACGCCCACCACGACCGCCGCCGTTTGCGCCATGGCTTCGATCATCAGAACCCCGGGAAAGACGGGCATGCCGGGGAAGTGCCCGGTAAACTGCGGCTCGTTCATAGCCACGTTTTTGATCCCGACCCCGGAGGCGGTGCCGTCGATGTCAACGACCCGGTCTACAAGCAGGAACGGATACCGATGCGGCAGGATCCGCTGGATCAGGTCGATATCCGCAGTTTTCAAAGCGTCGCTCATCGCCAATCCTTCCTTCTCGTCAGATACGCGGTAGCAAGCCCAGGCACTGTCAACAAGAGAGCCCGCCCTATCACTCCGCTGCTGCATTCACTCTTCGGATCGCCTCGTTCGTGATGTCGATGCGGTCCGCGGATAAGAAAACGTCGCGGCGGTCCAGAACAACCAGCGCGCGCCGCTCGAGCACGATGTCTGAGATGACACCGGCAATATCCGCCAGAAAGGCCTGTCGGGCCTGTTCGCCAGCTTCATTGACCTGACGCGCTTTCTCTTCCTGCTCGGCGCGGAGGCCCTGGACTTTGGCGTCGAAGGCGTCCGCAAGCGCGCGGAACTCAGCCGGCTCCATGCTCGCGCGCTGTTCGGTCAGTTCGCGCTCTTCGCGTGTCAGTTCGGCCTCGATGGCCTCGTTTTCCTGAGCAAGCGCGAGCGCTTGGTCCTCGATCTCTGCGATCAGCCGGGCGCCCGGGCGGGTTTCGGCCAGCAGCCGTTCCTGGTCGATTGTCAGGATTGGCGGCGGGATCGTGAACGACGCGTCCTGGGCGCGAACCGGGGGCGCATATCCAAATGCGACAGAGATCAGACACGCGAGGACAAGGTATCGCATCAAAACTGCGTCGAAATCGTCACGTCGAAGGTGTTCTCTTCGTCCAGATCGTTTTTCTGGATTGGCCGTGCGAAGTTAAAACGCAGTGGTCCGATGGGCGTGGTCCACAACAACGAGATTCCCACCGAAGACCGCAATTCGAAACCATCGTCGACCTCGGCGGACTCGCCAGCCGTATCGTCGAGCCCCCAAAGCGATGCGAAATCCGCGAACACCCCGCCTGTGATCCCGTACTCCTCGGGAAGACCCAGGGGGAAATCAGCTTCAATCCGGATCGAAACGTAACGATTCCCGCCCAGTACATCGGACAGGCCGGCGCTTGTATCGCGCGGACCCACCTCGCGTGACGCGAAGCCACGTAGCTGGCCCGAGGACAGGAAGAAACGATCGCTGACACGGGTGTTCTGGCCATCCAGCGAGGAGATCAGCCCGCCTTCGACGATCCCGCGAAGCGTCACTTCCTCGGCGAAAATGTCGCGCTCGGCGACCGCCCGGCCTGTCGTCTTCACGAACTTCACATCCCCCCCGAGCCCGGCCAACTCCTGACCGAAGGTGAAGCGGACTCCGCGGTTCGGGTTCAGACCGCCTCGAAGCAGGTCCAGGGTGTACGAATACCCGATCGTGCTGCGGGTCGCAGAGCCCTCGTCCCCTGCAATGATTGGAGAGGCGCCCACGTCCACATCAAAAATGGTCTCCCTGGCGATCTCGTAAAAGATGCGCAGCCGCCCGTTCTCGCTCGTGGGAAAGGCGAGCGACGGCGAAATCGACGCAATGCGCGTCTGGTAGGTCGCAGTGTCGAAATCGGTTGTGACGTATTCGGCGTCGAAACCGAGCGTGAGCCCCCTCCCGAGGAAATCGGGCTCGCGAAATGAAATGCGCGAGTCCGAGTCCTGAGACCCGGTTTGGATATTGAACGTCAGAGACTGGCCGCGTCCCAGGAAGTTCCGCTCGGAGAACCCCAGGAGAACAGCGAAACCGGAGTCGTCGGAGAAGGCACCGCCGATGGTGAGGCTTCCGGTCGGCTGCTCCTCGACATCCACATCGACGATGACTTGATCGGCCGACGAGCCTTCACGGGTTTCGACATCGGCTGTCGCGAAGAATCCCAGGGCGCGAATACGCTCGGCGGCATTCCGGATCTCGCGCGGATTGAACGGATCGCCCTCGACGGTGTCGAACTGGCGGCGGATAACCCTGTCGAGCGTGGTCTGATTGCCTTCGATGTCGATACGCTCCACAAAGACCCGAGGACCGCGCACAAGCGCGAATTCGACGTCCAGCGTCAGCTCGCGGTTGTTTCGGGTGAAACGCGGCTCGACCCGCAGGAAGTCAAAGCCCTGCCGCAGCGCCAGCCGCTCAAGCCGGGCGATCTGAAGCTCGATGAGGTTCGGCGACCAGGTGTCACCAGTTCGCATTCGGATCGCGTTTCGATACTCCTCCTGATCGACCTCCTCGAACTCCGAGGTCAAGGATATCTCTCCGATCGAGAACCGCTGCCCCTCTCTCACGCTAAACGTGATGAAGGTCGCGTCCCGCTCGCGCGAGAGCTCAGTGGTAACGTCCAGGACCTGGAAATCAATGAACCCGCGCGAGCGGTAAAAGTCGGTCAGAAGCTGACGATCGAACGCGATGCGCTCGGGGATGAAAGCGTCCCGCTCAATGATAGAACGCAGAAACCCCGCCTGCTTGGTCGCAATGACGCGGCGAAGGCGGCGGTCCGAGAACTCGCGGTTGCCGACAAAGCCGATGCGCTCGTTCTCGACCGGCCTGCCCTCGGAGACCTCAAAAACGAGATCGACGCGGTTGTCCGATCTGCGGATGATCTTTGGCGTGACGGTGGCGGCCAGCCGCGAGGTATCCGTGTAAGCACCGACAATGGCGGCGGCGTCGGCCTCCGCGATCGTCGGAGAATACACTCGACGCGGCTGCGAGCTGAGAAGAGGCAGAAGCGCGCCATCGTCCAGTAGGTCGTTGCCTTCGATATTGATCCTGTTGATCGTCGGCCGCTCGGAGACTTCAATGAGAAGCCCGTTGCCGGTCGGCGTGATTTCGACAGTCTCGAAGAGGCCCGAACCGATGATCCGCTGCAGCGCGTCGCTTATCTGCCCGTCTGAGACGACCGAGCCGGGCGTGATTTCTGAAAGACTGGCGACAGTCGAGGCGGGAATTCGCTGATTTCCTTCGACGGTGATCGCATTCACCCGCGTCTGAGCGCTGGCCGTCAGGGCGCCGAACAGTACCGCCAGAGCAACCGCGAAAGCCCCGCCGAATCCGAAGGTTTTTGCCCGCAACATAGCGCCCCGCCCGTCTTGTTTTATCCGCTTCTGAGTACTGGGATTCTGAAAGGCTGTCAAAAACACAAAGCCGCCCCTCGGGGCGGCTCTGAAACGCGATCTGACAGGGCAGACTTAGCCGTGTCCCACGTACGCAGCGAGGAACAGCGAGGCCGCCAGCACAAGAATTGCGGCCAATCGGTCGAGGTTGAGTTCGAACAGCAGCTCAAGTCCGCGATATCCGTTCAACAGGTGTTGCATATTCCGAGTCCGTTCATTGCGACAGGCAAAGAATAGCCTTGGAATGTGGCGTCAATTTGGCATGGCGCTCGACGCTTTGTACCGGATTGGAAACACCGCTCTCTTTTCGACCGAGATTGCGTCTAAGGACAGAACAGATCGTTCGTGATGGCGAAAGCCATCAGAGCCAGCATAACGGTCAAACCGCCTGCCATAAGGTAACGCAGCGCCGCATCGCTTGGCGGATGCCCGGTCACGGCCTCCCAGGCGTAAAAGACCAGGTGGCCGCCATCGAGGATCGGAATCGGGAAGAGATTCAGGAGCCCTACCGCGGTGGACAGAACGGCGATGAACCAGAAGAACGACAGCCAGCCCTGGCTGGCCGCCTGACCCGAGGTTTCTGCGATGCCGACGGGGCCGGAGATGTTGCAGGTGGAGATCTTGCCCGCAATCATATGGTAGAGCCCGGAAATACTGGACGTGACGATGAACCGGATCTGTTCTGCGCTGGCGGAAAGGGCCTCGCCGAAACCAGGGGTTTCGGTCGCCGGCGAGAAAACCAGGCCGCCCGTCATGCCGATGATGAAGTGCGTCTCGAACCCGCCGTCCTGTAGCGGAAGGTCCTGACGTCGCGGCGTCATGGTCAGTTCCAAGGCTGCGCCGTCGCGCCAGATGCCCAGCGTCACCGGCTGGCCGTCAGAGGCCCGCACGAGGTCGCGGAGCTGGCCGAAGTCGAAAATCGGCGCGCCGTTCACGGTCGTGATGACATCTTCGGCGATTAGACCCGCCTCATCGGCCGCCGAACCGGGCGTTACGCCGGCGGCCAGCGGCGGATAGAGCCAGGGCCCTTCGACGTCGAGCGTCGCGCCATCGCGGTTCACTGTGTAAACAGGTCGCGGGTTCGCCTCTAATTCCTCGCCGAACTCGGCAAAGAGGTCGGAAGACGGCAGCGCGGCGCCGTCGATCGCCAACACCACGTCGCCCTGACGCAGATCGCCCGGTCCGCCGGGCGTGGGTGAGATCGTATCGACGGTCAAAGGGTCGCTGGCGACGCCCCGGTACATGATCAGCGCCATGAAGACCGCCAGCGACAAGACAAAGTTGAAGATCGGGCCGGCCGCAACGGTCGCCGTCCGCGCCCAAAGAGGCGCCCCGTGCATCGAAGCTCGGTTCTCTTCAGCGTCGAGCGCGGCCATCGCGGCTTCGTCCTTGCCGGACGCCGCATTGGCGTCGCCAAGAAACTTCACATAGCCGCCGAATGGCAGCGCCGCGATCTGCCAGCGGGTCCCAAAACGATCGATACGCGAGTAGAGCACCGGTCCGAAGCCAACAGAGAATACTTCCGCTTTGATCCCGGACCACCGGCCGACGATGTAATGCCCGTATTCGTGGACGGCGACGATGATCGACAGCGCGATCACGAAGGCCGCAATCGTCCAGGCCAAGCCGCCAAACGTCGGAATCAGGGTCGCCAGTTCCATCTATCCCCTTTCAGACCTATTGCCGATCCACGCGTCAACTCTCTGACGAGCGATGTGGTCCGCCTCGCGCACTGTATCAAGACCAATCGCGACCTTTCCGAGACCATCGCCTGACATCTTTTCGATGACATCCTCGACGGCAGCGGCCATGTCGAGGAACGCGATGCGCCCGTCTATGAAGGCGTCGAGCGCCCTTTCCTTGGCGCCATTGAAGACCGCCCCTGCAAGACCGCCCTCCTCCATCACCCAACGCGCGAGACGCAAAGCAGGATAGCGCTCCTCATCCGGCGCGCGGAAGGTCAGTTGGCCGATGCTGGCGAGATCCAGCCGCTCAACAGGGAGCGCGCGCCGCTCGGGCCAGTGCAGAGCGTATCCGATGGCATGGCGCATGTCCGGCGGACCGACATGGGCCATCAGCGCGCCGTCCTTGAAGCCGACGAGCGCGTGGACGAGGCTCTCGGGATGGACGACGGCCTCGATCCGGTTAGTGTCAATGCCGAAGTATTCTTTTGTTTCAATAAGCTCTAAGGCTTTATTGAACAAACTGGCGCTATCGATGGTGATCCGCTGCCCCATGTCCCAGTTCGGGTGCGACGAGGCGTCCGCGAGCGAGACATGCGCCAAGTCTTCCGTTGGGAGATCCCTGAACGCTCCGCCGGATGCGGTAATGATGACGCGCTCGACCGCCTCGATGTCCTCACCAACCAAGGCCTGAAAGATCGCGGAGTGTTCGCTGTCGACCGGCAGGAGCGTCGCGCCGGACGCCTTCGCGGTCGCCATGACCAGCGCGCCTGCCGTCACAAGGCTCTCCTTGTTTGCCAGCGCCACAGTAGCGCCCTGTTCGAGCGCCTTGAGACCAGGCGGCAGACCAGCGGCGCCGACGATGGCGGACATGGTCCAATCGGAGGGGCGCTGGGCCGCGTCGCAAAGCGCGTCTTCACCTGCGGCGGCCTCGACCCCGCTGCCACCAAGCGCTTCCTTCAGGTCCTGATAGCACTCCGGATAGGCGGTAACGGCAATTTTTGGCTTTAGATCAAGAGCTTGACGCGCGAGTTTCTCAAAATTCCGCCCGCCAGTCAGCGCGACGATCTCGTAAGCCTCGCGGTCGCGCGCGATCAGGTCCACGGTGTTGCAGCCGATGGATCCGGTCGATCCGAAAATCGAGATACGGCGAGTCAAAGCGGCACCGGCGCGGGCGGGAAATCGATCACCTGCTCGACCAGCAGCAGGAAAATCGACGCGCCGAGCATGGCGTCGAAGCGGTCGAACATGCCGCCATGTCCAGGGATTATGCCGGAGCTGTCCTTCACGCCCATCCGCCTTTTCAGGGCGCTTTCGGCGATGTCGCCGAATTGACCCGCCATGGCGATCGCGATGGAGATCCCTATAAGCTCCGGTCCCGATTGCCCCTGCCAGACGAAGATGCCGCCGATCAAAGCCGCTCCGACCCAACCGGCGACGGTGCCCGACCAGGTTTTCTTGGGGCTCACACGCGGCCAAAATTTGGGTCCGCCGATAAAGCGGCCCGCGAAATAGCCGAGAATATCGCTTGAGATCACTACGAGTGCGAGCCAGGCCATCCAGCCGAAGCCGAAATCGTCGCGAAGCGCCACGATACCGAATCCCGCGATCAGGATTGCTGCGGTGTAGAGGGCGTAGGTCAGCCGGTGTTGCTCGATCTGCGAGAATCCGATCATGGCCGGCGCGAGGAGCAAAGGCAGCGCGAAACCGCGCGGCAGCTCCATCGCCGCGAAGACAGCGACGGCGGCGACGGCGGCGAGCGGGATGGCGAGGCGCTCGGCCCCGATCATGCGGACGAGCTCCCAAATCATGATGCCGCTGATGAGCGCGATAGCGGCGTGGAAGACAGTGCCGCCGACCCACATGGCCCAAAGGCCGATGGCGGCGGCAATGCCGCCCGAGATCAGGCGCGGCCCAAGATCAGACCATTGCCCCCCCCGCGCTTCTGTCATCCAGGCACGGCCCCGTATCGCCTGTCGCGCGCCGAGAACCCGCCGATCACGCGGGCGAACTCCTCGCGCGTGAAATCGGGCCATAGCGTGTCGACAAACTCGTACTCCGAATAGGCCGACTGCCAGAGGAGGAAGTTCGAGATCCGCGCCTCGCCCGACGTGCGGATGACCAGATCGGGGTCAGGCAGGACGTAGGTGTCGAGGTAGCGGGCCAAAGTTTCCGCATTCACCGCTTCCGGGTCAAGCCTACCAGCTGCGACCTCGCGCGACAGCCGTTTGGTGGCGCGGGCCACCTCGTCCCGCCCGCCGTAGTTCAGCGCGACGGTCAGGTGCACTTTGTCGTTCTCGCAGGTCAGGAGCTCCAGCTCATCCATCAGCGAGACAAGCGTGTCTTCCAGCTTCATGCGGTCGCCAATGAACCGGACGCGCACGCCCGCCTCGATGAGCTCCTTCGTCTCGCTCATCAGGTAGCGTTTGAAGAGCCGCATGAGGCCCGAGACTTCGGCCTGTGTGCGCTTCCAGTTCTCGGTCGAAAAGGCGAATATCGTCAGGTACTTGACGCCCAGATCCGGACAGGCCTCGACAATCTCGCGCACCCGCCGCGCCCCGGCGTGATGGCCGAAGAGTCGCGGTTTGCCGCGCGCCTGCGCCCAACGCCCGTTGCCATCCATAATAATCGCCACGTGCTCGGGCGCGGGTCTCTCGTTCGAATGTCTGCCCAAAGCAGTCTCCTTTTGCCTGCCCCACCCGGTTGCAGGTTAAACCTGCATTATTTCTTCTTGCTTACTTTCGAGAGCCTGATCGATCTTGGCGATCGATTTATCCGTCAGCTCCTGGACTTCTCCCTCCCAGAACTTTTGATCGTCCTCGGACATGCCGTCAGATTTGGCCTTTTTGATCTGGTCCATGCCGTCCCTGCGGACGTTGCGGATCGCCACGCGCGCGCTCTCGGCGTACTGGCCGGCGACCTTGGTCAACTCACGGCGGCGCTCTTCGTTTAACTCTGGAATGGGCAAGCGGATGATCGTGCCGTCGACCACCGGGTTGATCCCGAGGCCGGATTCGCGAATGGCCTTCTCGACCTTGCCGGTCATCGATTTGTCCCAGACGTTCACCGTGATCATCCGGGGCTCCGGCACATTCACGGTGCCGACCTGGTTGACGGGCGTCATCGCGCCGTAGGCGTCGACCATGACGGGCTCCAGCATCGAGGCCGAGGCCCGTCCAGTCCGCAACGTCAGAAACTCGCTCCTCAGCGCCGTCATCGCGCCATCCATGCGGCGCTCGAGGTCGTCGAGGTCTATCTCGATGTCATCAGCCATGCCCGTCGTCTCGTGTTCCGGCGCATTTCTTGCGCGTTTCCTGTTTCTATACCTTTGTTAACGGTAAAATGTATAGAGCAAGCGGTGCGGTCGCGCAGACGGCGCGCGGATCAGTCCCGCACGATCGTGTAGGTCCCCTCGCCGGCCAGAATGCCCCGGAACCCGCCAGGCTCCTCTAGCGAGAAGACGATAATGGGCAGGGCGTTGTCGCGGGCGAGCGCGATGGCGGAGGCGTCCATGACGCCCAGATGCTTCGCGAGAACCTCGTCATAGCTGACCGCGTTGTAGCGCTCCGCATCCGTGTGTTTCACCGGATCCTTGTCATATACGCCATCGACCTTGGTGCCTTTGAAAATCGCCTGGCAGGACATTTCGGAGGCGCGGAGCGTCGCGGCAGTATCGGTGGTGAAATACGGGTTTCCGGTCCCGGCGGCGAAGATGCAGACCCGCTTCTTCTCAAGGTGGCGCACGGCGCGGCGCCGGATATAGGGCTCGGCTACCTCGTCCATGCGGATCGCCGAGATGACGCGGGTATGGATGCCGATCGCTTCCAAGGCGGATTGCATGGCGAGCGCGTTCATCACGGTCGCCAGCATGCCCATGTAATCAGCAGTCGTCCGCTCCATCCCCTGCGCCGAGCCCTGAAGGCCACGAAAGATGTTCCCCCCGCCGATGACCATGCAGATCTCGACGCCGAGTTCGTGCACCGCCTGAACCTCGCGGGCGATTCTCGCCACCGTGGGCGGGTGCAGCCCGAACCCCTGATCGCCCATCAGCGCCTCGCCCGAAATCTTCAAAAGAACACGGCTGTAGGCGGGCTGGGTGGCTTCGGCTGTCATGGAGTCCCTCGCGGCTGTCTCGTCGGGTCTTTGCGCCCGCGCGGAAAATGTCGGAAAACCGCCCGGTGTTCAACGCGGAAGGAGGGCGGACTTGCCCGCGGACATCGAGACTTTGATCGGAACGCTCGACAAAGAGCGTCCCGTTTTGCTCGCTGGACCGACCGCGAGCGGGAAATCGGCGCTGGCTTTGCGGATCGCCGAATGCGTCGGCGGGCCGGTCATCAATGCCGACGCTATCCAGGTTTATGCCGACTGGCGCGTCCTGACCGCGCGACCGAGCCAGGACGATGAGGCCCGCTGGCCCCACAAGCTCTACGGCCATGTCCCGGGCGACGCCCCCTACTCCGTCGGCGCCTGGCTGCGCGATCTGGCGCCTTGTCTCGAAGGTCCGCCGCCTGTGATCGTCGGCGGCACGGGGCTCTATTTCGCCGCTCTGACTGGGGGGCTTGCGGAGATCCCGGAAATCCCGGACGTGATCCGAAAACGGGCGCTTGAGCGATTGAAGCTTGAGGGGGCGGGCGTCCTTCTGGGCGAACTCGACAGCGCCACCAGAGAACGGATCGACACGGACAACCCGATGCGCGTTCAGCGCGCCTGGGAGGTGCTGCAAGCCACCGGAAAGGGTCTCGCGGACTGGCGGGAGGACACCGGCCCGCCGGTTCTTCCCCTCTCCCGCGCCCAGCCTATCGTGCTCGACGCGCCCGCCACATGGTTGAATCCGCGCATCGAGACGCGGTGGGAGCGGATGCTGGCGGACGGCGTTCTGGACGAGGCCCGAGCGAACCGAGCCGCTTGGCGCCCGGATTTGCCCTCGGCTAAGGCGATCGGTGCCGAAGCGCTCATGCGCCACTTCGACGGCAGGCTTGGTCTGGAGGAAGTTCGCGACACGATCGTCACATTGACGCGGCAATATGCGAAACGTCAGCGGAGCTGGTTTCGCGGACGGATGAAGGACTGGACATGGATCGAGGCGTGCGAGGCCAAGCCGGACTAGGCTACATCCGCGTCAGTTTATGCCCTTTTCCACCGGTCAGGCATTTGCAATAACCGCCTCACGACCAAAAGGCTCTCGCTCGGGCCGGTCGGTTTTCTCTGGCGGTTCTCGCAACGAAAGCGGTCTTGGAACGGCGGCGCGCGGATGCCGCAAACATGAAATCTCGGAACCCAGCGCAAGCGCTGCGAGACCGAAGCACATTTGAGGGAGATGACCTTTGGCAGTTACAGTCGCCATTAACGGTTTCGGACGGATCGGCCGGAACGTCCTGCGCGCCATAATCGAGTCGGGCCGGACCGATATCGAGGTGGTCGCGATCAATGATCTCGGGCCGGTCGAGACGAATGCCCACCTTCTGCGTTACGACAGCGTCCACGGCCGCTTCCCGGCGCAGGTGACCACCACGGAGTCGACGATCGATGTCGGGCGCGGGCCGATGGAGGTGACCGCGATCCGCAACCCGGCGGATCTGCCCTGGGGCCATGTCGATATCGTTTTGGAGTGCACCGGCATATTCAACTCGAAAGAGGCCTGTCAGGCGCATCTCGAAAACGGCTCGAAGCGCGTCCTGATCTCCGCGCCGGGCGCGAACGCCGACAAAACGATCGTCTATGGTGTAAACCATGAGCTTCTGACCTCGGACGACGTCGTCGTCTCGAACGCCTCCTGCACGACGAACTGCCTGGCGCCCGTCGCCAAGGTGCTGAACGACGCGATCGGCATCACCAAAGGCTTCATGACGACGATCCACAGCTACACCGGCGACCAGCCGACGCTGGACACGATGCACAAGGATCTCTACCGCTCTCGCGCCGCGGCGATGTCGATGATCCCGACCTCGACCGGCGCGGCCAAAGCCGTGGGCCTGGTGCTGCCGGAACTGAACGGCAAGCTTGACGGCGTGGCGATACGCGTGCCGACGCCAAACGTCTCGGTCGTCGATCTGGTGTTCGAAGCCAGCCGCGCGACCAGCGTCGACGAGATCAACGACGCCATCCGCACTGCTGCGAACGGCCCGCTCAAGGGCGTCCTCGGCTATACGGACGAGAAGCTCGTCAGCCAGGATTTCAACCACGATCCCCACTCGTCCATCTTCCATACCGACCAGACCAAGGTGATGGAGGGGAGCATGGTGCGCATCCTGACCTGGTACGACAACGAGTGGGGTTTCTCGAACCGCATGTCCGATACTGCGGTTGCGATGGGCAAGCTGATCTAGGCTCGCATCAAATGAACCGAAGGGCCCCGCGCCACGCGCGGGGCCTTTTGTTTAGGTTGAGTCGAAATCGATTGAACCCGTCGCCATCGCAGGCATAGCGTCCGCGCATGGAGACAACCGCGCACGACAGCTCCTATTCCTGGATGCGTCTCGCCCTCTCACTCGGGCTGGCGATCGTCGGCAATATTGGCATGTGGGCCGTCGTCGTCGTGCTGCCCGCCATGCAGGACGAGTTCGGCATCAATCGCGCCGACGCCACCTACCCCTACATCTGCACTATGCTCGGCTTCGCGGCGGGGAATCTCCTTCTGGGCCGCGCCGTGGACCGCTGGGGCATCACGCCGGTTCTTGCGGCGGCGGCGCTGGCGTCGGCCATCGGATTTGCCGGATCGGCGCTGATATCGTCCCTTTTTGCGCTGAGTATTCTTCACCTCGCCCTCGGACTTGGCGCCTCGGCCAGCTTCGGGCCGCTCATCGCCGACATCTCGCAATGGTTTCAGCGCCGGCGCGGCATCGCCGTCGCAATCGCGGCGAGCGGTAACTATGTCTCGGGCGCCGTCTGGCCGCCCATCATTGTCTGGATCATGGATGGCGGCGACTGGCGGAGCGCCTATCTCTTCCTTGCCGCCGCCATACTCCTGATCGTCGGCCCTGGCGCCTTCCTCTTGCGCCGGCGCATCGACGCTGTCTCGACCGCGCGCGCCACAGCGGAAGCCGCGTCCCGGTTCTTTGAGATCGGCCTGTCGCCGCGGGCGCTCCAAGCGCTCCTGGCGCTCGCCGGTCTCGGCTGCTGCGTGGCCATGTCGATGCCCCAGGTCCATATCGTCGCGCTCTGCATGGACCGGGGCTTTGGCGCGGCGGCGGGTGCGGAGATGTTGAGCCTCATGCTCGCTGGCGGTGTGGCGTCTCGGCTGATCTCGGGCGGCCTCGCCGACCGCATCGGCGGGCTCAAGACTCTGCTGGCGGGGTCCGTCCTGCAAATGGCCGCGCTTTGCCTTTTCTTGATCGAGGGCGGATTGACGTCTCTCTACCTCGTCTCCCTGATTTTCGGTCTGAGCCAGGGCGGCATCGTGCCCTCCTACGCGATCATCGTCCGCGAATACATGCCGCCCAAGGAGGCGGGCCGCCGCGTCGGTGTCGTGATGTCCGCCACGATCCTCGGGATGGCGCTGGGCGGCTGGCTCTCCGGCTGGCTCTACGATCTGAGCGGCAGCTACGCGCTCGCGATCTGGAACGGGGTTCTGTGGAACCTCATGAACATCGCGATCGTCCTGACCATTCTCGTGCGAAGCGGACCTAGCCCGCGCGTGGCGCCCGCCTAATCCACCTTCGCCGCCCTGACGGCGATCTCCACCAGCCAGTCAGGTTGCGCCAGGTCGCAGACCAGCATGGTCGATGCGGCCAGATGCCCCTCGAAATAGCGGTCCCTCACCCGACGGTAGACGCCCACGTCTTCAGCACGTTTCAGAAGCACCAGAACATCGACAATGTCCGACTTGTCCATCCGCGCCGCCGCAAGAATCGTGAAGATGTTCTGCCAGGCGAGCTCCACCTGCGCCTCCACGCCCTCCGCCAGAGAGCCGTCGGATGAGACGCCGACCTGTCCGGAGACATGGATCGTTCTGGCGCCGGCCGGCACCTCGATCGCTTGCGCGTAGGCCGAGAATGGCGCCGGCGCGTCGGCTGAGTCCACGGTCCAGTTCATGAAGTCCCCATTGGCTTTGCCCGACGTTAGCGGCTGCTTCGAAGCGATGGGAAAGAAAAAAACGCCCGCACAAGGCGGGCGTTAAGTTATTGAGGCAGGTTTCATACAGGCAAGAAACCTATCGAGCAGTGCCCCTTTTATACGCAACGAATTGCCGGGGGCCAAGCTAAAAGTTTGAAAAGGTTGAAAGTGCTGCGTAGGCTCCTTTTCCAAAGAACAAGGGGAGCAGAAGGATTGTCGCCAAAATGCGGATGAACTTTTTCCACGTCGTCTCGATCGTCGCGGGGCTCTCGGCCGCATCGGTCAGCGCCGAGCCAAAACACGGCATAGCTATGTATGGGGAGCCTCAGCTGCCACCGGATTTTGTGTCTCTGCCCTATGCTAACCCCGACGCGCCCAAGGGCGGAGGCATCGTCCAAGGCGAGGTCGGCAGCTTCGATTCTCTGAACCCGCACATCCTGAAGGGCTCCGTGCCCTGGCAGCTCCGCTTCCTCGCCCATGAGAGCCTGATGGGCCGCAGCTACGACGAACCCTTCACACTTTACGGCGTTCTGGCCGAATCGGTCGAGGTCCCTGAGGACCGCTCTTGGGTCGAATTCACCCTCCGCGCGGAGGCGCGATTCTCTGACGGGGCGCCTGTCACCGTCGAAGATGTCATCTGGAGCTACGAGACCCTCGGCACCGTCGGCCACCCTCGCTATCACGGCTCGTGGAAGAAAGTCGCGAGCGCCGAGCAGGTTGGAGAGAGGACCGTCCGTTTCACTTTCAACACCGAAGACGACGAACTGCCCCTGATTCTCGGCCTCCGTCCCATCCTGAAAAAGGCGCAGTGGGAGGGTCGGGATTTCGCCGAATCCGGGATCGACATCATCCCAATCTCGTCGGCGCCCTACGTGATCTCGGATTTCGATCCGGGACGCTACGTGGTGCTGACCCGCAACCCGGATTACTGGGGCGCGGACGTGCCCTTCATGCAGGGTCGCGCGAATCTTGACGAGATCCGCATGGAGTTCTTCGCCGACGGCACAGCGATGTTCGAAGCCTTCAAGGGCGGTCTCCTGAACACGATGCGCGAGACGAACGTCCAGAAGTGGGACACGCAATACGCCTTTCCGGCGGTCGAGCGAGGCGACGTGCTCAAGTCGATCATCCCGCACGAGCGCCCATCCGGCATTCGCGGCCTCGTGATGAACACGCGCCGCGAGATGTTCCAGGACTGGCGCGTGCGCGAAGCGCTGATCACCGCATTCAACTTCGAGTTCATCAACACGACGATCAACGGCGCGCCGCAGCCTCGGATCGCGTCGTATTTCTCAAACTCCATTCTGGGCATGAGCGAAGGCCCGGCTGAAGGCCGCGTGCGGGAGTTTCTGGAGCCCTTCGCCGACGCGCTCTATCCTGGCGCACTGGACGGCTACGCGCTTCCCGAGGGCGACGGTACGGAGCGGAACCGCGCCAATCTGCGCGCCGCGCTCGCGCTCATGGAAGAGGCCGGCTGGACGCTTCAGGACGGAGTGTTGAAGAACGCGGCCGGAATGACCTTCGGCTTTGACATCCTGCTCCAGTCCGGCGCGACCGAGACCCAGCAGATCGTCGATCTCTACGCCTCCGCGCTCGAACGCCTCGGGGCGGTTGTTACGGTCACCACGACCGACAGCGCGCAGTTCAAAGAACGCACGAACGCCTTCGACTTCGACATGACCTGGTACTGGCGCGGCCTCTCGCTGTCGCCCGGAAACGAGCAGATGCTCTATTGGGGCTCCGAGGCGGCAGAAACCGAGGGCAGCCGGAACTGGATGGGCGTGAAGAGCCCGGCCGTCGAGGCGATGGTCAACCAGATGCTGAACTCAGCCAGCCGCGACGACTTCTTGTCCGCGACCCGCGCGCTGGACCGCGTGCTGACTTCAGGCCGCTACGTCATCCCAATTTGGCATTCCCCCATCGCACGGCTTGCCCATGTCAAAGAGCTTCGGTATCCATCGACGCTCCCGATGTACGGGGATTGGATTGGCTTCCAGCCGGACGTCTGGTGGTTTGAGGAGTAGGAAGAATGAAGAAACTGGCCCTTCTCGCCGCAGTTTTGCTGGGGCTCACTGCGTGCAACACGCTTGAAGGCTTCGGACAGGACGTATCAGCGGGCGCCCGAGCGGTAGACCGAGCGATCTGATCGACGTCAATTTCTGAATTCTCCTCGCGATCGGGAACCAAAATGGTCCGTCGCGCATTTCACCTCTCAGACACGAGGGGTTTGTCGCTGATCTTTCTTTGAAGGGACCGGTAGCGCTTTTGAAATGGGCGCGTGTTCGTTAGGAGAAAATTAGCGACTGAAGCGGACATTCCTCGGACAAGAAGACGCGAACGGGAGAATGCGCGATGAGCCCTACGGCAAACGATACGGTCAGCAGGCTGAAGAGCCTCTTTCCTCATTCCGACGATCAGATCCTGTGGGCCCTGATCGGTCACTGGGATGCGGTGGTCGCCTACCTCTCCCAGATCCACGAAGTGACGCGGTCGGAAGCGGCTGAGACACTGGAACTCTTGGGGTTCGCGCATGTCGCCGCCGCGCCCGTAGCGGTCGCCGCGGAATAGCGACGCCCCTTTCCCGAGTGTATGATCAAAAGCCCTTGCGCGCGGACCGCAGGTCTGTGACAGACGGCGGGTCATGGTCAAGCTCGACATCATCTCCGATCCGATCTGCCCCTGGTGCTACATAGGCAAGGCAAATCTTGACCGGGCCCTTGAGGCGCGTCCGGATCATGCCTTCCAGATCGAGTGGCATCCTTTCCAGCTTAACCCCGACATGCCTCCCGAAGGGATGGACCGCAAAACGTACCTTGAGACCAAGTTCGGCGGAAAGGACAACGCGGTCCGCGTTTACGCCCGGGTCGCGGAGGCGGCCGAAGCGGCGGGGCTCGCCATCGACTTCGGCGCGATTGACCGCACCCCGAACACGATCGACGCGCACCGGCTGATCCACTGGGCAGGACTTGAAGGGCGCCAGACGCCAGTCGCGTCGCGGCTTTTCAAGGCCTATTTCGAGGAGGGGCGCGACATCGGCGATGTCGAGACGCTTCTGGATATCGCCGAAGAGCTCGGCCTGGACCGCGCCATGACCGCCCGTCTCTTCGAAAGCGATGCCGACATCGAGGACATCCGGGCGCGCGACGCCCACACCCGGGCTCGCGGCGTTACCGGGGTTCCGACCTTCGTGGTTGGCAATCAGCACGTCGTTCCCGGCGCGCAACCGACAGAGCTCTGGCTCAAGGTCATCGACGAGATCGCGGCGAACCCGGCCGAACCGGCCGAAAGCCCGTCCGGATGACGGTGTCCGCCGAACCGAGCGCCGCCAGCCCGATCTCCCGCACCGAGCTTGTCGCGCTTCTGGCGATGATGTCGGCGACGGTCGCCTTTTCGATCGACGCGATGCTTCCGGCGCTTCCGAACATCGCCAGCGATCTGGCGCTGGCAGACAGCAACGACGCTCAGCTCGTCATCGCGGCTTTCGTGATCGGCATGGGTTTCGGCACGCTCTTCTCCGGCCCCTTGAGCGACGCGGTCGGGCGCCACCGCATCGTGGTCGCGGGATCGATCCTATATGTCGTCGGCGCCCTTCTGGGAGCCATCGCTCCAACGCTGGAGACTCTGCTTGCCGCGCGGGCGCTGCAGGGGCTGGGCGCGTCCGGGCCCCGCGTCGCCGCCGTCGCCATCAGCCGGGACCTCTTCTCCGGCCGTCAGATGGCGCGGATCGTCAGTTTCATCATGACAGTGTTCACGCTGGTCCCGGTGCTCGCGCCCACGATCGGCGCCGGTATCGCATGGGTCTTCGGCTGGCGGGCGATTTTCGTGTCTTTCGCCGTCTTCTCGATCATCTCGACCACATGGCTGCTCGTTCGCCAGCCGGAGACGCTTCCTTCTGAAAAACGCAGGCCATTCCGCCCTAGAGAACTCAGCGCCGGCATGCGTGAGGTCTTTTCGAACGGTCAGGTGATGCTTGCGATCGCCGTACAGACCATCGTCTTCACAATTCTCTTCATCTGCTTGCTGTCCAGCCAGCCAGTCATGGATCAGGCGTTCGGGCGGGGCGCATCCTTCCCTTTCTGGTTTGGCGTCGTGGCCGCGATCTCGGCGACGGCCAGCATGCTGAACGCCGCTATCGTGATCCGGATCGGCATGCGTCGCGTTGTGCTGACCACGCTCGCCGGACAAACTGTCATCTCGGGCGGCTACCTGGCGTTGCAATGGTCCGGCGCTTTGGCGCCCGGTATCGACTTCGCCCTGTTCATCGCTTGGATGACAACGTGCTTTGGCATGGCGGGCCTCTGCATCGGCAACCTCAACGCCCTCGCGCTTCAGCCCATGGGGCATATCGCTGGCATGGCAGCCTCCATCACCGCCGCAACCGCCACCGTCTTTTCAATGCTGCTCGCGGCTCCGGTCGGTCAGGCCTTCGACGGCACGCCCGTTCCGATGACGGTTGGCATCCTGGCTGCGACCATCGTCGGGCTTCTCCTGATGCTCCGTACCCGCGAGCCGGAGGAGTTTTGACCTAACCGGCAGGCTCTTTCGCCGCAGGAGACGCGCTCCGGGCCTGCTTCGCGAGGTCCTGCGCGACGGCGAAGGCGCCCTGAACCCGGTCCTTGGTCCGCGACCAGTCCCGTCGCACGACGATCTTGTTGTCGCGCACCTTGGCGAGGCCCTTCTGCGCCTCGATAAACTCGACAAGACCCGCCGGGTTCGGGAACTTGTCGTTGTGGAACTGAATCGTCGCGCCTTTGGGCCCTGTGTCCAGCTTCGCGATGTGCGCTTTCTTGCATTCCGCCTTGATGCGGACGACAACGAGAAGCGTGTTGACCTCGCGCGGCAGCTTGCCGAACCGGTCGATCAGTTCTGCTGCGAAGGCCTCGAGATCCACCTTCGTGGAGAGGCCGGACAGCCGACGATAGAGGCCGAGCCGCACATCCAGGTCCGGCACGTAGTCCTCCGGGATCAGGACCGGCACGCCAAGGTTGATCTGCGGCGCCCATTGATCGTCGGCGGCGCTCAGCCCTTCAAGCTCGCCCGCCTTGATCTTGGCGATCGCCTCCTCAAGCATCGATTGGTAGAGTTCATAGCCGACCTCGCGCACATGCCCGGACTGCTCTTCTCCAAGCAGGTTGCCCGCGCCGCGTATATCCAAATCCTGACTGGCCAGCGTGAACCCGGCCCCGAGCGAATCGAGAGAGCCAAGAACCCTGAGCCTTTTTTCAGCCTGCGGCGTGATACGTCCGCGCGGCTTGGTGGTGAGATAGGCGTAGGCGCGGGTCTTTGATCGCCCCACCCGCCCGCGGATCTGATAAAGCTGGGCCAGCCCGAACATGTCGGCGCGATGCACCACCATTGTGTTGGCGGTCGGAATATCCAGCCCGGATTCGACGATCGTAGTGGCGAGCAGCACGTCGTACTTGCCGTCATAGAAGGCGTTCATCCGGTCGTCCAACTCCCCCGCGGCCATCTGACCATGCGCCACAACGTAGGAGACCTCGGGCGCCTGCTCCTGCAGCCACTCTTCCATCTCCGGCAGGTCGCGAATGCGAGGGACGACAAAGAATGACTGGCCGCCGCGATAATGCTCGCGCAGAAGGGCTTCTCGGATCGTGATCGTATCGAATTCGCTCACATAGGTGCGGATAGCCAGACGATCGATCGGAGGGGTCCCTATGATCGACAGGTCGCGCACGCCGGTCAGCGACAGCTGCAGCGTCCGGGGAATCGGCGTTGCGGTAAGCGTAAGAACGTGGATGTCCGAACGCATCTGCTTTAACCGCTCCTTGTGGCTCACGCCGAAGTGCTGTTCCTCGTCGATCACCAGAAGGCCAAGGTTCTGGAACTTCACCTGCTTGGCCAGAACGGCGTGGGTGCCGATGACGATATCGACGGTGCCGTTTGCCAAACCCTCGCGTGTCTCGCCCGCGCGCTTGGCCGACACGAAGCGGGAGAGTTGGCGCACCTCGACGGGAAAGCCGCGAAACCGCTCCTTGAACCCCTTTGCGTGCTGCCGGGCAAGAAGCGTTGTCGGCGCGATAACTGCCACCTGCACGCCTGACATTGCCGCGACGAAGGCGGCGCGCATGGCGACCTCGGTCTTGCCGAAGCCGACGTCGCCGCAGATGAGCCGGTCCATCGGCGCCCCCGCGGCCATGTCGTCGAGCGTGTCGGCGATGGACTTCAGCTGATCGTCCGTCTCCTGATAGGGGAAACGCGCCGAAAACGCTTCCCAGAGCCCGTGTTGGGGCGCGAGAACAGGCGCTTTGCGCAAATGCCGCTCCGCCGCTACGCGGATAAGACGATCGGCGATCTCGCGGATGCGCTCTTTTAGCTTCGCTTTTTTGGCCTGCCAGGCGCCGCCGCCGAGCCGGTCCAACAGCCCCTCTTCATGGCCGAACCGACTGAGGAGTTCGATATTCTCGACCGGCAGAAACAGCCGGTCCCCGCCCGCATACTCCAGATGCAGGCATTCGTGAGGGGCGCCGAGCGCCTCGATCACCTCTAGACCGTTGTACCGCCCGACCCCGTGATCGACGTGCACGATCAGGTCGCCGGGCGACAAGGTCTGATGCTCGGTCAGAAAGTTCTCGGCCCGGCGTTTCTTGCGGGTCTGGCGGATCAGGCGGTCGCCCAGAACGTCCTGCTCAGCAATGACGGTGAGTCCGTCCTTCGCCTCGAACCCGTGCTCCAGCGCCCAGATCGCCAGGAACAAGCCGCCCTTCTCATCCGGCACGTCGCGGAAATCGGAAACCGGCTTCGCGCCCGCGACGCCCTCGTCCTCGAGCAAGCCCTGCAGGCGTTCCCGCGCGCCCTCGGAATAAGAGGCGACTATGACCGGACCCGCTTTCCGAAATGTTTCGATGTGCGCGGCAAGCGCGCCGAAGAGGGAGACGCTCTCTTGCTGCCGCTCCGGCGCGAAATCCCGTCCGATCCGGCCCTCGGCATCGGTCACGCCGGGGCCTGTCGGCTGGGACAGCGCCGCAAGTTGCAGGACGCGCCGGTCGCGGGTCACCGCGTCCCAGGCCGCGTCGTTCAAATAGAGCGCTTCGGGAGGCGTCGGTTTGTAGACGGTATCGATCCGCGCCTTGTCCGCCATCGCCTCGTGCCGGGTTTCGTATTGGTCGGCGATGCCCTCCCAGCGCGAGACACGCGTCGGCGTGACCTGATCGTCCAGAACAAAGGTTGCGTCGGGCAGGTAGTCGAACAGCGTCTCAAGCCGCTCGTGGAAGAAAGGCAACCAATGCTCCATGCCCGCGTGCTTCCGCCCGGCGCTGACGGCTTCGTAAAGCGGATCGTCGCTTCCCGCGCTCCCGAACTCCAATCGGTAATTCTGACGGAAGCGCGTGATCGCCTGCTCGTCCAGAATGACTTCCGAAACGGGCGCGAGTTCGACGGTCCTCAGCGGCTCTGTCGTGCGCTGTGTGACCGGGTCGAAGCGCCTGGCGCCGTCCAGGACATCGCCGAAGAGATCCAATCGCACCGGCCCGCCCTCGCCGGGCGGATAGATGTCGATGATGCCGCCGCGTATGGCGTAGTCCCCGGGCTCGGCCACTGTCGGCGCCTGCACGAAACCCATGCGAACCAGAAAGGTCCGAAGCGCCGCCTCGTCGATCCGGCTGCCGACCGAGGCTGAAAACGCCGCCTCGCGCAGAATCGCGCGCGCGGGCACCCTCTGGGTCGCCGCGTTGATCGTGGTGAGCAGGATGAAACGGGACGGCATCGCGTGCGTGAGCGCCGCCAGAGCCGCCATTCGCGCCGCCGAGATGTCAGGGTTCGGCGAAACCCGGTCGTAGGGCAGGCAATCCCAACCGGGGAAAGTGAAGACGGGCATGTCCGGTGCGAAGAAAGCCAGCGCTTCGCGCATCGCGGCCATCCGCTTGTCATCGCGCGCCACATGGGCGACAGCGCCGCCCCGCGCGTCAAGCTCCGAAAGGAGAAGCCGCGCGTCGAGCCCTTCGGGTGCGCCGGAGATCGTGACATGGGATGGCGAGGACATGGGCGGGAGGTAACGGCTGGGCCGTTCCTGTCAACAGGGCATTCTCAGAACCCGTAAGGCGCGACGTAGACGTTCTTGTACATCCCGAATAGCGCGGTGACGAAGATCGCGACAACGCCCAGAAGCTGGGTCAGAAACCGATGGATCATCAGCCTGCGGATCAGGGCCGCGCCCTGCTCTTCCCTCTTCTGGATTCTGCGCGCGGTCCCGACCGACATGGCGCCGAGAATCGCCATGGGGACCGCAAGGAACAGAACCGCTTGCGCCAGTTCCAGCGAGTAAAGCACCGCCATAACCAGAAGCGCGGTCAGAATAGCCGAGCCGAAGAGGCCGAGCCACGCCCCGGACACTTCTGAGATGTAGAGCAGGCGATTGACGTTGACGCGAACCAGATCGCTCAGGTCGGCCTGCGCTTCGGCCTGGCGCGGGCCCGATCTGCGCGCCCGCGCGATCAGGTCGAAGGGCACGCCGAGCACCCAGTGACTGACCGAAGACCAAAGAACCGCGACCGCGATCCAATACCAAATGCTGGAGAAGGATCGTGTGTCGATCACTTCGAAAACGGTATCGTACCAGTTCAAGAAGGGCCTCAAGAGTTGTTTTGGCGGACACTAGGGAAAGCAGCCGGGCTTGACCAGTGGGCGAGCGAAAGCTACCGGAAAGGAACCTGAATTCATGGCGGAAAGGCCGCAAAACATGGCAATCGGACCTTACCCGTCGACGCGTTTTCGCAGGATGAAGGCCTCGGACGCGCGGCGGCGCCTGATCCGCGAGCATGTCGTCACGGTCGACGATCTGATCTGGCCGGTCTTTCTGCGTGACGGAGAGGATGACGAGACGCCTGTCGCGTCGATGCCCGGCGTCTCCCGGCTGACCATCGATCGCGCCGTCAAGGCCGCGCGTCGCGCCGCCGATCTGGGGATCCCGGTCATCTGTCTGTTTCCCTACACCGACATCTCGCTCAAGACCGAGCTTTGCGAAGAGGCGTGGAATCCGAACAACCTGTCCAACACCGCCACGCGAGCCATCAAGGAAGCGGTGCCCGAGATCGCGATTATGACGGACGTGGCTCTCGACCCCTACAACATTAACGGCCATGACGGGATCGTCCGCAACGGGCGGATCGTGAACGATGAATCGGTCGAAGCTCTCACGCGCATGGCGCTGGCGCAGGCGAAGGCGGGCGCGGATATACTCGGCCCATCCGACATGATGGACGGCCGGATCGGCGCCATGCGAAGCGCGCTCGAATCGGACGGGCACCATGAGGTGGCCATCCTGTCCTATGCGGCGAAGTACGCCTCCGCTTTCTATGGGCCGTTCCGGGACGCCGTCGGCGCTTCGGGTCTTCTCAAGGGCGACAAGCAAACCTACCAAATGGACCCCGCCAATTCCGGTGAGGCGCTGCGCCTTGTCGAACGCGACATCCGCGACGGCGCCGACATGGTCATGGTCAAGCCGGGCATGCCGTATCTGGATATCTGCCGCCGGGTGTCGGATGCTTTCGAGGTGCCCGTCATGGCCTACCAGGTCTCGGGCGAATACGCGATGATCAAGGGCGCGGCGGATCGCGGTTGGATCGACGGGGACAAAGCCATGATGGAGAGCCTTCTCGCGTTCAAACGCGCCGGCTGCTCGGGCATCCTGACCTACTTCGCGCCAAAGGTAGCCGAAGCCCTCGCCTGAACCGGCAGATTTCGGCAATTGGCGCCGTCTACAGCACTATAAGGAGTGACTCTCCTGGCGCCATCCCCTATAGATTGGGGCGAACGGCCAGATAAGGCCGTCGAAGAGGCACTCGAACAGAAGGGCGAACCCCTATGACACCCATCCCCAGACGCGCGCTTCTCTCCGGCGCTGCCGCGTCCGTGGCGCTGGCCGCCTGCGGCAATGGCATCGGATCTCCCGGCGCCGCCAATATCGACGCGCGCGTCGACAACACGCTCGATTTCCTGGACACCACCTACCCTGGAACCCGGTCGCTGCGCGAGCGATCCTTCGGCATGCTCGTCATGCCGGTCGTGACCGAGGCCAGTCTGGGCTTCGGCGGCGCCTACGGACGCGGGTCGCTCAAGGTGAATGACGCGACGCTGGACTACTATTCCGCCACCCAGGCGAGTTTCGGCGTACAGATCGGCGCGCAGCAGTACTCCCATGTGCTCTACTTCATGACAGAAGAGGCGTTGGCGGAGTTCAGGGCATCGTCCGGCTGGGCCGCGGGCGCGGATATCGAATATGCGCTGAATGACCGGGGCGGCAACCTCTCGGCCGAGACGACGACCGTTCTCGCGCCGGTGATCGCCGTAGTCTTCGGTCAGGCCGGGTTGCTTGCAGGCGCCTCAGTTGAGGGCACCAAATACACGAGGATCATCCCGTAAATATCTGATCTGTATCAACTTTGCGGCCGCGCCCGAAAGCGCGGCCATTTCAATTCAACCCATCTGTTCCAAGGCGCTCCGCCGGGTCCAGTTCAACCCGCCGATGGCCAGAATCGCAAAGAGCGCGGCAGCGGAAAAAGCCCATGCCGCAGTGTCGGCCGCCTCGGAGATGACGCCCGCCAGAACCGGCGTGATCAGAATCGACGCGTAATAGACGCTGAAGAACACACCCATGCCGGCCGCGCGCATTGCGGGCGGGAGCACCGATGCCGGAAGCGCCATGATCGGTCCGGCTATCAGCCCGGTCGCGCAGCCGATCCCAATGAAGCTTAGCGTCGTCGCGATATCCATCGCCACGAGTATCAGGAAGACCGCCATCGCCACGCCCCCGACCGCGATGATCAGGTCGCGGCGCCCCGTCCTGTCCGACAGCATTCCGCCAAAAGGCGCGACAATTGCCGTGGCGATCATCACCAGGCTCGGCGGCCAGCCCGCGACCTCGATGGCCGCCCCTCGCTCGACGAGGAGCGCGGTGCCGAAACCGAAGGCGATGGCGAGCGCGCCATTGAAAAACCCCCAGACCCATCCGGCGGCGACAGCTCCGACAAACGGCCTGCCGCTCAAGCGCGCGCCGGACGCGCTTTCCGCACCTCCGGTATCCCGGTCCCGCCAGATCAGCAACATGGCCAGCAAACCGGGGACGGAAAGGCCTGCTGACAGCCACAAGGCCGCCTCAACGCCCGCCCAAGCGCCGAAGCCGGGAAGGAAGATCAACGCCAGCGCGATGCCCACCGGCCAGGAGTTTACGAAGATCGCCATCGCTGTCGCGATCTCGCGTCCGTCGAAGCGGTCGCTGATCATCTTGGTCATCACGACGTTCAACAGCACGCCACCCGCGCCCGAGATCAGCCGCCCGGCGGTCATCATCCAAGTGTCCGGCGACATCGCCATCATCGCGCCGCCAAGCGTCATCAGGACGAGACCGCCCATGACAACCCGCGCATCCCCGAATGCCTGCCCTAAGCGCCCTCCGGCCAGTGCCACGACGATGCCGGGCGCCATGTAAAGACCGAAGAGAAACCCGAGATCCGCCAGCGTCAGCCCATAGGCCGCCTCAAGCTGCGGGCCGAGGGAGGCCACGCTCTGAAACTGGAACGCCATGGCCGTGCGCACGCCGAAGAGGAGCGCCAACGCCTGCCAGCGCCCCATCGCCGGGTTGGCCGCGATGTCAGCCAAGAGCCCGCAGGCGCTTGAGCAGGCTCGAGGTGTCCCAACGCCCGCCGCCCATCTTCTGCACGTCCTTGTAGAACTGATCGACAAGCGCCGTGACCGGCAGGCTCGCCCCCGTCTCGTTCGCTGTCTTCAGGCAGATGTCCAGGTCCTTGCGCATCCAGTCGACGGCGAAACCGTGCTCAAACTGGTCGTCCAGCATCGTCTCGTACCGGTTCGCCATCTGCCACGAACCGGCGGCGCCCTGGCTGATCACCTCAACGACGGCGCGGCCGTCAAGGTCTGCTTTCTCAGCAAAATGCAGCGCTTCGGAGAGCCCCTGAACCAGCCCGGCGATGGCTATCTGGTTGCACATCTTGGTCATCTGGCCCGCGCCGCTCTCGCCAATCCGGCGGCAGATCTTGGCATAGGCCGACATGATCGGCTCGGCGCGGTCATAGGCCCCTTGATCACCGCCGCACATGATCGAAAGCTGCCCGTTTTCGGCGCCCGCCTGTCCGCCTGAAATCGGCGCGTCGACAAAAGAAACGTTCAGCGTGTCGGCGGCCTTGTAGAGCTCGCGCGTCACCGCGGCCGAGACGGTGGTGTGATCGACAAAAACCGTTCCGGGCGCCATGCCTGCGAAGGCCCCAGTCTCGCCAAGGCAGACGGAGCGCAGATCATCGTCGTTGCCGACGCAGGCCATCACGAAGTCGACGCCGTCCGCAGCCTCGCGCGGCGTGGCCGCATAGGCGCCCTTGTGATCCGACGTCCACCTATCGGCCTTCGCCGACGAGCGGTTGTACACGGTCACCTCGTGATCCGCCGCAGCCAGATGTCCCGCCATCGGGTATCCCATGACGCCCAGCCCCAAAAACGCGCATTTCGCCACGACGCACTCCCTTGTCTTCCTTGTGATGCCGGGGTTTACCTAACGAACGCGACCCCGCAGTCAACAAGGCTTCCATGGTTCGTCTCTTTCGCTGGCTCGTGCGTATTGTCACCGGCGCGGTGCTTTTGGCGCTGGTGTCGGTTGCGCTGCTCTACTGGTTCTTCTCCCGCTCGATTCCCGATTACGACGAGACGCTTCAGGTCGCCGGGATCGACGCGCAGGTCGAGATCGTGCGCGACAACGCGAACGTGCCGCACATTTTCGGCGCGACGGATCACGATGTCTACTTCGGCCTCGGCCTTGCGCACGCGCAGGACCGGCTTTGGCAGATGCTCATGCTGCGCCGCACCGTGCAGGGGCGGCTTTCCGAGCTTTTCGGTCCTCGAACCGTCCGGATTGACGAACGTGTCCGCAGGCTTGACCTTTACACGCTCGCTGTCCGGTCAGTGGACGCGCAAGACGACTACACCCGCGCCGCGCTCGAAGCCTACTCAGAGGGCGTCAATGCCTGGCTGAAGGAGATCAACGAGAACGCGCGAGGCCGGGGCGCGCCAGAGTTCTGGCTCTTCGAGCCCGCGATCGCTCCCTGGCAGCCGGCTGATTCCATCGCTGTCGGCAAAGCTATGGCGCTTCAGCTCTCCAGCAAAATCCACTCCGAGGTTCTTCGGGCGCGGGCGTCGCTGCTCCTGCCGGACGAGCGGGTCGCCGACATCATGCCGGACGTTCCGGGCCAGGCCGTGGCCGCACTCCCGGAGTATGCCTCTCTCTTTGACGCCGCCCTGCCCCGCTATGCGGATATAGGCGATCTGCCCGATGACCTGCTCTCGCCCTTCAAATCCCGGGCGTTGGCGGGCGCGTCGAACGTCTGGGCGGCCGGCCCCTCGCGCTCGGCGGCGGGCGGAACCCTTCTGGCCAACGATCCGCATCTCGGCTTCGCGGCGCCCTCGATCTGGTATCTCGCGCGGCTGGAGCTGGAAAGCGGCGGGGTTATCGGCGGCACGATCCCCGGCGCGCCGGTCGTCCTGGTCGGGCGGACGGCGACTCTGGGCTGGGGCCTGACGACTGCGCATGCGGACGACCAGGACGTCTTCATCGAGAAGCTGAACCCCGACAACCCGGAAGAGGTGCTGACGCCCGAAGGCTGGAAGCCCGTCGCGTCGCGCACTTCGATCATCAACGTCAAGGATGCCGATCCGGTGCCGCTGACGCTCAGGTGGTCTGAGAACGGCCCGATCCTGCCCGGTGCGCATTACGATCTCGGCGCGATCACCCCGCCCGGCCATGTCGCGTCTCTGGCCTGGACAGCGCTCAGCGATGAAGACACCTCGCTTCAGGCGCTCCTCGCAGTGATGCGCGCGGCAGACATTGAAGCGGCGCTCGCCGCCAGCGAGGATTTCGTCGCGACCGCCCAGAACCTGACGCTGGTCGACGGCGAGAGGATCGCGATGCGCCTGATCGGGTCTCTGCCGCGGCGATCCCCCCGGCATCAGACGGACGGGCGGATGCCGTCGCCCGGCTGGATCCAAGACAACCGATGGCAGGGCGCGCTCACCCAGCGGACGAACCCGGTCTTCATCGATCCCGCCGGCGGCATCCTAGGCAACACCAACAACAAGACGACCGACCGCCCCTTCCCGCTCCATGTCAGCTTTGATTGGGGCGACACGCAACGCGTTCAGCGCTGGGAACGGTTAATGCAGTCGCGCGAAGTTCACACGCGGGAGAGTTTCATCGAGGCGCAGCTCGACACGGTGTCCGTCACCGCCCGCACCCTTCTCCCGCTGGTCGCCCGCGACCTCTGGTTCACGGGAGAGGCTGCCGTGGAAGGCACGCCGGAACGGCAGCGACGCCGGGCGCTCGATCTCCTTGCCGAGTGGAACGGCGAGATGAACGAGCACTTGCCCGAGCCGCTGATCTACGCCGCATGGATGCGCGAGCTGCAGGAGCGCCTTATCCGCGACGAGCTCGGACCGCTTTCGACCGAGTTCGCCCATCCCGAGCCGCTCTTCCTCGAGCGCGTGTTCCGGGACGTGGATGGCGCCTCGGCCTGGTGCGACGTGGTGCAGTCTGCGCCGGTCGAGACCTGCTCCGACATCGCCCGCTTGTCCCTCGACGACGCGCTCCTCTGGCTGGGCGAGCGGTACGGCACCGCGCTCGAAAGCCTCCGATGGGGGGACTCCCACCAGGCCGCTCATGACCACCCGGTACTGGGCGATGTCGCCTGGGTGTCGTGGCTGGTGAACATCCGGCAATCGACCAGCGGCGGAGACCACACACTTTTGCGCGGCATGACCCGGGGCAATGGACCGAACCCGTTCTTGAATGTGCAAGGCGCCGGCTACCGGGGCGTCTACGACTTCGCCGATCCGGATTCCTCGGTCTTCATCACGTCGACCGGACAGTCCGGCCACCCGCTTAGCCGGCATTACGACGATTTGGGTGAGCTTTGGCGCCGGGGCGAATACATCCCCATGACGCTCGACCCGCAGCTCGCGCGCGCCGGCGCGGTCGGAATCACGCGGCTGGAACCAGCGAACTAAAGCCGCGCGAAGCGGGCGGCTTGCATCTCGGTCCAGCTCACGGTCAGCCGAACGCCGGCCTCGGTCTCGACCTCATCCGCGACGACGCCCTGCTCGTAGAGCCACGCCCGCTTCCGACCGTCTGCGTGGGAAAGCTCCAAAACGGTCTCTTGCCGCCCCCGATCCAGCGCTTCGGTGATCGCGCCGACAAGATCCGCTACGCCCTCACCTCCAACGGCTGAAAGGGCAACAACATCGACTGTTCGCGCGGCTTCAGTCAGCAGGGCCGAGCGTTCGGCCGAGGCAATTAGATCGATCTTGTTCCAAACCTCGATCATCGGCGTCTCTTCGGTGACTCCCAGCTCCTCGAGTATGGCGGCAACGTCCGCCGCCTGCGCATCGCTCTCCGGATGTGCGATGTCGCGGACGTGGACAATGAGATCAGCCTCAAGCACCTCCTCCAAGGTCGCCCGGAAGGCCGCCACCAATTGCGTTGGCAGGTCGGAGATAAACCCTACTGTGTCCGACAGGATCGCGTTGTATCCGGGCGCCAGATCGACCGACCGCATGGTCGGGTCCAGCGTGGCGAAGAGCATGTCCTTTGCCATCACCTCAGCCCCGGTTAGCCGATTGAACAAAGTGGATTTTCCTGCGTTTGTGTATCCTACCAAAGCGACGATCGGGAATGGTACCTTGGCCCTCGCGGCGCGGTGCAATCGCCTGACCTTTACCGCCTTGTCCAGATTGCGTCTAAGTCGGGCGAGTTGTTCGTCAATGGCCCGCCGGTCCGCCTCGATCTGCGTTTCGCCCGGGCCACCGACGAATCCCAACCCGCCCCGCTGCCTCTCAAGGTGAGTCCAGGCCCGGACCAGTCGCGTTCGCTGATAGCTGAGCGCCGCCATCTCGACCTGCAGAACACCCTCGCTCGTGGCGGCGCGATCCGAGAAGATCTCGAGGATCAAGCTCGTCCGGTCGAGCAACTTGACCTTCCACTCGCGCTCAAGATTGCGCTGCTGCACGGGCGTCACTGGCCCGTCCACGAGCACCAGCTCGATCTGCTCCGCTTTGATGCGGGCGCCAAGCTCGGCAACCTTGCCCTTGCCGAACAACTGGCCGGGCGTCGGTTTCGCCAGCCGCACGATCGCGGACCCGGCAATCTCCAGTCCCGGCAGCGCGCAGGCCAGCGACACGGCCTCCTCCAGCGCGTAGGAGGCATCGCGCCGCTCAGGATCGCCAGTCATTTCGGGGTGGAGAACGAGGGCGCGGGTCGCCCTCGCCTCAGTCTCTTGCACGCCTATTCTTCGCCGTCATAAAGATTGATCGGCTGCGATGGCATAATTGTGGAAATCGCGTGCTTGTAGACAAGCTGAGATTGCCCGTCCCGGCGCAGCAGCACGCAAAAATTGTCAAACCAAGTAATCACGCCCTGAAGTTTCACACCATTGATCAGGAAGATGGTCACCGGAACCTTTGTCTTTCTGACGTGGTTCAGAAATGCGTCCTGCAAATTCTGTCTGTCCGAAGCCATGAGTTTTATTACCTTTTTTTCTTGCCGGCCCTACAACATATTCAAAGAGCCTATTTCGTTCGGCCACTATGCGGCGTGATTCGCCAACTGACCAGCCCTTATTGGGTCCGCAACGGACCTGAATGCCTGGCCGGATTGACCTAGCGCCAGAACTCGGGATTGAGGAGCGCGATGATTGCCAGCGTCTCCAACCGGCCGAGGATCATCGCCGCCGTCAGAACCGCCTTCGCTGCATCGTTCAAGTTCCCCAGCGAAATCGGATCGGCGGTCGCGACCTGCGCCAGCGGGCCGGTCGTGGACAGAGCGGCGATGGTCAGGACCATCGCGTCCTCGAAGGACACTCCCGAGGCCGCGAACAATGTGGACACAAGCGCGATGGATATCGCGAAGAGCATAAAGAAGACCCAGGCATAGAACGCGCCCTGCCGCCGGAACCGGCGCGCCACCTGACCCGCGCCGCCGATCGAGGACGGCTGGACCAGCTTTTCCATCTCCCGCAGACCGTGCTTGTAAAGCGCATAGACTCTCAAGAGTTTGACCCCGCCCGCTGTCGTCGCCACGCCACCGCCAAAGAGGGCCAGCCCCACCAGCAGTACACCCGGCGCCTCGAGACCCGACCAGGCACGGGCGGATTCCCATCCGGCGCTTTCGAATCCCGTTGTCGTAAGGAATGAGGCGATGGTGAAGACCGCGCCCCAAAGGCCGATCATCCCCTCGCGAAGCGTGACGACCGTGTCCTCGTCAAAAACCGCCACCCAATGGCGCAGGAACAGCAACACGGGCAGCGCGGCGATGATGGCGAGTCCGAGCCGAAGCTCCGGGTCTTCCACCAAGGAGGACACGCGGCGAGACTGCGCCTCTGGCGAGAACGTTACCCGCGACAGCGCGAAGATCAGAAAGACGAAGACGATGGCCTCCCCGGCAAATCCCGACGTTGCGGCGCCCGGCGTGATTCCTGAGGTCGCGAGTGTCGACATGGCATGGCAGATAGCCACCAACGGCGCGTCTCCGGCCAGCATCAGCGCGATCCAAAGCACCGCCGTCAAACCGCCATAAACCGGAAAGAACTGAACGGAGAACCGCCAGAGCCGCTCGGAGGCGTCGGCAACCCGGTCGATTTGCACGGTTGAGCCGGTAGCGCCCTGCCCGACCTCCTGAGAGGACGCCACCTCGAACCCGCCCAGGTTCAAAGGCGCCAGTACCGCCACCGCCGTGACCCAAACGAAGAACCCGCCCAGCCAGCCAGCCAGCGCCCGCCAGAGATGGACAGAAGGCGGCAGGCGATCGGCCTCGAAAAGGGTGAAACCCGTCGTCGTCAGGCTCGAGACCATCTCGACATAGGCGTTGAGGAACGTTGTGTCCGGCACCGCCTCGGAAAACGGCACGGCCAGGAGTAGCGGCAGGCCTGTGAAGAACCCAAGCATCGAGATCAGATGGCTCCGCGCCTGCCGCCGGATCCGATAATTCGACGTGGCGATCGCGATCATCGAGAAGAAGGCGAGCGCGAGAATGGAGGAATAAAAGAAGTCCCGCGCCGTCTCGAGATCCCTTGCTATGTACGCGTGAACGGCGGGCGCCAACATCGCCAGCGCCCCGATCCCCATCAGGAGAACGATAAAGGGCAGCCCGAGAAGGCGGCTCATCAGAAAAAGTCGATCGAGACCTGAAACAGGCGCTCGACCTCGGGCACGTCAGCGGCGAGCGAAAAGACCACGATGACATCGCCCTCTTCGACCAACGTGCCGCCCGTCGGCTTTACGACCTCCTCGCCTTTCATCACGGCGCCCACCAGCACGCCCTCCGGAAAATCGATGTCCCTTATACGTTTGCCGGCCAGTGGCGAGGTCGAGAGGATCTGCGCCTCGATCACCTCCGCCTCGGCGTCTCCGATGGAGTAGACGCCGCGCACCCGTCCATGCCGTATATGTCGCAAGATCGACGACACGGTGGTGCCGCGCGGGTTGATGTAGGCGTCGATTTCGAGAGGTTCCATCAGCGGCAGAAGCGTGGGGTCGTTCACCAGCGCGATGGTCATGCCACAACCGGCCTGCTTGGCGCGGACGCTGGCCAGAAGGTTCGTCTTGTCGTCGTCCGTCACCGCAAGAATGGCGTCGGCCCTGTCAACGCCCGCTTCGGCCAAGAGCTCCATATTCAGCCCGTCGCCATGCAAGACGATGGTCCGCTCCAGAGCGTCGGCGGCCCGCTCCGCGCAAAGGCGGTTCTTTTCGATTACCTTCGCTCTCAACCGGTCAGTCCGGCCCTCGAGCGCTTCCGCAACCGCAAGGCCGACATTGCCGCCGCCCACGATCACCACTCGCTCTTGCCGGGTCATCGGCTTACCAAAGATATCGAAGGTCCGCTCCAGATCCTCGCTATGCGCGAGAACATAGATCTGATCGTTGTCGAATAGCTGATCCCCCGGCTCGGGCGCGAAGAGTCGGGATTTGCGGCGGATCCCGACCACGATGGCGCGGAGGGTCGAGAAGAGGTCGGTCAGCTGCCGAAGCGGCGTGTTCAGAACCGGGCAGTCCTCATCGAGTTGGATGCCGAGAAGCATCGCCTTTCCGCCAAGAAACGTTTCTGTGTCGAACGCCGCCGGCGCGCTCAATCGCCTGAGCGCGGCTTCCGCAACCTCGCGCTCGGGGCTGATGACCACATCGATTGGCATGTGATCGCGCCTGTACAGGTCGGAATAGATCGCGGTCAGATAGCTCTGGGCGCGGAGCCGGGCGATCTTGCGCGGCACGGCGAAGACCGAATGCGCCACCTGACAGGTCACCATATTGACCTCGTCGGAATGGGTCGCGGCGATGACCATGTCGGCGTCGCCCGCGCCCGCGCGGTCCAGAATGTCAGGATAGCTGGCATGCCCGGCGATCCCCTGCACGTCCAGCGTGTCGGTCGCGCGGCGCACCAGATCGGCATTATTGTCGACGACCGTCACATCGTTCCGCTCGCCGGACAGGTGTCGCGCGATCTGCCAGCCGACCTGGCCCGCGCCGCAGATGATCACCTTCATAGACGCCTCTCGGGCCGCCCCGTTCGGGACTGTCTGGCATGCGGCGCGGGGCCGTTCAAGGCAAACCGGATCACGCGCTTTCCTCTTGGCTCGTATACTTGCCAGGGGGGTCGAGGGACGTCATGTCCCCCGGCAGGCCGTCCGCAGAGCGGACGGAACACCCTCTCAGGCGTTCTCCTCGACGTCTTCGGCGACCGAGGCGAAGCGGCTGCCCGCGCGGTTCGACGTCACCACGTTCAGCGATTTGAGCTTGCGGTGCAGCGCGGAGCGCTCCATGCCCACGAACCCGGCCGTCCGGCTGATGTTGCCGCCAAACCGGTTGATCTGCGTCAGCAGGTACTCCCGCTCGAAAAGCTCCCTCGCCTCGCGGAGCGGCAGCGTGGCGAGACTGCCCGACAGAATTACCTTGTCCTCGCTCTCGTCCGGTCCTTCGGTCTGACCGGGGATCTCGGAGGCCGCAATCTCCTCCTTGTCGCCGCCAAGGATCAGCACCCGCTCAATCACGTTCTTCAATTGGCGGACATTGCCCGGCCAGGCCATGGTCTGCAGCATCGCTACCGCATCCTCCGAGAGCTGCCGGACCGGCAGGCCCTGGGACTTGTTGAAGGCGTCGATGAAGAAGGCGGCGAGTTCGGGTATGTCTTCTCGCCGCTCTGACAGCGACGGCACCTCGACCGGCACGACGTTCAGCCGGTGGAAGAGCTCCTGGCGGAAATTGCCCTCGTCGACTTCCGTCTCGAGGTTCCGCGTAGTTGAGGAGATGACGCGCAGGTCGACGCGCACCTTGTCCCCGCCGCCGACGCGCTGGAACTGCTGTTCGGTCAGCACCCGCAGGATCTTTGACTGGGTGCCAAGCGGCATGTCGGCGATCTCGTCAAAGAAGATCAACCCGCCGTGCGCCTGCTCCAACAGCCCCGGCTCGATCCCCCGGCCCGTGCTCTCACGCCCGAAGAGGACCTCTTCCATCCGGTCGGGCTCGATCGAGGCGGAGCTGACCGTCACGAAGGG
>JASJAU010000055.1 GCA_030066855.1 Paracoccaceae bacterium | reverse complement strand
GTCTGCTGAGGAATCGACTCTCGGGATAGTACTGACACTTCTCTGGTTCGCCGCAACGGCCTTCTTTCTCGCGACTGCTCTCAACCCGCTCGAACGAGACTTCACGCCCGTCTCCGCCTTTGTGTCTGGCGCGCTGGCGGCGCTCCTTGGGTTCCTGTTTTTCGTCCAGCTTCGCCGTCTGATCGACGCGCGGCGCATTGGCGGCTTCGATCGCGCCATCGAAGGCGTCGCCTACGGTCCGACCGCCTATCGCATCGCGTCGGGACGGATCGACATCCGACGGGCGCTCCGAAAGCAGTGGTTCGACGTCGACGTCCTTACCGAGGCCGAGCAGCGCGACGGCCTCCTGGCGCTTCGCGCGGGCGGGATGACGCTGGCGCTCCTGCCCGATACCGAACCGCTTCGCGACGCTTTGGAGGAAAGTGGACTGACCCAGATCAAGGGGCCGTGGAAACGCGCGGACGGCGCATGTGTATGGACCCGTGAGTCATGATCCGAACGCTGCTCGTCTTCCTGCTGACGTTCAGCGCGAGCCAAGCCGCGGCGGAAGCCCCGTTGCCTGCCTGGATCGAAGTCCGCGCGCTGCCGGACCTCTCTGCCGACCCCGACCCCGATTTCATCTCGAACGGCGTCCACCAAATCCTGCTCGACCGCCAGTACCGGCTGTTCGATGGAGGTTTCGAAACCTTCCATCGCGATGTCCGCCGCGTCCTCCAGCGTCCGGGGCTTGAGGATGTCGGCGCGATCCGTATCGACTTCGATCCCGCGGACGAAGAGCTGATCGTTCACGACATCTGGCGTATTCGCGACGGCGTCAGGACCCGGATCGAAAACCTCGAGTTCCTTACGATCCGGCGCGAGAGCGAGATCGACTACGGCATTCTGGACGGCCGGCTTACCCGCTACGCCGATATCGGCGGCATCCGGGTCGGCGACGCGATTGACCTGTCCTACTCGCTCCGCGTCCGACCGGAGGTGTTTCCCGACCGCTTCATCGCGATTGTCACGGCGCGCCCTGCCGCCGGATATCAGGTCGATCGAACGCGCATATCAGTTCCCGCAGGCCGGGAAATCCGGGTCAATGGCCCCGCTCGGCCGTTCGTCGATGAAACGGCAGGGACGAAGACCTACGAATGGGCCTTCGAGAACGCGGCTCCGCCGGATTTCGGCCCCATGCTGCAGGATTGGGAGACAGTCTTCGGCCTCACGCGCGTCACGGATGCCGCTGAATGGACCGACGTGGTCGCTGCCGTTCAGAACGACTACGCGCCCCAGCCTCTTCCGGTTGAACTGGCCGCGCGGGTCGACGCGCTTGAAGGCTCGGAAGCAGAGCGCGTGACGGCCGCCTTCCGGATCGTTCAGGACGAGATCCGCTACATGGGGATCGCGATTGGCGCGGGCGGCTACATCCCCCGCCCCCCCTCGCTCGTCTGGTCGCGCCGCTTTGGCGACTGCAAGGACAAGGCGCTGTTACTGGTCTCGATGCTCGATCGAATGGGTATCGCGGCCGACGCCGCGCTGGTCGATCTCGACAATGGTCGCGGGCTCGCAGACCATCCGCCGTCGCCTTACGCCTTCAATCACGCCATCGTCCGCGTGCGGGGCGCGGAAGGCGATTATTTCCTTGACCCGACCGACGTGCTTCAAGGCGGCGTCGGACCGGACATCCGCACAAGTGATTTCCGCTGGGCGCTGCCGCTCTTTCCCGGGTCTGACCGCCTGGTTCCTGTCCCGCTAACGACCAGCATCCGTCCGGATTACGAGGTGATTTCTCAGTTCCAATTCGAAACATCCGGGGACTACGCCGTCGAACTTGTCGAGACCACGATCTATCGCGGAGAGAGTGCGGATCGCCAGCGTTATCAGGTTATCTCCGACGGTCTGCAAGACCGCGCGAGCTCTTACTTAGACTGGTGTCAGGACAGGTTTCCGGGCGCCGAGGTCCTGTCTGAAATGACCTTCGAAGACGATCTCGACAGCAACACCTTTGTTATTCGCGAGCGCTACGGCCTCCCGGCGGAAGGATTTGACGAGCATTGGGACAAGTTTTGGCTCAACCCCTATGCCACCAAAGGCGAGCTGCCCGAGGCGCCGGATGGCACGGTCGAGCGGCGTATTGAGGTCGAGCCGGTCTTTCACCGGCATCGCGTCGAACTGCTCGGCCAGCCTGATCTGGGCGTTCCCCAGGCGCTCAGCCAGGAAACGCCGTTCTTCCGCTTCCACAGGACCGGAGAAGCGCTGGAGGACGGCATTGCGGCGACCTTCGAGCTCGAAACGCGCGCCGACGGGATCGCAGCCGATCAGGTCGAGGCGTATCGGGAGGCGTACGACAGCGCGTACGATCAACGAGACTACTGGTATGAGCTGACCCGTCCCAACACAGTGATGTCCACCCAGTTGATCAGCGGCCTGTCCGCCGAAAGGACGATCGCTTTGGCGTCCATTCTGCTCGCTCTTACGGTGGTTGGGGTCTCCGGCGCGCGAGGATACCGCCAGGCCCGCGCCTGACGGCCTGTTACCTGGTCAGCTGGACCTCTGCCGCGTACGCCTGGGACCTGAGCAAGAACTACGCTGATTGGAACCTGCGCGAGCTTCGCGGGGCCTCACCCGTGCCTATCGCCGAACCACATCCGACTGAGCAGGCCGTCGCCGCGAGCAAATTGATGATAGAACGCCGCGAGCGCGTGCCCGGCAATCAACAGCACCAACAGCGCCGCTATGGCGCCGTGCGCCGCGCGAGGCGGAAAGACGCTGAAATCGGCGGGAAGCGGATCGCCCGATCCGCCGAAGACAATCGCGGGCAAACCAGCCATATTCGCCATCGCCAGCCCTGAAGCGCACATCCCAAAAACGAGCAGATAGAGCGCCCAATGAGCCAATACGGCCATCCGGTTCAAGAATACGTTGCCGATATCGGCATGCGGCGGATGGGAGGTGGTCAGGCGGATGATCAGCCGGACAACCATCAACGCCAAAATCGCGATACCCAACGACATATGCATTTGAAGCGAGGTCAATTTGAACGGGTCGTCGCTCGGCGTGGCCGCCAGAACGAACTTGCCGGCGATGAGGCCACCGAGGATCATCAACGCCAGCAGCCAGTGCATAACGACCAGAACAGGATGATAGCGTGTCATATCAGGGCCCCCTTACAGCACTTCAATGCACCTAACACACAACAGTTGCATATGCAATAATCTTGATTGCAACAGTTTATTATGCGAATGTTGCAAGAAAGGTGAACCCGATGAGCGCCATGAACGAAACCGAGATGGTCCGCACCAGCAGCGTCGGCTGGATGATCCAACGCATCGCCCGCCACCTCGACCGCGAGATGAGCGCACGGCTGGCCGAGCATGATCTGAGCATATTGCAGTTCGCGATCATGATGACCGTTTTGGAGACCGACGGGCTCACCCAGGCCAGCATCGGCGCGCAATACAGCGCCCCAGCCTACGCGATCAGCCGCGCAATCGATCATCTTGAGGGTCTCGGCCTGCTCGAGCGCCGCCGGCACCCAAAATCCCGCCGATCCCACACCATTCATGCGACCGAGAAGGGCCAGTCGCTCGCGCCCGCGCTCTACACAATCGTCCGCGAGGTAAACACTGAACTCACCGCACCCCTCGGCAAATGGGACAAGGCCCGATTTCAGGATCTTCTAACACGCCTGCTCCCCCAAGCTTCGAGGTAGAAAAGACGGGCTGGCCTGAGGGGACATGATCACCCATTTGCGACGCGCCGGGTAGGATCGCGCTGCTTCCTCGCCGACTTCCCAAAACGAGCATTAACTTCATGTCCCAACCAATTGTTTTTGTAACAAAGAGAAGGGATTACTCGCCACCTTTCCCAGACAATATCCGCGGCGCGCTCATGTGCCCGCAGAGCGTGAGCGCGCCCTGATCCTCCGAAAACCAGAGGCGCGTCGGCCCAAAGGGCCCCAATGTGCGATGGAATTGAGCGGGAGGCTGAACTGCTCTTTGGCACATTGGCGCGGGCAATCCGATATCCGCTTGCGCCCGGATCGCGCCAAGTCTAAGGAAACAACGGCTTCGGCGAGTTGGCGGAGTGGTTACGCAGCGGATTGCAAATCCGTGTACACCGGTTCGATTCCGGTACTCGCCTCCAAGCGTCCCCGATCCCTTTCACTGGCGTCCCTGAGCGGTTCCGGTTGGAAACCGTTGCATCACCTCAGATGAGGTTGAGCCGCCTTCAAAAATCCGTCGGGGTCTTCCATATTGGAGAGATGCGCCGCGCCTTCGACGATGTCGAGGGTCGCTCCCGCCACCCGGTCCGCCATGTCCCGCATAACCGAGACCGGCGCGGCCGGATCCTGGCTGCCAGCCACAAAATGAACCGGGACGCTTATATGCTCCAGCGACTCGAGCAGATCCAGAGTCTGAAGGCATCGCGCAGCCATTTTGTAGCCCTCGACAGGCGTCGCGAGGATCATATCGCGGACCATCTCGAGCGTGGGCGCGTTCGCTGCGTTGGCTCGAAAGGACTCGGAGAACCAACGCGGCAGGGTCGCATTCGCGATGGCTGGCATCCCGCCCTTCTCAGAGAGTTCGATGTTGGCGTCCCACATCGCCTTGTAGGCGTCGGGCGCGTCCGCCCGCGCGTCGCAGCAGATCACGCGATCAACGCGCTCGGGTCGCTCCAGCGCCAGCGCCAGCCCGGTCATGCCGCCCAGCGACAGGCCCATGAAACGCGCCTTGTCGATCCCGATCACATCCATCAGAGCGATCACGTCCGCAGCGAGCGTGCTGAAAGTAAAAGGCGTCTTGGCCACGCCGCTCGCTCCGTGGCCCCTTGTGTCAAAGGTGACGACTGTGAACGCGCGCTCAAGGGCCTCCATCTGGGGAGCCCACATCCGCCGGTCGGTCGCAAGCGAGTTGGAGAGAACGAGCCAGGGGCCCTGCCCCGAAACTGAATAGGCGATTTCCGTTCCGTCTGCCGCGCGAGCCGTTCCTTGGCCTGTCATGCGGCCGCCGAGATCGCGACGTTGATCTTCGGCATTACCTCCTCGGCCATGAGGATCATCGATCGACGGCCAAGCTCTCGATCGGTCCAGTCGTGGCCCGCGTAGATAAGGTGCCCGAAGTCGCCAACCTGCTCGCGGAAAGCCAGTATTTGATCGGCCACCGAAGACGGGTCTCCATAGATCACCAGGCGATCGAGCACGTAGTCCAGAGTCACGTCGCTGTCGGGCATGTTCTGATCCTCCTTGAAGAGGTTCAGCCGCCCTCCGGCGCCGAGTTTGGTGAGAAGCTGCGAGTAGTAATAAACGTAGGGGCTGTCCGGATCGCGGGCGTAGTCCTTCGCAGTCGCCATGTCATCGGCGACGCAGATGTTCTTTGCCACGCGCCAGTTGTTGAAATCCACCGGCCGGCCGCCTTGCTTGCAGCCTTCCGCATAATTCGGCCAGTGGGTCGCCACCCATTTCGGCAGCAGGAAGTTGGCGGAGATCGGATCCCAGCCGCGTGCCGCCATCGCGGTGACTCCCTTTGAAAACGGCGCGACTGCGGTTCCCACAATGGGCGGATGCGGAGCCTGGTAGGGCTTAGGAATGATTCCCTGACCGATATCCTTCATCATCGTGCGCTCGGTCGAGACTTCAAAGAACTCGCCCTTCAGATTGTAGGGCGCTTCACCGGCCCAGATGTCGAGCACCATATTGATGCATTCGACGAACATCGCGTTTCGATCCCGGTCGAGGTTGCCGAACACCTCTGCGTCGGACATCAGCCCGCCGGGCGAGATGCCGAAGTTCAGCCGCCCTTCGAGCATATGGTCGAGCATCGCGACTTCGGCCGCCACGCGGGCCGGGTGCGAGTTCGGGAGGTTCACCGTGCCGGTGCCTAGCCGGATCTGCTTCGTCTCGTAGGCCAGGCTCGCCAGAAAGGCGACGGTCGAGGTGATGATCTCGGCCTGATCTGTCGAGTGCTCGCCGCAATAGGCTTCCGCGAACCCCAATTCGTCGGCCAGAAGAAACGCCTCGCGATCCTCCGCGAGGCTTTGCGCGATCGGTTTGCCGAGCGGGTGGATCGGCATTGTGAAGAACGACAGCTGCATCAGGCTCTCCCAGGCGGATTCCTCTTTCGAGGCTATGTACTATTCGGGGGGGCTCCGGAAAAATGATGGTTGCTCATGGCCCCCATCAGGTTTGCGGATAGGGCGGACGATCAGGCGAGTTGCTCCAGAGCGGACATCAGCTCGGCATTCAGCACGTCGAAAAAGGCTTGTCCGGCATCGCTCAGAGGTTTCGATCGCGGCTCGATGCGCAGGTACTCGACCGCTTGCGCCGGTCCGACAATCGGAATCGCCCGTCGCCGGTCCCCGCCGAGATCGGGCAGGCACAGAAGCCCCGGGAGAATCGTCGCCCATTCGGAATGCGCCACCAGGTCGAGCGTGGTGAACATGGAATCGAGCTCCATCAATCGCCCGGTCTCGATCCCATTGGTCGCCATGTACTGATCGATGCGCCTGCGCCGCACGTTCTCGCGGCTCGGGAGCACGAGATCGAGGGGCGGAAGCTCCGAAAGCTTGGCCACGCCGGAAGGGCAGATGTCGCTGTCGCTCGACACCATGAGGAACTCGCGGTCGGTCCCCATGAGCGTCGCGCGGAGACGCATGTCGCTGTCGAAGGCCGGCACGACTGCGAAATCCAACTCCCCCGCAAGCACCTGTTTGGAAAGCTCCGCCGAGTAGGCCTCGCGGACCGAGATTTTGACGATCGGGTATTGCTGGGAGAAGCGCAGCAGCGCCGGGCCCAGGATAGCGCGCGTGAACGTCGGCATCAGCCCTACCGTCACATGGCCGGTCACGGCGCCCGAAAGCGCGCGAAGGTTCGCTTCTGCCTCGGTTGCGGCGCGCAGAACCCTCACGGCGTCCCGGTAAAAACGAAATCCCGCTTCGGTCGGCGTGATTCCGGTGGAGCTTCGGTTCAGCAGTTGCACCTGAAAGCGGTCCTCGAGCTGGCGCACATGCATGGAGAGGCCCGATTGCGTGGCGTTTACGCGCTGCGCGCCGGCTGAAAACGACCCTTCTTCAAAGACCGCAACAAAGTATTTCAAGTGCTGAAGCTTCACGCGCCCGTCCCGCTCAAGGCCCTGAGGTATCAGGAAATCGGATCGAGATTATCATCAATTATTAGTTTTTGAACACCCCGCGTCCGCTAAATATGAGACTGCGCACAGGAGCTTCTGATGAACATGCACAGCACCAAGCCGGTCCCCTTCGCAGAGCGCGAGTTCCGCGATGTTCTCGGCCATTTCGCCACCGGCGTCGCAGTCGTGACCACGTGTCACGAAGGCAGCGCGCCGATCGGCATGGCGGTGAACTCCTTCGCCTCCGTGTCGCTCGACCCGCCTGAGATCCTGTGGAGCGTGTCCTCCTCCGCCCCGTCGCGGGACGCCTTCGCGCTGCACGGCGCCTTTGCGGTCAACATCATGTCCGAGCATGACAAGGATCGGATCATGCAGTTCGCCCGACCCTCAGACGACAAGTTCCGGGGGATCGAGTGGCGGCCCGGATGGCGGGGCGTGCCCGTTCTGAGCCATGCGATCGCGACTTTGGAATGCGAAACTAAACAGATGATCCCCTGCGGCGACCACGAGATCGTCGTGGGCTCCGTCCGCGCGATCGAACGCCGTGACGGCGATCCGCTGCTCTTTTTCAGGGGCCAGTTCTCCACTTTGGGCGGGGCTGTCTGACCGTGGGCGCCTCTGACAGGCCCTTGCGGATCGCCATCGCCGGTTTCGGTTGGTGGGGACGCCACATCGTAAAGCGTCTGAGCGGGCACGAAGGGATTTCCGCCGTCGCCGTGGTGGAGCCTGTCGAGGCCGTTCATCCCGACATCCAGGCCTCGGGTCTGGAGCCGCTGGAGACGCTCGACTCAGCGCTCGCGCGCGAAGATATCGACGCCGTCGTGCTCACAACGCCCAACCCCTTTCACGAGGAGCAGGTCATCGCCTGCGCCGGGGCCGGCAAGCATGTGTTCTGCGAGAAACCCCTCGGCCTGACCGCCGCCAGCGCCAGACGGTCGGTCGCCGCCGTTGAGAAGGCCGGCGTCCAGTTGGGGATCGGCCACGAGCGACGGTTCGAACCTGCGATGGTCGCTCTCAAAACGGCCATAGATTCCGGTGAGATGGGGACGATCATGCACGCGGAGGCGGCGTTCTCGCATGACAAGCTCATCGGCGTGCCGAAAGACGACTGGCGGACGTCGAAAGCAGTGTCGCCAGCTGCGGGCATGACGGCGATGGGCATTCATCTGACCGACCTTCTGATCTCGTTTTTCGGCCGGGTCGAAACGGTGCAGGCCATGACAGCGAGCCGCTCGCTCGGCTGGGAGACGGGGGACGTGGTGACGGCGCAGTTCGGGTTCGAGGCGGGCATGACCGCCACGCTCTCCGCCGTGCTGCACACCCCGCATTTCATCCGCATGCATGTCTTCGGCTCGGACCGTTGGATCGAGGTGCTGAACGCCAGCCACCCTGACACGCCCGGCGGCAAGGTCGACTATGCGATCGCCAAAACCGGTGAGCCGACAAAGCGCCGGCAGTTCGAATGGGAGGACGCGGTCGTTCATAACCTCGAGGCCTTTGCGGAGGCCGTTCGGGGTCAGGCGCCCTACCCGTTCACGACCGAGCAGATGGTCCATAATATCGAGGTGCTTGAGGCCATCACCCTCTCGGCGGAAGACCGGCGGACGGTGCGTATCGCCGAGCTGGCATGACGCCGCAGCCACTGCCAATGCTCATGGTCGCGCCGACCGGGTCGCGTCGCAGCAAGGCTGATCACCCGGCGCTCCCGGTCACAATCGCGGAAATTGCGGAAACGGCCGAAGCCTGCGCGCGCGCGGGAGCCGACGGCATCCATCTTCATGTGCGGGATGGAAACGGCAAGCATAGCCTAGACGCAGGTCTGTATCGCGAGGCGATGGATGCGGTTGGCGAGGCAGCGCCCGGCCTGACCATCCAGATCACCAGCGAAGCTGGTGGCGTCTATGGCGCCTTGGACCAGATCGCGATGATCTGCGAGCTTCGCCCGGCGTTGGTGTCAGTGGCCTTGCGCGAAATCATCCGCGCGCCGGCCGACACGCCGGCGGCGCGCGCGTTCTACCACTGGGCTGAGGGCGCCGAAGTGGCCATACAGAACATCCTCTACACGCCGGATGAGCTTGGCTGGTTTCTGGATTGTCTGGATGACGGAACCATCCCAGGACAGGATCATCAGCTTCAGTTCGTTTTGGGACGCTACGAAGACTCCGGTTCGCCAAGTCCCGCGGATCTTGACTGCTTCCTGGACCAAATGCGCGGGCGGAACACCGATCACACCTTTGATTGGATGGTCTGCGCCTTCGGCCCGGCCGAGACCGCCTGCCTGACCGACGCAGTGGCGCGTGGCGGGAAGGCGCGGGTCGGGTTTGAGAACTCGCTTTGGAACTCAGACGGAAGTCTGGCCGAAAACAACGCCGAACGCGTGTCCGAAGTCCGCGCCGCCATTCAGGCCTTTTCCAACGATCAAACCTTGTCGCCGAACGAAAGATGAGCCACCGTCTCACCCGTTTCCGTGAACGTCCGTGTCACCTCCGCAGCTGCGTAGATCCAAAGGATCTTCAACGGCCCGTTACCGATGTTGACGAAGCGGTGGGGCACGTCCGCCGGGATGAAGCTGGTGTCCATCGGACCCAGCTCAGATCTCGCGCCGTCCACCTCGGCTATCGCCCTCCCCTCGAGGATCGTGACCTGTTCGGCGCAATTGTGGCTGTGCATCGGCGCGGAGGCCCCGGCGGGAAAGACCGTCGTGCCGGTGGTGAAGGGCGGCTCGGCGACTCGCTCTTTGCCGATCATGAGCCGGGTTTCCACACCGTCACCCCGGGCGAAGGGCGTGATCGCATCATAGGGCACAATGGCTTCATAGGTCATGGTCGTCTCCAGAGATCGTCTCAGAGGGTAGTCTAATGAACGAAAGCATCACGAGAAATGCCGACGCGCGCCGCATTCAGTCGTTCATCGCGGCGGCCTTCCGGGCGTGCGGCATGCCGGAGGGCAATGCTGCGCGCATGGCGGACCTGATGAGCGAGGCGGACATCGGCGGGCAGGACGGCCATGGCATCTTTCGCCTTCCGCAGTACATCCGGCGCATACGCGCGGGCGGGATGGAGGTCGATCCGAAGATCGAGGTGATCTCGGAACGCGCCGCGACCGCGCTCCTGGATGGAGGGAACGGGCCTGGGCATCTCGTCATGTCCCGCGCTGCCGAGATCGCGATGGAGAAGGCGGAAACCACAGGCGTGGCCTGGGTCGGGGCGCGGTATTCCAACCATGCAGGGCCCGCGTTTCTCTATTCCCGCATGCCACTCGCGAAGGACATGATCGGCCTCTACGTCGCGGTTGGAAGCGCCAATCACATGCCGCCCTGGGGCGGGACGGACCTTCTGCTCAGCACCAACCCGATCTCGGTCGCGGTCCCTTCGAACGCTCGCCCGCCAGTGGTGCTCGATATGGCGACCACGGTCGCGGCCTACGGCAAAGTCAAGACGGTCGCCGATAAGGGGGGCACGATGCCCGAGGGCTGGATGATCGACAAACTCGGCCGGCCGATGACAGACCCGACGAAGTCCGCCGAAGGCCTTCTCCTTCCCATCGGTGGACCCAAGGGATACGGGCTCTCGCTCATCTTCGGGATTCTGGCCGGAACGCTGAACGGCGCCGCTTTCGGCCGCGACGTGATCGACTTCAATGCTGATCCGCAAACCACTACAAATACGGGTCAATTCATCGTCGCCCTGAATATCTCCGCCTTCGCGGACGTCGCCGAGTTTAAAGCGCAGGTGGACGAGATTTGGGAGCAGATGAAGTCGTCGGACCGCTTGCCGGACGTCGAAACAATCCGCCTTCCCGGAGAGCGGCTGGCGGAAACCACGGCAGAGCGCCGCGCGAACGGCGTCCCCATCGCGCCGGCCCTTCGCGAACGGCTCGACAAATTGGCCGACGAGTTGGGCATCGACCGGCTCTAGGCCGCCGCTGCCCACTCGGCGCCGTTAACAATCCAGTTCTCGATCACTTGGCTCCCGGACTGCCGCAGCATTTTCGAGACCGCGCAGTGCTCTTTGAGCTTCGAGACGACTTCTTCGATCCCTGCCGGATGGCCCGTCATCGTCGTCGTGATGTTGATGATGATTTTGGGGAACGGCACATCGATCGGTTCGATCAGACGGGTTCCCCGACTGTCCATGGTCGTAACGATTTCGATATCCATGTCTTTGATCGTGACCTCGTTGGCCCTGGCCAGCTTGTTAGAGATCACGTGCGTGCAGCCCGCCAATCCCGCCATGACCATCTCAACGGGCATGGGGCCTTCATTCGTGCCTCCGCGCTCAATCGGCTCATCGATGATCATCGTCACATCCCGCGACCGGGCGGTGGACTTCGTGGCGGTCTGTTGGGTGGCGGACGTTCTGAACGTCCAGATCGGCTTTTCCTTGATCGCCATCGTTCTCGCTGCCCCTTCGGAGATTTGGAGAGGCCGGGCGCCCATGGCGCCCGACCGGTTGCCGTTACTGGCTCGTGATCGATTCAACGAGCGCTTCGTACTCCACCTTCTGCGCTTCGCGCATCGCTTGATACGCTGACGAGCCGATGTAGTCGGTATTCTCGCCCAGCCGCGACATCAGACGCTGGTAGGTGCGGTCCTCCTGAAGCGCGGTGAAGGCCTCTTCAAGCTTGGCGATCACCTCAGGCGGCGTGCCTGCCGGCGCGAGGAAAATGCGGTGCATGAAGCCGGATTCCGGCGCCAGTCCGAGTTCGGTGAAAGAAGGAACGTCGTCGTAGATGCGCTCCTCGCCGGCCGTCGCGAGCACGCGCACTTCGCCCGCATCCAGGAGCGAGCCGAGAACCGACGGGAAGCCGAAACTCACTTCGGTATCGCCCGAGAGCAATGCCTGCGTGGCCGGTCCGCCGCCCTGGAACGGCACCATGTTAAAGATTGCGCCGGTCTCCTTCATGATCTGTGCGGCGGGCGTGAAGAGCGCGCCCCAGTTGCCCGAATGCGAGAGCCGGATCTCTCCGGGGTTCGCCTTTGCGGCGTCCATCAGCTCATCAAAGGTCTGATAGGGGCTGTCGGACCTGACCATCAGCGCGATGGGCGCGTAATTGACCCGCGCGACCGGCACGAAATCAGCAAGCGGATCGTAAGGCAGGTTCTCGACGTGCTGCTGCAGTTGGTCGATGTAGTTGTGCGAGAACAGCAGAGTGTAACCGTCCGGTGCCGCGTTCGCGACCTCTTGCGTGCCCTTCTGACCGCCGGCGCCCGGCGACAGGCGCACGATCATGGCCTGACCGAGATGGGTCGGGATCGTGGATGTGATGACCCGCGCGTTCAGGTCATGCGAGCCACCCGCGCCGAGCGGGATCACGACCGTGATCGGCTTCTCGGGGTATTCGGCCATCGCCGCCGACCCCAGCGCGACCGTGGCGACAACCGCCGCGCCCACGGTTCTTTTCAGGGATGTCCAGATCATTTTCTCCTCCTGTGGTCGATCCAGTTTCCTTGCCGCCTGTTCAACTTGTGGCGGCCCTCATTCGTTTCCAAAGCACGTAGCCGATGATCGGGGTGGCGATCAGCACGGCCATCATCCCGATCCGTTCGGTAAACATAAACGCCAGCGGCGAGGAGCCGGCCATCGCGACGGTTTGCCCGAAAGCGTATTCAAGCGGCACGCCAAGAATGAAACCCATCACCATCGGCATCACATCGAACTTCGCCGCCCGCGCCAGCAATCCGAACAACCCAAACAGGACAAGCATCAGAACGTCGGTCGCGTCGGAGCGGAAGACGTAGGCGCCCGCGAAGGCGAACATGATGACTATTGGCACGAGCAGTCCGGTCTTCACGGTCACGATCCGGGCGAAAAGCGGGATGGACAGATATCCAATGACGACGAACATGAGGTTCGCGAGCACCATCGCCACAAGGATGGCGAAGACGATCGAGCCCTGCTCTTCAAAGAGCTGCGGCCCGGGGCGCAGACCCTGGGCGACAAAGGCTCCAAGCAGAATGGCCGTCACGTTATCTCCAGGGATGCCGAGTGTCAGAAGCGGCACCAGCGTGGGTCCGTTGACCGCGTTGTTCGCAGCTTCCGCCGCCGCGACTCCCTCGACCTCGCCTTCACCGAAAGTCTCGGGATGCGAAGACGCGTTCTTGGCGGCCGAGTACCCCATCATCGCCGCGACGACCTGACCTAGCCCCGGAACGATTCCGATAGAGGTTCCGATGATGGTTGAGCGGCGGATCGTCGGAATGCAGCGCTTGAACTCCGCTTTGCTCAACCGTTCGCCGACGAGCTTTGCAAATGCCCCGACCCGCTCGCTCCGCATCACGGCGTACACAAGCTCCGGCAAGGCGAAGACCCCGATAAGCATGGGCAGAAGAGGGATGCCGGATTTCAACTCGAAGATGCCGAATGTAAACCGCTCGACGCCTCCAATCGGGTCGGTTCCGATCTGAGCGAGCCAGAGGCCGAAGAGCATCATTACCAACCCTTTCAAGGGGTTGCTACCCGATGTTGCCACGATAATCACAAGGCTCATCAGAAGAACCGCGAAAAGCTCCGGCGGCCCGAACTGCATGACCAGAAGCGCGATCGGGAAGATCATCAGGATGGTGAAGATGTCGCTGAACGTGTCGCCGATCACGGAAGAGAACAGCGCCATGTCAAGCGCCTTCCGCGACTGGCCCTTTTGGGTCAGCTTGTAGCCGTCGATGGATGTGGCGACAGCGGCGCCGGTCCCGGGCATCGAGACGAGGATCGCGGGAATCGATCCCCCGAAGATGCCGCCTTTGTAGATTCCGAGCAGGAATGGAATGCCAACCAGAGGGTCGAGAAAGAACGACAGCGGCAAAAGGATCGCCATCGCCATGAGAGTCGTGAACCCGGGCAGCGCGCCAACCAGCATGCCAGAGAACAGGCCGACGACGATCATCAGGATCGTATCGGCCCGGAATGCCATGAGGGCGCCCTCTGCGAATTGCTCGATCATGCGGCGGCCGCCTTATCCTTCGCCCGGTCGTTCATCGGTCCAGTATCCGGGCGTAGAAGAATTCGATCGCGCTCAGTTCAGGCAGCGACACCGCAAGCCCACGTGTCGAGACTACATAAAGGCCTATGGGGCAAATGACTGAAACTAATATGATTTGCCAGATAATCCGATTGCCCGCGATCCAGGAAACCGCCGCCATGGCGAGCGCTGAAGAGATGAAGAACCCGAGCGGCACCATCGCAAGCGCGTAGGCGAACATGACGGCGAAGAGCATTACCACACGACGGAACGCCTCGGGCTCGAATGTTCGGGCGACCGAGGCCACGAGCGTGGAGCGTATGGAGTAAAACAACCAGATGGCGAGCACAGCCATCGAGCCCAGGACCAGAAACGGGAACAAGGTCGGCGGTATTGCCGTCAGCGAACGCCCGAAGAGAACCTTCGGCTCCGCGACCAGGAAGGGCATGAAGGCGACCCCCAGAATGCCCACAAGCGCGAGGATCCCGGTCAACCAGGCTTCGGCAGTGATATGACGGATAAGCTTCACGGCAGACGGTCAGTTGGAGCGGCAAACGGGTAAGACTTCTTGACCCCCTGAGAGCGTCGCTGCCCCCTGCATCCGTCCGCGATCAATGCCGCCCGCCTCGCTCGCTGAAATCACCGAATCCTCCTCCCCAACCCGGTCGTTCTCCAATCAGAAATAGTGCAGGCAAACACCCTCGGGAAATCAGGAATCATGATGGCCGATAGACACATAATTGAAGGCCGTAACCGCTTACGGCGTTTGACCTTTTTGGCTGAACGGCAGACAAAGAACCGGCCTGTGACAGCTGCACTTCGGAGGCGATTTGTCAGCCGAGATTTTTCAGATCATCGCGCCGGTTTTTATCGTCGCCGGGATCGGGTTTTTCCTCGAGTACAGGGGCATCGGATTCCAGTCCGAAACGCTCAGCCGACTGGCGATGCTCATAGGGACCCCCGCCCTCGTGTTCTCCTCTCTGACAAGCACCGCCCTTCCCGATGAATCGCTCGCGCGGATCGTCGCAATCGCGATCGGCTCGGTCCTTTGCAGCGGGGCTCTGGCCTT
>JASJAU010000054.1 GCA_030066855.1 Paracoccaceae bacterium | reverse complement strand
AAGTGGCAGCCCGTAGGGGAATCGAACCCCTCTTTCCAGGTTGAAAACCTGGCGTCCTAACCGATAGACGAACGGGCCAGCGCTGTGGGGGGCTACTTAGGGAAACTGCAGGGTTAGGGCAAGAGGGATTTTCAGCCTCTCACGACGCCGGAGCTGCATCGTCGAGGCGGAGCTGAGGGCTCTGTCGGCCCCGCCAGTGGTTGACCTCGAGCCGGCCGGCCAGGTGGAAGCGGGCGCCGCCGTGACCGGCCAGCGCGGGGCCGAGCGGGCCGTCGAAGGCGCCGAAGGCGATGGCGTCGATCCGGGCGCCGAGCCCGTCGCCGAAGGTCAGCTTCAGATGCCCTGATCCGACCTCGCGGGCGTCCAGAATGGCGGCGTCGGGAAAGGCGAAGCGGGGGGCGGGGGCGCCCTGGCCAAAGGGACCGGCCTGCTCGACAGCTTCGATCAACTCGACGGTGGCGGCGCCCGGCATCAGCACGGCGTCGAGCCGGAGGTCGCGCGGTCCGGCGGCGCCTGCGCCCTCCTTGGCGAGAAGCTCGGAAAGCCGGGACATGGCGTCCTCGATTCGGTCGGGCGCGACGGTCAGGCCCGCCGCCATCCTGTGCCCGCCGCCCTTGATCAGAAGCCCTTCGGCCGCCAGCCGCTGCACCGCGCGGCCGAGATCGACGCCTGCGAGCGACCGTCCGGAGCCCTTGCCCTCACCGTCCTGCAAGCCGATGACCACGGCGGGACGGTTCGTCGCCTCTTTGAGCCGCGCGGCCACGATGCCGACGACGCCGGGATGCCAGCCTTCGCCGGCGGCCCAGACGAGCGGCGCCTCCAGCCCGCGCTCCTCGGCCTGGGCGAGCGCGGCGTCCCGAACGGCGGTTTCGATCTCGCGCCGCTCGGCGTTGAGCTGGTCAAGGCGTTCGGCGATCGACAGCGCCTCATCGGGATCGGTGGCGGACAGGCAACGCGCGCCCAGATCGGCCTTGCCAATCCGCCCGCCCGCATTGACGCGGGGCCCGAGTATGTAGCCCAGGTGATAGGCGGACGGCGGCGCGTCGAGCCCTGCGATATCAGCGAGTGCCGAAAGGCCGGGACGGGCGCGGGCGGCCATGACCTTGAGCCCCTGCCGGACGAGCGCGCGATTGACCCCGGTGAGCGGCGCCACATCGGCGACGGTCGCCAGCGCGACGAGATCGAGCATGGCGATCAGGTCGGGGCCGGTCCCGCCCTTGGCCCGCATCCGCCGGTTCGCCTCGACCAGCACCAGAAACACCACTGCAGCGGCGCAAAGGTGGCGGAGATCGCCACTCTCGTCCTGCCGGTTGGGGTTCACGATCGCCAGAGCGTCAGGCAGCGTCTCGCCGCCCAGGTGGTGGTCGAGGATCACCACATGCGCGCCTTGCGCCGCCGCGATGGCGTCGTGGGAGAGCGTGCCGCAATCGACGCAGAGGATCAGATCATGCGCGTCCGCCAGAGCCTTCATCGCGGTCGGGTTAGGGCCGTAGCCCTCGTCGATGCGGTCTGGGACGTAGAGCGTCGCGTCGCGCCCCAGCTGGCGGAGCCAGTCGAGGAGAAGCGCGGCCGAGGCGCCGCCGTCCACATCGTAGTCGGCGAAGATCGCGATCCGCTCCCGCCGCTCCAGCGCGGCGAGGAGCCGGTCCGCCGCCGGTCCCATGTCCCTCAGCGTCATCGGGTCGGGGAGAAGATCGCGGAGCGCCGGGGCGAGATAGCGTTCGGCCTCCTCAGCCGCGACACCTCGCGCGACAAGCAGGCGGCAGACCGGCTCGGGCAGCCCAGTCGACTGAACCATCGCGTCGGAGAGGCGGAGCGCTTCCGCCCCCGGTCCGACCCAGCGCCGCCCGGCGAGCGAGCGCGCGACGCCCAGAAATGGCTCCGGCGCCGCGCTCAAGTGGGGTTTGTGTACCGCATGCGCCTGACGGATCCGGTCTTGGAGCGCATCAGGATCGTCTCGGCGGTGAGCGATTCCGGCTCTCTCTTGATTCCGGGAAGGATCGAGCCGTCGGTTACGCCGGTCGCTGCAAAAATCACGTCACCCGTCACCATGTCGTCGCGTGTATAGACGCGGTCGAGGTTCTTAATGCCGGTCTTTTTCGCCCTTCCGCGTTCGTCATCGTTGCGGAACACAAGCTTGCCAAACATCTGCCCGCCCATGCATTTCAGAGCGGCGGCGGCAAGGACACCCTCGGGCGCGCCGCCTGAACCCATATACATGTCGATGCCGGTCGACGGTTCGGCGCAGTGGATCACGCCCGCCACGTCACCGTCGGTGATTAGCCGGATCGCGGCGCCGGTCGTTCTGAGCTCCTCGATCATGTCCTCATGGCGCGGGCGCTCCAGCACGCAGACGGTTATGTCGGTTGTCGAGCAGCCTTTCGCGGCGGCGAGCGCAGAGACGCGCTCGGCGGGCGACATGTCCATCGTGACGACGCCGGTGCGGAAGCCGGGGCCGATGGCGAGCTTGTCCATATAGGTGTCGGGCGCGTGCAACATCGTGCCGCGCGGCCCCATGGCGATCACTGCCAGCGCGTTGGGCATATCCTTGGCGGTCAGTGTCGTGCCCTCTAGGGGGTCGAGCGCGATGTCCACTTCCGGCCCGTCGCCCGTGCCCACCTCCTCGCCGATATACAGCATCGGCGCCTCGTCCCGCTCGCCTTCCCCGATCACAACAACGCCCTTGATGTCGAGCTGGTTCAGCTGCGTGCGCATCGCATCGACGGCAGCCTGATCGGCGGCCTTCTCGTCGCCGCGCCCGATCAGGCGGGCCGAGGCGAGAGCGGCGCGCTCCGACACGCGCGCCAGTCCAAGTGAGAGCATTCGGTCATGAAATTCCGGCGCGTCGCGCATTAAAGGAGTCTCCTGAGAAAAGGGTCGCAAAACCCCTACAGGGCGGCCCCTGAGAGGGCAAGCTCAGCGCGACTTGAGAAGCGCGTCGATGGTCGAAAGGAGCGCGGGCAGCGTGTATGGTTTCCTTAGCACCGGCACGCCCTTGAACGACTCGCCTGAGAACGGCTCCTCGGCGTAGCCGGTCGCGAAGGCGAAGGGGATGCCGTTTGCCAGGAGAGTCTCGGCGATGGCGCGAGAGGTCTCGCGGCCGAGGTTCACGTCGAGAAGCGCCGCGTCGATCCCGTCGGCCTCCAGCGTGTCGAGTGCGGCGCGGACCGTGGCGGCAGTCTCGACCCTGTAGGCGCCGACGTCGAGAAGCGTGTCGGCGGTGTCCATCGCGATGATTGCGTTGTCCTCGACCAAGAGGATGTTGCCCGAGAGCCGGACGTCGCCGCTCTCCGGCTCAGCGACCGCCCGCGGCGTAGGTCTCTGCCGCGCCTCGATGACGTCGAAATGCGCGGGCGGCAGCGTGAACTCGGCTTCCACCCCGGAGGGCGCGAAACGAACCTCGGCGCTCCCGCCAAGCTCATACGGAATTGTCCGTTCGATGATAGTCGTGCCGAAGCCCTTGCGGGTCGGCTCCTTGACAGGCGGCCCGCCGCCCTCGCGCCAGACAACCCGGAGGGCGCCGCTGTCGTCGATGTCGAGCGCAATTGAAAGCCTGCCGGAGGAATCCGACATCGCGCCGTACTTCGCTGCGTTGGTCATCAATTCGTGCATGACCAGCGCGACAGTTGAGAACGCCTCGGGCGTCAGCGCGACATTTGGCCCCTCGATGGTAACTCGGTCTCCTTGATCACCAAGGAACGCGGCGACCTCAACAAAGATCAGGTCGGAAAGCGAGGCCGGGCCGCCAGCGTCCGCGGTCAGCTGGTCATGCGCCCGAGCCACCGCCGTGATCCGGGCCGAGAGCCGTTTGAAAGCGTCCGCTTCGTCTCCCGACTGCGACTGGTGCAGCAGGCTTCGGATCAGGCCGAGGATGTTCCGCACGCGATGGTTCAGCTCGGCGATCAGGATTTCCTGTCGCTCGGTCAGGCGCTTGCGCTCGACATTCGCGGCGTCCGAGATCTTCAGGATGATCTCCAAAAGCGTGATCCTGACTGTCTCGGCCGCCTGAATCTCGCCCTTGGTCCAGGGGACGGACGTGCCTTTGACGATTTCCTTCCAGATCGCGAAACTTCGGCGGGGAGACAGCCGGCTGCCGCCATCGGCCTTGGTGGCAGGTTTCGTCGGATCCCCCGCCCACTGCACTGTCTTCACGATCTCGCGCCGGAACAGGACGAGGTAGTCGCGCGGGGATCGGGTGATCGGCAGAGCGATGACCCCCGCGATCCGCTCTCCGAAATCCGCTGCTTCCGGGAACACCGAGACAAGGCTGTTGGTCACATACGCATGTCCCGCGTCAGCGGTGTTCAGAAGCCGCGTCAGGCGCTGGAATTCCTCCGCGTCCGGGGCCGCGCCCCGGGCGAGGTAGTGCCCGTCCGACCAGACCGCGATCCCGTCAAATGCGACGGCGCGGGCGATCTCCTCGGATATCTCGTCCAGCCGGTCGACCAAGGGGCCGCCCGCCGCGATCGAGGTGAGGCGCTTGTGCAGGTCCTCTGCCGCCGCGCGCTGATCGCGCTCGGCGATGCTTTCGATCTGGGCGAGTTCATAGCTGGCGAGCTGCACGAAAAGCTCGATGGCGGTCCGCAGGCGAAAATCAACATGCCGCGGTTCGACGCTGTGGCAGGCGAAGAGCCCCCAGAGCTTGCCGTCGCGGATGATCGAGGCCGACATCGACGCGCCGACACCCATGTTTTTCAGATACTCGATGTGAATAGGTGAGACTGCGCGGCTGACCGAGAGCGACAGGTCCAGCGCGCCGCCGTGCCCGTCGCGGCTGGGCTCGATCGGAACCGTGGGGTCGCCCGCATCTGAGATCAGTCGGAGCGGAGAGCGCAGGTAGAGCGCGCGGGCCTGTTTGGGGATGTCGGTCGCCGGAAAGCGGAGACCCTGATAGCTCTCAAGCGAGGGTTTGCGCGATTCCGCGATGACGTTTCCGCTGCCGTCTTCGTTGAAGCGATAGACCATTACACGGTCGAACCGGGTCATCGCGCGGAGGCAAAGCGCCGCTTCGGTCGCCAGCGCCTCGACCGTGTCGCGCCCCCTCAGACGGGCGGTCATCGACTGCACCAGGTTGATGTCGTTCGAGCGCGGGCGGTCCGAGGCGGGCTCGAACTCGACGACAAACTCCTCGCCCGACAGGTGAAGCGAAATGTCGAAGAGCGCGTCGTCCGGTTTCAGCGGCTGGCCGAAGATGCGGTTGACCGTGTCGGGCGTGGAGAGAAGCTGCGCCTGGCCCCGGATCTCATGCACCATGTCCTCGTCCAGAAGATCCACCGCGCGCATGCCGATGACATCCTTGGACTCGCGCCGCAGAACCTCTGCGACATTGGCCGAAGCGCGGGTGACAAGCCAGTCTGTCGAGAACGCCAGAAGGCAGGCGAAGGACTGTATGCGGTCGGGGCGATGGATCGGCTCCCGGTCACAGGAACTGAGGTCGAGCGCGCCCGCCTCTCGCGGCGCGGGGCTCCGGTCAGTGTTCGACGGCATCGAGGGCCCTCTCAAAGACCGCGAACAGCCGGATGGCGTCGGCGACGATCTGGTCGGATGTGGCGTCGTCTGCCGGAACAAGCTTCAGGTCGGCGCAATGGGCCTTCCAGGCGTCCGCATAGCTCGGAAGGGTGAAGTAGGCGCAGGCGGATCGCACGCGCGGGTCGCTGGCCTCGGCCCAAATCCCGCGGAGCATAGCCGTGCCGAGACGCGATCCTAGGATGATGTGATCCACGGCCTCGCGGGCGAAGCGTGTGGCCGGCGCGACTTCGGGCGGGGCGGGGCCGTCGAGGACCGCGAGATCGGCGTCGAGCGCCGAGACCATCTCGGCGATCATGCTCCGACTGGCGCGGCCCGCAGGTTCCGGCAGAGCGCGCTCAAGCGCTGCGAAGGCGGCGCGGTGGGCGGCGAAGAAGACGCCCAGATCGCCTGGCAGGGTCAGGTCGAGCGCGCCGAAGCGAGCGTCAAGGCGATCGTGATCGGACTGGGTGTCCAGCCGAATCCGATGGCGCAGGTTCCTAGCGGCCTGGTCCAGCACGTGAGCGTCCCTTTTTCGCGCCGCGATGTGTTCCCGGAGCGGCGCACTGTCAGCTTGAGCTGACGCATAGTGTAAGTCAAGGTTTACGCCTGTTGCGCCGGGCCTCCCACGACCGCGCTCCGGGTCAAGATTTCGTGTTTCAAGCCACGGTCCACGCGGCTATACGGCCCCTCGGCGAGAATGCGATGGGAGAAGCTTCATGGCCAACGTGGTGGTCGTCGGCGCGCAATGGGGCGACGAGGGCAAGGGCAAGATCGTCGATTGGCTGAGCGAGCGGGCCGACGTCATCTGCCGTTTTCAGGGCGGGCATAACGCGGGCCACACGCTGGTGATCGACGGCGAGGTCTATAAGCTCCACGCCCTGCCCTCGGGGGTTGTTCGGGGCGGCAAGCTGAGCGTGATCGGCAACGGCGTGGTGCTTGACCCCTGGCATCTGGTCGACGAAATCGCGACGGTCCGGGCGCAGGGCGTCGACATCACCCCGGAGACTCTGATGATCGCCGAGAACACGCCCCTGATCCTGCCGGTGCATGGCGAGCTGGACCGGGCGCGGGAGAGCCAGAACTCAGTCGCCAAGATCGGCACGACTGGGCGCGGCATCGGCCCGGCCTACGAAGACAAGGTCGGGCGGCGCGTCGTTCGGGTGGCGGACCTGGCCGATGAGGCGACGCTGACTACGCGGGTCGATCGGCTCTTGGTGCATCACGACGCGCTTCGGCGCGGACTCGGGCTGGAGCCGGTGGACCGGGAGGCGTTGATCGCGAAGCTGAAGGGGATCGCGCCGGAGATTCTGAAGTATGCCGCGCCGGTCTGGAAGGCATTGAACGAAAAGAAGAAAGAGGGGCGGCGCATTCTCTTCGAAGGGGCACAGGGCGCGCTTTTGGACATCGATTTCGGCACCTATCCCTTCGTCACTTCCTCGAATGTGATTTCGGGTCAGGCGGCGACCGGGACGGGGATCGGCCCCGGCTCGATCGATTTCGTCCTTGGCATCGTCAAGGCCTACACGACCCGTGTGGGCGAGGGGCCGTTCCCGACCGAGTTGTTCGACGGTGACGGCCAGCGGCTGGGCGAGCGAGGGCATGAGTTCGGGACGACAACGGGGCGGAAACGCCGCTGCGGCTGGTTCGACGCCGTCCTCGTGCGCCAGACCTGCGCGACCTCGGGCGTCTCCGGCATCGCGCTGACCAAGCTCGATGTGCTCGACGGGTTCGAGGAGTTGAAGATTTGCGTGGGTTATGAACTGGACGGCCAGCGGCTCGACTACCTGCCGACCGCCGCCGACCAGCAGGCCCGCGTGACGCCTGTTTACGAGACCATGAAAGGCTGGTCTGAGAGCACCGAGGGGGCGCGGAGCTGGGCCGATCTGCCGGGCGAGGCGGTGAAATACGTCCGCCGGATCGAGGAGCTGATCCAGTGTCCCGTCGCGCTTCTTTCAACCAGCCCGGAGCGCGAGGACACGATCCTCGTCACCGATCCCTTCTCGGACTGAGTGTCGCGGGGCGGTGGCGTTTCGGCTCGCCGCACCTATCTGCCTCACCGACGCCTGGAGTTGTTGAGATGGCCCTGTCCTATAAGACCCGCCGCCGCCTGTCGCTTTTGATCCTTCTGGTGGCGCTGCCGATCTACGCGGTCGTCGCGGTGAATGTGGTCGAGATGTTCGACCGGCCGCCGATGTGGCTGGAGCTTCTCATCTTCGTAGCGCTGGGCATCGTCTGGGCGCTGCCGCTCAAATCGATCTTCAAGGGTGTGGGGCAGGCGGACCCGGACGCGCCGCGCGAGGACGATCCGCGCTGACAGCCGGTCGCATGGCAAGGGCTTTTTGGAACACAAAGAAGATCAGGACTTCGGCTTGTCGTCGTAGTTGTCGGTCAGGATGCGGCGGCTGTCGCCCTCGGGGTCTTCGTATTGGCGCGATCTGAGCGTCCAGAAGAACGCCGCCAGCCCGACAAGCCCGAGTAAGAGCGAGACCGGGATCAGGATCGACAGGACCTCCATCAGCGAAGCCTCAAGGCGTTGAGCGTCACGAGGATTGATGAGGTCGACATGGCGAGCGCGGCGGCGAGCGGTGTTGCCAGGCCCGCGAGCGCGATCGGTATGGAGATCGAATTGTAAGCCGCCGCGATCCCGAAGTTTTCTAGGATGCGGCGCTTGGCGTTCCGGGCGGTCTGAACGGCGTCGCCCAGGGGCGCGAGCGACGCGCCGAGGAGCACCATGTCCGACACGGTCCGCGCGGCGTCGAGCGCGGTGGCGGGCGAGATCGACACGTGCGCCATCGCGAGCGCTCCAGTGTCGTTCAACCCGTCGCCGACCATCAGGACGCGCTGGCCCTGATTGGCGAGGTCTTCGACGAAGGCGGCCTTCTCATCCGGTTTAACCGAGGCGCGCCAGTCCGCGATCCCGATCTCTTCGGCGAGGAGGAGCACGGCGCGTTGGCTGTCGCCCGAGACGAGATGGACGCCAAGCCCTGCGTTCCTGAGCGCGGTCACCGCCTCCGCCGCGCCCTCGCGCAGCCGGTCGCGGAAACGGAAGGCGACGGGGTCGTTCAAGCCGATCCGCAGCCATGTGGCGGTGCCCTCATCGCCTGCAGCGCCAACCCAGTCAGCGCGACCCAGCCGCACGATATCGCCCTTCCAAGTTGCTTCGATCCCGTGGCCAGGCACCTCGCGGATGTCCGCAAGGCGGGCGGCGGGGACGGCGATGTCGCGGGCCAGCGCTTCGGCCAGCGGATGAGCGGAGGCTTCGGCGAGCGCCGCGGCGACGGCCAGGTCGCTGTTCGAGGCGTCGTGGTTGTGAAGCACCGGGCGGCCCTCGGTCAGCGTGCCGGTCTTGTCGAAGACGACCGTGTCGGCCTCCGCCAGGCGTTCGAGCGCCGTGGCGTGTTTGATCAGGAGCCCGTTCCGGAACATCCGTCCGCTGGCGGCGGTCGAGACAGCCGGGACGGCGAGGCCCAGGGCGCAGGGGCAGGTGATGATGAGCGTCGCGACCGCGATGTTGAGCGAGAGGCGCGGGTCGCCCGAGGCGTAGAGCCAGCCCGCGAAAGCGGCGAAGGCGAGAATGTGGACGACGGGGGCGTAGATCCGCGCCGCGCGGTCGGCGAGCGACGAATACCGGCTCTTTGAGGTTTCCGCCATCGACACAAGATCGGCGAGGCGCGAGAGCGTTGTCTCCCGTCCTGCCGCGGTTACTCTTACCGTCAGGGGGCCGGTGAGGTTGATCTCGCCCGCGTGGACCGCGTCGCCGGCGCTGGCGCGCTCAGGCAGGCTCTCGCCCGTTAGCAGTGCGCGGTCGATCTCGCTGGTGCCGCCGGTCACTTCGCCATCGACCGGCACCCGCGCGCCGGGACGGACGAGGATCAGGTCGCCGAGGGCTAGGTCCGCAACGTTGACCGAAGTTCCGTCGGCCCGGGTGGCGCGAGGCACTTCAAGCGCGGTGAGTTCGGCGGCGGCCGAGCGCGCGGCGGTGCGCGTGCGCTGGTCGAGATAGCGTCCCGCCAGCAGGAAGAAGGTCAGCGACAGCGCGGCGTCGAAATAGGCGTGATGTCCGCTCTCCGCCGTCTCGAAGATCGACATGCCCGCCGCCAGCAGGATCGCGAGCGAGATCGGCACGTCCATGTTGAGCCGCCAGGCGGAAAGCGCGCGGGCGGCGTTGCGGAAGAACGGCTGAGCCGAAAACGCGATCGTCGGGATGGCGATGGCGGCGGATATCCAGTGGAAAAGATCGCGTGTCGCATCCGTCGCGCCGGACCAGACGGCTACCGAAAGAAGCATAACGTTCATCATGGCGAACCCGGCGACGCCCAGCCGCATCAGGAGATCGCGGGAGGCGGCGTCTCCTGTTGTGGCGGCGAGCGCGCCGGGGTCGAGCTCATGGGCCTCGTAGCCGGCATCGGCGAGGGCGCGGGTCAGCGTTTCAGCGTCGACGCTCTCATCGGTGCGGACGACGGCCCTTTTCTGAGTCAGGTTCACACGCGCGTCGGCGACGCCGGGAATGGCGAGGAGCGCACGCTCGACGCCCGAGATGCAGCCCGCACAATGGATCGTCGGCAGCGAAAGGTGGAGACGCTGATCGCCCGCGCCGCCCGCACGAGCAGCGGCTTCCGCGACCGGACCGGCCGTGCAGGCCGGACAGGCCTGGGGGGAAGGCGTCTCAGCCAGGCTCACCGAGGCACGCTGACTTCGAGACGCTTTTCAAAAAGCGTGCCGTCGGCAGACTCGGCTTTTAGGCGGATGGTCCAGAAGCCCGGATCGAGATCCAGCGCGGCGGTATAGACACCGTCAGCGAGCGCCATGTCGGGCCTCTGGTCGAAGGTCGAGTTGGTCTTGCGGCCGATGAGCAGCGAGAGCGTCTTCGGCGCGACCGGCTGCCCCGCCTGATCGGCGAAGGCCAGCGTCAGGGCGCCGTCGGCATAGGCGACATCCGTCGTCCAGCCAAGCTCCTCCTGCGCGTCGCGCCGCTCTTCAAAGCTCTGGCTGGCGACATAGGAGTTCTTGACCTCCAGACCCGGGAACGTGGTGACGGCTTTGGTGGCGAGCAACAGGTTGACCGCAATGATGATGGAAAACGCTCCGGCGGTGAAGAAGAAGACCTGACGGCCGGTGATCTCACGTTCACTCATGGATTGACCCTTCCGTTGAATACGCTGTCGTTGTGGACACGTTCGCCAGACGCGAGGTCTTCGACCCAGAAGCGGATCTCGGTGCGTTCCGAGGTTGCCGGTTCGGAATTTGGCGGGGCGATAACGTATACCCGTTGGAGAAGCTGCTCGTTCGCGGGAACGTCTACCGAGGCGTAGACCGTGCCCTCAAGCTCGACGCGGAGGGTCGGATTGCCGACGACCGCGATGTTGAAAGGCCGCGTGTCGCCATGCTTGTTCCTGAGCCGGATGTCGAAGGTGTTCCGGATCGACCCGTCCGAAAGGGTCACGTAGGTCGGGTTGCGGATCGGAGCTACGGTGATGTCAATGTCGGCGCGTATGAACAGCGCGAAGACCAGCGCCAGTCCGACGAAAGACCAGAGTGCGGTGTAGACCATCGTACGGACGCGGAAGATGTGCTTCCAAATCGAGCGTGGCGGCTTGCCCTCGCGCTCGCGCACCTCGTCGGTCAGCGCGAGATAGTCGATCAGGCCGCGCGGCTTGCCGATCTTGGCCATCACGTCGTCGCAGGCGTCGATGCAAAGCGCGCAGGTGATGCAGCCCAGTTGCTGGCCGTCGCGGATGTCTATGCCCATCGGGCAGACGTTGACGCAGGCCATGCAGTCGATGCAGTCGCCCGGCGGCGCGTCGGCCTCGGGCTGGGCGGCGGCGCGCTCGCGCCCCGGCATGGGCTGGGCGACGTATTTGGCGACGTTCGCGCCGCCTTCCTGCGCGGCGGCGGCGGCTTTGGCGGCCTCCGCTTCTTTCTGCTTTCGCAGGTTGTGCTTGCCGCGCGGCTCGCCCCGCCAGTCGCGGTAAGCGACGGTGATCGTGTCCTCGTCCATCATCGCGGCCTGGATGCGCGGCCAGGGGCAGGCGTAGATGCAGATCTGCTCGCGCGCGATGCCGCCGAAGAAAAAGGTCGTGGCGGTCAGGACGCCGATGGTGGTGTAGGCGATCGGATGGCCGTTGAGCTTGACGAGATCGGCGAGGAGTGTGGGCGCGTCGGCGAAATAGAACACCCATGCGCCGCCCGTGGCGACGGCGATCAGCATCCAGATCGCGTACTTCGTGATCCTGAGCCGGGCTTTCCGCGCGTCCCAGGGCGCTTTCCAAAGCCGGACGCGGGCGTTTCTGTCGCCCTCGATCCATCGCTCGACCAGGACGAAAAGGTCGGTCCATACGGTCTGCGGGCAGGCGTAGCCGCACCAGACTCGGCCGAGCGCGGAGGTGAAGAGGAACAGGCCCAGCCCCGCCATGATCAGAAGGCCCGCGACGAAGTAGAACTCGTGCGGCCAGATCTCGATCCAGAAGAAATAGAAGCGGCGCCCGGCCATATCGACCAAAACCGCCTGATCCGGCAGGTTCGGCCCCCGGTCCCAGCGAATCCACGGCGTCAGGTAGTAGATGCCAAGCGTGACGCCCATGATCCACCACTTGAGCGTGCGGAAGGGGCCGCTGACTTTCCTAGGAAAAACAGGCTCTCGCGCCGCGTAGAGGCTTGGGGTTTCCTGGGTCGACATGATCGATTCCACACACTGTTCGCATAGGCTGAATGGCATGTGTCGGGGGGCCAATCCTTGATCGAGGTCAAGGAAATGAGGGGGGTGGAGCGCGGCGCCGATCGAGGGACCGGCGGTTAATGCGAGTCAATGCGGATCCCGCACCGCGCCCGCTAGCTTGGCGGCGTATTGATGGCGCGTCACGGGCGGGCGGAGACGGCGCGTGCTTCCAGCGATTTGCATAGGAAATCCCATGAATTATCTGACGCTTACTCCTGAAACGATCCCGGACTCGCATATCTGCTGCGCGATCTCGGACAAGAAATGCGCCGAGAGCTACGCGGCGAAGAAGAACTGGCTGTCGGAGCAATATGCCCACGGCTACCGCTTCCGCCGCCTGGACGTCCGCGGCAAGGTGTTCATCGAATACGGCCCGGCGGAAGCCGCATGGATGCCCGTCGAGGCGCCGGGATGGCTGATGCTCGGCTGTTTCTGGGTCTCCGGCCGGTACAAAAAGCAAGGACACGGCAAGGCACTTCTGGACGCCGCCCTGGAGGAGGCCCGCAAGCTCGGTTGCGCCGGGCTGGTCTCAGTGGCCGGAAAGAGGAAGATGCACTTCCAGAGCGACGGAAAATGGTTCCGGCGGCAGGGATTTCGCGAGGTCGACGCGCTCGACAGCGGGTTCCGCCTTCTGGCGCTCGAGGCCAACGGCGCCTGAGAGGCCGCGCCGCCGCGTTTCGGGCCGAGCGCCCGCGCAGGACTTGGCCCCGACGCCAAAGGGGTGACGGTCTATTACTCGAACCGGTGCCCCTATTCCGAATTCCATGTCCGCGCCACGCTCCCCGAGACGTGCCGCAAGCGCGGGCTGCCGTTGACGGTCCGCAAACTGGACTCGCTGGCCGAAGCCCGGCTGGCGCCCAGCCCTGCGACGATCTTTAGTATGTTTCTGGACGGAGCGTTCATCACAACCGACCTCAGCGTCTGCATGGACAACCGGTTCGACAGGATCGTCGGCAAGGCCCTCGGCAAATAGGCGATCCGTGATCGGGTCTTGGGCAAGCGCGACCGCCCGGCGCTGCCATTGAGGCAGGCCGGCGAGGGCGGGTTTTCGATTGTCTCTGGCTCGGGAAGGAGAAGCGGCGCCGCTCCGGTCGATCCAAATGTCCTTTGACCCCAGGGGGGCGCATGGCCGGTCAGGACGGGGCCTTCTTTACGACCCCTGGGACCTTGGGATGCCGGATCGGGGTTGAAAGGCCCATCCGGCGGTGAAGCGCTTCGGGCAGGGGTTATCGCAGGGTTTCGTTAAGCTTGGGTGAGCGGGGAGTACGGGGTGGGCGTTGGGCAGGGTTTTCCGGCTTTTTCGCTCGGCAGGTTGCAGTCGCAGCGAAGGGCGGCTCCGAGCCCATTGCTGACATTCTGATGTGAGCTAAGCTGTCCGCATTCCTTGGCGACATTGAGGTGGGCTCAATGACACAGAAGGTCACACTTCACTTGGAGAAAGACGAAGCGCTTGTGCTCTTTGCAATCTTGACACGCGAACTTGAGCAGGATGATTGGGGCAAGTTCTCTTCCTTTTCATCGTCTGCCGCTGAGGTTTTGGCATTGATCCTGCTGCAATGCGCTCTCGAGACAGAGCTGGTCGAGCCTTTTGAAAGCAATTACGACGAGCTAGTGGCTAGAGCCAAATCCAAACTCGTCGAGCGCTATGGCGATCTGCCAGGTTAAAGAGACTGGACGCTCGCTAAGTCCGTAAAGCGGACACTAGATGCGCCGGCAATGCATCTCTTGTCTGGCGACCGGTTGGAAGACCAAAGGGCGCGGTGGTAAAGCTGCCTGCTGCATCAGGCGACACACTTTTGTCATACTCATCAGTATTTTGTCGCGCATGGACGACAAGTCGAGCTCACCATCTCAAGGGCGGAACCCGCTTCATACCTGGGGCTTCTGGGCCGTTGTCACCGGCGCGGCGGCGCTGATCATGGTGCTGATCCTGATCTTCGGTCCGATGACCGAGCCGCGGCCCTCGGCGGGCGAACAGATCGGGCAGATCGCGGGCGAGATAAAACGATCGGCCTGGCGAACCTTCCTGGGGCTTCCAGAGCCGACGCCGGAGCCGCAACCAGTGCCGATCACCGACTACCTGCAGCCGGTCGCGCCGATCCTAGGCGTGATCGCGGTCGTGCTAGCTTTGATCTCGGGTGTGCGGCGCGAGAACTGGCGGTATTCGGTTTATGCGACCGGCCTCGGCGCCTCGGCGGTGGTTTTTCACTACTTCTGGTGGGTGGCGCTGCTGTTCGCGGGCGTCGTGATCCTTGTGGCGATCATCGAAAACATGGGCGAAATCTTCAGCTTCTGGGGCTAAGTCTCACTCGGCAAGGCTTTCGACCACGCGCCGAAGAAATCGCTCTCCATCCTCAAACTGCTTGATGCTGAGAAACTCGTCGGCCTGGTGCGCCTGTGCGATATCGCCGGGGCCGCAGATGGCCGCCGAGTAGCCCGCATCCTGGAAATG
>JASJAU010000001.1 GCA_030066855.1 Paracoccaceae bacterium | reverse complement strand
ATATAACTCGCCGCGACGTGGTCGATCACCTCGCTGCGACGTTTTCGCGTCGTATCCGCCTCAAGAAGCGCTCTTTCTGCCGCAACGGTGGAAAGGCGCTCGTCCCAAAACGCGATTGGAATGTCGCGCGCGCTGTCGAAGTTGCGGGCGAAGGCGCGGGTCGACTGGCAACGCGGGCCTTCGGTTCCGTCCATGTTGAGCGGCAGGCCCAGGACCATTCCGACGATGCCGCGCTCGGCGAGTATGTCGCTCAGGCGCAGCGCATCGTCTCGGAACTTCTTCCTCTTAACGGTCTCAAGCGGCGTCGCCACTCGGCGAAAGCCATCCGAGACGGCCACGCCAATGGTCTGGGTGCCGAGATCGAGGCCGGCCAGCGCGCCGTGCTCAGGCAGGGCGGCGCCGAAAGCTTCGATGTTCTCAAAGATCACTCCGCCACGCCCGCGCGTTCTGCGGCCTGGCGGATCAGCTCCAGCGCCTCAGGGTCGTCGGCGAAGACGAGAGACGCCTCTCGCGCGATCTCGTCCGCCCGCGCCAGGTCGCCCATGACGCCGAGCGCGGTGATCAGCCGCGCCCAGTCGGCAGGCGGGCCGCCGTGGTTGGCGAGACGGTCGGCCAAACCGGCGACCATGCCCTGGATCATCGCGTTGCGATCCTCCTCGCTCAGCTCCTCGGTCGCCGCGATGTCCTCCGCCGAAGGTTGGCGCACGTCCGGCGGGACGTAATCGATGCCCGCCGCGGCCGCGACCGCCTGGATTTCAGCGCGGATGACCGGGACCCAGGGCGCGTCCGACGGGGAGGTTTCCAAAAGGCGGCGCCAAATGGGGAAGGCGATGTCGGGGCGGCCCACTTGCGCTTCCAATAGCCCGCGATAGTACCGCGCCTCGCCGCGTTCGGCGTCCCGCGCCTCGATCCGGGTGAGGACCTCTGCGGCTTCCCGGCTGATCAGCCCGCCGGCGGCGAAGATCATCAGGTCGAGAAAGGCGATCTCTTCCTCAATGGGCGCTTCCAGGCCGAGCGCGGCGACAAGCTGACCCTGCGCCTGCCGGGCGTCGGAGAAATTCCCAAGCCGCGCCTCGTTCTGCGCCAGAAGTCGAAGGCCCTGGAGGTCGCCCGGACGCTCGGCGACGGCGGCGCGGAGGCGCTCCATCAGTTCGGCGAATTCCGCAGTCGGCTCGGGTGCCTCTGGCCAGAAGGGCTGCGCGCGCTCTTCGGCCTCGTCCTGCAAGGGGCGCGTTTCGCGGGCGGCGTCCGCAGCGGCCAGCCGCTCCGCAATGGGGCGATCGCCAAGGCCGGGCGCTCCGTACAGAAGATAGGTGCCGAAGCCGGCGCCCATGAGAATCGCCGCCATTAGCGCAATCCCGAGCGAGGGGAATCCTGGCCTCTCCGACGTCCCCGGCGCTGTGTTGCGCTTGTCGGCGTCGAGCAGGCGGCGGGAGATCTCTAACCGGACCGCTTCCGCCTCGGCCACGGTCACGACGCCCTTGGCTACGTCGCGGTCCACCTCGGCCAGCTGGTCACGATAGACTGCGATGTCGGATGCGGCCGGCGACACCGAATCGCTCCTCCCGGCGGCGCGGAAGGCGTTCGCCAGTATGAAGGCGACTGTGAGGGCGATCGCCCCGGATATCAGCCAGAAAAGCATCGGTTTCTCCCGCGTTTCATGTAATGGCGGGCGGTCGCGTCGGAAAGGGGAAAGCGAGTCTGCGACCATGCGTCCGGATGCGTGTCGCGAACCGGCGATGGCGCGCCGTTTGACGGCAAGGCAAAACCCCGGAATATGAGAGAAACCATGACGCTGACGTCAGAGCAGCCGCAGGGACCGGAACGCCATGACCCGATACTCCGCCTTCGCCGTCGCGCGCGAGGCCTTTCGCAACCACCAGGGATGGACCCGCGCCTGGGCCAGCCCCGAGCCGAAGCGCCGCTACGATGCGATCATCATCGGGGCGGGCGGGCACGGGCTGGCGACGGCCTATTACCTCGGCAAAAACCATGGCATCCGGAACGTGGCCATCTTGGAGAAGGGCTGGCTGGGCGGCGGCAACACGGGCCGGAACACGACGATCATTCGCTCGAATTACCTGCAGGATCCCTCCGCCGCGATATACGAGAAGGCGCGGTCGCTCTATGAGGAGCTGAGCCAGGACCTGAACTACAACGTCATGTTCAGCCCGCGCGGCGTGATGATGCTGGCCCAGACCGAGCACGAGATCCGGGGTTACAAGCGCACCGCGCATGCCAACGCGCTGCAAGGCGTCGATACGGAGTTTATCGGACCCGAACGGGTCAAGAAGCTTTGCCCGATCATCGAGATCCGGGGCCCGCGCTATCCGGTTCTTGGCGCGCTCTGGCAGCCGAGGGGCGGGACCGCGCGGCACGACGCGGTCGCATGGGGTTATGCGCGAAAATGCTCGGAGATGGGCATGGACGTGATCCAGAAGTGCGAGGTGACGGGCATCCGCACCGAGGGCGGCAAGGTGGTCGGCGTGACGACCTCACGCGGAGACATCGACTGCGACAAACTCGGGATCGTGGTGGCGGGGCACTCAGGCCATGTTGCGGACATGGCCGGCTTCCGGCTGCCGATCGAGAGCGTGGCGCTGCAGGCGTTGGTCAGCGAGCCGATCAAGCCCTGCATGGACGTTGTTGTCATGGCCAACACTGTCCACGGCTATATGAGCCAGTCGGACAAGGGCGAGATGGTGATCGGCGGCGGCGCGGACGGGTACAACAACTATACCCAGCGAGGCTCGTTCCATCACATTGAGGAGACGGTGCGCGCGCTGGTCGAGACCTTCCCGATGATCTCGCGGCTCAAGATGCTGCGGATGTGGGGCGGGATCGTCGACATGACGGGCGACCGCTCTCCGATCATCTCAAAGACGCCGGTGGAAGGTGTGTTCATCAACTGCGGCTGGGGGACCGGCGGGTTTAAGGCGATCCCCGGGTCCGGCTGGGCGACAGCGGAGATGATCGCCAAGGGCGAGCCCGGGCCGCTGGCGGAGGCTTTCGGGCTGGAGCGGTTCCGCGAGGGGCGGTTCATTGATGAGAGCGTGGCGGCGGGGGTGGCGCACTAATGGAATTCCCTCGAGGAAATCTGGCAAATCTCCTCGAAGAGATTCGTATCATATACAACGGGGCGGGCATGCACTTGAAGCCTGCCACCGCCGATATAAATCTCCCCGCACCAACCACTGAGAGACCTGCATGTCCCGCATCATCGACCGCCTGCCAACCTCAGACACCTTCTACCGCCGACGTGGCGCGATCGCGGGGTTTGGCGCGGGCGTTTTTGTGCCGCTCGCTCTCGCAGGGCTCGTTCTTGTGTCCCTCCGGGGCTACGGAATTGGGGACGAGCCGCCTCAGATCGCGCCGGTCTACACCAACTTCTGACAGCCTGAAAATTCAAATATTCAAAGGGGATGGCGCGCCATGCTGATCCTCACCTGCCCCTATTGCGGCGTGGCCTGCGACGAGACCGAACTCGCGCCGGGCGGCGAGGCGCATCTCAAGCGCTTCGGCCCCGGATCAACAGATGAGGAGTTCGAAGGCTACCTCTTCCAGCGCGAGAACCCGCGCGGGGTCCATTTCGAACGCTGGCGCCACGCCTATGGCTGCGGCAAGTGGTTCCACGCCGCCCGCGACACCGTGACGATGGAGGTCTTCGGGACGTACTCCGCTCAAGTCACCGAGCCGCCCGAGGAGATCCGCGCAAAGATCAGCGCGAAACATCCCGGCTGGTCGTGGAGGGAGTTCTCATGAGCCATCGCCTCAAAGAGGGCGGCCGGCTGATCGACCGCAGCCAGCCCAAATTTTTCACCTTCAACGGCCAGTCCATGGCCGGCTTTGCGGGCGATACGCTCGCCTCGGCGCTGCTGGCGAGCGATCAGCTGCTCGTCGGACGCTCGTTCAAATACCACCGCCCGCGCGGCATCGTCACCAGCGGGCCGGAGGAGCCGAACGCGCTGATGAACCTCGGCAAGGGAAAGACCTTCGAGCCCAACGCCCGCGCCACGACAACCGAGCTCTTCGAGGGGCTTGCGGCGGAGAGCCAGAACCACTGGCCGAGCCTTGAGTTCGACGTAGGCGAGATCAACGCGCGGCTCTCGCGGTTCCTGCCGGCGGGCTTTTACTACAAGATGTTCCTCTGGCCGCGGGCCTTCTGGAAGCACGTCTACGAGCCGTTCATCCGGCAATCCGCCGGTCTCGGTAAGGCGCCGCGCCATCGGGACGCGGATCACTACGAGCACATGCACGTCACCGTGGACACGCTCATTGTCGGCGGCGGGATCGCCGGGCTGAACGCTGCGATAGAGGCGGCGGAGGCGGGCCGGCAGGTGCTCCTGGTCGAGCAGACCCCGCATTGTGGTGGGCGGGCGCCGGTCGATCACGCGGAGATCGATGGAGAGCCTGCCCAGGACTGGGTTGATGCACGGGTCGCAGCGCTTGCCGCGATGCCGAACGTCCGGCTTCGGACGCGCGCGATGGCGGCCGGCGTTTACGATCACGGTTATGCGCTGGTTAAAGAGCGCCTGACGGATCACGCCCCCGATCCCAGCCGCCCGCGACACAGGCTCTGGAAGGTTCGGGCCAGGCGGATCGTGACGGCAACGGGCGCGATCGAGCGGCCGCTTTCCTTCGCCGGGAACGATCTGCCGGGCGTGATGCTGGCCTCCGCCGTGCGCGACTATGTGGTCAACTTCGGCGTCGCGCCGGGGCGGCGGACGGTCGTGGTGACGAACAATGATGACGGCTACCGGACCGCTTTGGCGCTGAAGGCGGCGGGACTCGAGGTTCCGGCAGTGCTGGACACGCGGACTGAGGCGATGGGCGCCTTGGCGGAGGCCGCGAAAGAGGCCGGGATCACCGTGCGGGTCGGACGCGGCATTGAGTCCGTCAAGGGCAAAGGCAAGGTCGAGAAGGTCTGGGTCTGCGACCAGACCCGCGACGGTTTCAACGCCGATCCGATCGACGCCGATTGCGTTGCGATGTCGGGCGGATGGTCGCCGGTCGTGCATCTCTGGTCGCACTGCGGCGGCAAGTTGACATGGGACGAGGCCGGCGCCTTCTTTCGCCCCGACCCGGAACGTCCGCCGACCGACGCCAAAGGCGAGGGTTTTGTCCGCGCGGTTGGCGCGGCGAATGGCGATTGGGACCGGGCGGGCGAGCAGCCGATGCAGCCGGTCTGGAGCATGCCGGAGCAGGCGGGCTACGCGCTGAAGTCGAAGTCGTGGCTGGATTTCCAGAACGACGTGAAGGTGACGGACGTTGAACTTGCCGCCCGCGAGGGCTTCCAGAGTGTCGAGCACACCAAACGCTACACGACGCTGGGCATGGCCACCGATCAAGGCAAGCTCAGCAATATCAACGGTCTCGCCGTTCTTGCCGGACAGCTCGGCGACGAGATTCCCAATGTCGGGACGACCACCTTCCGCCCGCCCTACACGCCGATCTCGATGGGTGCGATCGCTGGCGAGGCGCGGGGCGCGCTGTTCCAGCCGATCCGCAAGACGCCGATCCACGACTGGCACGAGGCCAACAGCGCGCATTGGGAGCCGGTGGGTCACTGGCGCCGGCCCTACGCCTTTCTGCAGGAGGCCGAGAGCGTCCATGACGCCGTGATGCGCGAGGTTCATGCGGCGCGGACGAAGGTCGGGCTTCTCGACGCCTCCACGCTCGGCAAGCTGATCGTCAAGGGGCCGGATGCGGGCCGGTTCCTCGACATGCTTTACACCAACATGATTTCGAGCCTTCCGGTCGGGAAATGCCGCTATGGCCTAATGTGCACCGAGAACGGGTTTCTGACCGATGACGGCGTAGTCGCGCGGCTCTCCGAAGACACCTGGCTTTGCCACACCACCACGGGCGGGGCGGACCGCATTCATGGGCATATGGAGGAATGGCTCCAGACCGAGTGGTGGGACTGGAAAGTTTACGTGGCCAACGTCACCGAGCAATGGGCGCAGATCGGCGTCGTAGGGCCGAAGGCGCGGGAGGTGCTTGAGGCTCTCGGCTGCGACCTCGATCTCTCCGCCGAGAGACTGCCCTTCATGCAATGGCGCGACGGCCGGATCGGGGATTTTGACGCGCGGGTCTTCCGCATCTCCTTCTCCGGAGAGTTGAGCTACGAGATAGCCATTCCTACCAGCCAGGGCCGCGCGTTTTGGGACGCGCTTCTGGAGGCGGGCAAGCCCCATGGCATCACGCCCTATGGCACAGAGGCGCTGCATATCATGCGGGCCGAGAAGGGCTTCATCATGATCGGGGACGAGACGGACGGCACGGTCATTCCGCAGGATCTTGGCCTGAACTGGGCTATCTCGAAGAAGAAAGAGGACTTCCTCGGCAAGCGGGCGCAGGAGCGGGAGCACATGACCGACCCGCTGCGCTGGAAGCTTGTGGGGCTCGAGACCGAGGACGGATCGGTGCTGCCCGATGGCGCCTATGTGGCGGAGCCTGGCGTCAACGCCAACGGGCAGCGGCGGGTTCAGGGCCGGGTCACCTCAACCTACTACTCGCCGACGCTCGAGCGCGGGATCGCCATGGGTCTGGTCGAGCGCGGGCCGGACCGGATGGGCGAGACGCTGGAGTTCCCGACCATCGGCGGCGGGGCCGTCAAGGCGCGGATCGTGAGCCCGGTGTTCTATGACCCGGATGGGGAGAAGCTCAATGGTTGATCTCGCAAGCGCCCTGTCCGAGGCGGCGTCCTCCGGCGCGATCCGCGTCGAGGAGGCGGGTCTTTGCGGCATGGTCACGATCCGGGGTGATCTCACCGACGCCACATTCACTGACGCCGTTCAGGCGGCCACGGGCATTCGCGCACCGGCCGAGCGCGGCATGGAACGTGTGGGCGCCAACGCGCTTCTCTGGATGTCGCCGGACGAGCTTATGCTGACATGCGATCATGATGCCGCCGGCGATCTTGTCGGGAAGCTAGAGAGCGCTCTTGCGGGCCAGCACCACCTCGCCGTCAACGTGTCGGACGCGCGGGCGGTCTTTCGCCTCTCAGGCGATGATGGCGCTGTCCGGGACACGCTCGCCAAGCTGACGCCCGCGGATATGAGCGTAGGGGCTTGTCCTGTCGGCGCGGTCCGCCGCACCCGTCTGGCGCAGGCGGCCGCCGCCTTCTGGTTCGAGGCCGAAGGAGAGGCGATGGTCGTCTGTTTCCGTTCGGCTGCGGGCTATGTCTTCGAGTTGCTCAAGACAGCCTCGGCTTCCGGCGCTGAACCCGGGTATTTCGCGGGCGACTAGACCGAAACCCGCCCCATTCGCCTTGACCCCGGAGCCGGAACGCCACAGGTAAGGCGCATCTGACGCACCTGCCAATTGAGAGGGGCCCCAATGGCTTTCGAACTTCCCGATCTTCCCTACGCCCACGACGCTCTGGCTTCTAAGGGCATGAGCCAGGAGACGCTGGAATACCATCACGACCTGCACCACAAGGCCTATGTCGATAACGGCAACAAGCTGATCGAAGGCACGGAATGGGCCGACAAGTCGATGGAGGAGATCATCACCGGCACCTATGACGCGAACGCGGTGGCCCAGAACGGCATCTTCAACAACATCAGCCAGCTTTGGAACCATAACCAGTTCTGGGAGATGATGGGTCCGGGCGACAGCGCGATGCCCGGCGAGTTGGAAAGCGCGCTTGTCGAGAGCTTCGGCTCGGTCGATGAGTTCAAATCGCAGTTCTCCGCCGCCGGCGCCGGGCAGTTCGGCTCTGGCTGGGCCTGGCTTGTGAAGAACACCGATGGCTCGCTCGCCGTGACCAAGACCGAGAACGGCGTGAACCCACTGTGCTTCGGCCAGACCGCGCTTCTCGGCTGCGATGTCTGGGAGCACAGCTACTACATCGACTTCCGGAACAAGCGTCCGGCTTACCTCACGAACTTCCTGGACAATCTGGTGAACTGGGAAAACGTCGCCAGCCGGATGTGATCCAACCGAATTGCGCAGAAAGGGGCCGCTTCGCGCGGCCCTTTATTTATCCGATCTGGTCCTTGCGGAGATGCGCCAGCGCCAGGGCGACCGTCGGCTCGACGCGGAAGTGGCCCATGAGACTCGGGTCCGCAAAACCTTTGTCGACCACGTGCTGGACCAGATCGATGAGGGGCCGCCAGTAGTCGGCGACGTTGATCAACACGACCGGCTTGTCGTGCAAGCCGAGCTGACGCCAGGTGAGCACCTCGAAGAACTCGTCGAGCGACCCGGCGCCGCCGGGCAGGACGATCACGGCGTCGGCGTTCATGAACATGACCTTTTTGCGCTCATGCATCGTCTCGGTGACGATGCGCGGTCCGCCGACGCCGCGCGGCGCCTCGACTGAGACGAGATGCGCGGGGATGACGCCCAAGGTCTCGCCGCCCGCTTTGGCGGCAGAGGCCGCGACGGCACCCATGATGCCCACGTCGCCGGCCCCGTAAACGAGCCGCCATCCCTTGTGCGCGATCGAAAGGCCGAGGTCCTCGGCGGCGGTGAGAAAGGCCGGGTCCGCCCCGGCGCGGGAGCCGCAGTAGACGCAAACGGAATAGGGGGCGGTCATCACGCAAATCCTTTGCTCGAAAGGTGTTTTGACCCCTGATAGCGGCGTTGCTATGTTCGCTCAAGCGCCGCGTCGGAGACGGCGGCGCGTATGGGGATGGGACCCGAAGGCGGGAGATTTCGCACGTGAAAGCGATCTGGGTTGGCGGCGGCGTGCTGGCCGTTCTTGCGGTGGCGCTGGTGGTGTTCTTTGCGACCCGCCCGGAGGAGGCGCCCGTCGCGGAGGAGACCGCTCCCTCGGCGGACCCGCCGCCTGTTGTCGAGGAGGTGGCGCAAGAGCCGGAGGCGACAGCCCCTGCGCCTGAGGAGACGGCCGAGGTGGAGGAAGAGGCGACGGAAGAGCCCGTGGCCGAGGCGCCTGCTGAGCCCGCCCCTGAACCGGAAGAGCCCGTAGCCGAGGCGCCTTCTGAGCCGCCCACCCCGGAAGCTGGAGAGGACGTCGCTGATGCGGAGGCGGCTGAGCCGCCGCAAGCGGAGGAAGAGGAGACCGCCACTGAAAACCCCGCGCCCGAGCCGCGCCCGAGCGCGACGTTCGATATCGTGCGCGTGGAGCCCGATGGCGCCGCCGTCATCGCGGGTCGCGCCTCTCCGGGATCGCTGGTGGTGCTTTTCCTCGATGCGGCCGAGGTTGCCCGCGCCGATGTCGAGAGTGACGGCGGGTTCGTCGCGCTGGTGAATTTAGGACGGTCCGACGCGCCGCGCGTCCTGACGCTGGTTGAGACTTTCGCCGACGGCGCCACGCGCGATGCGGACGCCAGCGTGATCCTCACGCCGAGCCCGGAGGTCGAAGTGGCCGAGGCGGCGCCGAATGAAGAGAAAACGGTCGAGGCGCCTGAGCCAGCGACGGAGGAGACCACAGAGACTGAACCGTCTGAGAGCGCTTTGGAGACCGCCGCCGCATCGCCGGATGCTGATGCGGAAAGCGGCGCCGAGGAAGTCGCGGCGGCAGATGCCCCTGCCGCGCAAGAAGAGCCTGAGACCGAAGCGGAGCAAACCGCAACCGAGGACGCTGCCGAAGCCGAAGAGACTGAGACCGGCACGGAGCAGGTTGCCGCCGAAGACGCCACCGAAGTGGAAGCCCCTGCGGTTGCGCCGGCTTCGCCTGTCGAAGAGGCACCCGCCCAGCCCGCTGCGCCGACGGTTCTTCTGGCGGATCAAGAGGGGGTGCGTGTTCTCCAATCGGGTGGCGGCCCGCCGCAGGTGCAGGACAACGTGTCGATCGACGCGATCAGCTATGATAGCGAGGGCGAGGTCGCGCTGTCGGGACGCTCGACCGGAAGCTCGAGCGTACGCGTCTACCTGGACAACACGCCGATCCTGGATGCGGATATCGGCGAGGACGGCCAGTGGCGCGCTGACCTGCCCGAAATCGACACAGGCACCTACACTCTCAGAGTCGACGAGATTGACGAGGAGGGCGCGGTCGTGTCCCGGGCCGAGACGCCCTTCCGACGGGAGCCGGTTGAAGCGATCCGCGCGCTCGACACCAGCGGCGCGGCGCAGCAATCGCCTGTGCGTCTGGTTACCGTGCAGCCCGGGAACACGCTTTGGGGTATTGCGCGAGAGCGCTACGGAGAGGGCATTCTCTATGTCCGCGTTTTCGAGGCCAACGTCGACCGCATCCGCGACCCGGATCTCATCTATCCCGGTCAGATCTTCACCGTGCCTGGCGAGGCGACGCCCTAATCTGGTCATTCCCGTTCGGCAGCATTAGAGTGGCCGTCCGGCCAGGGGACAGACGTGAGCGACACCTATTCAGCAGCGAGAGAGCGCGAGAGCGGATGGCGCACGATTCGCAAGGTCGCGCCCTATCTTTGGCCTGAGGGCGAGACCTGGGTGAAGCGCCGGGTCGTACTGGCGATGATCGCGCTAATCCTGGCCAAGGTCGTGTCCGTCTCAACGCCGTTCTTCTACAAGGCTGCGGTCGATACGCTCGCGGGAGAGGGGGTCGACGCGGCCTGGGCACTGGGGCTTGGCGCGGTCGGGCTGACCGTCGCTTACGGCATGGCGCGGCTTCTCAATGTCGGCTTTCAGCAGCTTCAGAGCGTCATCTTCGCCGCCGTAGGTCAGAGGGCGCTGAGACAGCTCGCGCTCGAGACATTCACGCATATCCACAACATGAGCCTGCGCTATCACATCACGCGCAAAACCGGCGGGCTCAGCCGGATTATCGAGCGCGGAGTCAAGGGCGTCGAGTTCCTGCTCAGATTCATGCTCTTCTCCGTCGGGCCGCTGATCCTCGAGCTTTTCATGATTGGCGTTGTCCTAGCCGTGCTGTTCGATGTCTCGCTCCTTGGCATCGTCGCGGTCACCATCGCGTTTTACATTTGGTTTACCTTCCGGGTCACCGAATGGCGCGTGAAAATCCGCAAAGAGATGAACGACCAGGACACTGACGCCAACCAGAAGGCGATCGACAGCCTCCTGAACTTCGAGACGGTGAAGTATTTCGGCGCCGAAGCGCGGGAGGCCAAGCGTTATGACGGGGCGATGTCGCGTTACGTCGATGCGGCGCTCAAGACCCAGTACACGCTCGGGTTTCTGAACTTCGGACAGTCGCTGATCATCACCTGCGGACTGGTGGGCGTCATGGTTCTAGCGGCGATGGGCGTCGCCAATGGCGACCTGACGGTCGGCGATTTCGTGATGGTTAACGCCTACATGATTCAGATCACCATGCCGCTCAACTTCCTCGGCACGGTCTACCGCGAGATCCGGCAAAGCCTGATCGACATGGGCGATATGTTCGATCTTCTCGAGCAGCCGCGCGAGATCAAAGACAAGCCCGGCGCGCCGGCGATTCAAGTGAACGGCGGCGAGGTCACGTTCGACGACATCGTCTTCGGTTACGAGGACGCGCGGCCCATCCTGAAAGGGGTCAGTCTGATCGTGCCTGCGGGTCAGACTGTGGCGATCGTGGGCCCGTCCGGGTCGGGGAAATCCACCATCGGACGGCTGCTTTTTCGGTTCTACGATGTCGGTGGCGGCGCCTTGCGCATCGATGGGCAGGACGTGCGGGACGTGACTCAGGTCAGCCTGCATGACGCCATCGGAGTCGTTCCGCAGGATACGGTCCTGTTCAACGACACGATCTACTACAACATCGCTTACGGACGGCCCGATGCCTCGCGCGAGGAGATACGGGAGGCCGCTCGCGCCGCGAAGATCCACGATTTCATTATGGCCCTGCCGGACGGCTATGAGACAACCGTGGGTGAGCGCGGACTGAAGCTCTCCGGCGGCGAAAAACAACGGGTGGGGATCGCACGGACGCTTCTGAAGGACCCGCCGATCCTTCTTCTGGACGAGGCGACCAGCGCGCTCGACACCGAGACCGAGCAGGAGATTCAGTCGGAGCTCAAGGCCATGGGCGAGGGCCGGACAGTGATCACCATCGCCCACCGCCTCTCCACCATCGCGGATGCGGACCGGATCGTGGTTCTGGAGAAGGGCGAGATTGTTGAGGAGGGGCGGCACGAGGCCCTGCTGGCCCAAGACGGCCGCTACGCCTCGCTCTGGAACCGACAGGCGGCGGAGGCGGAAGAGGCGGCGTAAACGTTGAGAGCCTCTATTCCGCCGCCCTCAACTCCGGCCCAGCGCGGCCGGGCGCCGAAGGGTCGCTCTCGACGTCCCAGATGATCTCAGGGTTCCGGAGCTTTCGCGCCGCCTTGCCGAGCGCCAGATCCCGCGCTTCCTGCGAGCCCGAGCCGTAGCTGAGCGCGCGAAGCCGGGTGAAGGAGCGGTAGGCGCCAGTCTCGACCCAGACGCGGATCGCCAGCATCGATGGCGTGAAGAGAAGCGTCAGGAAAGTCGCGATGCCGAGCCCGAAGACGACCGCCGTGGCGAGCTGCTTCCACCAGAGCGCGGTCGGGCTGTCGACAGAATAGCCGCCGCCGAAGAAATCGAGACTGAGCCCGAACATCATCGGCGCGAGGCCCGCCATCGTCGTGATTGTGGTCAAAAGAACCGGGCGGATGCGCGCCTCGGCCGTGCGGATGATCGCTTCGATCCGCGGCATGTACTTGGAATATTCCTGATAGGTGTCGATCAGGACGATATTGTTGTTCACCACGATCCCCGCGAGCGCGACGATCCCGGTGCCGGTCATGATGATCGAGAACGGCTGCTCCATCACCAACATGCCGATCAGCACGCCGGTCGTGGAGAGGACCACGGCGAGGAGCACGAGGACGGCGTTGTAGAACGAGTTGAACTGGGCGAGCAGGATGATGAACATCAGACCGAGCGCTGCGGAGAAGCCGACCTGGAGGAAGGCTTGGCTCTCTTCCTGATCCTCCTGATCGCCGGTCCATTCCCAGTCCATGCCGGGGGGCAGCGGACGCTCGGTCTCCAGCCATTCGGTCAGGACCGCGATCCGCTCGTTCGGGTTGATCGGCAGACCCTCGGCGTTGAGGAGGCCCGGCGCAACATCGGCCTTCACGTCGAAATAGCGCTTCTGCTCGACCCGGTTGATCTGGGCTAGCTGCGCGACCGGCTCGCGCGTGATGAAGTTCGAGAGCGGCACGAGGCCGTCGCGGGTGCGCACCTTGAGCTCGTCGAGGGTTGAAAGAACGCGGTATTCGTCGGGAAGCCGGACGCGGATCTCGATCTCCTCATCCGAAGTGTCGACGCGCATCGTGTCCAAGAGGATGCCTCGGGTGACAAGCTGGACCATGCCGCCGACGGTCGCGACGTTCGCGCCGTAGCGGCCCGCCTTCTCGACGTCGACGTTGATCTGCCAGTCGATGCCGGGGAGAGGCAGGTTGTCTTCGATCTCGATGAGCCCCTCGGTTTCCTCGTACTTCGCGCGAACCGTATCGACCGCTGCGAGGAGGTCGTCCCAATTGTCGGACTTGAGTCGCAGGTGCACCGGTTTGCCCGAGGCGGGGCCGCGAGATAGGTTCAGGATTTCGACCTTGATGCCCGGGATTGCGTCTAGCCGCGTCTGGAGCTTCTCAAGAACGCGGTCACCGTCCATCTCGGAAAGCGGATAGTTGTTTGCCTCGGCATAGGCCGGGCGGTCCTCCCAGGGCGTCAGCTCGATCTGGACCTGTCCGATCGTGTCGACCGGGCCCGCCGCGCCGCCCGTGTTGGCGTTCAGCCCGCCCGCGCCGGCGAAGGCGAACGCGCTGTCGATGCCGCTGGTTGCGAGCACGATCTCTTCGACCTGCTCGACCAGATTGTCCTTCTCCGCGAGCGAGAGGTTACCCCTCGCCCGGACGTAAACGATGGCCTGCTCAGGCTCGCTTTCAACGAAGAACTCGACGCCCCGGTTGTTGGCGCCGAAATAGCCGAAGACCGAGACGACAAAAAAGGCGATCCCCGCGACCGTGATCACCGGCATGATCGGGTTTCCGGCGATCGGGCTGATCACGAGTCCGAAGGGCTTGCGCCGGTAGCCAGCGGCGACGCTTGTGCGGCGGCGTTCGATCCGGGCGGCGCCCAGAACGACTGAGGCGAGCATGGCCATGGCGACGAACAGGACCGCGCCGAAGAGCGAACCGCCCATGCCGGCGCCTTCGCCGAGAAGGTAGGCGGGGTTCAGAACCTGCATCGCGGCGATGAACATGCCGTAGAGAACCGGCGGGACCAGAGCCGCGCGAATCCAATAGGCGGTGGAGCGGACGAGCGCCTGGCTGGCGCGTTCGAAGGACCGGCTTATCCGCCCGGCGACGCCGCCCATGACGGGCAGGTAGACGAGCGCCACGACAAGCGAGGCGGAGAGGACGAAGATCAAGGTTACGGGAAGCATCCCCATGAACTCGCCCGGAACGCCCGGCCAGAATAGCATGGGCAGGAAGGCGCAGAGCGTCGTGGCGGTCGACGAGACGACCGGCCAGAACATCCGTTTGGCGGCCTGGACATAGGCCTGCATCGGACCGGTGCCCTCCTGAATGCGCTTGTCGGCATATTCAACGACGACGATCGCGCCATCGACCAGCATGCCGACCGCGAGGATCAGTCCGAACATCACGATGTTCGAGATCGGCACCTCCATCACCGCGAGGAGCGCGAAACAGAGAAGGAATGAGGTCGGAATGGCGAAGCCCACGAGCAGGGCCGAGCGGGAGCCGAGCGCGGCGAGAACGACGATCATCACGAGCGCGATGGCGGTAAGCACGGATCCTTCGAGCTGACTGACCATAGACTGCACCTGGCGCGACTGGTCGTTCGAGGTGCCTACCGTGATCGCCTCCTGCATCTCGACGGGCCAGGACGCCTTTTCGGCCTCAACCTCGGCCTTCACCAGCGCGACCGTGTCCATGATGTTGAAGCCTTTGCGCTTCACCACCTGAAGCGCGACAGTGTTCTCGCCGTTGAAGCGCGCGGTGCCCGCACGGTCTTCGAATGTCAGGCGGATGTCGGCGAGATCGCCGAGCGTCACGACCCGGTCGCCATCGACCTTAACGGGCAGAGTATAGATGTCGCGCTGGTCGTCGAAGGAGGACGGGATTTTGACGGCGAAAGCGCCGGTCTCGGTCTCGATCTCGCCCGCCGCGATCAGCTGGTTGTTGTTCACGACAACGCCAATCAGCTCGTCCGCCGTTACGTTGTAGGCTTCGAGCCTGAGGGGATCGATAACGACCTCAACCATCTCATCGCGGTGTCCCGCAAGCGCGGCTTCCAGCACCGGCTCGAGGCTTTCAAGCCGGTCCTGAAGGTCCTGCGCGACCGCCAGCAGGGTGCGTTCAGGCAGGGCGCCTGTGAGGTTCACAATGAGAATAGGGAACTCGGAAAAGTTGAACTCGTCGATGGTGTACTGGTCGGCGCCGGTGGGGAACTGCGCTTCGGCTTTGTTCATTGCCGCGCGGACGTCGGCGGTGACTTGCGACTTGTCCCAGCCGAATTCAAACTGGAGGATGACGATAGCGTAGCCCTCGGACGCAGTCGCGGTCATCGTGTCGAGCCCGTCGAGATCGGAAAGCTCGGTCTCCATCGGCTTGACGAGGAGCGTCTCGGCGTCTTCGGCTGAGATGCCAGGGAATGGGACCGAGACGAAGAGGGCCGGGATCTCGATGTCCGGCTCGCCCTCTTTCGGCAGCCCGGCGTAGGAGAATGCGCCCGCCAGGATCGACAGGATGATGAAGGCGATGACCATCCGCGCCCGGGACGCGGCCCAATCGACGATGCCGGTCATTCAGCGCCCTCCCGGTAGGTAACCGAGACGGGCACACCGTCGGTTACGAACTCCTGGCCCACGACGATGACATCCGCCGCCTCGGATAGCCCCGTGACCCAGATACCCTCGGTCGTGTCTCGGAGAACGCTGACCGGCGCGAAAGCGGCCCGCGCGTCCGCCACAAGGCGCACGCCGAGGGTGCCGTCATCGTCGAGCGTGAGCGCGGATTGTGGCAGGAGATGCGCGACCTCGCCATCGGCCTGGATCGCCATCTCTGCAGTCTGACCGTCGCGGATCGACAGATCGGCGTTCGGCACCTCGATGTCCACGCGGAAGGTGCGGGTGTTTGGATCCGAGGAGCGGCTGAGGAAGGTCACGCGCCCGACGATCTCGCGCCCGGAGGCGAGGCGGGCGCCCGCCACGGCGCCGACATTGACGCGGTCAACCATGGTTTCAGGGACGAAGCCCACGAGCCGCATCGGGTCGAGTTGAATGACCGTCGCGCAAAGCGAGCCGGGCTGGAGGAGGGAGCCCAGTTCGGCGGTGTCGGATTCGAGCAAACCCTCGAAGGGCGCGCGGATTTCCAGGTTCGAGAGCTCGTTTTCGGCGGCGGCTATGGCCGCTTCAGCCGACTGCACCGCCGCGCGGGCCGCTTCGGTTGCCGCCGCCGCTGAGGCGACGCGGGTCTCTGAGGCGAAGCCATCCTGGGACAGGCGGGCGGCGGCGCGGTTGTTGATCTCTGCTTCTCTGAGGGACGCTTCCGCCTGGATCAGGCGGCTTTGCGCCTCTGCCAGCGCCGCCTCGCGGGTGCCGGAGTCGATAACGCACAGAAGCTGTCCGGCCTCGACGAAGGCGCCTTTCCGCAATGGCTCCGAGATGACTTGTCCGGAGGTTTCCGCCCGCACGTCGACCTGACGCGCCGCCTCGGTCCGTCCCCGAAGGATCACGGCGCCGTCGACGGTCGCAGCCTCGGACTTAAGCACGACGACGGAAACGCCCTGCGAACCTGCCGGCTCAGTGGTTTCCGAAGCGGCGGCGGTTTCGCTTGTCGTGTCTTCCGCTAGCGGTGGCGACCCGGCGAACTGCATCACCCGATCACGCTCGAAAACGAGCAAGTACAGCGCTGCGATGACAACAATCGCCGAAATAATCGGAAAGATGCGCATCCGTGTCTCTTTTCCTGTCGATTCCAAACGGACCGATGCGGGGTCGTCTAGCCGGCCGCGTGTTTTTGATACGCTAAACTGATCGGTTCAGATTAGTCATTTCTGCCTTTCTTTTCAAGAATGCAACCCGAGCGCACAAAAATTGTGACCTTTGCATTCCAAACACTCTCAAGATAAGACGGCGCGAACTTGAAAGCATCTGGAAGCGCCGCGTGTCCGAATCCGACTCATTTATCAACGAAGTCAGCGAAGAAGTCCGACGCGACAGGCTTTACCGCCTGTTCCGCAGGTACGGCTGGATTGCGATCGCGCTGGTCATTCTTATCGTCGGCGGCGCCTCGGTGAACGAGTGGCGCAAGGCGACTGCCCGCGCCGAGGCCGAGGCGTTGGGTGACGCGCTTTTGTCCGCTTTCGAGGTTTCCGATCCGGCGGCCCGGGCCGACGCGCTCAGCGCGCTCGACGGAGAGGGCAACGCATCGCGCAGCGCCCTGATTGCGCTGGCTCAGGCGGCGGCAGAGGCCGAGGCGGGAAATCTGGATGCGTCGCTCGCGACCCTGGAGGCCTTGTCCGTCAATCCAGGCGTGCCGCAGGTCTATCGCGATGTCGCGGCGATGAAATCGGTGCTCGCGGGCGCCGAAGTGATCCCGCCGGAGGAGCGCATTCAGCGGATGAATGGTCTGGCTCTTGCCGCCGGTCCGTTCCGGCTGCTGGCGCTTGAACAGATCGCGCTCGCCGAGATTGAACTTGGGCGGGATGAGGCGGCGCTTGAGACACTGCGCGAGATCCTTGTCGACGCGAACATCACCGAAGACTTGCGTCGGCGGGCCTCGCAGTTGATTGTGGCCCTTGGTGGTTCGCTGACCGCGACCTGACGGGTCAGCGGTTTTGGGGAGGGGCTGAAGCGGTGCTGCGACGGTCTGGAAAGTGGTTTGGCCTGATCGGGATCGCGCTGGCGGTTGCCGCTTGCGGAGATCGCGAGCTGATCCTGGACGGTGAGCGGTTCGACCTGCGCGCCGCCCCGGACGCGGAATCCGAGGCTTCTTTCGTCAATCGCTCCGCGCCGATCGCGCTGCCCGCGCCGGTCGTCAATTCCGACTGGGATCATAAGGCTGGAAGCGTCCGAAACGCGATCCCGCATCCCGCGCTTGGCCGGTCGCTGGCCCGCGCCTGGTCCGCGTCAATTGGCGAGGGCAATGGCAAGCGCTTCCGGCTCACCGCCGATCCGGTGGTGGCGAATGGCCAGGTTTATACGATGGACGCGCGATCGGTCGTGACGGCGTTCGACCTCTCTGGCCGGCCGCTTTGGTCGGCTGACTTGACGCCCTCCGGCGAAAGAGCGCTGGACGCGGGCGCGGGCGGGCTCGCGGTGTCCGGGGGCGCCGTCTATGCGACGTCCGGTTACGGGCGCATGACCGCGCTTGACGCGGAGACCGGCCGTGAGATCTGGGTACAAAGGTTCGATTCCGCCGCCACCGCCGCGCCGACGGTCTTCGAGGGCGCAGTCTACACCGTGACGCGCAACGCGGCGGGCTGGGCGATTGACGCGCGGACAGGTCGCGTGCTTTGGGAGGTGCTCGGGACGCCTGCGGAGAGCGGAGTGCTCGACGGCGCGGCGCCGGCGATTTACGGCGAGCTTGTCGTCTTTCCTTTCCCGTCCGGACAGCTTCTGTCCGTCACCCGCGCGCCAGGCGCGCCCGTCTGGGTGGCGAGCGTGCCCGGCCGGAGACCCGATCGCGCGTTTTCCAGCTTTGCCGATCTCTCCGGCGATCCGGTTGTCGCCGACGGGCGGATCTACGCCGGCAGCCATGCTGGCCGTACCAGCGCCTTCGACGGCGACACTGGCGCGGCGCTCTGGACCGCCGATGACGGCGCGATGAGCCCGGTTTGGGTCGCGGGCGGCGCGGTCTTTCTCGTCAGTGATCAGAACGAGTTGATTCGTCTTGACGCGGATACGGGCGAAACCGTCTGGCGGGTCGGACTGCCGTTCTTCACGCGGGCGCGGATCGCCCGGAGGGAAACCACCTTCGCGCACTACGGACCGATTCTGGCCGGAGGACGGCTGATCGTTCTGTCGGACGACGGGCTGATGCGCGAGTTCGACCCGACTGACGGGTCGCTTTTGGCCGAGACGGCGCTGCCCGGCGGCGCGGCGCGGAACCCGGTGGTGGCGGGCGGCGTTCTTTATGTCGTCACCGAGGACGGGACGCTCCACGCTTTTCGTTGAGGGCGAATGGGTGTAAGGCGCCCGCCTGACCTTTTGGAACCCTTTTCATGAGCTTCACACTCGCCATTGTCGGGCGCCCGAATGTGGGCAAGTCGACGCTGTTCAATCGTCTGGTCGGCAAGCGGCTCGCGCTGGTTGACGACCAGCCGGGGGTGACGCGCGACCTGCGCGAGGGCGAGGCACGGCTGGCGGATTTGCGTTTCACCGTGATCGACACGGCGGGCCTCGAGGAGGCGACCGACGATAGCCTGCCCGCCCGCATGCGGCGCCTGACCGAGCGAGCGGTCGAGATGGCGGATGTCTGCCTGTTCATGATCGACGCCCGGGCGGGCGTGCTGCCGGCTGACGAGGTCTTTGCGGATATCCTGCGGCGTAAGTCGGCGCATGTGATCCTGGCGGCGAACAAGGCCGAAGGCCGCGCGGCGGAGGGCGGTCTGATCGAGGCCTATTCGCTGGGTCTGGGCGAGCCGATCCGCATGTCGGCCGAGCATGCCGAGGGTATGGGCGAGTTGCTCGAGGCATTGAAGCCGGTGGCGGAAGCGAAGGGCGCCGAGGTCGCGCGGATCGCCACGGAAGCGCCGGAAACCGATGTGGACGTCAGCGATGGCGAGGCGCCGGGCATTCGGATGCCCACGGTCGAGCGTCCGCTCCAGGTCGCGGTTGTGGGGCGGCCGAACGCAGGAAAATCGACGTTGATCAATGCCTTGATCGGCGAAGATCGCCTGCTGACAGGGCCGGAGGCCGGGATCACCCGCGACGCGATTTCGCTGCCGCTGGACTGGGACGGGCTGCCGGTTCGTATTTTCGACACGGCGGGCATGCGCAAGCGCGCCAAGGTGCAGGAGAAACTTGAGAAGCTCTCGGTCGCGGATGGGCTGAGGGCAGTGAAATTCGCCGAAGTCGTCGTCGTCCTGCTCGACGCCGCGATTCCCTTCGAGCAGCAGGACCTAAGGATCGCGGATTTGGCCGAGCGTGAAGGGCGCGCCGTTGTCGTCGCGGTGAACAAGTGGGATGTCGAGGAGGACAAGCAGGAGAAGCTGCGCGAGCTGAAAGAAGCCTTTGAACGGCTCCTGCCCCAGCTTCGCGGAGCGCCGCTGGTGACGATCTCGGCCAAGACCGGACGGGGCTTGAACCGCCTGCGGGAGGCAGTGGTTCGGGCCTACGAGGTCTGGAACACTCGCGTTCCGACGGCGAAGCTGAACCGTTGGCTAGAAGGCATGATCACCGCGCATCCGCCGCCGGCCCCAGGCGGGCGCCGGATCAAGCTGCGTTACGCGACGCAGGCCAAGACCCGACCGCCAGGATTTGTCGTCATGTGCTCGCACCCCGACAAGATGTCGGACGCCTATAAACGTTACCTGATCAATGGCTTGCGGGCCGACTTTGATATGCCGGGGACGCCGATCCGGCTGACGTTTCGGGGGCAGGGCGATAAGAACCCCTACAAGAACAAAAAGAAATCGACGCCGTCGCGCCTTCGGAAACACCTGGGCAAGCCGTCCCCGAAGGCGTGAGCCGGCTCAGACCAGATCGCCCTCGGGTGTGATCCGAGTCTTGCCGCCGAGCCACGGGCCGAGGACCTGCGGCAGCTGCACGCCGCCGTCCTCGGTCTGACCGTTCTCCAAGACGGCGATCAGTGTGCGCCCGACGGCCAGACCGGATCCGTTCAGAGTGTGGAGGAAGTGGACCTTCCCATCTGCGTCGCGATAGCGCGCGTTCATTCGCCGGGCCTGGAAATCGCCGCAGGTCGAGACCGAGCTGATCTCGCGGTAGGTGTTCTGACCGGGCAGCCATACTTCGATGTCGTAGGTGCGGCGCGCGCCGAAGCCCATATCGCCGACGCAGAGAACGACGGTGCGGTAGGGCAACCCCAACCGCTCCAGAATATCCTCGGCGCAGCGGGTCATGCGCTGCTGCTCGTCTTCGGACTGATCGGGGTGGGTGACCGACACCATCTCGACCTTTTCGAACTGGTGCTGGCGTAGCATCCCCGCGGTATCGCGCCCGGCGCTACCCGCCTCGGAGCGGAAGCACTGGGTGTGCGAGGTGTAGCGGCGGGGCAAGTAGTCTGCATCGACGATGTGGCCCGCTACAATATTCGTCAGCGTCACCTCCGAAGTCGGGATCAACCACATTCCTTCCTCGGTCCGATAGCTGTCCTCGGCGAATTTCGGCAGCTGGCCGGTGCCAAGCATCGCGTCGTCGCGGACGAGCACCGGGGTGATTGTCTCGGTCAACCCGTTCTCGGTTGTGTGGACATCGAGCATGAACTGCGCGAGCGCCCGGTGGAGGCGGGCCACAGCGCCGGACATCAGCACGAACCGGCTGCCCGAGAGCTTCGCCGCCGTCTCGAAGTCCATGCCCGGCTTCACGCCTTCGATCTCGAAGTGCTCCTTAGGCGTGAAGTCGAAGACGCGCGGATCGCCCCAGCGGCGGACCTCGACGTTGTCGTCCTCGTCCTCGCCTTCAGGCACGTCGTCGTAAGGCAGGTTAGGCAGACCAAGAAGAATATCCCGGAGGCGCGCGTCCTCCGCCTTGGCCTCATCTTCAAGACGAGCGATCTCATCCTTCTTGGACGCCACAAGCGCGCGGAGTCGCTCGAATTCGCCCTCATCGCCCCGCGCCTTGGCCGCGCCGACTTCCTTCGACGCTGCGTTGCGTTCGGCAAGCGCCGCCTCTGCTTCGGTGATCTTGGCGCGGCGCGCGGTGTCGATGGCGAGGATCTCCGACGACGCGCCCGAAATCCCGCGCCGCGCCATCATGGCGTCGAAGGCTTCGGGGTTTTCGCGGATCGCGCGAATGTCGTGCATCGGATCTGTCCTCGCAAAGGGTTTCGGATGCGGCCTCATATGCCGCACCGCACCGGCGATTTCGAGAGCGAATTGCCACCGTCCCTTGCTTGCCAAGCATATCGGCCACAGATAGGGTGCGCGCCAACCTGAAATCGGGCCTCTCAAGCCCGCGGAATTCAAGGACCCGACGCATGTTCGTAACGCCTGCCCACGCGCAAGCGGCCGGTGGAGGAGATGTCTTCACCTCGCTCGTGATCCCGATGCTTCTGATCTTCGGCATCATGTATTTCCTGCTCATCCGACCGCAGCAGAAAAAGCTGAAGCAGGAGCAGGCCATGCGCGATGCGCTCCGGCGGGGCGATCAGGTGATCACCACGGGCGGGATCGTCGGCAAGGTGATGAAGGTCCGCGAGGATGACGAGATCGAGGTCGAGGTGTCGAAGGGCGTGAACATCCGCGTGGTCAGGCACGCGATCGCTGCCGTCAAATCCAAGACCGAACCCGCCGAGAGCTAAGGGCTTTTCATGCTTCAAATCGCCGCCTGGAAGCGCGTCCTTATCTGGGCGGTCTGCCTTTTTGGCATCGTTTTCTCGTTTCCGAACGCCTTTTACACACGGGTTGAGACGCATAACGACGCGCTGGCCGAGATCGAGGCTCTGGGCGCGACGCCCGAGCGGGAGGCGGCGGCAGGCCTCTGGCCGGGTTGGATGCCGAACTCGCTTGTGAACCTCGGGTTGGACCTGCGGGGCGGAGCGCATCTTTTGGCCGAGGTGCAGGTTGAGGATGTCTATGCCGACCGGATGGACGGCTACTGGCTGAATGTCCGCGACGCTTTGGTCGAAATTCGCGATCAGGTCGGCTTCGTGGAGCGTCTGGACGGCTCGCCCAACGGCGCGCTTCAGGTCCGCATCTCTAACACGGACGGATTGCAGGCGGCCGTGGACGCCGTTCGGGCCTTGGCGCAGCCGGTGGCGAGCATCACCGGGGTCGGCGCGGTAGATATCGCGGTGGCCGGGCAGGGCGACACGATCACCGTCACCCTCTCGGAAGAGGAGAAGGCGGCGACGGACAACCGGACGATCCAGCAATCGCTCGAGATCATCCGCCGCCGGGTCGACGAGGTCGGCACGCGCGAGCCGACGATTCAGCGGCAGGGCGCGGACCGCATCCTCATTCAGGTGCCGGGCATCGGTTCCGCGCAGGAACTGAAGGACCTGATCGGCACCACGGCGCGTCTCACCTTCCACCCGGTTGTGCGGCGGACTGCGGACGGCAGTGCCGACCCGGGCGTTGGCAACGTCATCTTCCAAGATCTTGAAGTTGAAGACGAATACTACATCGTAGAGGCGACGCCTGTGCTCTCTGGTGAGGATCTGGTCGACGCCCAGCCGAGCTTTGATCAGAACGGGCTGCCTTCGGTCAGTTTCCGCTTCAACCCGTCTGGCGCCCGTGTATTCGGCCAGTACACGTCTGAGAATGTGGGGGCTCTGTTCGCGACGGTTCTAGATGACCGCGTGATCACCGCGCCGCAGATTCGCGAGCCGATCACGGGCGGGTCGGGCCAGATCACGGGCAACTTTTCTGTCGAGAGCTCGACTCAGCTTGCGGTTCTGCTCCGGGCGGGCGCGCTGCCTGCCGAGATGGTATTTCTCGAGGAGCGGACCATCGGGCCCGAGCTCGGTCAGGACAGCATTGAGGCCGGACGCATCGCCTGCCTGGTCGCCTTTGTTGCAGTGCTGGTCTTCATGGCGCTGTCCTATGGCCTCTTTGGCGTCTTCGCGAATCTCGCGCTTTTGCTGAACGTGGGAATCCTCTTCGGCATCCTTTCGGCCATTGGCGCGACATTGACGCTTCCCGGCATTGCGGGGATCGTGCTGACCATCGGCATGGCGGTGGACGCCAATGTGCTGGTGTTCGAGCGCATACGCGAGGAGTTGAAGACGGCGAAAGGCCCGTCGCGGGCGATCGAGCTGGGTTATCAACGGGCGCTTTCCGCGATCCTCGACGCCAATATCACCACGTTCATAACCGCCTCGATCCTGTTCGCGCTCGGCTCTGGCCCGGTCAAAGGCTTTGCGGTGACCCTGGGGATCGGCATCCTGACCTCGGTCTTCACCGCGATTTTTGTGACGCGTCTGATGATCGTGATGTGGTTCGAGCGGAAGCGTCCGCGGACGATTGAGGTATAAACGATGCGGCTGAGACTCGTTCCCGAGGTAACCTCATTCGATTTCTTCCGCTTTTCGAAGGTGACCATGGGCGGCTCGATCGTCGCCATGATCGCCTCGATCATCCTTTGGATGACGGTCGGGCTGAACTTCGGCATCGACTTCCGCGGCGGTACCACGATCCGGACCGAGGCGGCCCAGCCCGTTGACGTTGGCGCCTACCGCGCGGCGGTGGAGACACTGGCCTTGGGCGACGTGTCGATCTCGGAGGTCTTCGATCCGACCTTCGCCGACGATCAGAACGTCGCGATGGTGCGCATTCAGGCCCAGGAGGGGCAGGAGAGCGTCACCGGCGACGTGGTGCTGGCCGTCGAGGCGGCCTTGCAGAACGTGGATCCGTCGCTGACCTTCACCTCGGTCGAGTCGGTCGGGCCCAAAGTTTCGGGCGAATTGATCCAAACCGCGCTGATCGCCGTTTTCGCGGCGCTCGGCGCGATCCTGGTCTACATCTGGCTCAGGTTCGAATGGCAATTCTCGGTGGGCGCTGTTGCGGCGTTGTTCCATGATGTGATTCTGACCATCGGCATCTTCAGCCTGCTGCAAATCCGCTTCGACTTGGCGACCATCGCGGCGCTGCTGACGATCGTCGGCTACTCGATCAACGACACCGTCGTTATCTTCGACCGGCTGCGCGAAAACTTGCGGAAGTACAAGAAGAAGGCGCTGGTCGAGGTCATGAACCTTTCGGTCAACGAGACGCTGAGCCGGACCTTGATGACCTCGGGTACCACGCTTCTGGCGCTGATCGCGCTCCTCGTCCTCGGCGGCGACGTCATTCGCGGCTTCGTCTTCGCGATTACCTGGGGCGTCATCGTCGGCACCTATTCGTCGGTCTATGTGGCCGAGAACGTGGTGCTGATGCTGGGGGTCAAGCGCGACTGGTCGAAGCCGGACAACAACCAGGGCAACCAGTTCTCGAGCACGGATGCCTGAGGCCCTCGCGCTCGCGGCGGAAACGCCCGGGCTCTGGCTTCTTGCGCTTGGCGGCGTTCTTGCAGGGATCGTGCGGGGGTTCACCGGTTTCGGCACGGCCATGGTCTATTTGCCCATCGCCGCTCAGGTCCTTGGCCCGTTCGAGGCGCTGACGACGCTGATCGTGATCGAGCTCACCGGGCCGCTGATCCATGTGCCCCGGTCGCTGCGAGACGGGCATCCCGGCGATGTTCTGCGCCTTGGCGCGGGGGCGGCGCTGGCCGTTCCGCTTGGCGTCTATGTTCTTTCCATCGTCGAGCCAGAGGTGTTCCGCTGGGGCGTGTCCATCGTGGCCCTCTCCTTGCTGGCTACGCTTGTGCTGGGAATCCGATATCGCGGCGAGCTGACCAAACCGATGATCTTCGGCACCGGCGCGGCGGGCGGCTTTCTGGCGGGGTCGGTCGGGCTTCCCGGCCCGCCGATCATCCTTCTCTACATGGCGAGCAGCCTTCCGCCCTCGGCAATCCGCGCGAACAACATGCTCTATCTTATCCTCGCCGACGTGATCCTCTTGGCGGTGCTTTGGTGGAACGGATTTCTGGTGGTCTCGGCGCTTTTGATCGGGGTGTTCGTAATCCTGCCTTACACGCTCGGGAACTGGATCGGGGGATTGTTGTTCCGCCCCGAGGCCGAGCGCGTCTACCGCACCGTCGCCTATCTCATCATCGCGGGATCGGCTATTCTAGGCATGCCTGTCTGGGATTGAGGAGAAAGCTCGCTTGCGCCTGAACGAAGTCCAGTACACCAACGCGCTTCCGGTCGACGGCTACGGACCCGGCTTTTTCCGGATCGGCGGGGAGGCGCGGGAGGCGCCGCTGGCGATCCTTCCGGCGGGCCCGGCGAATTGGGCCGGCTTCGAGGAAACGGCGCCGTTCGTGGAGGCGCGGGAAGAAATCGACGTTCTCCTTGTCGGCACTGGTGCGGAGATGGCCCACGCGCCCGCGTCCTTCCGTGAGGCGCTTGAGGCGGCAGGGATCGGCGTGGAGGTGATGGCCAGCCCGCAGGCCTGCCGCACCTTCAACGTGCTACTGGGCGAGGGGCGGCGGGTCGCTGTCGCCCTGCTGCCTGTCTGACGGCCCGCGCAAGTCTTTGCTGGCAATGGACATCTTCGGCCGGTTCGGCGATGACTTCCGGCCATGAGCGGCGACGGGCTTTTGACACTTAGAGATGTGGCGGTCGCGCGGGGCGGGCTGCCGGTTCTGGCGGGCGTGTCTTTCGCAATCGCGCCCGGTGAGGCGCTGGTGCTGCGCGGGCCGAACGGGTCGGGCAAGACGACGCTTCTCAGGGCGATCGCGGGACTTCAACCGGTCGATGCGGGCGCGATCGAGGCCGACCCGGACGCCATCGCCTACGCGGCGCATGCGGATGGGATCAAGGGCACGCTGACGGTCGCTGAGAACCTCTCGTTCTGGGCGGGGTTGTTCGGGACCGACGACATCTCTCGCGCGCTCTCCGCCTTCAATCTCGTGGACTTGGCGGATCGACCGGCGCAAGCTTTGTCCGCCGGACAGAAACGGCGGCTCGGGCTCTCACGCCTCATTGTCACCGGGCGGCCGGTCTGGGCGCTTGACGAGCCGACGGTCTCGCTCGACCGCGCCTCGGTCGGGCTCTTTGCGGATGCCGTTCGCGGGCATATGGAGATGGGCGGCGCCGCGGTCATGGCCACGCATATCGATCTCGGGATCGACGCCCGCGAGCTGGACCTGACCGGATATCGCGCCGCGCTTCCCACATCCGGCGCTTTCGACGAGGCGTTTCAATGATCCGGCTCCTGACCCGCGATCTGCGCCTTGCCATCCGCGCGGGCGGCGGGTTCGGGCTGGCGGTGGCGTTCTTTCTGATCGTTTCGATCCTCGTTCCCTTCGGCGTCGGGCCGGACCGCGCGACGCTCGCGCCCGTCGCGGCGGGCATTCTGTGGGTTGGAGCGCTTCTGGCCTGCCTTTTGTCGCTCGACCGCATCTTCGCCACCGATCACGAGGACGGGTCGCTCGAGCTTCTAGCAACCTCTCCGGTGCCACTTGAGGCGCTTGTGGCGGTGAAGGCGCTGGCGCATTGGCTGACCACGGGGCTGCCGCTCACGCTCGCGGCGCCTTTGTTCGGTGTCTTCCTTAGCCTGCCGCCCTCCGGCATGCCCTGGCTGATCGCATCGCTCGCTATCGGCACGCCCGCGCTTTCGATGATCGGCGCCTTCGGGGCGGCGCTGACGGTGGGCCTGAAACGTGGGGGGCTCCTCCTGTCTATCCTGGTGCTGCCGCTTTACGTGCCGACGCTGATCTTCGGCGCGGACACGGTGCGGCGCGGGATCGAGGATCTCGGCCCGATGACGCCGCTCACGCTTCTGGCCGGGATTACGCTGGGCGCAATCGCGCTTTTGCCCTTTGCCGGGGCGGGGGTTCTCCGCGTCAATCTGCGCTAGATCAATGCCGCCGTCGTGACTTGTGAGGGATAAGCCCGCTGGCTAGGTAGGAAAAATGTCGTTCTGGGAATATGCCAATCCACGCAGGTTCATGGGCCTTTCTGACAGGCTCATGCCACCCCTGTTCCTGCTTTCAGGGATCTGCCTGGCGGTTGGTCTGATCTGGGGGTTCTTCTTCACGCCCGATGATTTCCGGCAGGGATCGACCGTCAAGATCATCTACCTGCACGTGCCCTCGGCGATGATGGCGATCAACGTCTGGATCATGATGCTGGTCACCTCGCTCGTCTGGCTGATCCGCCGGCACCACGTTTCGGTTCTTGCGGCCAAAGCGGCAGCGCCGATCGGAATCACCATGACGCTCATGGCGCTCTTCACCGGCGCGATCTGGGGGCAGCCGATGTGGGGGACATTCTGGGCCTGGGACCCGCGCCTGACGTCGTTCCTGATCCTGTTCCTGTTCTATCTCGGCTACGTGGCGCTCTGGTCCGCGATTGAGGACCCGGACACGGCGGCGGATCTCACCTCGATCCTCTGCCTCGTCGGCTCGGTCTTCGCGCTCTTGTCGCGCTACGCGGTCAATTTCTGGAACCAGGGTCTGCATCAGGGCGCATCGCTTTCGCTCGATGCTGAGGAGAACATCTCGGACGTCTTCTGGTTCCCGCTTCTCGTCTGCATCACGGGTTTTGTTTTGTTGTTCGTGGCGCTCGTCCTTTTGCGAACGCGGACGGAGATTCGGTCGCGACGTTTGCACGCGATCTCGCTCAGGGAGCGTGCCGCCTGATGCCTGATCTGGGAGCATACGCGCTGGAGGTGGGGCTGGCCTATACGGTCTCGATCGCACTTCTCGTTGTTCTCGTCTGGATCAGTGTCGCTCAGGCACGGAAGGCCAAGGCGTCGCTTGAGCAGGCTGAAGGCCGGTTGAAAGATGGCTAAGATCTCGCCGCTCGTTTTGCTACCGCCCCTCGCCTTCGTCGCGCTGGCGGGTCTGTTTCTCGGCGGCATGTTTCGCGAAGACCCGGACGCCCTGCCTTCGACGCTGGTCGGGCGCGAGGCGCCGGCTTTGGACGTCACGGTGCTGGGCGGGGGGGCGCCGCTTGATTACTCGATGCTGGGCGTGCCGGGGCCGAAGATTGTAAACTTCTGGGCCAGCTGGTGCGCGCCATGCCGGGTGGAGCATCCTCAGCTCATGCTTCTGGAGGCCGAGGGCGTTCCGATCCTGGGCGTCAACTATAAGGACGACGCCGACAAGGCGATGGCGTTCCTCAACGAGCTGGGCGACCCCTATCGCGCGATTGGCGCGGATGCGGCGGGCCGGGTGGCTTTGGATTGGGGCGTCTACGGCGTGCCGGAGACCTTTGTGATCGATGGAGACGGCAACGTCGTTTTGCGCTTCGCCGGTCCGGTCACGCCGAGCATTCTGGAGAACCGGATTCGCCCCGCGCTGGAAAGCGGGGCTAAGTCGCTAGCCGCCCAGCAGCCAGACAAGTAGCAGCAGAACGAGCGCCCCCCCTTCGAGCGGCGGCAGCGAGAACGGCATCGCGCGAGCGATCGCTCGCAATGAGTTGCGGCCTCGGTAGTCCATGGATTGCCCCCCAGCAAAACACACCAGTACTGTTGCCCGATTCCGGTGGATCGCGCGAGTAATGGTCGCGGAACAAGCGGAATTGTTGCGGATCTGTGGAGTATAGGCCGCTGAGGCGAGGATTGGCGGCAAAGCAGAAATGAAACGCCCGCCGAGGTTTTTCCCGGCGGGCGTCGATGATTCAGGCAGGCTCAGGCGGCGGCCAGGTTTCTCAGCACGTAGTGTAGAACGCCGCCGTGCTCGATGTATTCCTTCTCGATCGCCGTATCGATCCGGCACTTGAGCTCGATCTCCTTCGTCGAACCGTCCGGATAGGTGATCGTGCAAGGCACGAGCGACAGCGGCTGCAGATCGCCCTCAAGACCGGTAATCGAAACGGTCTCGTCGCCGGTCAGGTTCAGCGAGGAGCGGGTGTCGCCGCCGGTGAACTCGAACGGGATCACGCCCATGCCGACGAGGTTCGAGCGGTGGATGCGTTCGAAATTCTCGGCGATCACGGCCTTCACGCCCAGGAGCGCGGTGCCCTTCGCTGCCCAGTCGCGCGACGAACCGGCGCCGTACTGTTCGCCTGCGAAGACGACCAGCGGGACGCCGGCCTCCTGATAGGCCATCGCGGCGTCGTAGATCGGCATCTGCGCGCCATCCGGCCCTTTGGTGTAACCGCCCTCGACATTGTCCAGCATCTCGTTCCGGATGCGGATGTTGGCGAAGGTGCCGCGCATCATGACTTCGTGATTGCCGCGCCGCGAGCCGTAGGAGTTGAATTCGCGCGGCGCCACCTGCCGGTCGGTCAGGTAGCGGCCCGCCGGCGTTGTGTCCTTGAAGCTGCCCGCCGGGCTGATGTGGTCAGTCGTGACCATGTCGCCCAGGATCGCGAGCACCCGCGCGTTCTCGACATTCGAGATGACGCCCGGCTCTTGGTCCATGCCCTGGAAGTAGGGCGGGTTCTGAACGTAGGTCGACGTGGACGGCCAGTCGTAGGTCTCGCTGTCGGTCGTCTGGACCGAGAGCCATTTGTCGTCGCCTTTAAAGACGTCGGCGTACTTTGACTGGAACGCCTCGCGGGTCACCGTCGCCTCGACCAGTTCGGAGATTTCCGCCTGCGTCGGCCAGATGTCCTTGAGGTAGATGTCTTTACCATCCTTGTTCTGCCCGAGCGGCTCGGTCGTCAGGTCGATGTCCATAGTGCCCGCGAGGGCGTAAGCGACGACGAGCGGGGGCGAGGCGAGGTAGTTCGCGCGCACGTCCGGGCTGATCCGGCCTTCAAAATTCCGGTTGCCGGACAGAACCGAGGTCGCCACGAGGTCGCCCTCGGCGATGGCCTTGGAGAGCTCGGGCTGGATCGGGCCGGAATTGCCGATGCAGGTAGTGCAGCCGTAACCGACAAGGTTGAAGCCGATGGCGTCGAGATCGTCCTGAAGCTCCGCAGCTTCCAGATAGGCGGACACGACTTGCGACCCGGGCGCGAGCGATGTCTTGACCCAGGGTTTCCGGTTCAGGCCGAGCGCGTTGGCTTTCCGCGCAACCAGCCCGGCGCCGATCATCACGTAGGGGTTCGATGTGTTGGTGCAGGAGGTGATCGAGGCGATCACGACCTTGCCCGATTCCATCGTGTAGTCCTCGCCTTCGACCGGGACCTCTTTGCCCATCGGGCGCTTGAAGGTTTCGGCCATCTCCTTGGTGAAGGCGGCTTTCGCGTCGGTGAGCGCCACATAATCCTGTGGGCGCTTGGGCCCGGAGATCGCCGGGACAATCGTGCCCATGTCGAGATGCAGCGTGTCTGTGTAGACTGGGCTGTAGTCGCTCCCGCGCCAGAAGCCGTTCTCCTTGGCGTAGGCTTCGACCAGCGCGATCCTCTCCTCGCTCCGCCCGGTTTGACGGAGGTAGCGCAGCGTCTCGCCATCCACCGGGAAGAAGCCGCAGGTCGCGCCATATTCCGGCGCCATGTTGGCGATGGTCGCGCGGTCGGCGAGCGGCAGGCGGTCTAGACCTTCGCCATAGAACTCAACGAATTTGCCTACGACGCCCCTCTCGCGCAGCATCTCGACGACCTTTAGCACCAGATCGGTGCCGGTCGTGCCTTCCAGCATGGAGCCTGTGAGCTCGAAACCTAAGACCTCGGGAATCAGCATCGAGATCGGCTGGCCAAGCATGGCCGCCTCGGCCTCGATCCCGCCGACGCCCCAGCCGAGAACCGCCAGACCGTTGACCATGGTCGTGTGGCTGTCCGTCCCGACGAGCGTGTCTGGGTAGGCGACCGTTTCGCCGTTTTGATCGGTGTCGGTCCAGACGGCTTGGGCCAGGTATTCCAGGTTCACTTGATGGCAGATGCCAGTGCCGGGCGGCACGACGCGGAAATTGTTGAAGGCTGACTGGCCCCATTTCAGGAAGGTGTAGCGCTCAAGGTTCCGCTCATACTCGCGATCCACGTTCATCTGGAAGGCGCGGGGATTGCCGAACTCGTCGATCATGACGGAATGGTCGATGACGAGATCGACCGGGTTCAGCGGGTTGATCTTCTGGGCGTCGCCGCCGAGCGAGACGATCCCGTCCCGCATCGCCGCCAGATCGACTACGGCGGGGACCCCGGTGAAGTCCTGCATCAGAACGCGCGCCGGGCGGTAGGCGATCTCGCGCGGGTTCTTGCCGCCCTGATCGGCCCAGGTGCTGAAGGCGCGGATATCGTCGGTGCTGACCGTCTTGCCGTCCTCAAAACGCAGGAGGTTCTCGAGAACCACTTTGAGCGCGGCGGGGAGGCGTCCGAAATCGCCCAGCCCGGCTGCTTCGGCGGCAGGAATGGAGTAATAGGCGACGGTCTCGCCGCCGGCGGTTATGGTCTTGCGGGTGTTCGAGCTGTCCTGGCCGACCTGAATGGGCATCGAATTCTCCCTGATGTCTGAGCTGATTTCGCCGCCGGAATACTCTTCGCCGGGGCTTTTTCGCAAGGGGGTGCGGCGATTTGTATACCATGGTGCACAAAGATGGCAATGACCACCTGATCCCAATTGTAACGCTCTCTCGCAAAACCTTGATTGGCGCGGAGGAGGCGGGTTCGGTAGGGACGGTGAGACAAGACCTGAAGGTAGCATCGAATGATCAGACGCGCGGCATTGACGTTGGCGGCATGGCTGTCGGCCGCAACACTTGCATGGGCGGAGACGCCGGTTCTGGTCGAGCTCTACACCTCGCAAGGCTGCTCGTCCTGCCCGCCGGCCGACGCGATTTTGGGCGAAATCGCGGACCGGGACGATGTGATCGCGCTCGCGCTTCACGTCGATTATTGGGATTACATCGGTTGGAAAGACGACTTCGCCAGCCCCGCCTTCAGCGACCGTCAGAGAAAGTACTCCCGTGCGGCTGGCAAGCGGTCGGTCTATACTCCGCAGATGATCGTGCAGGGGACGGACTTCATCGTCGGCACCAAGCCGATGAAGCTGGTCGAGTCCATTGACCGGCACAAAGCCGCGCCGGAGCAGGTTGATCTGCGTCTGACGCGAGAGGGCGATCGGGTGTCGATCCGGGCGTCCAGCGAGCGCGGCGCTGTTGGCCGGGCGGTTGTCCGCCTCGCCACCTACACGCCTGAAGCGACGCGGAACATCACACGGGGCGAGAATGCGGGCCGCACGCTGGTCTACCACAACATCGTCCGCAACCTTGTTGACGTGGGCGAATGGGACGGGCGTGGCAACTTCCGGGCGGCGGTCCGCGTGTCGGAGGACACGCCGGTCGTCGTGCTCATCCAGCAAGACAGTTATGGACCGGTTCTGGCCGTCGGGCGTTTGCGCTAGCCCGACACCTGCGCGGCTTCGGGCCTCCAACGGCTTTGAATCCAAAACCACTGGCCTGGATCGGAACGGATCAGCGCTTCAAGCCGGTCGTTGAATGCCTGCAGCATCTCTTCCGGATCGCCAGGCGGTATGGGCTCTTCAACGCGGATTTCGAAATTCAATCCGTCCGGCTTTCGGAGGCCGAAAACAGGGATCAGGAGGGCGTCGTACTTCAGGGCCCATTCGGCTGCGGAGACGGGGGTCTTGGTGGGACGTCCGAAAAAGGTGAGGACCGGCGCCTGAGACCGGGTTACGTCGCCCAGAATGCCGACCGAGCCGCCGGATTTGAGGTGCCGGATCACGCCCTTCATGCCGGTCGCGCCGATCGGGAAGACTGGTTCGGCGATCTTTGAGATCGCGTTGACGTAATGGGCGTTGAAAGCCTTGTTGCGCATCGGACGGTAGATCGCCGCCATCTGGCGCCCCTCCCGGGCGAGGCCGCCGCGCACCACGTCGTAATTGCCCAGGTGCGCCGTGATGAAGATGATCGGGCGGTCCGAGGCCATCGCTTTCTCGAGCGCGGCCACGCCAGGGCCGACGCGCGGCGCTGAGACGGTGCGGTCGAGGAATTCCTGACCGGAGTAGATCTCGATCAGCGCGCGCGCCGCGTTATCGACGACCTGTCGGACAATGCGCTCGCGCTCTTCTTCCGAGAGCTCGGGCATCGATAGTCGGAGGTTATCGCGCGCTTTCCCGTTCCATCCGATCACGGGTCCAGCAATTCGGGAGACGAACCAGCCCATGAAACGGAGCCGCGACCGATAGGGGAGGAGCAACGCCGTGCCGATGACCGTTCGAGCGCCGGCGTTCTCGAGCCATTCCCGCAGGGCGGATCTGTCTTTGGCCATTCGTTTCGCCCACAAAACTCGGCGCAAGCGCGTGGCGCGCTGTCTGCGGGAAAAGCTGATGCGATGCAAGGCGCAGCGTCAGCCCTCCTCGGCGACGAAAAAGATCTCGCCCGCGCTTTCGAGTTTGCGAATGGCGTTGACGATGCGCATCATCGCCGCTTCGCCGTCCTTGTCCGACACGTCGCCCCTTTCGGCTGCCTCGGCACGGAGGCTGTCGGCCAACCGCTGCGAGATGTTCTCAAACAGGAACTCGACCGCCTCGGCGTCCGCGCCATTGGCGAAGGCGACGGCGGTGACGAGATCGCCCTGATCCAGATCGCGCTGAATGCGGGGCACGTCGCGGGGCGACACTCGATCCTTTATGTTGGCAAAGGTGAAGATTGCCTTTCGGACCTGTTCGGCGAAGGCGGCGTCCTCCGAATCGAGGCCTGTCAGCACCTCGTCCCGGACATAAACGGGAGAGTAGTTCAGGATCGCGCCTACCCGGTTAACCGGACCGTCTGCGAAGGCGCGGGGCGGGTTGGTGTCGAGCTCTTCTGCCAGGCTGATGCCGATGCGGCGCACTGTTTCGGGGGCTATGCTGCCGGTCAGCGACACGGCGTAGGTGATCCGACGCGCCCGCTCGCCCGGAATGGCGCCCAGAAGTTCGGCCGCCTTCGAAACCTTCAGCTTGGAGAGGATCACCGCCGCGATCTCGACCGATTCCCGCTCCATCACCGGAACGAGACGCTCGTTGTCGATCGCGCCGACCCGTTCCCAAGGATCGCCGTGGTAGTCGTTAGAGGTCAGCTTGCGCACCCGGCTGGAGGCGCTGGAGCTGATGACGCCATCCAGAAGCCCGAGCGCGCCGTCGAGCCCGGTCGGGAAGGACAGGCCGATCGCTTCGATCGCGTCCGCGAATTCCCGCGCGACGGCGTCTACCGTGCCCTGATCGACAGACGCCATGCGCGCGATTTCCACCGCCAGCTCAGTCTGCATGCTTTCAGGCAGGGTGGAGAGCGCGGGGATCGCGCCCTCGGAAAGAAGAAGGCGCACTACAATGGCCCCCTTCTGCCGTCCCGACAGATGGTCCGCGCCCGACGCCGCAAGGTCGGGCAGGGGATCGGCCACCGGCAGATCGAGCGACATTCTCTCGCCTCCAAACCTTCCGGGTTTCTAGGGCCGGCGGGTTAACGGCGCCCTACCTGCGGTCTGTCAATACAGTCGGTCCACGAAAAAGGGCGGCCCCGGAGGAGCCGCCCAAGCTAAAAACGAGGGAATTCGTATTACCCGGTGGTTGGCACGCAGCGCTGGGTCTCAGAGTCGTAAACGGACCCGGCCGCGCAGCTCATCGCCACGTCGTCGGTCTTTGCATGGCCGTATCCGCATCCCATCGCCAGGGCGATCGAGGGCGAAACGGTCAGGGCCAGAGCGGCCAGAAGCATTTTGGTCTTCATCGGTCTCTCCTGTTCGTGCCTCTACCCAAGCTAGCACGTCCTGACCAATGGTCAAAGATTAGAAATTGGGCGGAATTGAAACCCTTAGGCCGCGCCAAAGACCCGCTCGAAGATCGTGTCGACATGCTTGGTGTGATAGGCGAGGTCGAATTTTTCCTCGATCTCGGCGTCTGTAAGCGCCGCCCGCACCTCGTCGTCGGCCTTGAGCTCGATCAGGAAGTCCTTGCCTTCCTCCCAGACCTTCATCGCGTTCCGCTGAACGAGGCGATAGGCGTCCTCGCGGCTCACGCCCTTTTGGGTGAGCGCCAGGAGCACGCGCTGGGAGTGAACAAGTCCCCGGAAGGTGTTGAGATTGCGCACCATATTCTCAGGATAGACCACCAGCTTCTCTATCACCGAGGTCAGGCGCCTGAGCGCGAAGTCGAGGTGGACGGTCGCGTCAGGCCCGATGCCGCGCTCGACCGAGGAATGCGAGATGTCGCGCTCGTGCCAGAGAGTCACGTTTTCAAGCGCGGGCGTAACAGCGCTTCGCACCAGACGCGCCAGCCCCGTCAGGTTCTCGGTCAGTACCGGATTGCGTTTGTGCGGCATGGCGGACGAGCCTTTCTGGCCCTTCGAGAAAGACTCCTCGGCCTCCAGCACCTCGGTTCGCTGCATGTGCCGGATCTCAGTCGCGATGTTCTCGATCGAGCTCGCCACGATGCCGAGCGCCGCGAAAAACGCCGCGTGCCGGTCGCGGGGGATGACCTGTGTCGAGACCGGCTCGGGCGCAAGGCCGAGCTTCTCGCAGACATGCGCCTCGACGGCGGGGTCGATATTGGCGAAGGTGCCGACCGCGCCGGAAATCGCGCCGGTTGCGATCTCCTCCCGTGCTGATTTGAGCCGTCGGAGGTTCCGATCCATCTCGGCATAAAACCGGGCGAAGGTCAGCCCCATGGTAACCGGCTCGGCGTGGATGCCGTGGCTGCGACCGATGCGGATCGTCATCTTGTGCTCGAAGGCGCGGGTCTTCAGCGCGGCGAGCAGGCCCTCCACATCCGCGATCAGGATGTCGGCGGCGCGGGCAAGCTGGACGTTCAGTGTCGTGTCGAGCACGTCGGAAGAGGTCATGCCCTGGTGAACGAAGCGCGCTTCCTCAGTGCCGATGATTTCCGCCAGATGGGTCAGAAAGGCGATGACGTCGTGCTTGGTGACCGCCTCGATCTCGTCGATCCGGGCAACGTCGAACTCCACATCCTTCGCCTTCCAGACCGCTTCGGCATTCTCCTTCGGGATGACACCAAGCTCCGCCATCTTGTCGCAGGCATGCGCCTCGATCTCGAACCAGATGCGGAACTTTGTCTCCGGCGACCAGATCGCGGACATTTCGGGCCGTGCGTAGCGCGGGATCATGGTGGGGCCTTTCGTCTCGTTTGCCGCCGCGTTTAGACTGGCGGGCGGGAAGGAACAAGAAGACGGAGAGGCGCGGTTTCATGGTTTTCCGCTTGGCGAGGGTCTGACGCGTGTCTGAGGGGCTGCCGTCGCTCACGGCGCTTGCGGGCGCTTGGACGATCGCGCGGGTGATCCGCCATGCCGATGGGAACGAGAATCGTTTTGACGGCACGGCGCGGTTCACATGGTCCGGTCCCCGGCTGATCGAGGATGAGGAGGGGTTTCTCACGGTTTCCGACGGCCGGCCGCCTGTCCGCGCGACGCGGCGCTACATCTGGGCGCAGGAGGGCGCCCGGCTGGAGGTCATGTTCCATGACATGCGACCGTTTCATACCGTGCCGCTCGGGACTGCGCGGCCGGAGACGACCTTTCTCTGTCCGCCCGATCGCTACGAGGTGAGCTACGATTTTTCCCGCTTCCCGGACTGGAGCTCGGAATGGCGCGTGACCGGGCCGCGCAAAGACTACCGCATGGTCACCAGCTTCGCCCGGAGCACCTGATCGCCGCCTTGCCCTGTCCGGGGCGGGGTGCGATAAGCGGGCGCGACGAGGAATGAGAGAGGGAGCATCCCCAATGTCGACAATCGAGGCACGCCCGGTCCTGTCTGAGGTCTTCGGCCCGTCTGAGGGCGCCGCGCTTCGCATCAAGCAAGTAGTTCTGGTGCTGGCGGGCATCGCCGCGCTCGCAATCGCGGCGAAGATTCGAATCCCGATGTGGCCGGTTCCGCTGACGATGGGGACTTTCGCCGTCCTCACCATCGGCGCCGCCTACGGTCCTCGTTTGGGGCTGGCGACGATCCTGGGGTACATGGCCGTGGGCGCCCTGGGCTTCAACGTTTTCGCGGGGTCGTCGGCCGAGAACTATGGTCTCGCCTACATGACGGGCGGCACCGGAGGCTATCTCGTCGGCTACGTTCTGGCCGCGCTCGCGCTTGGTGTCTTCGCCCGCGCCGGTTGGGACCGCTCGATGGGGCGGATGGCGGCGGCCATGCTGATTGGCAACGCGATCATTTACATCCCGGGGCTTCTCTGGCTCGGCCAGCTCTACGGCTGGGACCAGCCGATCCTGGCCTGGGGTCTGACGCCGTTCCTTCTGGGCGACGCGCTAAAGCTGGCGCTGGCCGCGCTGCTGCTGCCCGCGGTCTGGAAGATGGTGGGCGAGGCCCGCGTTTGATTTGGTGACGCCGCGCCTTCCAGCGCGGCGTCCCTTTTTGGGGCTTCGCCCCTGCCGCTGTGCGGCTCCCCCAAAATCACTTTGGCCAAGCGGAAAGCGCGGAAACGCGCTTCCCCGGCCTGATCAGAAAGGAAATACCCGTGCCGGTCCGAAACCGCTTCTCCGAGCTTCACGCCGAAATCACCGCCTGGCGCCGGGACTTTCATGAGAATCCCGAGTTGTTGTTCGACGTGGATAGGACTGCAAGCGTCGTTGCCGACCGCTTGAAGGCGTTTGGCTGCGAGGAGGTGCATCGCGGGATCGGGCGGACCGGCGTCGTGGGTCTGATCAAGGGCCGGGAGGACACCAGGAGCCGGGTGATCGGTCTCCGCGCCGACATGGACGCGCTCCCCATCGACGAGGCGACCGGCCTCGATTACGCCTCGAAGTCGCCCGGCAAGATGCACGCCTGCGGGCATGACGGGCATACCGCGATGCTTTTGGGCGCGGCCAAGTATCTCTGCGAGACGCGGTCCTTCGACGGCACGGTCACGGTCATCTTCCAGCCCGCCGAAGAAGGCGGCGGCGGCGGGCGCGAGATGGTCGAGGACGGGATGATTGAGCGTTTTGGCATCGATGAGGTCTATGCCATGCACAACTGGCCCGGTCTCGAGACCGGCGCCTTCTCGATCCGCTCGGGGCGCTTTTTCGCCGCGACCGACCTCTTCGACATTTTGATCGAGGGCCGGGGTGGGCATGCCGCCAAGCCCTATGAAACGATCGACCCGACGGTGGCGGCTAGCCAAGTGATCCTGGCGCTTCAGACGATCGCCAGTCGGAATGCCGACCCGGTCAAGCAGGTCGTGGTCTCGGTGACGTCTTTCGAGACCTCTTCGACCGCCTATAACGTAATACCTCAGGAGGTCCGCCTGCGCGGCACCGTCCGCACGCTTGACGACGAAACCCACGATCTGGCGGAAATGCGGATCAAAGAGATCGCCGAGCATACGGCGAAGGCCTTTGGCGCCTCGGCCCACGTGGATTACAAGCGCAACTACCCGATGATGGTCAACGCGCCGGAGCAGACGGACTTCGCCATAGAGGCGGCCAAGCGCGTCTCCGGCGGCTGCGCGGAGGAGCCCATGGTGATGGGTGGCGAGGATTTCTCCTTCATGCTTCAGAAGCGGCCGGGCGCGTACATTCTGGTGGGCAACGGCGACACCGCTCGCGTGCATCACCCCGAGTACGATTTCAATGACGAGGCCATTCCCGCCGGATGCTCCTGGTTCGTCGAGATCGTGGAAGGTCGGATGCCGCTGGCCGCTTGACGGGGATCAAGGCGCGCGTGTCAGATCTGCCGGCAGGATCAGCGCGATGAGCGAGGCCATGAAGATCACGATTGCGGGCGCCGGGATCGGCGGACTGGCGGCGGCCCGCGCTCTGGCAGAGGCCGGTCATGCTGTTACCGTCGCCGAGAAGACGGAAGCGATCGCCGAGGTGGGCGCGGGCATTCAAATCTCGCCCAATGGCTGGAACGTTCTCCGGGCGCTCGGCCTCGACGCGGCGCTGGCGGAGGTTTCGATCGAGGCCGAGGCGGTTCGGCTGATTGACGGTCCGACGGGGCGGGAGGTGTTGACACTCGATCTGTCAGAGCATGCGGGCGACCTTGAATGGCGCTTTGTTCACCGCGCCCGGATGATCGACGTCTTGAAGGCCGGCGCCGAAGAGGCCGGCGTCGCCCTTGAGACAGGGCGCGAGATCGCGCCGCCGCCGGAGGGCGCGGCGCTCGAAGGCGACGATCTGCTTATCGGCGCCGATGGTCTCAAGTCGCGGATGCGAGCGCGGGTCGATGAGGCCTCGAAGCCCTTTTTCACCAAGCAGGTCGCATGGCGGGCGCTGGTGCCCGGGGAGCCGCCACCGGTGGCGGAGGTCTACGTGGGGCCGGGGCGTCATCTTGTGACCTATCCGTTGCCGGGCGGGCTACGGAACATTGTGGCGGTAGAGGAGCGCGAGGCTTGGGCCGACGAGGGCTGGAGCCACGAGGATCACCCGTCGAACCTGCGGGCCGCCTTTGCCGGGTTCAGCCGCGACGTGAAAGGCTGGCTTGAGCAGGTCGAGGAAGTCCATCTCTGGGGCCTCTACCGTCACCGCGTGGCGCACCGCTGGTTTTCGGGACGCCAGGTCCTCCTTGGCGACGCCGCGCATCCGACCCTGCCGTTCCTAGCTCAGGGCGCGAACCTCGCGCTCGAGGACGCCTGGGTGCTGGCCGACGCGCTGTCGAAAGCGCCCGTGACTGAGGCGCTCGAGGATTACCAATCGCGGCGGCGGAGCCGTGCGACGCGCATTACTGAGGCCGCTACGTCCAACGCGCGGAACTACCACCTGTCGTCGCCGCCGGTTCGTTTTGCGGCGCATGCGCTTCTACGGCTGGCGGGCAGCGTCGCCCCGGCGCATCCGCTCCGGCGCTTCGACTGGCTCTACCGCCACGACGTGACAAGCGCCTGATCCCTTTCCTTTTTCGGCCGCCTGTGGTTCGAACAGCGGCATGGGCCATATCACCCAAGCCTATCAGGAGCGCATCGACGCCGAGCATCTTCTGCCCGATCCGGCGCAGGAGGAGGTTCTGCCGGAGCTCGACCGGATCATCGCCGCGCTCCATGCGGCGCCCGCGAAGCCGCGCCTGGGCGGGTTCTTCGCGAAGAAGCCCGAGCCGATCCGGGGTCTCTATCTCTGGGGCGGCGTTGGACGCGGCAAGTCCATGCTCATGGACCTCTTCCATGACGAGACGCATGACGTGCCAAGCCGGCGCGTGCATTTCCACGCTTTCATGCAGGAGGTGCAGACCAAGTTGCACGCGGCGCGCCAGACAGGCGTGGATGACGCGATCAAGCCGGTGGCCGACGAGATGGCGGAGAGCCTGCGGCTTCTCTGCCTTGACGAGATGCAGATCACCGACATCGCCGACGCGATGATCGTCGGACGGCTGTTCGAGAGGATGTTCACCCATGGCGTGACAGTCGTCACCACGTCGAACCGCGTCCCCGACGATCTCTACAAGGATGGCCTGAACCGGGCGCTGTTCATTCCCTTCATCGAGCTGCTGAAGGAGAAGATGGAGGTTTGGGAGCTTACTTCCCACAAGGACTATCGACAGGACAGGCTGGCGGGCGAGCAGGTCTATTTTCATCCCGCGAACGCCGATGCGCGAGTGGCGATCGACGCGATATGGAACGACCTCTCAAAAGGCCGGTCCGAGCGGCTGGTCCTGCACATCAAGGGGCGGGATGTTGAGATCCCGGCCTTCTCCAATGGCGTGGCGCGGGCGAAGTTCTATGACCTCTGCGGCCAGCCCCTTGGCCCGGCGGACTACCTCGCTCTGGCCGATGCCGTGCGAGTTCTGATCATGGAGGACATTCCCCGGCTATCGTCCGAGAACTATAACCAGGCCCGCCGCTTCGTTACGTTGATCGACGCGCTTTACGAGGCGAAGGTCCGGCTGATCGCCAGCGCGGCAGATATCCCCGACAACCTCTACATCGAGGGCGAGGGGAGTTTCGAGTTCGAGCGCACCGCCAGCCGGTTGATCGAGATGCAGGCGGCGGATTGGGGGCGGGACGCCGACTAGGCGTTCAAGGCCGCGATGATCCCGCCGAAATCGTCCGCCTTAAGCGACGCGCCGCCGACAAGGGCGCCATCGACGTTAGAGACGCCGAAGATTTCCGCCGCGTTGGAAGGTTTCACCGAGCCGCCGTAGAGGACGCGGATGCCGTCGCCTTCAGCGCCGAAACGCGCGACAAGGCGGGCGCGGATGTCGTCATGGACCGCGCCGATCTCCTCCAGCGTGGGCACCTTGCCGGTGCCGATCGCCCAAACCGGCTCATATGCGACAACTGTATTGGCGGCGGTTGCGCCATCGGGGAGCGAGCCGGCGAGCTGGCCGCCGACGATGTCGATGGTCTGACCGGCCTCGCGCTCCTCGAGCGTTTCGCCGACGCATACGACGGCGATCAGACCGGCGCCGAGGGCGGCCTCGGCTTTGGCACGCACAAGCGCGTCCGTCTCGCCATGGTCCGCCCGACGCTCAGAGTGACCGAGGATCACATGACTGCCGCCCGCGTCCGCCACCATATCGGCGCTGACGTCACCGGTATGGGCGCCGGAGCTTGCGGTGTGGCAGTCCTGCGCTCCGGTCGCGATGAGACTTCCCGAGAGCCGATCCGACAGGCGCGACAACAAGGTCGCGGGTGGGCAGATGAGGATGTCGCACGCCGCCTGAGGCCAGGCGGCTGCCAGCGCGTCGGCCTCGGCCAAGCTCCCGCCAGTTCCGTTCATTTTCCAGTTTCCGGCGGCCAGTTTGCGGCGCATGTCATCCTCCCGTCAGCAGTCCGGGCGGGACAATGACGGCCATGTCAGGAAGGTCAAGCCTTGGAGGCCTCCTCGCGCTCGGCGCTGAGTCCCTCGACGTCCTTGAACTTTATGGATTCACCGCAGCCGCAGGCGTCTTCCACGTTCGGATTGCGGAACTTGAAGCCGCTTTCGAGAAGCGAGGTCTCGTAATCGATCTCGGTTCCAAAGAGGAACATCTGCGCCATCGGCGCGATCATCACTCGCGCGCCGTCCTGCTCGACGATTTCGTCCATGGGATCAACCGTCTCGGCGAAGTCCATGGTGTATTCCATGCCGGCGCAGCCGCCCTTCTTAACGCCGATTCGGAGCCCCTGATGGCCGTCTTTCTCCATCAGCTTGGCGATCTGGCGAATGGCGGCGGGCGTCATAGTGACGGCCTGCTTTCCCGGAATGCCGAACATCGTCGCTCTCCTGTTCCTCGCCCCAACCTATGGTGGCGCGGCGCTCGCGCCAAGGGGGCTACATGAAGCCCAGTTCGAGCCGCGCCTCATCGGACATCATATCCATGCCCCAGGGGGGATCCCACGTGAGCTCGACATTCACAGTCCTTACGCCCGGCAGCGGTTCGATCGCGTCGGCGACCCAGCCGGGCATCTCGCCCGCGACTGGACAACCCGGCGCGGTCAGGGTCATGATCACGTTCACATCAGAATCGTCATTTACTTCAACGGTGTAGACGAGACCCAAATCGTAGATGTTGACCGGGATTTCGGGGTCGAACACCGTCCGGCAAGCATCGACTATCGGGTCGTAGAGCGGATGATCCGTGCTCGACGGCTTGATCAACGGCGTCCCTTCCAGCATGTCTGTCTGTTCTGTCATCGTCCGCGCCCAAGTTTTTCCGACCTTTTATATAAGGAACTTCGGAGCGCCGTAAAGGCGATGACCCGCGACAGTTTGGGTTTGGTATGGCCGCTGCGATCCGACATCGCGTCCGGGCGGGGGATCGGGTACCGTCCGTTGAAGCATTGGATTGAGGAGAATTGGGTGGATTGGGACGCGATGTCGAAACCCTGGCTTGAGGCGGAAGGCTTTCTGAACGCCGCCCATGCTGAGGTCATGCAGGGCATGATGGCGCGAGCCGGGCTAGCGCCGGGCCAGCGCATTCTGGATGTTGGATGCGGCACCGGGCCGAGCCTTATGCTCGCGGCGGAAGCGGTCGGCGTCGACGGACATGTCACGGGCATCGACATCGCCCCGCCGCTTCTGGCCCGCGCGGCCGAGCGAGCGCCGGAGAACGTCACGCTGATCGAAGGCGATGCGGGATCATACGCGTACCCGCAGGCCGCATTCGACGCGATCATCTCGCATTTCGGCACCATGTTCTTCGCCGACACCGCCGCGGCCTTCGCCAATCTCCGTTCCGCCGCCAAGGACGGCGCCCGGATGACGCTTGCCGTTTGGGGCAGGCCTCCGAAAAACCCTTGGTTTGGCATTCCCCGCAAGGCCGCCGTCGCGCGCTTTCCCGATCTCCCGCCGCCTGATCCGGATGCGCCCGGACCGATGCGCTTCGCTGACGCTGAGGCGCTTCTGGCGATTCTGAATGGCGCGGGCTGGGAGGCCTCGGCGGAAACGATCGATCTGCACCTGACGCCTGGGGAATCGGTTGAGGCCACGGCCCGAATGCTCATGACCGCCGTGTCGACCATGCTGCTTGCGCCCGTGGAGCCAATGGACGATGATCTTGCGGCGATAGAGGCTGGCATCGCATCGGAATTCGCGGGTTTCGAGGTCGATGGTGTCGTGCGGGTACCGGCGGAAATCCACTATTTGACCGCCACGGCAAGCTGATTTTGCCATTCCCCCGGAATGGCGCTAACCCCTCGGCCATGATGGAGCGTTTTTCCTTCATTCTAGGCGCCACCGATGGCAAGGCGCGGACGGGCGTCATTTCGACCAGCAGGGGAGAGGTGCGCACGCCGGCCTTCATGCCGGTCGGCACAGCGGGTACGGTCAAGGCGATGCTGCCCGAGAGCGTCCGCGCGACGGGGGCCGACATCCTGCTGGGGAACACCTATCACTTGATGCTGAGGCCGGGCGCTGAGCGGGTGGCAGCGCTAGGCGGACTGCACAAGTTCATGAACTGGGAGCGGCCGATCCTGACCGATAGCGGCGGTTTTCAGGTGATGAGCCTCGCCAGCCTGCGAAAGCTCGCCGAAGAGGGCGTCCGCTTCTCCAGCCACATCGACGGGTCGAAACACATGCTGACGCCCGAGCGGTCGATGGAAATCCAGCGCCTGCTCGGCTCGGACATCGTGATGTGTTTCGACGAATGCCCGGCGCTTCCGGCAGCGGAGGAGACGGTCGCGGAGAGCATGCGCCTTTCGATGCGTTGGGCGGAGCGGTCGCGCGACGCCTTCGGCGACCGTCCGGGGCATGCGCTATTCGGCATCCAGCAGGGCGGAGTGACCGAGGCGCTCCGGGCCGAATCTGCCGAAGCGCTCACGCGGATCGGGTTCGACGGCTACGCGGTCGGCGGGCTGGCGGTTGGCGAGGGGCAGGAGGCGATGTTCTGCGTTCTCGATTACGCGCCGGACATGCTGCCCGCGGACCGGCCGCGCTATTTAATGGGGGTCGGCAAGCCGGACGACATCGTGGGCGCGGTCAAGCGCGGGATCGACATGATGGACTGCGTGCTGCCGTCGCGTTCAGGAAGGACTGGTCAGGCTTTCACTCGGAGGGGCGTGGTCAATATCAAGAACGCCCGGCATGCTGACGATCCCCGCCCGTTGGACGAAGAGTGTTCCTGTCCGGCCTGCCGGTCTTATTCGCGGGCCTATCTCCATCACGTCTTCCGGGCGGGCGAGATGATTTCCGGCATGCTTCTGACCTGGCACAACCTGCATTACTATCAGGAGATCATGCAGGGGATGCGGGACGCGATCTCGGAGGGCGCGTTCGAGGCTTGGGAGGCCGCCTTTCACGCAAAGCGCGCAGAGGGCGATATCGAGCCGGTTTAGGCGGTGATGGGAGCCGTGTCGTCGACCCAGCCCACGAACCGGCGCTGCCAGTCGGTCGCTGACTGAAGCCGGACGGGCCGCCGGCGGAGGTGATGCCGGGGCCGGAGCGCGGCGCGCCAGGTTCTTGTGCGGAAGCGGACGATCTTGCCGTGGAGAACAGTGCGCGACAAAACCGCGCCAAGCGACACGACCAGAATGGCCATCAGTATCGGTTGCAACAGCAGCTCCTGTCCAATGGCCGGGAAGGCGAAGACGAAAAGCGCCACAAGCAGGCGGGAGACCGCGATCGCCTCGATCAGGAACCGCATGCGCGGCAAAAACAGGCAGATTATCAGAGCTGCAGGGGCGATGACGGCGGCGTAGATCAACCCTGTGGCCACCCCGACCTGCACCCCGAAAACATAAGCGTCGACGCGGGCGTAGAAGAGGAAACCGGCGAGAAAGGCCAGAACGGCGACGAATGCCAAGCGTTTCCGCTCTTTCCAAAACGTAGGGAAATTGCGTTCGAGCATCGCTCGACCTCCTGCTCTTTTTACCCCGTTTCCTCAGCTAGTGCCGAACTGCGTTTTATTTATGGCGCAATGGTTAACGTTTCCCTGACGGAAAGAAAGTAGTTTGAGAGCGGCCTTTGTCGACCGGCGGATCTTTGCAAAACCGTGAGGGCGCGTCATCCGCGGCATTTGTCGGATTGTCGGCTTGCCCCGCGCTGCGCCGGAGGGCAAACTGGCGCGAGCCTCAGCCCTATGGTTGAAGCCAAGGGGCACGACCCCACATATAGAGGCCATTGAGCGGAGAAGGCCCAGGCTGCCGATGATCGGGGCAGGACCTTCTTGCGAAAAACAAGGACAACCAATGACAGAGCAATTCGAAACCTCGTTCCCAGTGCTGCCGCTGCGCGACATCGTGGTCTTCCCGCACATGATCGTGCCGCTCTTCGTCGGACGCGACAAATCGGTCCGCGCGCTGGAGGAGGTGATGCAGGACGACAAGCAGATCCTGCTGTCGTCGCAGGTCGATCCGGCGGTCGACGATCCCACGACCGACGGCATCTTCCAGGTCGGCGTTCTGGCCAACGTGCTGCAGCTTCTCAAGCTGCCGGACGGCACGGTCAAGGTGCTTGTCGAAGGCCGCTCGCGCGTCGAGATCACTGAATTCATCGATAACGACTCGTTCTTCGAGGCCTATGCGGCGCCTCTTGAGGAGGAGACCGGGGATGAGGAGGCCGTTGCGGCCATCGTCCGCTCAGTTGCGGAGGAGTTCGAGCGCTACGCCAAGGTCAAGAAGAACATCCCCGAAGAGGCGTTAAGCCAGGTCAGCGACACGCGCGAAGCCGCCAAACTCGCAGACCTCGTTTCCGGTCACCTCGGCGTCGAAGTCGATCAGAAGCAGAAGCTTCTTGAAACGCTATCGGTCTCCGAGCGGCTCGAGGCCGTCTTCGGACTGATGCAGGGCGAGATGTCGGTTCTGCAGGTCGAGAAGAAGATCAAGACGCGCGTCAAATCGCAGATGGAGCGCACCCAGCGCGAGTACTATCTGAATGAGCAGATGAAGGCCATTCAGAAGGAGCTGGGCGAGGGCGAGGACGGCTCGAACGAAATCGCCGAGCTGGAAGAGAAGATCGCCGAGACCAAGCTGTCGAAAGAAGCCCGAGAGAAGGCCGAGGGCGAGCTGAAGAAGCTCAAATCCATGAGTCCGATGTCGGCTGAGGCGACAGTCGTGCGCAACTACCTCGACTGGATGCTGTCGATTCCGTGGGGCACCAAATCCCGCGTGAAGAAAGACCTGACCCGCGCCCAAAAGATCCTCGATGACGATCACTACGGGCTCGAGAAGGTCAAAGAGCGGATTGTCGAGTATCTTGCCGTTCAGCAGCGCTCGAAGAAGCTGAAGGGGCCGATCATGTGCCTCGTCGGACCTCCGGGCGTGGGCAAAACCTCTCTCGGCAAATCGGTCGCCAAGGCCACGGGGCGCGAGTTCATTCGCATCTCGCTCGGCGGCGTGCGGGACGAGAGCGAAATCCGAGGTCACCGCCGGACCTATATCGGCTCGATGCCCGGCAAGATCATCCAGGCGCTGAAAAAGGCCAAGACGACAAACCCGCTCATTCTGCTCGACGAGATCGACAAGATGGGTCAGGACTTCCGGGGCGACCCGGCGTCGGCCATGCTGGAAGTGCTCGATCCGGAGCAGAACAATACCTTCGTCGACCACTATCTCGAGGTCGAATACGACCTTTCGAACGTGATGTTCCTGACGACGGCGAACTCCTACAACATGCCTGGCCCGCTTCTGGACCGGATGGAGATCATTCCGCTCGCCGGCTACACCGAGGACGAGAAGCGCGAAATCGCCAAACAGCATCTGATCCACAAGCAGGTCAAGAACCACGGACTGAAGGACATGGAGTTCGAGCTGACCGACGAGGCGCTGACCGAGGTCATCCGCACCTACACCCGCGAGGCGGGCGTGCGAAACCTCGAGCGCGAGATCGCAAAGCTGGCCCGGAAGGCGGTGACCAAGATCGTCCGAAAGCAGGATGAGAAAGTCACCGTAAAGCCTGGGGATCTTGAAGATTTCCTTGGCGTGAAGCGGTTCCGCTATGGTCTGGCTGAGAAGGAGGATCAGGTTGGTGTCGTTACGGGTCTGGCCTGGACGAGCGTCGGAGGCGATCTTCTCTCGATCGAGGCGCTGCGCCTGCCCGGTAAGGGCCGGATGAAGACGACGGGTAAGCTTGGCGAAGTGATGAAGGAATCAATCGACGCCGCCTCAAGCTACGTCCGCTCGATCGCGCCGCAGATCGGGGTGAAGCCGCCCAAATTCGACACGCTCGACATCCACGTCCACGTGCCAGATGGGGCTACGCCAAAGGACGGACCCTCGGCCGGTCTCGCAATGGTGACCTCGATCGTGTCGGTTCTGACTCAGATTCCCGTTCGCAAGGACATCGCCATGACCGGCGAGGTCTCGCTGCGCGGCAACGCAATGCCGATTGGCGGTCTCAAGGAGAAGCTACTCGCGGCGCTCAGGGGTGGCATCAAGACCGTCCTGATCCCAGAGGAGAACGAGAAGGACCTCGCCGAAATCCCGGACAACGTTAAGGACGGGCTGGAGATCATCCCGGTCGAGCATGTGAGCGAAGTGCTGAAACTCGCGCTCATCGATACGCCCGAGGCGATCGAATGGGACGAGGCAGCCGAAGAAGCGGCGGCAGCGGCTCGCGCGGCGGCGCAGGGCGAGAGCGGGTCTGGCGCGACCGCGCACTGATCTGGATGCAATCTGAAAAACGGCCCCTTTCGAGGGGCCGTTTTTGTAATCCCTCCTGCCTTCAAGCCAAAGCCGAGCATCGACGGTCCGACGGTCTGCGCGACTGCCTTGCGCTTAGCATTTGCGGGCGCTAAGAGACGCGGCGGCGGGTGATTAGCTCAGTGGTAGAGCGCTTCGTTCACATCGAAGATGTCGGGAGTTCAAATCTCTCATCACCCACCATCTTCTCCCCACAGGCGGACTTGCGGCGCGGGCGCACTGCTGTCAGCCTGATCCTCAAGCTGACTTGAGGATAGACTTTTGCCCAAAGCGAATGACCTGAGTGTCGGCGAGATGGCGGCGCGCGCGGGCGTGCCGGTCTCGACGCTGCATTTCTATGAGGCCGAAGGTCTGATCGAAAGCTGGCGGACGCCTGCAAACCACCGCCGTTATGACAGGCGAGAGCTGCGCCGGGTCGCGATTGCCAGAATCGCGCAATCGGTCGGCATACCACTGTCCGAGGTGCGGACCGTGCTCGATCAGATCCCGAGAACTGCGGCGGTGGGCAAAGAGGACTGGTCGAACGCCGCCGCGCCTTGGGCCGACCTGCTGGATGCGCGGATCGCGATTCTGACACGGCTCCGCGATCAGATGCACTTCTGCATTGGCTGCGGGTGCCTCTCGCTGGAAAGCTGCCCGCTCTACAATGCCGAGGACAAGCTGGCGCAGAACGGCCCTGGCGCGCGGCGCTGGATCGGCGGCGCGTCGGAACGGGCAGATGAGGTGGGAAGGAGTTGATCCGACCGTATCAATCGACGTCGCCCTCCTCAAAGACGTCGGCGATCCCGGGCCAGAGCCGCTCCAGTTCATTCTCATCCATCTGCGCGCCGTCCGGACGCACTCCAGACAGGACGCCGGCCGCGAGGAAGACGATGGCCGCCGGCCCGCGCGAGGCCGAACCGACGATGCCGAGCCCGGTCCCACGCACCTCGCGCCGGGTTTCGACGATCGCGGCGATCCTGGCCGATCCGACCCGACGCGGCCCCTCGATCGACCGGATCATCGCTTGGGCCCCCAGATCTGCCAGACGAACCCCGCCACCGGCGGCAGCAAAGCCACTGGTGTGACGCGAACCGCGCCCTTGGCTTCCGCCCGAAAGCAGGTCTGGCCGAAGACCGGCCGGATCGCGATCCTCCGCCGCGGGGACGGTGGGAACCCGTAGAGGACCGGGCAGAGCAGACCGTAGAGATGGCCCGTTTCCGCCGGGTCTTCGAGCCCGAAATCGGCGTCGAGCTCCAGCCTGTCGATGTAAACGGCAGAGAGGAGGCCCCCAATCAGTCTTGGCAGCGCGGCGATCATGTCGGACCCGCGATTGCGACCGCCTCCGAACCGGCGCGGTTTTTTCTTTTCGCGCCGCTTCTCCTTTTTCTTTTCTTTCTTCCTAGGCTTGTCTGACTTCCCAGTCAGCTCGATGGGCGGCGCCAGGCCGCCGAACGCCCGCGCGCGCAGGCTGAGCGATGTCCGCTCGCCCGCGCAGGCTTCTCCGATCAGGATAATCGGCAGGCACAAGAGCGCCAGGATGAGGCCGAGGACAGCCCCAAGCGCCCCAAGCGCCACCCATCCAAAAACCCACATTGCCGTCAGCCGGAGGCGTCGGGCTTGCTTCCGCGCTTGTCGATGGCGTGGGCCGCAGTCTCTCCGATGACCTGAGCAACGGAGCTCACCGTGCCCTTGATCGCCTCGACGCGGGCGCCGTCGGAGTCCAGAATGATCGCGCCTATGGGCTTGATGCCGCCGCCCGCGCCGGTGCCGCCCAAGCCGCTCACCTTTGAGCCTTCCCCGCCGCCGGCGCCAAACCCAAAGCCATAGCTCACCAGAGGAATGACCGTCGCGCCTTCGCGTTCAATCGGGTCGCCCAGCACGTTCTTGGCGTTCAGTAGCTTGTCGAGCTCCTCGACCGTTCCCTTCAGCAGTCTTTCAACATCTTCCATGATCAAATCTCCAACAAGTATGCCGTGGAGGACCGTAGAGGGCGGCGCCCTGCCGGCGCACTGATCGTGATCAAGATCTGTGAAAAACCAAACCGCGAGAACCGGGTGTTGAAGACGTCGGGCCAAGCGTTTAGAGACAGGGCGCCGGGAGGGTGATTAGCTCAGTTGGTAGAGCGCTTCGTTTACACCGAAGATGTCGGGAGTTCGAGTCTCTCATCACCCACCAATCATCTCCGCATTTCGCGAAATCGCACAGAAACCATGCGTTTTGGCATGTGGTGTGCGGTGTTGTTCTGCACTAGATCAAGGCGCAGCAGAATAGGAGCGTTCAAATGAGCTGGAACCCCGCGCTTGACCCGCATTGCCCCACCGGCGACGAGGTCGACGCCATCGAGACCGTGATCATTCCCCGCGCCCGCGATCTGGGCGCCTTCGAGGTGCGCCGCGCCTTGCCCGCGCCACGGCGGCAGATGGTCGGGCCGTTCATCTTCTTCGATCAGATGGGCCCGGCGGAGTTTCTGCCGACGAAGGGCATGGACGTGCGCCCGCACCCACATATAGGGCTGGCCACGATCAGCTATCTCTATCGCGGCCGCATGCACCACCGCGACAGCCTCGGCACCGACGCCTGGATCGAGCCGGGCGCGGTCAATTGGATGGTTGCGGGGCAGGGCATCACTCATTCCGAACGGACGGACGACGAGACCCAGACCGAACCCATGCCGTTCTTCGGCATCCAGACTTGGGTTGCCTTACCGAAAGACCACGAGGACCATGCGCCGCGCTTCGAGCATGCGGCGAAGGATGCACTGCCTTACCTCAAGGGCGAGGGGAAATCCGTGCGGCTCATCCTCGGCACGGGCTGGGGCGAAAAGGCGCCGGTCGCAACGCCGTCCGAAATGATCTACGCCGACGCGGTTCTCGAGGCGGGCGCGGCCATTCCGCTGCCGGACGATCACGAGGATCGGGGCGCTTACGTCGTCGAGGGTTCCGTCGAGATCGGCGGCCAGTCGTTCGAAGCGGGACGCATGATGGTCTTCCGTCCCGGCGACAAGGTCTCGATGAAGGCGGGCGATCAGGGCGCGCGGGTCATGGTCCTGGGCGGCGAGACGCTGGAAGGACCCCGGTACATCTGGTGGAACTTCGTGGCTTCCTCGAAGGAGCGGATCGAGGAGGCGAAGGAAGCTTGGCGGCAGGGCGACTGGGAGCATAACCAGCGCTTTCACCTGCCGCCGGGGGATGATCAGGAGTTCATTCCACTGCCTCCAAGGTGAGAGCGGCGCGCTGGCGGTCAGCCCGCCAGCGCCAGTTTCGCCCGTTTGGCGACCTCGATCACGACCGAGCCCTTGCGGTGCCGGCCTTCGACGTAGCGATAGGCGTCACGGATGCGCTCGAGCGGCAAGACCGTGTCGATCACGGGCTTGAGCGTCCCCGCCGTGATCATCTCGGCGAGCGAGTCCAGATCCTCGCGCTTGTCGCCATTGACGCTGATCAACATCTTCCGTCCGCCCCGGAACTGGCTCCAAAGCCCCTGAAGCGCGTCGAGGATCGAGAAGTTGAGCGGCACGAACAAGCCGTTGTTTTTCAATGCTTTCCGCGCCGCACCGAATTTGATCACGCCGACGGTTTCGAAGATCACGTCATAGCGCCTGCCGCCCGAGACCGGGTCTTCGGCTCGGTAATCGATCACCTCGTCCGCCCCAAGCTCGCGCAGCATCGCGTGGTTTCCGGCGCTCGCGACCGCAGTCACCGTCGCGCCCATGGCCTTGGCGATCTGTACCGCGTAGATGCCCACGTTGCCGCTTGCACCGATAATCAGCGCGTCCTGACCCGGCTTGATCCTGGCGGTATCCCGCAAGAAGACAAGCGCGGACACGGCGCCGAAGGGCAGCGCGGTGGCCTCCGCCGCGTCCAGACCGGCAGGGATCGGAGCGACCGCCGCCGTCTCGTCAATGGTCAGGTATTCCGCATGCGCGCCGTGGCCTGCAAAGCCGAACACCCGGTCGCCGAGATGGAAGCCGGTCACCTGGGCGCCCGTTTCTTCAACCACGCCGGCGAATTCCACGCCAAGAACCTGGTTCCTGGGTTTGAAGAGCCCGGTCATCAGACGGCCTGGAAGCCACATGCCGCCCGGAAAGGCCGAGGCGCGGAGACGCCAGTCGGCAGTCGTGACGGTAGTCGCCTTGACGCGGACCAGAAGCTCGGTCGCAGCGGGTCCCGGTTTTTCGCGCGTCTCGATCCTGACAACGTCGGCGGGCCCATAGGTCTTGTACACAGCGGCTTTCATAGTGTTCTCCATTCTCTTGCCGGGTCTCGCCGGCATCATCTCTTTCGCGCAACAATGAAACGGCTCGGGCCGGTCGGCGGGATCGTATCGGTCTCGATGATCTCGAACCCGGCGGCCTCGACCGCGCGGTCCAGCTCCTCGGATCCGAAGAATCGCACCTGGGGCGCTTTGCCGATCAGGCGCATTGCGGCGATGACCGGCTTCAGGTACCAGCGGCGGCCGAGCGCGGGGCTTTTCTGAATGAAGAGCCCGCCTTCGGGCAGCATGTCCCGGATCAGCGCGAAATCTGCTTCCATGTCGGTGACGAGGTGGAAGAGGTTGAACCCCATCACCACGTCAAAACGCTCGCCTGCGAAGGCGTCGGTCGCGCCCTGCCGGAAGCTCAGGTTGTCGACGCCCGCAGCGACGCGCTTCTCCTCTCCGATTTCCAGCATGCCGCCGGAGATATCGCCGGCGATGTAGCTATCAGCGAGCGGCGCGAGCAGTATCGCGGTCGATCCGGTGCCGCAGCCCAGCTCCAAGACGCGGTCGGTCGCCTTGAGGTAGCTCCGCACCCGATCCATCGTTTTCTCATAGGAGGCGACGTCGCTGATCGGCTTTTTCGCGTAGCCCGGCGCGATCTTGTCCCAGAATTTCGCTTCGCTTTGCATGTCTGTGCTCCGTTCGTTGAAATCACCCTAATCCAAACATTCATGCAGGAAAATTGCCAAAATCCGTGGCGATGATATACAAATACGCATGAATGGAGCGGAATCGGATTTCGACTGGAACCAGGTCCGGGCCTTTCTCGCGACGGTCGAGGAGGGGTCCCTGTCCGCCGCGGCGCGGGTACTGAAACTCACGCAGCCAACGGTTGGTCGGCAGGTGTCGGCCCTGGAGGAACGCCTCGGCGTGCCGCTCTTCGAGCGGGTGGGCAAGTCGCTCGAGCTCACGCCCTCGGGGCAGGAACTGGCCGAGCATGTGCGCGAGATGGGCGCGGCGGCGGCTCGACTGTCGCTGGCGGCTTCGGGGCAGGTTCAGTCCGTCGAGGGCATTGTCAAGATCACCGCCACTGAAATGGCCTCGGCCTTCGTGCTGCCCGCTGTCGTGAAGGAGCTGCGAGAGAGCCATCCGGGCCTGGTCCTGGAGATCATCGCAACCAACAGCCTGAGCGACTTGAGAAGGCGTGAGGCCGATATCGCCGTCCGGAACACCGAGCCCAAGGATCTCGATCTGATCGGGAAGCGCGTGCGGTCGGACCATGGCGGTCTTTTCGCGAGCGAGACTTTTGTCGCCGAACACGGGCCGTTTCGCACGATGGCGGACTTGCGGGATGTTCCCATGATAGGGATTGGCGACGACGACGGGGTGATTGACGCGCTGCAGGGCATCGGCGCGCCCGTCTCGGTCAGCCAAGTCGTCGTGCGTTCGCGGAGCCACCTGGTGCATCATGAGCTGACCTGCCGGGGGCTCGGGATTGGCGTGAACAACGTCACGATTGGAGAGAGCACGCCGGGCCTGGTCCGGATTCTCCCTGATGATGTGGACTTTGAGTATCCGATCTGGCTCGTCGCGCCGCGCGAGTTGAAGACCAGCCGGAGGGTCCGTATCGTCTTTGACACGCTGGCCAGACACCTTGGCAAGACCGGCGACGAGGCGCGAGCCGCAAGCCTCTGGACCGCGTCCGCCATCGCGTGAGCAGGCTGGCCCAATTCCGCTTGACGCGCCCCGACCCCGGCCCTAGAACGCGCGTCACGTCCGGGTCATGCTCGGTCGGCAGCAAGCGGTTGTAGCTCAGTTGGTTAGAGTACCGGCCTGTCACGCCGGGGGTCGCGGGTTCGAGCCCCGTCAACCGCGCCACTGCTGTCCGGAGACGCCCGAATGTCCGCGCGGTTGTAGCTCAGTTGGTTAGAGTACCGGCCTGTCACGCCGGGGGTCGCGGGTTCGAGTCCCGTCAACCGCGCCACTCATCCCCGCCTCAGCCGACCCGTCGCGCGATGTAGAAGCCGTAGCTGACGTAGTCCGCATAGCGCTCGTAGAGCGCGATTTCTTCTGTGTGTTCGACAACGAGCGCTTTTGCGGCTCTGGAACCGCCATGACGGTCGAGAAAGCCCGCGAAGCGGGCCTCTATGGGTCGGTAGTAGTTCTCAATCCAGCAATGCTTCTGAAGCGGGAAGTAGCCGAGAGGCATATATCCGTTCCGCTCCAGCGCGGCGAACTTGTTCGAAGCGGTATTGACCTCCGGGTACTCGCGGCACCAGTGATGGGTTAACGCCTCCGGCCGCTCTGCCGTTATCCACGTGAGCTCCGAGACAGCGAGGACGCCGCCCGGCTTCAGAAACCGCCGCCATGCGCTCACTCCGGTCTCGAACCCCATGTTGTAGATGGCGCCCTCGGACCAGATCGCGTCGAGCCCGCCATCGTCGAACGGTAGCGCGTCCATCGAGGTCGCGAGCGTTTCGATCCGGTCGCGAAACCCGGCTGCGTCCGCCCTTTTCCGGAGCCGTTCCAGAAAAGGCGGCAGGAAGTCGACGGCGATGAGGCTTGCGTCTAGGGCGCCCGCAAGGGTCAGCGTCGAGGCGCCGGTGCCGCAGCCGATGTCGGCGATCCTGAGGCCCTCGCGCCCCATGAGTCCCGCAAGCGCGATCGCGAGTCGGGTCTCCTCCTCGCCGCCGGGGCCCTGCCGGTCGCCGTCGATGTGCAGATCCATGATCAGGTCGAGATCGTCCAACGCGTTGCTCTCCTTCGCTTGACACGTTCTAGCCGTTGCCCGGTCGGTCAGGCCAGCGTGAAGGTCGCGCGCCTATGGCTTGACCGTTCATGGCGACGCCGCAAGTCTTCACGACGGGAGGGCGCGCATGCCAGTGGCGAGCATCGACGGAACAGACATCGCCTATGACGTGGCGGGAACCGGTCCGCCCGTACTGCTTTTGCACGGTTTTCCCCAGACCCGCGCGTTATGGGCGGAGGTCGCGCCGAGACTCGCCCGCCATTACACCGTGGTTACGCCGGATCTGCGCGGCTACGGCGAAAGCGCGAAGCCGCCGGCGGGCGACAACCTTGTCGCGTACAGCTTTCGCGCGATGGCCGCCGATCAGCTCGGGTTGATGACGGCGCTCGGCTTTGATCGCTTCCATCTTGTCGGACACGACCGGGGCGGGCGGACGTCCTATCGCATGGCGCTCGACGCGCCGGACGCGGTGGCGAGCCTCACGGTCATGGACATCGTGCCGACGGACACGCTGGTCGCCGAGTTCGCCTATCCGGTGTCCAAGGCCTACTTCCACTGGAGCTTCCTCGCCCAACCCGCGCCCTTTCCCGAGCGGATGATCGAAGCCGATCCCGACCATTTCTACGAAGCCTGCCTTCTGGGATGGGGTGGCGCGAGGCTGTCGGAGTTCAAGCAGATCGACGCCTATCGCAAGGCCTGGCGCGACCCCGCCGTGATCGCTGGCATGACCAACGACTACCGCGCCGCGGTCACCATCGATCTGGAACACGACGCTGCGGATCGGGGCAAGGACGTTGATCGCCCCGTGCTCGTTCTCTTTGGCGCGGATGGGGTCATGGCCAAGTCTTTCGACATTCCGGCGACCTGGGCCGACCGTTTCAGCAATATGACCGCCAAGGCGATGCCCGGCGGTCATTTCTTCATCGACCAGCACGGGTCGGAAACGGCGGAGGCTTTGCTCGCGTTCCTGAGCGAACAGACGCTCTAGCGAGTCAGCGCGTCCAGCACCCGCGCCCAGCTGCGGATGCCTTTGTGGAAGCTTCGGAAGTCGTACTTCTCGTTCGGGCTATGGACCAGATCATCGTCCAGCCCGAACCCGATCAGCATCGAGTCCATCCCGAGGATCTCCTTGAAATACCCGACAATCGGAATCGATCCGCCGGACCCGATGAAAGCCGCGTCGTTCGGCCATTCGTCGGACAGCGCCAGCCGGGCCTTTTCGAACGCCGGATCGGCGGTGGACATGACTGTCGCCGGTGAATTGCCGTGATTGAGGAATTCGACCGTGCAATCCGCCGGAACCATGCTTTTGACCATTCCACGGAAGCTCTCGCGGATGGCGAAGGGGTCCTGCTCTCCCACGAGTCGGAAACTGACCTTTGCGCGGGCCTGGGACGGCAGCACCGTTTTGAAGCCGTCTCCGGCATAGCCGCCGACGATGCCGTTGAACTCGCAGGTTGGGCGCGACCAGATCATTTCGAGCACCGACCGGCCGGTTTCGCCCGCCGGAACCGAGAGATCGACGCCGCCAAGGAACCCTTCGGCATCGAAGCCCAAGGCGTCCCACTGCGCCTGGATGTTGGCGGGAAGCTCGGTCACCCCGTCATAGAAACCCGGCACCGTGACCCGGCCCTGACCGTCGTGGAGCGCGGCGAGGATTTTGCTCAGGACCCGGATCGGGTTCGCCGCCGCGCCACCGTAAAGCCCGGAATGCAGGTCCTTGTCTGGACCTGTGACGATGATCTCCTCGCCCAGAAGACCCCGCAGCATCGTGGTGATCGCAGGGGTCTGGCGGTCGAAGAGGCCGGTGTCGCAGATGAGCGCGATGTCGGGTTGGGAGAGCTCGTCCTTGTGCGCCTCAAGAAACGGTACAAGCGAGGGTGAGCCCGATTCCTCCTCGCCCTCGAAGACGAAGGTGATCCGGCAGGGCCACTCGCCCGTCACCGCCTTCCAGGCCCGGCAGGCCTCCAGGAAGGTCATCAGCTGGCCCTTATCATCGCAGGCGCCCCGCGCACGGATCACTTTGCCGGCCGGGCCGTCCTGGACCTCGGGATCGAAGGGTTCGCGGTGCCATAGCTCCAGCGGGTCGACTGGCTGCACGTCGTAATGTCCGTAGAACAAGACGTGAGGCCCGCCCTCACCGGCATGGCCGATGACCATGGGATGACCGGGCGTCGGACGCGCTTCCGCTTCGACCCCAAGGGCCGCGAGATCCGAGACGAGCCAATCAGCGGCCGTCTGGCAGTCCGCCTTGTAGGCCGGGTCGGTCGAGATCGAAGGGATCCGCAAGAGCTCGAACAGCCGTTCGGTCGAGGCGTCGATGTCGTCGTCAATGCGCGAGAGGATGGTGTCGAGGGACATTAGAGGCTCCGGATTCTGGGTCGCGGCGGACCCTACCAGCCCCTTCGGCAGCGTCCAGTCTGGTCTTGTCACTCGCGCAGCGCTAGGTTTTCCGCACTCAGAGATCGGGGAGGGAACAGTGCTCAAAATATGGATCGCGATGGCTGCCCTTGCAGCGGCGCCGGCGGCCGCAAAGATTCAGAACGGATCGGCGGCGGAAGGACAGCTTTTCCCGACGCGAGGCTATGCCGTCCAGCTCAACGGTTCTCTCTCCAAAGGCGACCAGGCCACCGTCAAGGCTCTGATCCCGCTGATGGCCGAACAGATGGGGCAGGGCGTGAAGTATTACGCGACGATCGCCTTCTCGCCCGATGACGGGCTTGTCAGCGAGGCGCTTCAGGGCGCCCTGAACTATCATTCGACTCAGGCTGCCGACGCCGCTGCAATCGGCGCTTGCAATCGCGCGCGAAAAGGGAATCGGTCTTGCCAGATCGCCGCGCGTGTTCTTCCCAAGGGGTACCAGAGCCGGGCGCTGACTCTGTCGCTTGATGCGACCGCCGCTTTCAACCGGACCTATCAGCGCAAGCGCGGGTCGAAATCCTTTGCAGTATCGACACTTACCGGGGCCTGGGGAATGGGCGACAGCGATAGCGCCGCCATCGCGTCCTGCGCCCGGACAGCCGAGCGCGCGAGCGACTGCGCGGTGGTCATTCGCGATTGATCTAAATCATCGCGTCATTTTGTACCCTGTTGATACTTGACGACGCAGCATAAGTAACAGCGCGTGTGTGGAGGGGACGTCTGTGTCATATGAGAAGAAACTTGATGAGGCTCTGAGCCGGCTTCACGAAGAAGGCCGCTACAGGACGTTCATCGACATTGAGCGCAAGCGCGGGCAATTCCCTCATGCTACGTGGCGGCGCGAGGACGGGACCGAGCAGCCGGTAACGGTCTGGTGCGGCAACGATTATCTTGGCATGGGCCAGCACCCTGAGGTTCTGAGCGCCATGGGCGACGCTCTTCAGGCCACGGGCGCCGGATCGGGCGGCACCCGAAATATTTCCGGCACCACGGTCTATCATAAAGCGCTTGAGGCCGAGCTTGCGGATCTCCACGGCAAGGAAACCGCGCTTCTCTTCACCTCGGCCTACATCGCAAATGACGCGACGTTGTCCACGCTCCCGAAACTGTTTCCGGGGCTGATTATCTATTCCGACGCGTTGAACCACGCTTCGATGATCGAGGGCATCCGCCGCAACGGCGGGCAGAAGCGCGTCTTCCGGCACAACGACGTCGGGCATTTGCGCGAGCTTCTGGCGGCAGACGACCCGTTGGCGCCGAAACTTATCGCCTTCGAGTCGATCTATTCGATGGACGGCGATTTCGGACCGATCGAAGAGATTTGCGATCTGGCCGATGAGTTTGACGCGCTGACCTATCTCGACGAGGTCCATGCGGTCGGCATGTACGGGCCGAGAGGCGGCGGCGTGGCCGAGCGCGACGGTCTGATGGACCGGCTCGACATCATTAACGGGACGCTGGGCAAGGCTTTCGGCGTCCATGGCGGCTATATCGCAGCCAGCGCGAAAATGTGCGATGCGGTAAGGTCTTACGCCCCGGGGTTCATCTTCACTACGTCGCTGCCGCCGGTCGTAGCGGCGGGCGCCGCTGCGAGCATCCGGATCCTCAAGACGGATCAGGTCCGCCGCGAGCAGCACCAGGCGCAAGCCAGGATCCTCAAGATGCGGCTGAAGTCGCTCGGCCTGCCCATTATCGACCACGGCTCGCACATCGTGCCGGTGATCGTGGGCGATCCGGTGCATACCAAGCAGCTTTCGGACATGCTGCTTGAGGATTACGGCATCTACGTTCAGCCGATCAATTTCCCGACCGTGCCGCGCGGCACCGAACGGTTGCGGTTCACGCCGTCGCCCGTCCATGGACCGCGTGAAATGGATGCGCTGGTGCGCGCTATGGATGCGCTCTGGTCGCATTGCGCGCTCAATCGCGCCGAACTCTCCGCCTGAGACTTATCCACAAGTGACCCGCCTTAAGCGGTGTGTTAACGTTTCATTGATACGCCACGCCCGATTCTAAGCGGGCGCGGGTGGGGACAGCGAGACGCAATTTGGGGCAGGATGCATGAGTGGACGTCCTGAGACGTCTGGTGGGCAGGAAGCGACGAAGCTGAAAGGCTTCGATGATTTCGAGCTGCGTCTTGGCGACATCATGCGCGGCGAGCGCGCGACGATGGGCAAATCCCTGCTCGACGTTCAGCGCGAGTTGAAGATTAAGGCGAACTATATCGCGGCGATTGAGAATTCCGATCCTTCGGCCTTTGAGACGCCCGGGTTCATTGCTGGATACGTCAGGTCTTACGCGCGTTACCTGGGCCTCGATCCCGAGTGGGCGTTCAAGACGTTCTGCGAGGAGGGCGAGTTCGTCGTCTCTCACGGCATGTCGGCGGATGCCTCAGTCAACCGCAAGACCAAGAAGAAGAAATCGGCTGATGGAACCGGCGGCAAGACGCCCGCGCATATGCGGGATCCGTTCACCGAGCCCAGCGTCAGCTACCTGCCCAAAGCCGAAGCAGCCCTCTCTGGCTTCGAACCCCGAGCGATCGGTTCCATCGCTGTCCTGCTCGTTTTATTGGGCGGCATCGGCTACGGCGGCTGGGCGGTGTTGCAGGAGGTGCAGAAGGTCACCTTCACGCCGGTCGATCAGACGCCCGAAGTTCTTGCCGAGCTTGACCCCCTTACTCCTGCCGTGACGCCGGCAGGCGATGACGCGGAGGCGGCGCCCGACCTCGGCTCAGTCGGACGGTTCGACCGGCTTTATCGGCCCGAAGCTCTGGACGTTCCGGTGATGGTCGCCCGCGACGGCCCGATCGCTTCGATCGACCCGGATACCATCGGCGCGCTTGCGCCTGCGGAGGGCTCTGCCACGCTCGCAGCCAATCTGCCGCAACCCGACAATCTCCCGTTCGGTCTGGATATCCGGTCCGACCGCGGCCCGGCCTTCGCCCGGCTTGACCAGAATGACCTATTGCCGCCGCCGCCTGCCGTCCAAGTGGTCGAACCCGCCGCGCCGAGCCTGGAGCTTCTGGCAGTTCGTCCGTCCTGGGTCAGAGTTCGCGCGGCCGACGGCACGGTGATATTCGAGAAAATTCTCGACGCCGGCGAGCAGTTCGAGGTGCCGCTGACCGAAGAGCCGGCGACGCTTCGCGCCGGTAACGCAGGCTCGCTCTACTTCGCCATCAATGGCGAGACCTTCGGCCCAGCCGGAAGCGGCCCCGAAGTCGTGAAGGATTTGGTTCTCGCCCCAGACGCCCTCGTCCAATCCTATCAGGTCGCCGATGTGGAGCGCGATGCGGACCTGGCCCGTTTTGTCGCCGTGGCCGAGGCGCAGGGGACTGAGTGACGCGGGCGGTTTGATTGCGCCGCATCGGCCTTCGGCCTATTTTGTTCCAAGCACAACTCAAGGCTGACCATGTCGATCAACCACGTTCGCCCCTGGCGCAACATCTACCGTCGCGAGTCGCGGAAAATTCACGTCGGCCCTGTGCCTGTGGGCGGCGATGCCCCGATCAGCGTGCAGACCATGACCAACACCGACACGACCGATGTGGCGGCAACGGTTGATCAGGTTCAACGCGCGGCGGAGGCGGGGGCGGATATCGTTCGCGTCTCCACGCCGGACGAGGCCTCGACCCGGGCGCTGGCCGAGATCGTGCGGGAGAGCCCTGTGCCGATCGTGGCTGACATCCATTTCCATTACAAACGCGCCATCGAAGCGGCTGAGGCCGGCGCGGCCTGTTTGCGCATCAACCCGGGCAACATCGGCAGCGAGGAGCGCGTGCGCGAGGTCATCAAGGCCGCCAAGGATCATGGCTGCTCCATCCGCATCGGGGTGAATGCCGGGTCGCTCGAAAAGGACCTTTTGGAGAAGTACGGCGAGCCTTGCCCCGAGGCGATGGTCGAAAGCGGGCTCGATCACATCAAGATCCTGGAAGACAACGACTTCCACGAGTTCAAGATTTCCTGCAAGGCCTCAGACGTTTTCCTCGCCGCTGCAGCGTATCAGGCGCTGGCTGATGCGACAGACGCGCCGATCCATCTCGGCATTACCGAGGCGGGCAGTCTGAATGCGGGCACTGTGAAATCCGCAATCGGTCTCGGCAACCTCCTCTGGATGGGGATCGGTGACACGATCCGCGTCTCGCTTTCCGCCGATCCGGTTGAGGAAGTGCGTGTTGGATATGAGATCCTCAAATCCCTGGGCCTCCGCCATCGCGGGGTGAACATCATCTCGTGCCCGTCCTGCGCCCGGCAGGGGTTCGACGTGATCAAGACCGTTGAGATCCTCGAGGAGCGGCTCGAGCACATCAAGACGCCCATGAGCCTTTCGATCATCGGCTGCGTGGTGAACGGGCCGGGCGAAGCGCTTATGACCGATGTGGGCTTCACCGGCGGCGGGGCCGGGTCGGGCATGGTCTATCTGGCGGGCAAGCAAAGCCACAAGCTGTCGAACGACCAGATGGTCGATCACATCGTCGAGCAGGTTGAGAAGAAGGCGGCCGAGATCGAGGCGGCGCAGGAGGCCGCCGAGTAGCTGTCAGCCCTGATCAGCGCGCTCCTGCCGCACGACTTCGCGTAGCTGCGGCAGCTCGATGAAGCCCCGAACAATCTGATCGCCGATCACGAACGCTGGAGTTCCCGCGACTTGCAACGTGGAAGCCAGTTCTCTGTTCGCTTCAATTATCGCGGCTGTGTCGTCAGAATACATCTCTTCCAGTATCGCGGCATGATCGAGATCCATTTGATCTGACAGACGCTCAAGCGCCTCCTCGTTGATCCCGCCACGAGCGACCATCAGGCTGTCGTGCACACCGCGATAAGCCTCATCGCCGTGAACCTCTTTCGTCGCGATCGCGTAGCGCGATGCGAGGACCGAGGCCTCGCCGAGGATCGGAAACTCTTTGACGATCAACCGGACGTTCGGGTCGCCTTCGAGAAGCGCGGTAACTTCGGGAAACGCGCGTTTGCAGAACCCGCATTGATAGTCGAGGAACTCTACAACCGTGATGTCGCCGTCCGGGTTTCCACCAATATAGCTGTGGCCGTCGTTGAAGATCTCCTCGAAATTGTCAGCGACCAGCATCAATTCGGCTTCGGCGGCCTGTTGGGCGCGGCGCTCCTCGATCAGCGCGACGACCTCAAGAATGATCTCGGGGTTCTCCAGCAGATAATCGCGCACTTCCGAGCGGAAGATCGCCCGCTCGTTGTCAGTCATCGCTTCTATGTCGAAGGCCGTCGCCATCGAGATCGACGACGCGAAAAGGACGAAAGACAGGCAAAGAACACGCAACATCCTGAAACTCCCAATTATCCGAGCGGAAAGAACCATGTGGCGTGAGCCCGCGCAAGCGCCTCACCGAGATTTGTTCGGGATGCGGCCCATTGACCTTGGTGCGCCCCGGGCGGAAGAAGGCGTTTATGCGACTATCGAAACGATCAGAGGTCGATCCGTTCATTGTCATGGACGTGATGGACGCCGCGGCGGCGGCAGAGGCCGCGGGCCGGGACATCATCCACATGGAGGTTGGCCAGCCCGGCACGCCCGCCCCGGAAGGCGCTCGCGCGAAACTGGTGGACGCGATGCAGAAGGGGCCGTTGGGTTACACCGTCGCCTTGGGCATCCCTGCGCTCCGCCAACGCATCGCCCGGCATTATGGCGAGCGTCACGATATCGACCTGGACCCCGCCCGCGTCATCGTGACTTCCGGGTCGTCTGCCGGGTTCCTTCTGGCCTTCACGGCGCTTTTCGATGCGGGCGACCGGGTGGCGCTTGGCGCCCCCGGCTATCCGTCCTACCGCCAGATCCTGAGCGCGCTCAGCCTGACGCCGGTGGATATCGCCACACGGAAAGAGAACCGGTTCCAGCCCGCGCCGGAGGAGATGCCGGACGACGTAAAGGGCTTGATCGTCGCATCTCCCGCCAACCCGTCAGGCACCATGCTGGACCGCGCCGCGATGGAGGCGCTGGTCGCGTGGTCGGCGTCGAAAGACGCCGCTCTGGTCTCCGACGAAATCTACCACGGAATCGAGTACGAGCGGAAAGCCGTCAGCGCGCTGGAAATCACCGACGACGCCTATGTGATCAATTCGTTCTCCAAGTATTTCTCGATGACCGGTTGGCGGATCGGTTGGATGGTCGTGCCCCAGAGCCATCTGAGAGCGGTCGAGCGCTTGGCCCAGAACATGTTCATCTGCGCCCCGCACGCCAGCCAGATCGCCGCGCTCGGCGCTCTCGATTGCGGGGAGGAGTTGGCGGCGAACCTTGCCGTCTATCGCAAAAACCGCGCGCTGATGCTGGAAGGGCTGCCAAAGGCGGGGTTTGCCGACATCGCGCCGCCCGACGGGGCGTTTTACATCTATGCCGATGTATCGGGCATCACGGATGACAGCGCGGCGCTGGCCCGCGATATCCTCGACAAAGCCGATGTGGCGGTAACGCCGGGGCTCGATTTCGACAAGGCGAGGGGCCATCAGACGCTCCGGTTCTCCTACGCGCGGTCCACGGCGGATATCGAAGAGGGTCTGAACCGTTTGGCCGCCTATATGCGGCGCGAGGGGCATATCGGCTGAACCCCGTTGGCCAGCGGAGCCATTTCGGGTAAGGTGCCGGAAACAAAAGCCCCCGAGGCCATGAGCAGGTTCATTCTAATCACGCGCGCCGTCCTGGCGTGCCTGGCGGTCATGTTCGCCATCGCCGCGCATGGGGCGGCGGATCAGATCGCGCGTCTCGCGGACGGTGGTGTTTCGATCCGGGAGACCCGCGGGACCGTCGAGATCCGTCTGGGGCTGACACGCGCCGTCCCCTGGAGGCTCGCGGACACCGGAAACCCCTCTCGGATCGCGCTCCAGTTCTCCGAGGTCGATTGGACCGGCCTGCGAGAGATCGGCTCGGAAGCGTTGATAGGCGTCGACACAAGACGGGCCGCGCCGGCCTGGACTGAGATCGCGTTTTCGTTGGCCGGACCGCACGCGGTCGCATCGGCCGAAATGCGAACAGAGACGTCCGGATCCGCCGAGCTTGTCCTCACGCTCGCGGCACATGACACCGTGATCGAAAAGAACCCGAGATCCGGCCCTGCCGCTGCTGTGATCGGCGAAGATCGTGTCCGGGTCGCGCTCGATCCCGGCCATGGCGGGGTCGACCCCGGGGCCGAGGCGGACGGGCTGGTGGAGGCCGAGATCGTTTTGTCCTTCGCGCTCCGCCTGAAAGAGGCGCTGATCCGCACCGGGCGCTTCGATGTTGTGCTGACACGGACGGATGACACTTTCGTACCGTTAAGCGCGCGAATGACACGCGCGCGGGGGGCTGGGGCGCAGGTGTTCCTTTCGATCCACGCCGACGCGCTGCCGCCCGACGCCGGACAGGCCACAGGCGTGATCGCCTATACGCTGTCGGACGATCAGGTGGCCATGGCGGCGCGACTCCAAACGGAACGGCACGCCCCGAGTGACATGCTGCGGAACGTCGATCTGGGCGATGCCGAGAATGATGTCGCGCTGGCGCTTATGGATCTCGCCCGAGCCGAGACCCTGCCGCGCTCGGAGGCGCTGGCCGCCGATCTGCTCGCGGCCTTTGGGGAGGCGGGGCTTGAGACCAATTCGCGCCCGCATCGCCATGGCGGCTTCAACGTGCTGCGCTCGGCTGGGACGCCATCGGTCCTTTTGGAGCTCGGGTTCCTCTCGAACGCGACCGACCGCGATCGGCTGACCTCAGAGGCATGGCTCGAAGACGCGGCCGAAGCCGTGCGCGACGGCCTCCTGGCGTGGGAGGAGGCGGACCGGCTGCAACGGGCGCTCTACCGGCAATGACAGGCGCTCTGATTCCTCACCACAAGGTGATCCCAACAGGCGGATGCCGGGCCGCGCGCGTTTTGACCCTTTGGCCCGCGCCTAGTATATCCCTGCGAGGCAGTATTGAGGTTTGATCTGGTGACGCGGTTCGTTTTCTCCACTCTCGGCGGCATCTTCTCGCTGGTGACGCTTGGGCTGATCATGCTCGCGCTCACCGTTGGCGGCGTTTTCTGGGTCTATGGCCGCGATCTGCCCGACCATCAGAGTCTCGCGCAGTACCGCCCGCCGACGATCAGCCGAATCTACTCCACTGAAGGCCAGATCATCGACGAGTACGCCGAGCAGAGGCGCATCTACGCGCCGGCGGAAGAGATCCCCGATCTGGTCAAACACGCCTTCATCTCGGCGGAAGACAAGAATTTTTATAAACACGCGGGCTTTGATCTCAGAGGCATCGCGGCAGCGCTCTATGAAGCGGTCGAGAGCCGGGGCGAATCCGTGCGCGGCGCCTCGACCATACCCCAGCAGGTCGCCAAGATCAGCTTCCTGTCGGGCGATCGCCGGATCGAGCGGAAGATCAAAGAGATCATCCTCTCGAACCGCATGGTCAATACGCTCGAGCGCGAGAAGATCCTCGAGATCTATCTCAATGAGATCTTCCTCGGCCAGAATTCCTACGGCGTCGCGGCGGCGGCGCAGACCTATTTCAACAAGACACTGTCCGATCTGAACGCGCAGGAGGCCGCCTATCTCGCCGCACTTCCCAAGGCGCCGTCGACCTACCACCCGGTGCTGGAGGAGGAGAGGGCCATCGCGAGGAGGAACTTCGTCCTTCGGGAGATGTATCAAAACGAGTACATTGATCAGGGCGCGTATGAGACCGCCCGTATCGCGCCGCTGCTTACCGTTCAGGCGGGAGACATGGACGCCTTTCGCGAGAAACTCCCGCCCCGCGACTACTTCACCGACGAGATCCGGCGCCAGCTCTCCCGCGATTTCGGCGAGGAGGGGTTTCGCAGCGCCGGTCTGACCATCCGGGCGACGATGGACCCGGAGTTGCAGGAAATCGCGGCCTCCGCCTTGCGCGAGGCATTGGAAAACTACGACCGCGCTCAGGGCGAATGGCGCGGGACCGGGGAAGCTATCGCCGCCGAGGCGCTTGACGGCTTCGTCGAGGGGCAGGCGGCCTGGCGCCTCGCACTGGCCGAGATCGGCGTCGCCCGGGATGTCGAGAATTGGTATCCGGCGGTCGTTCTTGAGGTCGGAGGGAGCTCCGCCCGCATCGGGGTGGAGGGCTGGTCGGACGGGACCGACGGCCATTTCATCACGCCCGAGGACCTGCGCTGGATCCGGGGCGCGAATCGCGCGGGCGACATCCTCTCCGTGGGCGACGTGATTCATGTACGCCATGAAGGCGGCAGCGTCAGCGATCCGGTTTTCTCGCTGCGCCAAGTGCCGGGCGTGCAAGGCGCCTTCATGGCGATGGACGTCAACAACGGGCGGGTCATCGCGATGCAAGGCGGGTATTCCTACCAGCATTCGGTCTTCAACCGCGCGACTCAGGCCGCCCGCCAGCCCGGCTCGTCCTTCAAACCCTTCGTCTACGCCGCAGCGTTGGACTCGGGCTTCACGCCTGCGACGATCCTGATCGACGCGCCTATTGAGGTGGATATCGGCGGCGGTCAGGTCTGGCGGCCGAGGAACGCCTCGAACCAGTTCTACGGGCCAACGCCGCTGCGCACCGGCATCGAACGGTCGCGGAACCTGATGACGATCCGTCTGGCGGAAGAGGTCGGCATGCAGACCGTCGCGGGCTATGGCGAGCGCTTCGGCGTCTACGATGACATGCAACCCTTCCTCGCCAACTCGCTCGGCAGTCAGGAGACAACGCTTTTCCGTATGGTCGCCGCCTATTCGATGTTCGCGAATGGAGGCGAGCGCGTGACACCCACATTGGTGGACCGGGTTCAGGACCGTTGGGGCACGACGATCTACCGCCACGATCAGCGGATTTGCGAAGATTGCCAGACCGCCGACATTCGATCCGGCGACCTTCCGACCATCCGGTCAAACCGCAGCCAGGTGATCAACCCAATCACCGCTTATCAGCTCACCTCGATGATGCGCGGCGTGGTGGAGCGGGGCACGGCGGCCGGCGCAGTCAATCTCGGCGTCCCCGCGGCGGGCAAGACAGGCACGACAAATGACGCGCGCGATGTCTGGTTCGTGGGCTTCACTTCGACCATCGCGGCAGGCTGTTACATCGGCTACGACCTTCCGGAGCCTTTGGGCCGCGGAGCCTCGGGCGGCGCGATGTGCGCTCCGGTGTTCCAGGCCTTCATGGAAAAAGCCATCGAGAAATACGGCGCCGGACGCTTCTCGATCCCGCAGGGCGGACAGTTCATCAAGATCGACCGATTCACGGGCGCCCGCCTTCCGGACGACGCGATCGGCGAGCATGTTGTGGCGGAGTATTTCCGCGAGGGCGAGCAGCCGGTCTTTGGCATCACCTTCGATGGCGGATTCGCCATGGGCTCGAACCTGCCCTTGTTCACCGACGACGAGTTGGGCCGGACGGCACAGAGCGTCAATACCGGCGGCGGGCAGGAAGTGCGGGTGCCGGGGCAGGCGACGGCGGGCGAGATTTCTTCGGGTGGATTGTACTGAGGCGCAATCAGACCGCGCCGATCTTTCTCAAGCCTTCCAGAAACAGGTCCATCTCGGCTTCCCGCGCATAGGGATAAGTCTCGCGCACGTAGGCCTCGTCGAAGTCGGGCTGAAGCTCGCGTAGCCGCGCCAGGGCCGACGAGCCCTCGGGTTCGATCCCATAATAGCCGAAGGTCGACACGCAACGCTGCAATCCCCGCGCGTAGTCCGGCGCGATGGCCATGAGTTTACGGGCCGCTTCGATTGAAGCTTCCTTGTTGCCGATCGCCAGTTCGCAGGTCGTGACCTGACCCAATACCGCCGCGCGGCCCGGGTGCGCGGGGTTAAGTCGGAAGACAAACCGCAAGTGCGCCAGCGCCTTCTCAGGCTCTCCTGTCCACTCCAGCCCGCAACCGGCGGCGTGGCGGGCAAGGGCGGCGGAGGGGTTGAGGCGGACTGCCTCTGAGCCATGGAAAATCCCACTCTCATACTCTCGCGTGCCAAAGATCCGCGCCAGGCCGTTGTAGCCATGCGCCTCCCAATCGTCCGGGTCGATGCGGAGCGCGGTGTTCGTGTTCTCGACGGACTTCAGGAACGCAGCGTTCCTGTCCTCGACCCAGCTCAGCAGAGCGGCACGGAAGTAGATTCGTCCTATCCGGGCGTAGGCGGGGGCGAAGTCGGGCGCGATCTCCAGCGCCTCGCGCATCAGCCGTTCCTGCTCAAAATTGTCCTCAGCCGTTCCGTAGCCCTCGTCGCTCTTGCGGTCGATCTCATCCGCCATCGCCAGGAGCTGCCAGGGCGCGATAGTCTCCGGCCGCGTTCGCGTGATGCGGGCCGCTTCGGCCCGGGAAATCTGCGGCTCGATCTGACCAACGATCGCGCGGCTGACCTCCTCCTGAAACGCGAAGATGTCCTCCATGCTGCCGTCGAACGCATCCGACCAGATGGATTGGCACGAAAGGGCGTCGGTCAGGCTCGCCGACAGTCGCACGCGCTCGCCGACGCGCATCAGCGTGCCGGAGACCGCGTATCTCGCGCCCAGTTCGGCGGCGGTCTCGCGCAGGTCGCTGTCCTTCACCGTCTTCCAACCGATCGCGTCGGGGCCGATGACCGGGAACCAGCGCCAGTAGCTGAGCGTCGTGCGCAAATCCTCGGATACGCTCATTGCGATCATCTTGTCGTCTGGAGAGCTCGACAACGCTTCGAACGCGAAGAGAAGGACGGTCGGGCGTTCGAAGAACTCTGTCGTCGCCTCTGGCTCGGGCGGTTTGTCCGGGGACGGCTCGGCCCGCGCGTCGCGCAGCCAGTCTTCGAATCCCTCTGAGGGGAGGTCGAAACCTTGCAGCAGGGGTTCCGATCCTCGGGCCACGGTGACGAGATCCGGGTCGAGCCAGACATGCTGCCGACTGGCGGCAAGAACGCCCTCAGGAAGCGAGCGCCGGAGAGACGAGAGTTCCTGTCTGAGCGAGGCGCGAGCCTGATCCGGCCCCCGGTCGCTCCAAAGCAGATCGGCGAGGTAGGCGCGCTCGGCCCGCATACCCGGCTGCAGCGCGAGAAAGGCGAGGAGCCCCTGCGCCCGTCGCGACAGCGGGCCGACCTCCTCACCCGCCGCGTCCTCAATTCTGAGAACGCCGCTGACCGTAATCCGAATGCTGCCCAAGGGGTCTTTTGGCATAATCACCCGCTCCGACGTCGAGTTTACGGGTTTCCGGGCGCATTTCACGGAGAAATCACGCGGGTTTTGCGATTGCGCCGCCTCCCATTGACGGTCTCCTGACGGGCGGAGGGCAGAGTGAGGGCAATCGCAATCGAAACCAAAGGACCTCAGACATGACCACCATCGCAACGAAAACGGCCACTTTCGCAAACACCGCCCGCAAGCCGCTCGCCATCCGCGTCGTCGGCTGGGTCGTCGAGAAAAACCGCGCTTACCGCGACAACCTCCATGTGGACGAGCTTTCGAACGAGCATCGCGCCGATGTCGGCCTGCCGCCTCGCCACACCGCGACCCGCGTCCGTCCTGTCGAAACCAGCGGCTGGTAATCCGCCAACTCCTGCCTTGATGCGTCTCCGGTCGGTTGCTAAACCCCTGCGGCTAACAGCCAACCGGAGACCCCAATGCGCGCCGACACGGAAAACGCGGTCGCTGCCATCGAGAAATCGCTGAACCTCCTGGCCCAGCGGATGGATTGGGAGACGGCCGAGCATCGGTTGGAAGAATTCAACGCGATGATCGAGGACCCGAACCTCTGGGACAATCAGGAGCGCGCGCAGAAGCTCATGCGCGACCGCCAGATGCTGGTCGACGCAATGTCCCGCTATACCAGCATGAAACAGGAGATGCAGGACAACATCGAACTGATCGAGCTTGGCGAGATGGAGGAGGACGAAGAGGTCGTCTCTGACGCTGAGACCGCGATCAAGGCGCTGCAGGAGCGCGCCGCCCAGGCCGAGATCGAGGCGCTTCTCGACGGCGAGGCGGACGGCAACGACACCTTCCTTGAGATCAACTCCGGCGCCGGCGGCACTGAAAGCTGCGACTGGGCCTCGATGCTGGCCCGCATGTACGTCCGCTGGGCCGAGCAGCACGGTTACAAGGTCGAGCTTCAGTCCGAAAGCGCGGGTGAGGAAGCCGGGATCAAATCGGCGGCCTACAAGATCTCCGGGCCAAACGCCTATGGCTGGCTCAAGTCCGAATCCGGCGTCCACCGGCTCGTTCGGATCAGCCCCTTCGACTCCTCGGCCCGCCGCCACACATCGTTCTCGTCAGTCTGGGTCTATCCTGTCGTCGACGACAACATCGAGATTGAGGTGAACCCGGCCGACATCCGGGTCGACACCTACCGCTCCTCCGGCGCCGGCGGCCAACACGTCAACACGACGGATTCGGCCGTGCGGATCACGCACATGCCGACCGGCATCGTCGTCACCAGCTCGGAAAAGTCGCAGCACCAGAACCGCGATATCGCGATGAAAGCCCTGAAATCACGACTCTACCAGATGGAGCTGGAGCGACGGACCGCGTCGATTCAGGAGGCGCATGAATCCAAAGGCGACGCAGGCTGGGGCAACCAGATCCGGTCTTACGTCCTCCAGCCCTACCAGATGGTGAAGGACTTGCGGACGGGGCACGAGACCTCGGACACCCAGGGCGTGCTTGACGGCGACCTCGACGGGTTCATGGCGGCGACCCTCGCGCAAGGCGTGTCGGGCATGAAGCGCGACGAGGCGCAGGCGGAGTAGGGACTCCTCGAATTCAGATTCCCGGCCTATCCTCCATTTGAGGAGGCCCCATGACGGACGAGTATTTCGGCACGCCCGCGCAGATAGCCATGATGCGCCGCACCTCGGCGCTTTGGTCGCTTTTGAAAGACCATCCTGATTACGGGTTCTACGGTCGAAGCGTAATGCTGTCTGACTACGGCGCCGGTGGTTTCGAGGCCTTCGAGCCGCTGATCCGGCTCTCCGGCGCCGGCGTCGCTTACGGCGTCCGGACCGATGCGGCGGACGAGGAGAAGGCTACGCTCGCCGGCGCCGGGTTCCACACGGACAGTTACGGATACTGCCACACGGTTGAACCCTCGATCGAACTGGCGCGTGAAGTTGTCGGCCGCCACGCGCTGCCGGACGACCTGACGGTGATCGAGATCGACATGGAAAGCCCGGCGGCGGATGTCTCAGATCTCGCCGAGGTCGCGCTTGCAGGAGGCGTCTTGCCGTCCCCTGGCCACGTGCTGCGGGGGCGAACGGTCGATGGCGTGGTTCTTCTCGCGCGGGAGGTCGGCACGGGGCGGCCGGTGGCCTGCGCCGCCGCCTTCGACAGTTTCAAGCGCGGGACGCAGCGCGGAGATCACGCGTGGTGGGGCATGCTCTCCACCGTCCCGGACCGGCGCGGACAGAGGATCGCCCTGATCCTCGGCGCGATGGCGATGCTGCGCATGTTCGAGAAGACAGGCCTGAGCAAGTTTTTTACCAGCATCCGCCACGGCAATGCCTCTTCGACCGCGCTCTGCGCGAAGCTCGGGGTCGCGCATACGGGCTGGGAGACGATTGTCGGGATGGACCCGGAGCAGTTTTCCGGTCAACTTACTGCATAACCAAAACCGAAAGCGCGGACCGGACTGTTGGGAGGAAGCAGTCATGAACAACGCGGATGCCGCATTAGAGGCTTCGCCGCTACCCGAGATCGGGAAGCTGACCACGGCGGAACTCGTCGCCTCGCTCAAGGCAGGGCTTTGGGATTTCCGAACCGCGCCAGCCTACGGGCTGGTCTTCAGCACCTTTTACGTCGTCTCGGGGTTGTTTCTCTGGTGGATCGGGGCGGGAACGTTCCTCTGGACGCTCGCCTTCGCGCTTGGGTTTCCCCTCGTTGCGCCTTTTGCAGCGGTCGGCCTTTATGAGGTGAGTCGCCGGATCGAAGCGGACGAGCCGCTCGTCTGGGGCGAAATCATCGGTGTCGTCTGGCGCGAGAAGGACCGGCAGCTTCCCTGGATCGGCGTGATCCTCGTCATGATCTTCCTGTTCTGGAGCTTTTTCGCCCACATGGCCTTCGCGCTTTTCATGGGGCTTTCGACGCTCACCAATATATCAACGTCTTACGAGGTCTACCTCACGCAAACGGGCCTCACGATGATCGCCTTTCAGGTTGTGGTTGGCGCCGCCGTGGCCTTTCTGACCTTCGGTCTCACGGTCGTCGCGATCCCGCTGCTCGTGGACAAGGAGATCGACTTCGTGACGGCGATGCTCGTCAGCCTGCGCACCGTCTCGCGGAACAAGCAGGTCATGGCGACTTGGGCGGCCATCGTCGCGCTATGTCTGTTCCTGGCCATGCTGCCGGCCTTTCTGGGTCTCTTTATCGCTTTGCCGGTTTTGGGACACGCGACCTGGCACCTCTACCGCAGGGCGCTTTATCACCCGCTCTGAACCGGCTTCAGCCCAACCCAGGCCACCACCGCAGAGAAAAGCGCCAGAACACCGGTGACAATGGCGACGGCGCTGAAAGCGGCGTCGGAGGCCATGATATGCGCCTCGCTGGTGTTGGTCGCGCCAAAGGACAGATCCCCGCCGGTTCCGCCATAGACCACCGCCGCAAGGCTCCCCATTGCTGCCACGGCCACCAGTCCAGCCATTCGGCTGACGGCGTTGTTGATACCCGAGGCCGCGCCGCTCCGAGCGTCCGGCACTGATCCCATAACTGCGGTGGATAGCGGGCCCACGACCAGCGCCATGCCGAAGCCCATCAGGCAGTTGATGGGCAGAACAATGGTCCAGAACGCCCTGAGCGGTGTTGTCAGGCCAAGAATGACGAACGACAGGCCGACGATCAGTGAACCGAGCGCGATCAAAGGCCGCGCCCCGTGCTTGTCGGCCAGGGCTCCCACCCGCGCGGAGAGAGCGCCAATGAAGACCGACAGGGGCGCGAAGGCCGCAGCCGCCTCCAGCTCCGTCACGTTCCAGGCGGAGATCACATGCATCGGCAGGTAGAACAAAACCGCGCCCAGAGCGAAATAGAGCAGGAAGGTCAGCGCATTGGCTGAGGCGAATACGCGGTTCCTGAAGAGATCGAGCGGCATCATTGGATGCGCCGCTCGCGCTTGCCAAAGGAGAAAGCCTGCTCCAGCGAGGACCGAGCCGATGGCGAGGGGCAGGGGGCCGATGCCGCCCTCTTCCCCGAGCTGCGTCAGCGCGTAGGCGCCGAGCCCGAGCGCCAATGTCGCCAGCACGGCGCCAGTACAGTCCAGAGGGTCGGTTGAACGCACCGGGTCGTTGCCGACGCGGGTCCTCAGTATCCAGATGACCAGCAATCCGAAGGGGACATTCAGCGCGAAGATCACCCGCCAGGCCTCTGGCGATCCCAGGCTCAACGCCGCGCCGCCCAGAACCGGGCCGACTGCCGTCGTCACAGCGGAGGCGGCGGCCCAGGTCCCGATCGCTCGGCCCCGGGTTTCCGCCGGATAGGCCCGGGCGATCAGCGCCAGTGAGCCCGGCACCATCAGCGCCGCGCCCGCGCCCTTGAGCGCCCGGCCCGCGATCAAAGCCTCGGGCGAGGTTGCGATGGCCGAGAGCACCGACGCCGCCATGAAAACCAGTAGCCCCGCCATCAGGACACGCGCGATCCCGTAACGGTCGCCCGCCGCGCCGCCGACGAGGATCAGCGCCGAAAGGGGCAGCATGTAGGCGTTGGATATCCACTGCGCCTGGGCGAGGTCGGCGCCCAGCGTCTCGCGCATCGCCGGAATGGCGATTGAGACCACGCTGCCGTCGATAAAACCAAGCGCCGAGACAAGGATTGAGGCGGTCAGTATCCAGGGACGCGCTGCCGGGTCGCAAAAGCTCGGCACATGCCGCCGGACCGTCGCTGTGGGGACGTAGGTCATGCCCCGTGATAGGCCAGAAACCCGCAGCCGGTCACTTCATTTCAGCGGCCGCCATCTCGGCCATCGCTTCCACATGGATTTCAAGCGCGTCGACGACCGGATAGCCGGGATCATAACCGCCAAAAAATGAGCTCAAGGTCGGTACCAGCCAAGAGGATCGCATCCGCGCCCTGGTTCTTCAATCATGCGGCGCCCCGCTTCGAAAAAGACGTGCCGCTGGTCCTCGCCGCAGGCGCCGGCGCTCGCAATGTCGAGATAGGCCATGCACAAACTTTCAAGATCCTTGTCTGGCGCCAGCGCCTCCGTCCGTTCCAGACCTCCGTAAAGGCGGGACGCCATGACCGGGGCGCTCCCCAATAGCCCGATGACCCGCGTCCCGGTCGCGGCACAATGCCGGTCGATGGGCTAGATCGCGCTCAGCAGCGTCTCGTAATACGCGACCGTGGCGGCCGGGCCGATCCCTCCGATCAACCCAATGAGCATAGCTCTCCTCCAACGAAAAAGGCGCCGCAGAGAAGCGGCGCCTCAAATCCTGGCATATGGCGGTCGTTTAGCCGGCCTTCGCGGCCTCCGCTGCCGGAGAGGAAGAGGTGGCCGGCTTGGGCGCGGGCGCCTTGCTGCCGCCCTGTCCCTCGAGCGGGTTTTCCTGCCTCTGAACCGAGCCTTCGAAATGCGCGCCCGATTCAATCGCGATGGTCTTGTGGATGATGTCGCCCTCGACGCGCGCCGTCGAAGTAAGGCGAACCTTTAGGCCGCGCACTTTGCCAACAACCCGTCCGTTCACCACCACGTCGTCGGCAATGCACTCGCCCTTAACCATGGCGCCTTCGCCGACGGTCAGAAGATGGGCGCGGATGTCGCCCTCGACATTGCCTTCGATCTGGATGTCGCCCGTCGTCTTGATGTTGCCGGTGATCTGAAGATCCGCCGACAGGACCGACGCGGGAGGTTTGGCCTTGGGGGTGGAGGGCGTGAAGTCAGTGCTCGATTTCGTGTCGCTCATGGAAGGGGCCTTTTCTGCTTCTTTGTCCTGGGCCGGGGTCTGGCCGGGCTCGTTGATCTTGCTTTTAGAAAACATCTCTCGCTGCCTTGATGTATTTCATAGGGTCGATGGCTTTCCCGTCGACGCGCACCTCATAGTGCAGATGCGTGCCCGTCGACCGTCCGGTGTTTCCCATATCACCGATCCTGTCGCCGCGCGATACCCTATCCCCGACAGAAACTCTGAATTTCGACAAATGCCCGTAGCGCGTCTCGAACCCGAAGTCGTGCTTGATCTTGATCAGGTTGCCGTACCCGCTCTGGCGCCCAGCGAAAGTGACCGTGCCGTCAGCCGTCGCGATGATCGGCGTGCCTCGCGGACCCGCCCAGTCATGCCCCTCGTGCATCCGGCCCCAGCGCGGGCCGAATCCGGACGTCGAGCGATAGGTGCCACGGATCGGAAACCCGAACGGCGTTTTCTGCGCTGCGATCCTGTACAAATTCAGCGAATCCAGCTGTTCCAGAACCTCGTTGGCGCGCTGGGTCGTCGGATCATCAGGCTCTTCCGCACCGGAGGTCGAGAAGCGGATCGGCGTGAGCGGCCCGCCCTGACCGGAATAGTTCCGGCGGATCTGATTGATGATGCTGTCCGTCGGCAGCCCGACCGAGTCGAACATCTCGTCGATCGGGTCGAGCGACGTGGCGACCGCCTCCTCGATCTGCTCGAAGATCCGCGCGTCGCGCTCGGCGTCGAGCCGCGCGTCGATCGCCATTTCATCCAGCTTGATTTCGGCCTCGGTCACAAAGGCGGACATCTCGTCCCGCTCGCGGGCCAGATCGCCCAACGCGGCGGCGAGGAAGTCCAGAGTGACCTGCGTGTCGGCGAGGTCCGAAGCATCGGTATCGGCGGTCTCCGTCTCTTCCAACCGGGCCAGAAGCGTCTCGGATTGCTCGAGCGCCTCGTCCCGCGCGGTCATCGCCTCGCGGAGCGTCACCTGCACGACATCAAGCCCGGTCTCCAGCTCGCGACGGCGCTCTTCTGAGGCCAGAAGGCGCGATTGCATCGCCGAGACCTCGCCCAAGGCAACCGCGAACCGCTCCTGCGCCGCAGCGGCCTCCTCGGCCCGCGCGTCGCGCTCGGAGGCCAGCATATTTAACCGGCCTTCATAGACAGCCTGATCGCGGAGCGCCTGCTCCTTCAGATCACCGGCGCCGAGGCCGTGCATCAAGAGAATGGCCGAGGCCACTATGGTCCAACCGACCAAGAGCGCCGAGCCGGTCAGGCCGACGAATTGTGTCATGGGCGAGAGGCGGATGAAGCGGGTTTCGGTATCGGAGCGCAGGAAAAGGCGCTGTTCGGGAAAGGCGCGTTCGAACGACGCCCGCAACTTGATCGAAAAACTCTGCCTCACGGACCTGTCCTGCCCTTTGTCCCGCCCCAGTATTCAGCCGCGCCTGTCCCGGGCGCGGATAACACGAAAGTGTTAACGGCTGTGGAAAAGTCGATCAACCACGGGGCCTGCAGGGCCCGAAGAGCGGCGTCTCGCCCCGCGGTTTCGGCGAGATTCCGCCGACTTTTCAGGCCTTTTCGGTCAGCGGCCAGTAGAAATCCGGCGGCAAGCCCGCCTCGGCTCGCTTTTCCTCGTTGAAAGGCGGCTTGAGGGGGCCGTGGAAATATCGCCGCACCAAATCGTGAAAAACCGGCTTCGGATCCAGGTTCTCGCGCCCGCAGAGGAAGTGAAACCATTTTGATCCATAGGCGACATGCCCGATCTCTTCGGCGTAGATCGTCTCGAGCGCCTCGACCGCTCCCGTCTCTCCCGCCTTGCGGAAGATCCCGATCATGCCTGGCGTCACATCGAGCCCGCGCGCCTCCAGCACCATCGGCACAACGGCCAGCCGCCCCATCAGATCGTCGACGGTATCCTCGGCTGCGCGCCACATTCCCGCGTGCGCCGGCAAGGCGCCATAGCTGCCGCCCGCCGCCTCAAGGCAGTCGCACATCAGATTGAAATGCTTTGATTCCTCGTCCGCAGCCTTCACCCAATCATCGAAGAAGCCAAGGGGCAGAGGGACGTGCGAGAAACGGGCGATTATGTCCCAGTGGAGATCGACGGCGTTCAACTCGATATGCGCCACCGCGTGCAGGAGCGCAATCCTGCCCTCCGGCGTGCCGGGCTTCCGCTTGGGCACGTCGCGGGGGTTCAGAAGCTCGGGGCGCTCGGGCCTTGCGGGCCGCGCCGGGGGGACGGCCCGCCCGATTTCAAGGGCGCCGCCGCCTTCCCGAGCCGCCCGCCATCGGGCGGCATACAAGCGGGATCGTGCAGTCTTCTCGCGCCCGTCGGCGGTCGTCAGCACGTCTACCGCCATCTCCGCTAGCGTCATGTCCAATGCCGCGCCTCCGCTTTCCCCTCGGGCGAAGTACTCAAGGACGCGCCGAGAACGCCACCCTCCGCACGGATCGACGCGAAACGCCGAAGCACCCTCAAAGCGTCTTCACCGCCTCCAGAACCGCGTCTACGTGTCCCGGCACCTTCACCTTGCGCCACTCCCGACGCACGACGCCCGCGCCGTCGATCAGAAAGGTCGCCCGCTCGATGCCCATGTAGGTCTTGCCGTACATGCTCTTTTCGACCCAGACGCCGTAGCGCTCGCAGACATCGCCCTCGGCGTCCGAGGCCAGGATCACGTCCAGCCCATGCTTGGCGACGAACTTGTCATGCTTGGCGGCAGTGTCCTTCGAGACGCCGACAACGACCGCGCCAGCCGACTCAAACTCCGCCTTCGCCTCGGTGAAGCCGAGAGCCTCCTTGGTGCAGCCCGAAGTGTCGTCACGGGGATAGAAGTAGAGCACTACGCTCATGGGCTTCAGCGATGAGAGCGTGATCTCGCCGCCACCGTCGCGAGGCAGGGTGAAGTCTGGAGCGGATTGGCCTTCGAGGCTCATAGGGGTTGTCCTTTCGGGTGAGGTAATCGGTCTTACTGGGGTTTTAGCGCTCGGGCAGCTGGAATACAGTTCTCCAAAACAAACACAGAGCATCATGGCCCCTGCAGAGCCGCCAGAAGAACAGGATCCTCCCCCGAATCCCGCGAAACGACATCGCATCGGCCGGGGCATGACTTCGAGTTTGATCGGAGGGCTGGCGCTTGTCGCTCTCGCGGCCTTCATCTTGTCGGGCCGCGCGATACCGATTCCCGAGGCGATGACGAACCGCGTGGAGGCGGCTGTGAACGAGAGGCTTCCAGCGGGCCGGGTCGACATCGGAACCGCGGCGCTTGCAATCGGTCAGAACGCTCAGCCCCGCATTCGCCTCAAGAACGTGCGGATCGACGATTCCGGCGGCGGAAGACTCGCCTCGCTCAACCAGGTCGAGGCGGATTTGTCGCTGGGCGCCCTGCTGCAGGGAAACTTCAGCGCCAACAAGGTCCGGCTTAGTGGCGCTCAGATCACCGTCCGCAGGTCGGCGGACGGCCGGTTCGGCTTTGAGGGCGCGGGCGTGACCAGCGAGCGTTCGGTGGCCGAGGGGCTGGCGCTTCTGGACCAGGCGATCCACGGCGGCGCGCTCGGCGCGGTGGGCGAGGTCGAGGCCGATGGCGTCGTGATCACGCTCGAAGATGCGCGGACGGGCCGCATCTGGCAGGCGACGGACGCGCAGGTCGCGCTCCGCGAGCGGGCCGACGGGCTGTCGCTTTCTGTGGGATCCGAGGTGTTCAACGGCACCGAGAATCTGTCCCGCGTTCAGCTATCCTTCTCTTTCGACAGCGACAGCCGCGATCTTGCGCTCGGGGTTCAGGTAGAGGACATGCCGGCGGCGGACATAGCGCTGCAATCGCCCGCGCTTGCCTGGCTCGGCGTCCTTGACGCGCCGATCTCCGGTTCGGTCAGAGCCGCAATCGACGGCGCTGGCGCGCTTGAGACGCTCGATGGGGCGCTCGACATTGGCCGGGGAGCCCTTCGGCCCCTGGAGGCGCTGGAGCCCGTCGGTTTCGACGCCGCGGAGGCCTATTTCACCTTCGATCCCGGCGAGAACCGCATCGACTTCGCCGAGGTCCGGGTCGAATCCGAAGTGCTGCGGCTGACAGGTTTCGGGCGCGCGTATCTGAGCGAGTTCGATCAGGGTTGGCCCGGCGCCTATCTCGGGCAGTTCGAAGTCCCAGAGGCCGTGGTTGCCGCGAGCGGCGTCTTCGAGGACACGCTCGCGCTAACCGGCCTCAATGCTGACTTCCGCCTCCGCCTCGACCCCTTCACGGTGGACGTCGCGCAGGTTTCGCTCTCTGAAGAATCGGCGGAAATCCGGGGCAGCGGAAGGGTTGTAGCGGCGGAAGACGGTTGGCGCGTCGCGTTGAACGCCGGAACCGACGCTATAGCGCCAGAGCGCGTGCTCGCCTTCTGGCCGGTCCGGGCCGCGCCGATCACGCGCGGCTGGCTCAGCCGGAACGTGCTCAGCGGCTCAATCCGGGATGTGTCAGTTAGCGGGCGGCTGGGGCCAGGTCGGAACCGGGACATATCACTCAGTTTCGATTTCACCGACGGAACAGTCAAAGTGCTGCGCCACATGCCGCCCATCGCCGCCGCAGCGGGCCGCGCGACGATGCATGACCGGCAATTCACAATCGTGCTGTCGGAGGGAGAACTCAAGGCCGCGGACGGCGGTGTCGTAGATATCGCGCGGTCGGTGTTTCACGTGCCGGACACCGAGGCGGCGCCTTCGCGGGGCGAAATCGCCATGAGCGCCGGCGGCCCCTTGGGATCGGCGCTCGAAATCCTGAACCGCCGACCGCTTCGGTTGATGGAGCGCGCCGGCCGGACTCCGGAGATCGCCGAGGGCGTCGCCGACGTGCTGGCTTGGATCTCCCTGCCACTGAAGGACGGCATCCAGCGGGAGGACGTTGGATACGAAGTCGAAGGCGTCTTGCGCGACCTGTCGTCAGGACGGATCGTCGAGAACCGGCTCCTGACCTCTGACGCGTTGGCGATCCGGGGTTCGCCTGCGGAAATCTCGCTTGAAGGGCCGGCGGCGCTCGACGGCGTGCCATTGACCGCGCGCTGGACCCAGCCGCTTGGACCTGACGCGGACGAGACCGGCGGTTCGATCACTGGTCGGATCGCGCTTGGTCCGGAGACCGTCGAGGCCTTCGACCTCCCGCTGCCAACAGGCTTTGTTCAAGGCGGTGGCTGGGGAGATTATGCGTTGGCTCTGTCGCCAGGCGCGCCGCCAAGACTGTCGCTCGCCTCGGATCTGGCGGGCGTCGGGCTGAGCATTGACGGGCTTGGCTGGTCGAAATCCCTCTCGTCGCAGGGCGCCCTGGAAATCGATGCCGACCTCGGCGCCGTTCCAAGCGTCGACAGGCTGAGCCTCACCGCACCCGGCCTGACGCTTGACGGCGCGCTCGCGTTCTCAGACGGCGGCGCGTTCTCGCGGGCCGAGTTCACGCGCGTCCGGTTGGGTGGATGGCTCGACGCGCGCGCCGTTCTGACGCCGTCGGAGCCCGGTCAGTCACCAGACGTGGCGCTGACCGGCGGAACCGTCGATTTGCGCGAGCTCGAGGACATTGCGGGGGGCAACGGCAGCAGTCGCCCGATCGATGTCGACCTCGATACGGTCGTTGTCTCGGACGGCATCCGGCTGGCGCCGTTTTCGGGCCGCCTGACCCCCGGAAACGGCGGGCTTGATGGCCGGTTTCAGGCGCGGCTGAATGGCCAGACCCCGATTGAAGGCCGCCTGACGCCCGTTTTCGGGGGCACCGGCGTGCGCATGCAGGCGGTCGACGCCGGCGGCGTGGCCCGCGATGCCGGGCTGACGCCCAATGCGCGGGGTGGAACGCTTGATCTGGTGATGACGCCGGTTCGGGGCGCCCCGATCGGAACCTATGATGGTGAATTCCTGGTCGAGGGCGTGCGCATGCGGGGCGCGCCTGCCTTGGCGGATCTGCTGGACGCGATCAGCGTCGTCGGCCTGATCGATCAGCTTTCGGGGCCCGGCATTCGATTTGAAACCGTTGACGGCCGTTTCCGGCTGGCCTCCGACCGGCTCGTTCTGCAGGAAGCGGCGGCAGTCGGCGGTTCGCTTGGCATCTCGGCGGAGGGGGTCTATGACCTCGCCACAAAGGAGATGGACATGCAGGGCGTCATATCGCCGGTCTATTTCGTGAACGCGATTGGATCGATCCTGACCCGGCGGGGCGAGGGGCTCTTCGGTTTCAATTTCCGCATGACCGGCCCGGCGAGCGCACCAAGCATCGCGATCAATCCGCTCTCGATCTTCACGCCGGGCATGTTCCGCGAGATTTTCCGCAGACCCGTCCCGACTGAGTAGCCCCTTTGAGACTCTCCGACTTCGATTTCGATCTGCCGGAGGCGCTGATCGCGACAAGACCCGCGCGGCCGCGCTCATCCTCGCGGCTTCTGGTCGCCACGCCCGACCGACTAACCGACGCCCGCGCAATCGACCTGCCCGATTTCCTCGCGCCGGGAGACCGGTTGATTCTGAACGACACCAAGGTGATTCCCGCGCGGCTGTCCGGCGCGCGTCAACGAGATGGTCAGGGCGGCGCCACAGAAGCGCGGATCGAGGCGACGCTGCTGGAGCCCCAGGCGAATGGCGACTGGCTTGCGCTTCTGAAGCCCCTGAAAAAGGTGCGGGACGGCGAGACGATCCGCTTCTCCCCTGACCTCAACGCGACCGTGACGGGCCGGCGCGAGGGGGCGGCACTTCTCGCCTTCAACTTGGCGGGCGATGATTTCGACGCGGCGCTTATAGCTGCCGGCGCCATGCCGCTGCCACCCTATATCGAAGGTCGTCGCAAGGCAGACGAGCGGGACAAGGAGGACTATCAGACGATCTGGGCCCGCGCGTCGGGCGCCGTTGCCGCGCCGACGGCCTCGCTCCACTTCGATGACGCGCTTCTTTCCGCGCTCGACGCGCGGGGCGTGACGCGAACCCACGTCACGCTCCATGTCGGCGCTGGGACCTTCCTGCCGGTCAAGGCCGACGATATCCGCGACCACAAGATGCACAGCGAGCGTGGGCGCATCACCGCTGAGGCGGCCGCCGAGATCAACGCCACCCGCGCCGCCGGCGGGCGGATCATTCCGGTCGGCACCACGGCGATGCGTCTGATCGAGACCGCCGCCTCTGATGACGGGCGTCTGATCGATTGGGAGGGCGCGACCGACATCTTCATAACGCCAGGCTACCGGTTCAAGGTTTGCGACGCGCTGATGACGAACTTCCATCTGCCAAGATCGACGCTGATGATGCTCGTCTCGGCCTTTTTCGGGGTAGATCGGGTTCGCGAGATCTACGCGCACGCCATCGCCGAGCATTACCGCTTCTTCTCCTATGGCGATGCTTCGCTGTTGATGCCGAAAGACTGAAAACGACCCGGACGAGGTCGCGTCCCGGCGCGTGTCGCACTCGCCGAGGTCCTATTGCGGAAGAAAGACGGGCGGGGCCGGAGTGACGCGGCATGTTGAAGGTTCTTGGAAGCGCGTGGGCGCTCCTGTTCGGCATGATGCTTCTGATGGTCGGCAACGGCCTTCAGGGGTCTCTTATCGGCATCCGTGGCGCCATCGAAGACTTCTCGACGGCAGAGCTCTCGATCATCACGTCGGGGTATTTCGCAGGATTCCTCTTCGGCTCCCGGATCACTCCTTTGCTCATCCAAAAGGTCGGGCACGTCCGCGTTTTCGCCGCGCTCGGCTCGTTTATTTCCGCGGTTCTGATCCTCTACCCGACGATCACGGAGCCCTGGGCCTGGATCATCCTCCGCGTCATTTTCGGTTTCAGCTTCTCTGGCGTCTACGTCACCGCGGAAAGCTGGCTCAACAACGCCTCCGACAATGAGAACCGAGGAAAGGCGCTGTCGCTTTATGTGATGGTTCAGATGCTGGGGATCGTGCTCAGCCAGGCGCTCCTGAACGTGGCCGATCCTGCCGGCTTCGTTCTTTTCGTCATCCCTTCGGTCCTCGTTTCGCTGTCTTTCGCGCCGATCCTTCTGACAGCATCGAAGTCGCCTTCCTTCGAGACCACGAAACCGATGAGCCTCAAGGAGATCTACAAGGTTTCGCCCCTGGGCTTTGTGGGCATGTTTCTTCTGGGCGTGATTTTCTCTGCGCAGTTCGGCATGGCATCGATCTATGGCACCCAGGCCGGGCTGAGCGTCGCCGAGATCTCCGCATTCGTCTCGGCGATCTTTCTCGGCGGCATGCTGCTTCAGTTCCCTTTCGGATGGCTGTCCGACCGCATGGACCGCCGCATCCTGATCCTGTCGGCGGCCATCGGAGGCGGGATCGCGGGAGCGGTCGGCTGGGTGCTCGGAGGATACTTCGAGGTTGTCCTGGTCGCCGGTTTCATCATGGGCGGCATGTCGAACCCGCTCTACGCGCTGATCGTCGCCTACACCAACGACTACCTTGACATTGACGACATGGCGGCGGCCTCAGGAGGACTGATCTTCGTGAACGGGCTGGGCGCGATCATGGGGCCTGTGGTAACCGGCTGGGTCATGGGATTGATGGGGCCGGGCGGGTTCTGGGCGTACCTCGGTTTCTTCATGTTCGCGATGGCAGCATACGCCGCCTACCGGATGACCCAGCGGCCTTCCGCCTACCGCGAAGAAGAGGACTACGAATCCGTCAGCTACGCGCCTATTTCTCCGATCGCAACTCCGGTCGCGATGGAGGCGGCGCAGGAATACTATGCTGAAAATGTCGACACGGATGAGTCAAATGAAGGCGCGATTGACGACGAGCCTTGAAGCAGAGTGAAGGTTTTGCAACGATTCGACTCACCGGGGGAGTAACGAGGCGTAGGGGCGCGGATACGATGGCAAACCCTGAGGACATACTGGCCTATTGGCTGGACGAGATCGGACCCGAAGGCTGGTACAAGGGTGGTGCGGATCTCGACAAAGATATCACCGACAGGTTCCAGGACGATTACAATCGCGCCAAAGAGGGCGCATTGTCTCTTTGGCTGACCTATCCGTCGGGCACGCTGGCCTACATCATCCTGACCGACCAGTTTCCCCGGAATATGTTCCGCGGCTCGAGCGAGAGTTTCGCCACCGACGCCATCTCAAAGGCGGCTGCGAAAATGGCGATCAACAAGAACTGGGATCTCCGGATTGACGAGCCGGCGCGACAGTTCTTCTACATGCCGCTGATGCACTCCGAATGCCTGGTCGATCAGGACCGCGCGGTGCGGCTGATCATGACGCGGATGCCGGACACAGGGCATCACAACATCGTCCACGCCAAGGCGCATCGCGAGGTGATCCGGCAGTTCGGGCGGTTCCCTTACCGGAACGACGCGCTCGGGCGGGAGACGCCGCAGGCGGAAGCGGACTATCTGGAGCAGGGCGGCTATGGTCACACCGTGCGCCAGCTGCAGGAGACCGAAGCGGCCTGATCCGCGTTTCACTCGATGTCTGACACCAAAGAACTGACCTGCGACGTCCTCGTTATCGGGGGCGGAACAGCGGGTTTTGGCGCGGCAGCTGCAGCTGGGCGGGCAGGGCTGGAGGTCCGGCTGATTGAGGCCTCTTCAAAGATCGGCGGCGTGATGGCGTTTTGTCCCGGCATGCCCTGGGGCGCGGCTTTTCCCTGCGGACATTCCATCGGCGGGCTGATGGAGGAGCTGACGGGCCGCCTGGCGGCAATGAGCCCGCCCATGGCCGAGGCGCGCCCCTGCGCGCTCGCCAATTTCGGGCCCGAGATCCAGTACGACCACGACGTCGCCACTCTGACCATGTTCGAGATGCTGGAGGAAGCGGGGGTCCATCTCCACCTTAACGCCACCGCTAACGCGCCCGTCATGGACGCGGGTCGCATAGCCGCCGTCGAGATCTTCGACCGGCATGGGCCGCGAACCGTCCACGCGAGAATCGTCATCGACTGTTCCGGCGACGCAGACATCTCGGCCAAGGCCGGCGTGCCTTACGTTCTGGGAGACGGCCAGGGGAACATGATGGGCGTCACGGTTTCTTTCATGATGGTCGGCGCGGATTGGAGCAGGGTGTTTGCCGAGAACGATCCCTACTTCCGCCGCTACGCCGCCAAGGGAATCGAGGAAGGTCGGCTGCATCCCGACCTCCACCAGCTCTACCTTATGAAGTCCTTCCACCCCGGCTCGGTCTTTTGCAATTCGGTTGTCATCCGGGGCGTTGACGGCACCGACCCGAACAGCGTCGCGAAGGCCGCGCAGGAGGGGCGCCGCCGCTGCCATCAGCTGGCCGCGTTCCTGATCTCGGACGTCCCCGGTTTCGAGGGGGCGCGCATGACCATGCTCGGCCCGACTGTTGGCGTCCGCGAGACGCGCAAGCTCGAGGGCATCCACCGGATCACGGGCCGGGAGCTTGCCGCCGCGATGAAGTTCCCGGACGGGATCGTCGCCTGCGACAACCCGATCGATGACGTGATGCGCGGTGACGAGATGACCCACGATGCGATCGTGGACGAGGGGAGCTACTACACCATCCCGTTTCGTGCGCTTTTGCCGAAGGACGTCGAGAACCTTATGTTCGCGGGCCGCATCGTCTCGGCCGACGGCACAGCCTTCGCCTCGGTGCGCGGCATGCCCCAATGCATGACAATGGGGCAGGCGACAGGGGTCGCAGCGGCGATCGCTTGCCGGGATGGGCTGGCCGTACAGCAGGTCGATCCGTTGGAGGTCGTCGCGACCCTTCAGGCGCAAGGCGTCAAGGGCATCGGCGGCGCCTCGCTGGCGCCCGCAAGCGCATAACGGCTATTCCCCTGCGGCAACGCCGCGCGGGTGACTTTTCAGATCAAATGTGCCAAATGGTTTAACGTCAAACAATTTCCCCGAGGGAGGATTTCATGGCCGCCAAGACCTTTGATGTCGTCGTGATCGGCGCCGGACCCGGCGGTTATGTCGCCGCCATCCGCGCAAGCCAGCTGGGCCTGAAGGTGGCCATCGTCGAACGAGAGCACATGGGCGGCATATGTCTGAACTGGGGCTGTATTCCGACCAAGGCGATGCTGCGGTCTTCGGAGGTTTTCCACCTCATGCACCGCGCCAAAGAATTCGGGCTCAAGGCCGAGGGCATTGGTTACGATCTCGATGCCGTCGTGAAGCGGTCTCGCGGTGTCGCAAAGCAGCTGAACTCCGGCGTCGGGCACCTAATGAAGAAGAACAAGGTCGAGGTGGTGATGGGCGCGGCCACGATGCCCGCCAAGGGCAAGGTCGCGGTCAAGACGGACAAGGGCATGGAGGAGCTCCAGGCCAAGTCCATCATCCTCGCCACCGGCGCCCGCGCGCGGGAGCTCCCGGGGCTTGAAGCCGATGGCGAGCGCGTCTGGACCTACAAGCACGCGCTTCAGCCGCCGCATATGCCGAAAAAGCTCCTCGTCATCGGCTCGGGCGCCATCGGGATTGAGTTCGCCAGCTTCTACAACACGCTCGGTGCCGAGACGACGGTGGTCGAGGTCATGGACCGCATCCTGCCGGTCGAAGACGCCGAGATCTCGGCCTTCGCCAAGAAGAGCTTTGAGAAGCAGGGCATGAAGATCATGCAGAAGGCGGTCGTCAAACAACTCGACCGCATGAAAACCAAGGTGACCGCGCATATCGAGGCGAACGGGAAGGTCGAGAAACAGGATTTCGACACGGTGATCTCCGCCGTCGGGATCGTCGGCAACGTTGAGGGGCTGGGACTGGAAGCGCTCGGCGTCAAGATCGATCGCACCCATGTCGTGACGGACGAATACTGCCGCACGGGCGTCGAAGGCCTCTACGCTATCGGCGACATCGCCGGCGCCCCCTGGCTGGCGCACAAGGCCAGCCATGAGGGCGTCATGGTCGCCGAACTGATCGCCGGCAAGAACAAGGTCCACCCGGTCAAGCCCGAGAGCATCGCAGGCTGCACCTATTGCCATCCGCAGGTCGCCAGCGTCGGATACTCCGAGGCCAAGGCCAAAGAGCTCGGCTACGATATCCGGGTCGGCCGCTTCCCCTTCATCGGCAACGGCAAAGCTATCGCGCTCGGAGATCCCGAGGGCATGGTCAAGACGGTTTTCGACGCCAAGACCGGCGAGCTTTTGGGCGCGCATATGATCGGCGCGGAAGTCACCGAGATGATCCAGGGCTATGTCGTCGGGCGTCAGCTTGAGACGACCGAGGAGGACCTGATGGAGACCGTCTTCCCGCACCCGACGATCTCGGAGGCGATGCACGAGGCGGTGCTCGACGCCTACGACAGAGTGATTCACATCTAGCTCGCCCGATAGCCGCGCAGGCTTCCGACAGCGGGCCGTCTCGGGTATCGTGGCGACGTGGGCGGTCTCGCGGACCCATCAGGTTCACGCGGCCAGAGACTCAGGGGAACCGATATGGCCAACGAAAGCCCGGAGCCGGCAGGAAACATGAACTCGTGGCTCCAGCCCGGCGCCAACAACGCCAAACTCATCTACATACTCTATCTTGTCAGTTTCGTTTTCGGATTGACCAGCATCATCGGCGTCGTCTTCGCCTATGTGAACCGCGGTCAGTCCGAAGACTGGATCGAAGGCCACTACACATACCAGATCCGCACGTTCTGGATCGGGATTCTCTACGCCGTTATCGCCTTGTTCATGACCATGCTGCTTGTCGGCTTTCTCCTGTTCTTCGTCGTGGCCATCTGGGTGATCGCGCGCTGCGTGATCGGCCTGCAGAAGGCGGCGAGAAACGAGCCGATCTCCAACCCGCAGACCTGGTGGATCTGACCGGTGGGGCGCGAAGGCGTCCCGGTGCGGGCCGGGGACGATCCCCGGCTTACGCCGCGCCGCGGTGATCCGGGTCGGCGAAGAACGCCGGGCGGACGACACGCATGGTGATCGCCCCGATCCCGGTCAGGACAAGCGCCAGAACGAAGAGCCATCCGAGGAACGGGATCGCGCCGATCAGACCGGCGGCAAGCGCACCGACGCCCGCCGCGACGGCCCGGTGCTGCAGGCTCTCCGGCTCCCCCTGCCCGAACATCATCAATAGCCCGACGCCAAAGGCGTAGGAGGCCACCACGTAGCCCGCGAAGCCGCCCGCCAGCGCCAGAATGATCATCGCGGGCGTCAAGAGAAGGCCGATGATCGTCATCGCGAAGAGAAGGCCCGCCCCGATCACCGCCGATTGGGTCAGAAAGCCCAGCCAGAGCGCGCGGAAGGGCCGGTCGAGGGCCATCCGCCGCATCTCGGCCAGCCGCTCGGGCGCCAGCGCCGCGATCAGCGCAGCGAGGGCGGCCACGACGATCACGCCGAACATGAAACGGGCGAAGATGCTGCGGAGACTCGGCGGCTCCGGACCTTCCCACTCCTCGATCTCGCGCCGCTCGATCCGATCCTCCGGGATTACGCGATCGGGCACGCTGATGTCGCCCGGCTCTTCTTCATATAGGATCAGCCGCCCGCCGATTGTCGCGCCGCGCCCCCAATCCACTTCCCCGGCGGCGAGGCTGACATCGCCCGAGACCGCTCCGTCGAAGTCGATTTCCTCTCCGGCGAGCATCGCATATCCCGCGATATCGCCCGAGAGCTCCAGCTCGGCGCCCGCGAGCCGCACGTCGCCGCCGACATCGGCGACCGAGATCGCGCGGCCCGCCGCGATGATGTCTCCGGCCACGTCGCCCTGCACCTCGATCTCTTCGCCCAAGACGATGATATCGCCGCCCACGCCGCCTTCGAGCCTGATTTCGCGACCGGCCAGATAGGCCGTGCCGGATATGTCCGTTTCACCGACCAGCACTTCGCCCGCCATGAAGAGGTCTTCGGCACCGGCGCTCTCGTGCGTGAGGTCTCGCCCGGCGGCGAAGACGTCGGAGCCGAACAGGAAGACCGCCCTGTCGTTATCCGCTGCCACCGGCGTAGCGAGGAGGCCCGCGATCAGAAGAGTGAGTATGCGTTTCATCGTTCAATTCCCGTTTGCAAATTATGCGAGTCCTACTGCGTTCATGTGGTCGGCGGTTTGCGCGAGGTCAACAATCGGCGCGCCCGGCTTGACGCCGGGGCCCGGCGCGATGACGCTGCGCGGGATCGGAGGCGGGACACGCATGCAAGAGAGTGAGCGGCAGGAGACCGATTGGACGCTCGTCTTGCTGGTCTGGCTCGCCGGGCTCGGGGCGGCGGCGCAGTACGGCAAGGTCAGCGTGACCTTCGCCTATCTGGGCGATGTCTATCCCGGCGCGGGCGCCTCGCTCGGCTTCGTCGTTTCGCTGGTGGGCTTCATGGGCATCCTCTTGGGAGTTGTGGCCGGACTTCTCGTCTCGCGCATCGGGTTTCGCCGTGCGCTGGTCGGCGGCCTCGCGCTCGGCGCGGTTCTCTCTCTGGCGCAATCGACCTTCCCCAACCTCCCGCTGCTTCTTTCCACCCGCGTGGTAGAAGGGCTCTCGCACCTCGCCATCGTGGTCGCCGCGCCAACGCTCATCGCGCAGCTCAGCGCCCCGCGCCACAGCGGATTCACGCTGACGCTCTGGGGTAGCTTCTTCGGTGTCGCCTTCGCTGTGCTCGCATGGGCTGGGCTCCCTGCCGTCGAACGCCTGGGCCTCTCCGCGCTCTTCGTCGCCCATGGGCTCTACATGGCGGTCTTCGCCGTTATACTCTCGCTCCGTCTGCCGCGCGATGAGATCCCGGACGAGCCGGAGCGTCTGACCCTTCCGGCCATTGGCGCCCGCCATCTGGCCATCTACCGCTCCCCCTTCATCAGCGCGCCGGCAATCGCCTGGCTCTTCTACACGTTCAGCTTCGTCAGCCTTCTGACCCTGTTGCCGCCCTACATCGACCCCGCCTGGCGCGCCGCCGTCATCGGGGCGATGCCGCTCGTCAGCATCGCCTCTTCGCTGACAATCGGGGTGGCGCTCCTCCGCCTGGTGGGCGCGGTGCGGGTGATCGAGACCGGCTTCGCGCTTTCCGCCGTCTCCGCCTGCGCTCTGATCGCCTTCCCCGGCAATCCGGTGATTTGCATCGCGCTCGCCGCCGCGCTCGGGCTTGTACAGGGCGCGGGGTTCGCCGCTGTCCCGCAACTGAACGCCGCTATGGAGAACCGTGCGCTCGCAAACGGCGCAATGGCGCAGACCGGGAATATCGGCAACACGATCGGCACGCCGATTCTGCTGGCGGCGGGGCTTTGGGCGGGTCACACGGGCATGATGACGCTCGCTGCTGTCATGCTCCTGACAGGGATCGCGCTTCAAATGGTACTGGCGGGGCGGCGGGCCGCGACGATTTAGGAAGTTCACTGTTCGTTCTCACTTTTTGATTGGAGAAGACGGCCCCATCTACTATCTCTTATCCATTCCCTAACGAGGTGGCGGATGCCCGAGCAGAAACAAATCGAGGTACGCGGTGCGCGGGAGCACAACCTCAAGAATATCGACATCGATATTCCGCGTGACGAGCTCGTGGTGATCACCGGCCTCTCGGGGTCGGGCAAGTCGTCGCTCGCGTTCGACACAATTTATGCCGAGGGCCAGCGCCGCTATGTCGAGAGCCTCTCGGCCTACGCCCGGCAGTTCCTCGACATGATGGAAAAACCAGATGTGGACCACATCACCGGTCTCAGCCCGGCTATCTCCATCGAGCAGAAGACAACATCGAAGAATCCGCGCTCGACCGTGGGCACGGTCACCGAGATCTATGACTACCTCCGACTGTTGTTCGCCCGCGCCGGTACCCCCTACAGCCCCGCAACCGGTCTGCCCATTGAGGCGCAGCAGGTGCAGGACATGGTCGATCGCGTGATGGCGATGGAGGAGGGGACCCGCGCCTATCTTCTCGCCCCCATCGTGCGCGACCGGAAGGGCGAGTACCGCAAGGAGTTCCTTGAGCTGCGCAAGCAGGGGTTCCAGCGGGTGAAGGTGGATGGTGAGTTCTACGAATTGGACGAGCCGCCGACCCTCGACAAGAAATACCGTCATGACATCGACGTGGTGGTGGATAGAATCGTGATCCGCGAGGGGCTGGAGACGCGGCTTGCCGACAGTTTCCGCACTGCGCTCGACCTCGCCGACGGCATCGCGGTTCTGGAAACGGCGGTCACCGACGACGAGCCTGAGCGCATTACCTTTTCTGAGAACTTCGCCTGCCCGGTCTCCGGCTTCACTATCCCCGAGATCGAGCCGCGGCTCTTTTCTTTCAATGCCCCCTTCGGCGCCTGTCCGGAATGCGATGGGCTGGGCGTGGAGCTGTTCTTCGACGAGCGTCTCGTCGTCCCCGACCAGAACCTAAAGATCGCCGACGGCGCGCTCGCGCCCTGGCGGAAGGGCAAGTCGCCCTATTTCCTCCAGACCATCGAGGCCATCGCGCGGCACTACGAGTTCAACCAGAACACCCGCTGGAAGGACCTTCCGGCCCATGTGCAGCAGGTATTTCTATATGGCTCGGGCGATGAGGAGATCCAGTTCCGCTACGACGAGGGCGGACGAGTCTATCAGGTCAAACGGCCCTTCGAGGGCGTCATCCCGAACATGGAGCGGCGCTACCGCGAGACGGATTCAAGCTGGATTCGCGAGGAATTCGAGCGCTACCAGAACAACCGCCCCTGTGGCGCCTGCGACGGCTACCGCCTGCGCGAGGAGGCGTTGGCGGTCAAGATCGGTGGGTTGCATGTGGGCGAGGTGGTTCAGAAATCCATTCGTGAGGCGCTGGCCTGGGTCGAGGACGCGCCGAACCATCTGTCAAAGCAGAAGAACGAAATCGCCCACGCGATCCTGAAGGAAATCCGCGAGCGGCTCGGGTTTTTGAACAACGTGGGTTTGGAATACCTGACGCTCTCGCGCAATGCGGGCACGCTGTCGGGGGGCGAGTCCCAGCGCATTCGCCTCGCCAGCCAGATCGGCTCCGGACTGACTGGCGTGCTCTATGTGCTCGATGAACCGTCGATCGGATTGCACCAGCGCGACAATGGACGTCTCCTCCAGACGCTCAAGAACCTTCGCGACCAGGGCAACACCGTGATCGTCGTCGAGCATGATGAGGAGGCGATCCGCGAGGCTGATTACGTGTTCGACATCGGCCCCGGCGCGGGCGTCCACGGCGGTGAGATCATCGCCAAGGGAACGCCCCCCGAGATCATGGCGACCGAGCGCAGCATCACCGGCGACTACCTCGCTGGGCGCCGCGAGATACCGATTCCGGCGGAGCGCCGGAAAGGCAACGGCAAATCGGTCAAGGTGGTCAAGGCCACCGGCAACAACCTCAAAGCGGTCGACGCCGAGTTCCCGCTCGGCAAGTTCGTCTGCGTCACCGGGGTTTCGGGCGGCGGCAAGTCGACGCTGACCGTCGAGACGCTCTTCAAGACCGCCTCGATGCGGCTGAACGGCGCCCGGCAGACACCGGCGCCCTGCGAGACGATCAAGGGGCTTGAGCATCTCGACAAGGTCATCGACATCGATCAGCGCCCCATCGGCCGCACGCCGCGTTCAAATCCAGCGACTTACACCGGGGCGTTCACCCCGATCCGCGACTGGTTCGCGGGCCTGCCTGAAGCCAAGGCGCGAGGCTACAAGCCCGGGCGCTTCAGCTTCAACGTCAAGGGCGGACGTTGCGAGGCCTGCCAGGGCGACGGCGTCATCAAGATCGAGATGCACTTCCTGCCCGATGTTTACGTCACTTGCGAGACTTGCAAGGGCGCGCGCTACAACCGCGAGACGCTGGAGGTGAAATTCAAGGGTAAGTCCATCGCGGATGTCCTGGATATGACGGTCGAGGACGCGCGCGAATTCTTCAAGGCGGTGCCCGCAATCCGCGACAAAATGGAGGCGCTGCACCGCGTGGGCCTCGACTATATCAAAGTTGGGCAACAGGCGACGACGCTGTCAGGCGGCGAGGCGCAGCGGGTGAAGCTCTCAAAAGAGCTCTCGAAACGGTCCACCGGCCGTACGCTCTACATCCTGGACGAGCCGACCACGGGTCTCCATTTCGAGGACGTGCGCAAGCTTCTCGAAGTGCTGCATGAACTGGTGGAGCAGGGGAACACGGTGATCGTGATCGAGCACAATCTCGACGTCATCAAGACTGCCGACTGGATCATCGACATCGGTCCCGAGGGTGGAGATGGCGGCGGCGAGATCGTGGCAGCCGGCACGCGCGAGGACGTGGCCAAGGTTGCGGACAGTCACACCGGCGGATACCTCGCGGAGATGCTCGGGATGAAAAAGGTGGCCGCGGAGTAGCCTACCGCGCCACCGGGGTCATGTCGGCGACCTTTTCGATCCCGTCATAGCGATGCAGCGTGAGAACGTTGGTCACCAGGTCCATCTCGAACCGGCCGTAGTCGAACCCGGCGAAGAGCGCCTTGCCGTTCTCCAGCGTGTAAACGAACGTGCTGCAGCCCGATTTGCCGCTGGTCGATTCCCAGCAATACTCCAGTCGCGTGTCGTCGAGCGGCGTGACGGAGATATTGTTGCCGACAGTGTCGAACTCTCCCAGATAGGTGACATCACCCTGGGCGGATGCGGTGGCCATGCTGCCTATCAGGGCCAGGCTCGCGGCGGACAG
>JASJAU010000053.1 GCA_030066855.1 Paracoccaceae bacterium | reverse complement strand
ACAGACTCAGGCGACAGGCCTTGATAGACGGTCATGTGGAAGCTGGGCGGCGGCAGGAATGCGAAGAACCGCTGGAAAGCGCTCTTTTTGAGATCTTCCTGAAGCGCGAGAATCAAAGCGTAGGGCTCCGATCTCCGGTCCAGATGGCAGACGAAGGTGTTGCCCGGCCAGATTTGCACGGCGCCATCCGTGGTGAACTTTCCGCCGCCCTTCGGGAGCGAGATGCCTGGCGGCCTGACTGTTCTGGAAAGGCGGCCGGTCAGGTGGTCGATCTCATTCGGGCGCTTAGGGGACATGGTGATCACTTCTCTTCAGGAGTTGGGTGTTGGGGGCGCCGTATCTTCCAGTGCTTCGGGAACATCGTCCAGTGACCCGACCAACACGGACAAGCCATCGCCTCGCGGACCCAGGATCCCGCATACCGGGCCGCGGCCCTGCGACATCGCCGAAGCCGAAGCGACCAGCGCGCCAAGTCCCGCACAGGGGATACCGTTCCAAGTGAGGAAGATCGTCCGATGGACATGTCCGAAGCAGATATGCCTGACGTTGTTGTGGCATTGCAAAACAGCGGCGAAGTCCTCCGCGTTCGACAGCCTGATCGGATCGAGAACGGGATCGCCGATGTCGCAGGGCGGATGATGCATAAAGATGCAGACCCCAGCCGGTCCGGCTGAACCGAGCTCATGGTCGAGCCAGGCGAGCCTGTCGCCACAGAGCGCGCCGCCATCCGAACCGGGATCGAGCGTGTCGAGGAAGATCAATCTCAAGCCGCCAAAGGGAGCCGTCGATTGGACGAATCCACTGCCGCCGAAAACGCTTTGAAAGGCCGTTCGCGCGTCGTGATTTCCAAGCGTCAGCGAACAGGGGATGGGCAGCGCGTCAAGCCGGGCTTTCAGCCATCGATAGGCGCCAACTTCTCCGGCATCGGCCAGATCGCCATTTATTATGCAGCGTCCGGCATCAGGGCGGAGCGCCAACGCGCGGTCCAGACAAGTTCCCACGCGTTCGGCATGCGCCGCCGCCTCGGGCGACATGCCCGGGTCGCGCAGATGCAGGTCGTTGAGCAGGATCAACGGCATATCTGGGAAGAAACCTCACGTTTGGAAGAGCGGAGATTGGCTGTCACAACCGCCCGCCCTTTATCAGATAATCGCGTCCCTGGATGCTTTGGCGCAGGAGCCGCTGCGCGAACCCGCCTCGGGCGGCGCGCAGCTCCTCGACGGTCGCGTCTTCTTGTTCAGGCTCAAAAAGCGGCAAGACCCTGCCATCGCAATCAAGATCCATACCGAAGAGATCCAGCACCGTCGGCGCGATGTCGATCAGCGAGGCTGGTGTGTCATCAACCTGACCCTTCCGTGCGCCCGGCGCCGAAATGCCGAGGACGGTGTTCATCTCATAGTCGCTGAGCCCGCCGTGCATGCCCCCGCCAAGAGGAACGCCGCCGGTATAAGGCCCGATGCCCGGTATGCCCCTGGGGCCTTCTTCATCACGTGACCGCATGACGTAGATCAACTCCGCGCTCCGTGCATGGGTCTGAAAAACCGCCGAGGGAGGCAGCGCGCCATCGATAAGGTCAGGGTCCGCGAAGACCATGCCGATTTCCGGCCGGTCCATCAGCCAATGGCCAAGTTCCGTGAGCAGGCCGACGTCGGACGAGATCGGGCGTAACTCCCCCATGTTTCCGCCCGTCATCAGGATGTCCGTGTCTCCATTCGCCGCGCCGCCCGCCTTGAAGCCGTCATCGCGTAGAATGTTTTTCAGATCGACAAGCGCCTCGGTCGCGATCTGGCCGTGATCCGACATGGCGATCACCGCTGTGGTTGAGGCGAACGTGCCGCGCGAGATGGTCTCCAGGATCTCCGCAAATGCGAGGTCGGCAGCCCTCATCGCGCTTTGGGTCTGTGCCGAATGAATACCGCAATAGTGGTAGGACGTGTCAGGTTCGGGGAGCCAGACCACGGTGACATCCGCCTGGCGCTCCGCCAGCGCGAATTCCGTCGCAATCCGCCCGGTGTAGGCGACCACGTCCAGCCTGGGGAGGTCTTGCTCCGGAATTGGCCCGCATTTCGCGACGATCTCGGGAACAATCTCGGGGGTTAAAGTCGCGACGGCGCCGTGGATCGAGAAGGTTTGATGACCGTTCTCACGGGCGGCGTGATTGATGAGCAGGCCGGATCCGGCAGAGCCGCAGTGCATCGTCCACAACGTTCTGCCGGAGGAAGCGAGCCTCTCGCCCATACTGGCCGACGTCACGATCGCGCCCGACCGCTCCTTGAGGCCCCAGAGGGCGGCGAAGTCAGCCGTATCGACCAGCCGCCCTTGCAGGTCGCCCGAGAGATGGAACGCGTTGTTTACGATTCCATGGCGGCCCGGCCACATCCCCGTCGAGACGCTTGTCGTGCAAACCCGCGTAAGAGACGGAAACACGGACCGCGCGTTGCTGAACCTCAGGTTGTCGTCAAGAAAGGCCTGAAGCACCGGCATGTGCGCCCCGACCATATCGGGACGAAGCCCGTCGAAAACGACGACAACGACCTTCTCCGCTTGTCCCATCCCTCGAACGTCCGGCCTCCTGATCGCATGCGCCTCTGATGCGCGGTATCATCGCAGTGTAACGAAACAGCGCAAGGACCGACCCTCGGCGATCGTCACGGGACCGTTGCATGAATCACGTATCCGTGATGTGATTTCAGTAGTGAGACAGCTTGCCGGTCAAAAGGCGGAGCGTTTTCGCGAGGGGGGGAACAATGACCGCGTTGCGTTCAATTGACGTGAGCAAGGTCTTTGAGGACGGCTTCACCGCGCTCGCCGACATCAATCTTTCGGTTGATCCCGGCGAGTTCGTGACGCTCCTTGGCCCATCGGGCTGTGGCAAGACCACCCTGTTGAAGATCTTCGCCGGCTTCTACGCGCCAACGACCGGGCGGGTGGAGCAGAATGGCGCTGACGTGACCAGCGCCCCGCCCGAAAAGCGCGACACGGCGATGTGCTTCCAGTCCTACGCGCTCTTCCCGCACCTGACGGTCGCCGAGAACATCGAATTCGGGCCCAAGCAGAACCGTGTCGATCGGGACGAACGCCTTGACCGTCTGAACGAACTGTTGCGGCAGGTCGATCTCGAACGGCACCGGGAGAAGCTGCCGAACAAGCTTTCCGGCGGGCAGCAGCAGCGCGTGGCTTTGGCAAGGGCGCTCGCGATGCGTCCCTCCGTGGTGCTTTTCGACGAGCCGCTCTCCAACCTCGACGCCAAACTCCGCGAACAAGTCCGGCGCGAGATCCGGGGCCTTCAGCGGAAGTTCGGGTTTACGGCCATCTACGTCACCCACGACCAGTCCGAGGCGCTGGCGATGTCCGACCGCGTCGTCGTGATGAGCGGCGGCAAGGTCGAGCAGATCGGCGCCCCGGAAGAGGTCTACCAGCGCCCCGAGACCGCGTTTGTCGCGGACTTCATCGGATCGGCGAATCTCCTGCCATTCGATCGTGTTGACGACCATGTCGTCGAGACTCCGCTCGGACGCCTGACCGTCTCCAACCGTCCGGACCCAAACGCGCGGTTCATTTGCTGGCGGCCGGAGGACGCGGAGTTCGGCGTGTCCGAGGGCGGGAATATCGTCACATCGGACATCAGCGAAAGGGCCTATCAGGGCGCCTACACCGACTTGCATATCTCCGTCGCTGGCGCCCCGGATCAGCGGCTGCACTGGCCAGGCGGCGCGTCTTGCGTCGGCCAGAGCGCCACGTTCCGCCTGCCGCCCGAGCGCATCCGTTTTGTGCGGGGAGAGATCGCATGAGGTGGCGGCGGACCCTGCTGATTCTGGCGCTTCTCACGCCGGGATTGGGCGTCATCCTGCTGATGATCGGGTCCGTTTTCTACGTCGCGGTCATGCAGTCCTTCGGCTACTACAACCTGGTCGGCGAAGACAGCTTCTCGCTCGAGCACTGGGAGAAGGTTCTGGGCTCGAAGCAGTTCAGCCGCTCGCTTAGCTATTCGGCCTATATCGCTGTCGTCGCCGCCATCGGCTCGGTGATCCTCGCCTATCCCATCGCAATCTGGCTCAGGCGGCCGTTCCGCGGCTCTCTCGCGATCAGCGCGGTTCTCAAGGCGCCGCTCTTCGTTCCGGGTCTCGTCGCGTCTTTCTTGTTCCTGAATGTGATCGCGTTCCACGGCGTCGTGAACCAGTTCCTGATGTGGATCGGCATCACTGACGAGCCGATCCGGATGCAGAACGACCGGGGCGCCTGGGGCGTCGTGTTCCTGCAGCTCTGGAAGAACATGCCCTTCGCCCTGCTGCTGCTCACTGGCGCCGTCCAGTCCATTTCGGACGAGGTGCTGGATGCGGCGCGGGACCTCGGGGCCGGCAGCTTCGCGCGATTTCGAAAGGTGATCGCCCCTCTGACCGTGCAGGCGATGCAGGCGGCGTTGATTATCATCTTCATCGGCGCGGCTGGCGACTTCGCCTTCCAGGTCACGGCCGGTCCCACAAACGTCCAGTCGATGGCGCAGTACATGGTGTTCCTGAAGGACAGTTTCGGGCGCTGGAACCAGGCTGCCGTTGTCGGCGTGAGCCTGATGATCCTGGCGCTCTTCGGGTCGCTGATCCTCGCCTTCATTTCCAGCGTGGTCCTTAAGAGCGGCAACAAATGGTGAGCTTGGCCGACAGCGGCGCGACCGTCGCGCCCAAGAAACCAACGCGCAGGGCCGGCGCGCTCAACCGGTTCCTGATGATCGTCCTCATGACCATCGTTGCGATCTGGCTCATCGTGCCGTTCTCGATGGCTGTGCTCTGGTCGCTGGTCGACCCGGAGACCGGCTGGAACTATCCCGATCTTTTGCCGCCGAGCCTGACGCATCTCCGCTGGGTCGAGGTCTGGACGACCACGGCGCTGCCGCAGGCGATCGCGAACTCCTACATGCTGGCGCCGACCGTCGCGGTCGTGACGCTGATCCTCGCCTCTCCGACCGCCTATTGCTTCGCCCGCTATGACTTCGCCGGCAAGGGACTGGCGCAACTGGCGACGCTTCTGCCGCTGGTGGTGCCCGGGTTCGTTTTGGCGATCTTCTTCTCGTCGCTGATCTTCTCGCTGGGCATCTATTCCCGGTTCCTTTCGATCCTGATGGCGCATTGCGTTCTGTTCCTGCCCTACGCCATCCGGATCATGACGGTGTCGTTCGGGCAGGTGCGGCAGGACCTGATCGACGCGGCCAGAGATCTCGGCGCGTCGCCCTTGGCCGTGTTTCGCGCGGCCTACATGCCGGCGCTTCTGCCGGGAATTCTCGCATCGCTCATCATCGTCTTTATTCAGTCGATCGAGGAGTTCGCGATCGCCTTCATCGTCGGCGCGCCGAATTTCACGACGATTCCCTCAATCCTCTACTCGTACCTTGGCTACAACTTCATTCGACCGAACGCGGCCGTCGTGTCACTCATCCTCGTCGTCCCCAATGTCCTTTTGATGCTCGGGTTGGAGCGGTTGCTGAAATCCGCAAACCCGGCCCAAACCGGCGTCAAAGGATGAGAGCAGTCCTGTTTTCAACCCGAAAGGAGACCAAACCATGTTTCGTACCTTGATCGCTACCGTCGCCACGGTGGCCACAGCGTCCGGCGCGTTTGCCGGGGGGCACTCCGAACTCCTGTCGAAGAGCTGGGACGAGATCGTCGCCCAGGCCAAGGAGGAGGGCCAGGTGTCTTGGTTCGTCTGGTACTTCCAGCCGCGCTACCGCGAGATCGCCAAGGCGTTCACGGAGGAATACGGGATTGAGGTCGTGATCCCGGAGGGCACCCACGAAGGGAATATCGAGAAGTTCTTAGCTGAACGGAATCGCGATGCCGGCGATATTGACGTTCTCGCCATGGGCACGGATCGCATCGATCTGTTCGATCCGACAGAGATGGCGCTTGGGCCGCTCACCGACGTGCTGCCGGAGGCCCCCAACATGCGAACCGAACTCGGCGGTCATGACGGCCTCGGCTACGCTTTCGGCTATTGGGGCAACCAGACCGGGATCGCCTATGATCCCAACAAGATCGCAGACGCGGACCTGCCGCAGACCATCGAAGACTTCGAGGCGTTCTTCGCCGCGAACCCGGGCGCCTTCGGGTTTAACTATGAGAATGGCGGCTCTGGCCCATCGTTCTTCCAGAACGTGACGCGCAACATCATCAACGCGGAAATGGATGATTGGCTCAGCGGCGAAGTGACCGAGGACAGAATGGCCTCGCTCAAGCCGGCATGGGACTGGTTCCTCGATCACACCGACGGCTACGTCATCACCGCGTCGAATACGGACAGCCTGCAGCGGATATCCGGCGGCGAGTTCACCATGGTCGCCGCCTGGGAGGACCATCTCTACGGTTTGCAGGTGAAGGGAGAGATCGACGACCGGATCAAGTACTACATTCCAGAGTTCGGAATGAACGGCGGGGGCAACTACAACATCGTCCCTGCGAACGCCCCAAACCCTGCCGCCGCGCTTGTATTCCTGAACTGGGTGAGCTCAGCCGAAACCCAGACCGCGTTCAATCAGGTCTTCGGCGCCGCGCCGATGCACCCGAACGCCGACGATAGCAAAGCGTTGGTGCCGAATGAGATGCGGCAGTACTCGACCATCTGGCCCGGCAACCCGTTCAACACGGAAATCCGGCAAGCATTTGTCGAAAACGTTGTTCTAGAGCGCTAAGAGCGCCGCGCGTCCCCGCAGACGGACTGCGGGGACGCAATTTGCGTGACTGCCGGACACTAGGGTGGCGAGCCCATCTCGCGGTGAACGAGCGCCGCTGCGGCCCACGCTTGAGGCGCGCAGGTTTGCGCGTAGACGATCGGCGGGCGTCCGATCTGGCGGTCATAGCCGCCAAAGAGTTCGGGAAGGCGCAAACCCGGAAGCGCCGCCGCAGACTCTTCCATGCCTCGCCATACCTTCTCGGCAATATTGGTCAGCCCGTAGCGCGTCGCGCCCGCCGCGATCATACCGTTGTCATGCGGCCAGACGGACCCGTTGTGATAGGACAACGGCTTGTAGCGTCGCGCGTCGCGTGAGAGGCATCTGACACCCCATCCGGTCCACATGTCGGCCTCCATCAGTCTCTCGGCGACCGCCCTGGCCCGGCTCTCGCTCAGCACGCCCGCCCAAAGCAAATGACCGGGGTTCGACGAGACGACGTCGCATTGCCGGCCGGCGTCGTCAACCGCGATGGCATGGAGGCCCATGCCGTCATTCCAGAAGGCGCTGTCGATCAGATCGCGCAGCTCCGACGCCTCCTGCCGCAGGGTCGCAGCCTCGCGGCCGCCGCCAACCGCTTCTTCAAGGTCCGCAGCCGCCTTGAGCGCGGCGGCGAGATAGCCTTGCACTTCGACGACGGCCAGCCGGCCGGTTGCGAGGGTTCCGTCCGAGAACGACATGCTGTCCGCGCTGTCCTTCCAGGAATTGTTAATCAGGCCTCGCCCAAGCGGCTCTGTCGAATAGCGCAGCAAGCCGTCATCGCCTCGCTCTTGCCGGCACCAGCCAATTGCGCCGCGCCACGCGTCCGCCAGCTCCGAGGCAAGCGCCTTGTCCCCGGTCGATGACACGTAGTCGCGCATCAGAATGACGTAGAGCGCGCTCGCGTCAGCCGTTCCGTAGTACCGGCCGAACGGCACATCGCCCGTCCGCGCCAGCTCGCTGTCGCGAAGCTCGTGCGCGATCTTCCCTGGCGCCTCGCGCGTCATCGCGTTGCTCTCGGTCCCCTGGCGCGCTGCGAGCAGGCGCAGGGTGGTCTTCGCGACCTCCGGCGCCGCCTGCAACAGAAACCAGGAGGTGATGAGGCTGTCGCGCCCGAAGACATTCACGAAATTCGGAACGCCCGTCAGAACGATCGGTCCCTGTGGCGAAGACGCCATCAGCATCTCGATGTCCGCAAACGCCTGAAGCGCGACGGGCGCCGCCGCGGCCAGCGCGGCCCGGGCGGGCTCGGTCCAGTTCACGGACGGCGCCCCGTCCTCGGCGCCATGCAGCGACGATGAGAACGCGCCTCGAACGATCAGATGGCGGGTTTCCCCCGCTTTGATTGCGAGACGGTCGCCAGGGGGAAATCCTTGGAAAGCGAGGCGCGTCTCGCAGATCACCCCGTCCTGCGCCTGATAGCGGAAGTGCGGGCCATCCCGCTGAACCGCGTTGTATCCAATAGACTGGCGTTCTCGCCCTCGGGCCTCGAAAACATCTCGGAAATCCACGTCAAAAGTCAGCGAAAGCGAGATCTCGCGGTCCGCCATGTCCTCGTTTGTCACGACGAGGGCGTCCTCGAAGCCATCGGGCAGCAGGGTGAAGGTGCGCGCGACCGAAACGCGCTGCGCGCGGTCCTCGAACATGCCCCGGTGTTGGAAGAAATGGTCGGCGCCGACGTTCTGGGTCAAACAGGCCAAGGGGCCAAAGTCCCACCGGTACTCGCTCAAATGCCGCGTGTCATGCAGGTAGATGCCCAGCATGCCCTCAGGCCGCGCCTCACACTGGTTGTTGAGAGCTGCAAAGCAGTGGTTCGATTTCAGCGCGTGCGAGTGCAAAGCCACCGGGTCCCTTCTTGGCGTCCGCCTGGCATGCCGGGCGGGCGCATTCCGGTCAGCGTAGCGCACTTCTTCTTCGGCCGTCGCCAAAATGAACCGGGCAGGCTCGGAACATCTCGCTGGAGCCCGACAGAGCGAACGGCTTAACCTGCCGGCGCGTGCCAGACCGAGAATCGCATATCCAAATCGTCAAACATAATCCGCAGTGGGCGAAGGATTTCCAATCCGAGCGCCGCGCCATTCTCGATCTGCCCGGATGTCCATTCCTAGAAGTCGAGCACATTGGCAGCACCTCGGTTCCTGGACTGGACGCCAAACCGGTCGTCGACATGATGGCGAGCGTCGGAAGTCTGAAGCATGCAGACGCCTTCCTTCCGGCGCTGAGCCAGCGGGGGTATGGACGCCTCGAGGGCGGTTTTCGGCACAGAAGAGCGTTTGCCCGACCCGGCACGGGGCGCGTCGAGGGGTTCAATCTGCATGTGGTTACGGAAGACGTCTGGGAAACCAAGGACGAACGGCTGTTCCGCGACTGGCTGCGCGCCCATCCCGGTATCATCTGGCGCTATGCGGAGGCGAAACGGCGGGCGGCGGCGATTCACGAGGGATCGGTCGCGGACTACACCGAGGCGAAGAGCGCGTTCATTCAATCCGTGGTCAACCAGGCCCGGCTCTCGAGAAGCTTGCCGGTTCGGACGGACTGGTCCGAGTAGGTTCTATCGCACACCTTGGTATCGCGTTGACCTAGGTCCGCCTTGTTCCGTATTGGAGGCGTTCGAGAGCGAAGAATTCCCGAAAGAGCTCGGTTGAGCACTGACATCTGCGGTTTAAGCCGGCCGGGGGTACTGGGCCCTCGTGATCGCGGCGTGCATGCGGGCTTTCTGTTCGCCAACTCTCCGGTCGATACGCCTGTCACAGGCCTGAACGCCTCGCTGTTTCACGACCGCGCATCCAGGTAGAGCCGGATCAACTGATCCAGCATCTGATCGAGGGACAGGCCGCCGACCTGCCGCTCGGACCGCGCGACGCCCAGGATCCCGGTGAGGCTCGCCCAGAGGACCGCCATATCCGCGGAGTGCCTGGCGTTATCATCCTCCGCATAGAGATGGCGGGTCGCGTCCTTCATCAGTCCGAAAAGCCGGAAAATCTCGGTATTGTACGCCTCCGACGCCTTATGCCCGTCCCGGTATTGATAAGTCATGACCGCGTCCCATTCGTTGGGACGCTCATTCACGAATTCGGTGAAGAGCAAGCCGAAGGCCCTCAGCTTTTCTGACACTTGATCCCGCTCGGCGCCTTCCAAGCAGAAGTCGTAGAGGTCCGACAGCGTCTCCGCATTCATGCGCTCCACGAGATCATCCATGCTGTCAAACAGCTGGTAGAGCGTGCCGATCGTATACCCCATGCGGGACGTGACCTTGCGGCCGGACAAGCGGAAAATCCCGTCTTTGACAACAATCGCGCGGGCTGATTCGAGCGCCATCCGGGTCAGCTCATCCCGCGTATGATCCGATCTTCTCGCCATATTTCAGCATGTTAATGGATTTTTCCCCCAAGCAACAGAAAAATGTTGAACAGTGTTCATTTCTTAACTAGTTTTATTAAACAACGCTTAATAATTTGACGAGACCCGGCATGCTGCATGATAAGAGAAAAGGCGACCCGCAGTCAGTAGGCTGCAACGTGGTTCCTCTCTTCGCGGAGCCGCATAGAAGCCCGGATATCGCGTCTTCGGCCGCGTCCGCAGGTTGCGTCCAGGCGGAAGGGCGCGTGTCCCGGGGCGGCCGAACTTTCCCAATTCAACCCGCGCAAGCCATCGCCTTGGGCGGATTGGCGGCTGTCTACGCGCTCATGCTTTTCGATCTGTCGCTCAGGCTTATTGGTTGAGCCCCGCACACCCAATGGTCGGCCCGACACGCCGCCCCTGCGATTGGAGATTGTCATGCCCGATGGCGCGCCCGAATCCCTTTCATCGACCTCCCTGAGGCGAGGTGGCGACGCCGCCTTGATCCGCTCGCGCGCGGCCATGATCGCCTGGTGCTCGATCCTGGGGGGCGCGCTCAGCGGCATGGTGATGGGGCTCTGGTCCTTCAACGGCCCCTTTCCGACGCCGGATTGGATCGGACCCTACGACTCGCTGCCGCGCCGGTTCCTGCGTCTCGCCCATATCGCGATGTTCGCGCTCGGCATTCTCCACATGCTCGTCGCGCGACAGATTACCGAGGCGCCGGTCCGTCCCGACCTCGATCGTCTCGCGCTCCGATCCATTTTGATCGGCAACATCGGGATGCCCGCCGTGCTGATCGCCGCCACCATCTGGCAGCCCCTGAAATACCTTGCCGCGATCCCCTCGACCGCGGTCACCGTCGCTATCGCCATTTGCGCGCTCAGCGCGATCCGCCGCCGCCAAGGAGACACGACATGAACAGGCAGAAAATCGAAATAGAAATCCGGAAGGCGCTGGCGCGGATCACCGAAGAGGATGTGTCGCGTCTCAAAGCCGACGAAAACCTCGCAGAAGTGATTGGCTTGGACAGTCTGGGCCGCCTCGAACTTCTCTCTGAAGTCGAAGACGCGTTCGATCTCACAATCTATGACATCGACAGCGAGAAGGCCTCAACGATCGGGGGCATGCTGGAGATTGTCGAAGCGGCGCTTATTGAAAATGCGGAGGCGGTATGATGCGTATCGGTCTGATCGCAATGAGCGGCGTCCGGGTCCGGACGGAAGAGCTTGCCGAGATGGGCGTGACGCTGCCCGGCTTCGTCAATCGCGGCAAAGTCATCGCGTCCTTGCCGAGCCTCGGTCTCCTGACCGTCGCGGCGCTGACACCGCCGGACGTCGAGGTCGCCTACATCGAGTACGACAGCGTTCCGGAGGACGACGCAGAACTCGAACGTTTCGATCTTGTCGGCATCTCTTCCTTCACAGCGCGGATCGAGGCGACCTACGCGCTGGCGGACCGGTATCGCGCCATGGGCGTTCCCGTCGCGCTTGGCGGGCTCCATGTCTCGCTCATGCCCGACGAGGCGCGGCAACACGCCGACGCCATCGTCGTTGACGGCGCGGAAGGGGCCTGGCCTGAGCTTGTCGCCGACTTCAAGGCCGGACGCATGAAGAAGCGGTATCAGGGGCTTCGAAAGGGCGTGTTCGCGCCCGGGGCCTACGTGATGCCCCGTTTCGATCTTTTGGAGGGACGGCCCTACAATCGGGTCACCGTCCAGACATCGCGCGGATGTCCAATCAATTGCGAATTCTGCGCGGCCAGTTTGCGGATCACGTCGAGCTTTCAGCAAAAACCCGTCGAGCGGGTCATCGAGGAATTGCGAGCGGCAACGGCGGCGTTCGACAGCCCCTTCGTCGAGCTCGCCGACGACAACACCTTCGTGAACAAGAAATGGGGAAAGGCGCTTCTCAAGGAGATGGCGCCGCTCAATCTCCGCTGGTTCACGGAAACCGACATATCCGTCGCCGACGACCCCGAGTTGCTGGACCTCATGGCGAAGGCCGGCTGCAAACAAATCCTCATCGGGCTGGAGAGCCCGAGCGAAGGAGGCCTCGTCGGCTTGGACCCCCACGATTGGAAGGCCCGTCGCTTTGACAAGTACCTGTCCGCCATATCCCGCATTCAGGCGGCCGGGATTAGCGTCAACGGCACATTCGTCCTGGGCCTCGATTCTCATACCTCCTCGGTCTTCGCCGAGCTGCTGGACTTCGTTCGCGCCTCGAACCTTCTCGAAGTGCAGCTGACCGTCCAGACGCCCTTTCCGGGAACGCCGCTTTATGAGCGGCTGAAACGGGATGGACGGCTGCTTGCCGAACGATACTGGGATCGCTGCACCTTGTTCGACGTTAACTACGTGCCCGCCCGAATGAGCGTGGAGGAGTTGGAGCAAGGCTTCGTGTGGCTCGCCGCGGAGGTCTACAGCGATCGCGAGTTCAACAGGCGCAAGCGTCACTACATGGACCTCGCGAAGGCCCGAAACGGCGATGGCTTGCGTTCCGTCGCCTGAGTCGGGAATGAAAAGGCGGATTCGCGACTTCAGGCGCGCGAGCCGTCAGCCGTTTCGCGTCGCGCCGCGCTCTGACCGATCAAATCAAGCGCGACTTCGGAAACATCGCGCGTTATGCAATTGGAGGTTAATTCAGGAGGTTCGCGATGCATTTGCCGTCTAATGTGTTTGGAGCGGCCATCCGCGTCGGCAGCATGTTGGGCGCCCTGATGATCGCGTTTCCTTTCCCGTCACAGTCGCAAACGGATGGCGTTGACTGGCGGGTCCCTTTTTTGACCCTTCGCGACCTGGCGGCCGCGGACGGCCCGGGCGCGTTCTTCGGAGACGAGCGCAGCGTTCTACGGGCCGGCTGGTGCCGGGTGCGGGATGTCGAGCTTGGGGCGCTCGCGCCTCTGGCAGACTCTGCGCCGGCGTTCATTCGAGAGCAGTTTCTGCGCGTCGAAGAGGTTCAGGTGACTGAAGTCGACGCGGTCCTTGACGCGTTGCGGGAGACCCCGCCCGCGATTTTCGTTCACGGCTATTACATCGACTTCGAGAAGGGGTGCCGTCGCGCCGCTTTGGTTCAGGAGAACGCCGGCCTCGCCGGCCGTTTCCTGTGGTTCAGTTGGCCATCGGACGGTGATTTGGCCAACTACATGCATGACGAGGCCGATCTGTATTGGAGCGTGCCTGATCTCGCGGACGCCATTATAGCGCTGGATAGCCGGTTTGGCAGCGGCGTCGTGGACGTTATCGGGCATAGCATGGGGGCGCGGGGGGTGGCGCTCGCCCTTTATGAAGTGGCGTTCCGGCGTCCGGACATCCGCCTCGGCGAGATCGTCCTGCTCGCCCCCGATATGGACTTTGCGATATTCCAGCGTCTGCTGCCGCGCGTCACGCCGATCGCCAAGAGCATCACGGTCTATGTCGCGGATGACGACCGGCCGCTCGCGCTGTCTGCGCAATTGCATGGCTACCCACGGCTTGGCGAGACGGGAAACGACATTGCGGCGCTCGACGGGGTCGAGGTGATTGATCTGAGCGACCTGGAAACGGAGAGCCCGACCGGACACCTTTATCATGCCTACAGCGCTGGCGTAGGCGAGGATCTGAGTCAGCTCCTAAACGACGGCCTGCGGGCCGTCGCGCGGAAGAACCTTGTCTTGTCAGGTCCCAACACTTGGAATCTGATGGAGAGCGGCGGGTCCGTTTCGGACTAACCCTGGCAGGGCATTTCCGGCTCGACTTTCCCGCTCGGAGACCAGACTTTGCTGGCATGGACTGGACGGGCTTGGCTCTCGGCGCCGGCGCCCTTGCGGCCGGGGGAATATTGAAAGGGGCGACCGGGGCGGGGGCCCCGATCATCGTGATCCCCGTTCTGGCGCTGCTGTATGACGTGCCCTTCGCCGTCGCGATCTTCGTTCTGCCGAATATCCTTGGAAATCTCTGGCAAGCCTGGAAGTACCGCGCGCACGCGTTGCCCCGTCTCTTTCTGATCAGGTTCGCAGGCCTCGGGGCCGTGGGCATCTTGGCGGGCTCACTGGCTCTGGCCTGGTTGCCGGGCGATCTTCTGCTTGCCGGTCTCGCGATGGTGGTCTTTGTCTATATCTTCGTGCGGGCCGCCCGTCCCGGCTGGGTGCTAAGCAGAAGCCTGGGCGCCCGTTTGGCTGCGCCGGCGGGCTTTGTTGGAGGCGTGATGCAGGGGGCCGGCGGCGTCTCCGCGCCTGTCTCCGTTACCTTTTTGAACGCCATGCGGCTCGAGCGGTTGGAGTTCATCGCGACCATCGCCATTTTCTTTTTGTCGGCCGGCTTGGCGCAATTGCCCGCGCTCTGGGCGCTCGGCATCTTCACGCGAGAGACGGCTGTTCTTAGTCTGGCCGCAACGGTCCCCTTGTTTGGAACGATGCCGCTGGGCGCGATGTTGGCGAGAGCGCTGCCCAAGGAGGTCTTCGACCGGATCATCCTCGTCCTGCTCGCGCTAATCGCGCTCCGGCTCCTATACGCCGCTCTGACGTGAGGCCCGGCCGCGCGCGGCGGAGGAGGCCTCTTGATTGTTCTCCTCCGCGTTAATGATGAAACTCGGAATGGCGGGCGCGATCCGGCGGCTTCATGGCGGCAGCGAAACCCCGTCGGGGGGTTGAGGCCGACAGCCGAGTCGAAGCTTTATCGGCGGTTCGAGTCGCGCCCAGGCTCTACTGGCTGATTGAGCGGGGGCGCTCCGGCTGGAATACACGCTAGAGTTGCGGGTTGGGTTCGTT
>JASJAU010000008.1 GCA_030066855.1 Paracoccaceae bacterium | reverse complement strand
GGTCCTCGTCCCAGCCGGCATTCAGCGCCAGCTTGTTGTCGGCGAGAACGTAGGCGCGTTTCTCGGTCTCGGTCATTTCCTCAATGCGCAGACACGGCACCGATGCCATTCCAAGGAGTCGCGCAGCCTCAACCCGCCCATGCCCGGCCAGGATTGTCCCCGCCCCGTCGATAAGGACCGGGTTCGTGAACCCGAACCGCTGAATACTTTCAGCGATCTGCCGGATCTGTTTTCTGGAATGCGTCCGCGCATTCTTCGCCCAGGGTTTGAGATCGCCCAGCGCGATCTTTTCGATGTTCTGCCGGGTCATGTCGTGACCTCCTGTTGGTTTTCTGCCTGCAGCCGGGAATCATCTGGCCTGCCTCTATCGTATGATTTATCTTACGACTGGCTTTTTGTCAAACAGGGGCGTATGTCTCCGTCAGGTAAATCAGCCAGGGAGGATCCAATGCAGATCGGCGAGCACATATTCAGCCTGCGACAGAAGAGCAGCCAGTCGCTGCAGCAGGTGGCCGACGCGGTCGGTGTATCGAAGGCGCATATCTGGGAGCTCGAGAAGGGCCGCAGCAAGAACCCCTCCTTCGAACTGGTCCGCAAACTTGCGCGGCATTTTGGGGTCAGCGTGGATGCCCTGGTCGGTGACGCTGACGAACCCGGAGAAGAGGACATGCAGATCGAGAGGATCCACCGCGACCTCGGGGCACTCTCCCCAGGAGATCGAAGCGTCATCGAGGCGACCATTGCCGCCATGAAGGCGAAGGCCGGAGGGGACTGAACGGTGCAATTGTCGCGGATCGACCTCGCTGATCTGCACACGCCGGAGCGTATCGCGGCGACGCTGCACTCGCAGATCGGTCGTATCGACGGGGCTGTCCCGGTGGTGGAGATCGCCCGGAGCCTCGATATCGGCGAGGTCCGGCTAGACAACTTTGACGGCTTCGAAGGCATGCTCCTGACCGACAAGGTTCGTAGCCAGGGCGCGATCCTGGCCAACACAGGCCGAGGACGCCGCCGTGCACGCTTCACCGTTGCGCACGAACTCGGGCATTTCCTGATGGAGCATCATGTTCTGACGGCATCCGAGGGGTTTCAGTGCCGGGCATCAGACATGCGCGAAACGCGGGAAGACCGGCAACAGCGCCGACAGGAGACCCAAGCCAATAGGTTTGCGATTGAGGTGCTGGCGCCGGGGTACAAGACAAGGCGGTTCCTGAATGACGATCCGGACCTTAAGGCCACGCAGGTCATGCGGGACGAACTCGACATAAGCCTCGAGGCGTGCGTTCGTCGCTACGTCGCAATGCACCCCGAACCCCTGGCGGCCGTCTGGTCCCACAACGGACGCGTCCGATACCCGATCCGTGGACCCTCGTTCCCGTGGGTCAAACCCGAGTCCGGGTCGCGTCTTGCGACCGACACACCAGCTGCACGGGCTATCGCACAGAGGGCCAGTGGTTTCACGCGCATGCAGGAATGTCATCCGGGGTCCTGGACGGATGACGAAAGTGTCGCCGAGCTCTTTGAGCAAACCCGCGTCGGCAAGAACGGCCACGCCGTTACTCTGCTTTGGGCAACTATCACTGACGCCGAGGAAGATGACGGGCTGGACGAACTGGACGTCCCCAAATTCCGATAGCGCAAATTCGCTGATACCGCGCCCGTCTTCCCTGTTCAGACACCAGAATACCCTGATCGGTCGCGCCAAATTCCCTGTTTTCGCTGAGCAGGGAAATCCCCCCTAACCCACTGAAATTTGGCGTTGAAACGGCGAGTAAATCTGAATGCACGGCCGAAAAACGCGCAATTTCCCTGTAAATTCCCTGTTTCCAGGGAATTTGTCCGCAGAGACCGGTTCGCGGGAGACTGCGACCACCACCACTCTATCTCCTCAGAACGATCGAGCGCTTGGGCGCTCTACTGGATCGTTCGCGCGCCCGCTGCGGTTTGATCGCCGCGTGACCCCCGGCAGCCCATTCACCTCCGGCAATCCTGTTGCGGCGGGAGCATAACAGCATTGCGCACGGCGGGGGGCTCCGGAAAGGCCCTTAGAGCCGAGCGCCGGAACTCGAGCCAATTATTTGTAGATATTGAATTTTTTTCCGATCTTGGCGACCGCGAGCACGCATCCCGAGAACGCCTGTCGCGACATTTTGAACACACCGAAAATTGTCAAAGCCCGGCGCTTGAAACGCGCCATCACTTGGCCTACCTGCGCGAATAGAGACGAGTGCGAATCGCCGGTTTGGACAAGGAATGCGGCCATGCTGACACGTGATGATCTTATCCGCGAAACCCGTGCGCGTGGCGGCAACCTGCCGGCGTTGCTTCTTGTCTATCTGGTTCTTTTGGGCGCCATGGCCGGTTCGGCGCTCGCGATCATCTGAACGACCGCGAAACGCCATTCATTCATTCCATCACGACGGCTGGGCGCCTTCCTGAGGCTGCGCACCGCCTTGCGTGGTAGCGGCTTCACCAATGTTGTCGACTCCGCGCTCCTCCAGCAAAGCGGTGAGCCAGTTCGGGTCCATCTCGGGCACCGATGACAGCAGCAAGTCCGTGTAGGGATGATGCGGCGGCTGGAACATCTCGTCCTTGGGACCTTGTTCCACGACCTTGCCCTGCTGCATGACCACCACCTCGTCCGCGATCGAACGGACGGTCGCAAGATCGTGGGTGATGAACATATAGGCCAACCCGAGATCGTGCTGCAGCCGATCCAGAAGCCGGAGAATGCCCTCGGCCACAAGCTGATCAAGCGCGCTTGTCACCTCGTCGCAGATAATGAACTCGGGCTCGGCCGCGAGCGCCCGCGCGATGCCGATTCGCTGCTTCTGGCCACCGGACAGCTCAGGCGGATAGCGGTTGTAGAATTTGGCCGGGTCAAGCTCGATCAGGTCCAGAAGCTCGTCTACGCGCTGCTTGAGCGCCTGTCCGTGCAGACCCGAATAGAACTGCGCAGGGCGGCCAATGATGTCGCTAATCCTCACCTTCGGGTTTAGCGCCGTGTCCGCCATCTGATAGATCATCTGCGCCTGACGGAGCTGATCGCGGGTGCGGCTCCTGTAGTCGTTGGGCAGCGGATCGCCGTTGTGGAGGACCTGCCCTTTCGACGGCGGCAACAGCCCGGTTATGACCCGGGCCGTCGTCGACTTGCCGGACCCTGACTCGCCGACGACCGCTACGGTCATGCCGGGATAGATATCGAACGACACATCGTCGAGCACTTTCGCACCGCCGGTATAGGCCGCGTCGACGTTCTGAACCGAGATCACCGGCAAGGTGCCGTCAGTCGGGCGGCGCTTGATCGGACGTTGAAAGCTGCGGACGGCCCAGAGGCTTTTGGTGTAATCCTCCTGCGGGTCGTCCAGCATGGTTTCGGTCGGCGCCTCCTCGACCTCTTCGCCCTTGAGAAGCACTTTGATCGTGTCCGCCATCTGCGCCACGACCGCGAGGTCGTGGGTGATATAGATCGCCGCCGTGTTGAACTGATCCACGATGTCGCGGATCGCCGCCAGAACCTCGATCTGGGTCGTCACGTCGAGGGCGGTCGTCGGCTCGTCGAAGATGATCAAATCGGGCCGGCAAGACATCGCCATCGCTGTCATCGCGCGCTGGAGCTGCCCGCCCGAGACCTGGTGCGGATAGCGGAAACCGATCTCCTTGGGGTTGGGCAAGCGCAAACGCTCGTAGAGCGCCATGGCATCTTCCTGCGATTCCATCCGCTTCTTGATGCGGTAGTGAATCGGCGCCTCCGTATGCTGGTCGATCAGCTTGTGCGACGGGTTGAACGACGCAGCCGCCGATTGCGCGACATAGGCAATGCGGGATCCCCGCAGCGCCCGCCGGTCCGACTCGGACGCTGTGGTGAGCTCCATCCCGTCAAACTCGATTGAGCCCTTGGAGATTCGGGTGCCGTCACGGGCGTAGCCCATGGCGGCAGCGCCGATCGTAGACTTGCCGGCGCCCGATTCCCCGATCAGGCCCATGACCTCGCCCCGATGAAGCGTCAGATCGACCCCCTTAATGATCGGTATCCAGGTCTCATCCGAATACCCGTCGATCTCCAGATCCCGGATTTTGAGGATGACGTCCTTATCTGCGAATTTGTCCATATTACATCTCCTTCAGGCCCGAGGACCTGAACAGCATCCAGTCAACGACGAAGTTCACCGCGACCGTTAAGAGCGCGATGGCGGCTGCCGGTATGAGCGGCGTTATGTCGCCAAACGAGATCAGCGTCGCGTTCTCTCGCACCATTGAGCCCCAGTCGGCTGTAGGCGGCTGAATGCCCAGACCCAGGAAGCTCAGGCCGGCGATCAGCAGGAACACAAAGCAGAACTCCAGCCCGAACTCCGCGATAAGAGGCGCGGTCGAGTTCGGCAAGATCTCCTTGCGGATCAGGTACCAGTCGCCCTCGCCCCGAAGCTTCGCGGCCTCGATATAGTCCATGACCACGATGTTGCCCGCGACCGCCCGCGTCAGGCGGAAGACCCTCGGAGAGTAGATCACGGCGACGACAACGACGATCACCCAGAGATTGGTGCCGAATATCGACAGCATCAGAAGCGCGAAGATCAGCGACGGGACCGACATAATCACGTCCGCGGTACGGCCGATGAAATTGTCGAACCACCCGCCTTTGACTGCCGCCAGAAGTCCCGCGAGCGCGCCCATGACGAAGGCGAGCGTGGTCGCGACCAGCGCGATTCCGACGGAGTTCCGGGCGCCGAAGATGATGCGGCTGAAGATATCCCGGCCCAGCTGATCGGCGCCGAGAAGCATGCTCTCGTCCGCCGGCGCGAAGGCCGAGGAGATGACCTCGGACTCGCCATGCGGCGCGATCCATGGCGCGAAGACCCCTGCAATCGCGTAGGTAAAGATCACGAACATGCCGAAGGCGGCGGTGAGCGGCGCGGTGCGCAGCTCCTTCGCCAATCCCGGCTTGGAGATCTGGATCAGGAACTCGCGGAAGGCGTAGGACGTGCCGGCCGCAAGCGCCAGGAGCCCCGCGCAGATCGTCACGACGCGGAGCGCCGGGACGCCACCGATGATCCCCAGAACGAAGGAGACCAGCGTGAGCGAGAAGAGAAGCAGGAAGACCTGGCGGCGCTGGAAGTAAGCCGCGAGGCAGGACGCCGCGATTAGGGCGGCATAATATCCGATGACAAACATGCTCATAGTCCCGCCCTCACTTCGGATGCCGCAAACGCGGATTTGTCAGGATCGCGCCAACATCGGCCGCCAGGTTCAGCAGGATGAAGGTGGCCGCGAAGATCAGGCAGCAGGCCTGCACGATGGGGAAGTCCCGTTTGGACACCGCGTCGACGAGAAGCTGGCCAACGCCGGGGTAGACGAACACCACTTCGACCAGAACGACGCCGGTGATCAGGTAGGCGAGGTTCAGAGCTACAACGTTGATGATCGGCGCCCAGGCGTTTGGCAGGGCGTGCTTCACGATCACTTTCCAGGGCGGCATGCCCTTGAGTCGCGCCATCTCGATGTAGGGCGAGGCGAGCAGGTTGATGATCGCCGCGCGCGTCATCCGCATCATATGCGCGGTGACCACAAGGACAAGCGTCAGCGCAGGAAGGAACGTCCGGTGCAAGAGCTCGCCAAATGTCATGTCGCCCGAGAGGCTCGCGATGGCTGGGAAAGCATTGGTTTTCACTGCGAGGTAAAGAATCAGAATGTAGCCCAGGAAGAACTCGGGCGACGAGATCGAAGTCAGCGTCACGACATTCGCGACGCGGTCGAAGACCGTATTCCGCAAGAGCGCCACGACGACGCCGAGGAAAATCGAGATTGGGACGGCGATTACTGCCGCGTAAGCCGCAAGGAACAGCGTGTTCAGGAATCGGTCGGCAATGGCATCAGTGACCCTGTCGCCGGAAACCAGCGACACGCCGAAGTCGCCAACAACGGCGCCTCCAAGCCAGTCGAAGTACCGTACGATAGCGGGTCGGTCCAGGCCGAGCTGCTCGCGCAGGGCGGCCAGCGTTTCGTCAGTTGCTGATTGACCAAGCACCGCTTCCGCGATGTCGCCCGGCAGAAGCTCGACGGCGAAGAAAATCAGGATCGAAACGACCAGAAGCGTCACGAGCCCGAGGCCGAGCCTTTTCAGCACCAGCCCAAGCAGATCCCCCATTGTGTCCTCCCGGCGCCAGACTAAGGGCGCCCATCCGCGTCAGTTTTTGTATTTTTGACGACTGTCCCCATGAAAAGGGCCGGCGCGCGCTGCGCCGGCCCTCTCGATTTCTTTACGTGAAGTACCAGCGGCTGGCATACCGGTAGCCGTCCATCTGCCACGCGGGCGAGAGGCTATCGCCTCGACCAACGGCCGACCGCCGCGCGTAGATGAAGTTCGGGAAGTATGGAATGACGGTTCCGCCATCGTCCCGCGCCATCATCGCCATGTCGCGATACATCTCGGCGCGAAGGGTGTCGTCGAGCTCGGCCTTCGCCTTCTGAAGAAGCTCGTTGAACCCGTCGTTCTCCCAGCGGCTCTCGTTCCAGGCCGCGCCCGAAGAGTAGGCCAGCGTGTACATGATGTCGGGCGTCGGACGCGACCCCCAGAGAACCATGCACCACGGCTTCACCAGCCACACGTCCGACCAGTAGCCGTCGTTGGGTTCGCGCACCACGTTGATGTTGATGCCCGACGCCTTCGCCTGTTCGGCGTAAAGAACCGCGGCATCCACAGCGCCCGTGGTGATCGAGTCGGCCGTCGAGAAGTCGACCGTGAGGCCTTCCATTCCGACCGACGCAAGAAGCGACTTGGCCTGATCGGGATCGTACTCGCGCTGCGGAATATCCGAAGGCCAGTAAGGCTGGGCGGGCGAATGATGGAAGTCGTTGCCGATGGTCGCCGCGCCGAACGCGATTTTCTCGATCAGCTCTTCGCGGTTGATCGAAAGCTTCAGGGCCTGACGGACTTCAGGGATGTTGAACGGAGCCGTGTCGGTGTGCATCGGCATCGTGAGGCACTGGCCTGACGCGACGTTCTCAACCACGATGTCCGGGTTGCGACCCAGCAGACCAAGCGTCTTGTTCTCAAGAAGCGTGGCTGTGTCGACGTCGCCGGTGACCAGTGCGGTCTGACGCGCGTTCGGGTCGTTGACGACCAGGACTTCAACCTCATCGAAATAGGCGCCCTCGCCGTGCCAGTCGTCATGCCGGACCAGACGACAACCAGTTCCGAAGTCAAGCTCAACGATCTTGTAAGGCCCGGAACCGATTCCGGATTGCCAATTGGCGGTGCCGTCCGCATTCGCCGGCACAATACAAAGGTGATAGTCGGTGAGAAGCCAAGGCAGGTCGGCGTTGCCGGCCTCGAGCACAAAGGTCACGCTGTCGCCGTTGTCGGTGATGTCGGTGACTCCAGCCAGAAGCGCCTTGGCCGCCGAAGTCGATGCCTCGCCGCGATGGTAGTTCATCGAAGCGACGACGTCGTTTGCGGTTACTTTGTTCCCATCGTGGAACGTCGCGGCCGGGTTCAGCTTGAAGGTCCACTGCGCGGCGTCGGGCGTGGCCGACCATTCCGTCGCGAGATCGGGGCCAAGCGAGCCGTCCGGGTTGATCATGGTGAGGAACGACCGGTGCGAGTGCACGAGCCCGATGTCGAAGTTTGATTGATAGACGCCCGGATCATGGGTGTCGGTCGTGTTGCCGTCATGCTGAGCTACGCGGAGCGTGCCTCCGGACTTCGGCTGCGCTTTCGCGTGCTGCGTCCATAGGCCCGTCGCGGTCACGGCGGTGACGCCCGCCGCGGTGGAATGATGCATGAATTGCCGACGCGAGATCTTGCCCTGGCGGGCGGCCTCGGCGAGCCGGTCCATCAAGATCTGGTTTTTCTTAGTCATGAGTACTCCCTGAGTGGTTTGGTTGTTTTTCTTGGGTGCATTGAGCAGTCGCAGCCACTGACGCGCAGCGTCCCGCCGCGCAGCGGATTTGAGTAGACAAAAAGCGACACATCACGATCCAAACACGAAAAGTCGGCGGCGTCTACGGTTTGATGTCACCAAAACTTCACCTTTTTATCATCGGCATAATGGGCGGACTTCATTGCAATCGATGCCCGCGCCGCGTGCCGCGCAAGCGGCGCGCCGGGTCGGATTTCGACGTGATTTCTTCGCATAATGCCGCGATGGCGATTGAAGTCGCGCCGCATAATCGCGCGAAGGAGTTGGGTTCATGATGACAGCGACGAAACCAGAGCGCTCCAGGGCCAGAAGCGGCGGGCGCGCCGCGCGGAGGGCGATACGGACCGCCACGGACTTCACAATGCTGCCCGGCCTCACCCGCAAACTGCCGGTTTGCGAAGTGCTCGACGGTGCGCGGGTAGAGGCGATCGACAGCGCGTCGATGAACATCCTTGAAAACGTCGGCGTCGTCTTCCGCGATCCGATCGCTCTCGAGGATTGGCGCCAAGCAGGCGCAAAGATCGATGGAGAAACGGTTTTCCTGGATCGAGGTCTGGTCCGGGACCTGATTTCGACAATCCCGGAAAGCTTCACCTACCACGCCCGCGACCCGAAAAAGAGCGTTCCCCTCGGCGGAAATCGCTCGATCTTCGTGCCGATGACCGGCGCGCCCTACCTTCGCGATCTGGAAGATGTGCGGCGCAACCCGACGCTTGCCGATCTGGCGATGTTCCACAAGCTCAGCCACATGCTGCCGGCGCTGCATTCCAGCGCCCATCACATTGTCGAGCCTTACGATCATCCGATCAGCCATCGTCACCTGCGGATCACCTATTCCTCGATGAAACATTCGGACAAGACCTTCATGGGCATGACCACCAGCCCGAAGAACGCCGAAGACGTCATAGATATGTGCGCCGTTTTGTTCGGAGATGAGTTTCTTGAAGATCACCCCGTAACAACAGGAAACTGCAACGGAAACTCTCCGCTTGTCTGGGACGAGACGATGCTGGGCGCGATGCGCGCCTTCTGCCGCCGGAATCAACCAGTCCTCTGCTCGCCCTTCGTTTTGGGCGGCGCCAACACCCCGGCGAGCGTGCCGGCAACGGTCGCGCAGCTGAATGCCGAGGCGCTGAGCGCGCTCGCCTATACCCAGGTCATCCGCAGGGGCTGCCCGGCGATTTACGGCCACTACCTCTCAACCGTGTCGATGAAATCCGGCGCACCGATGGCGGGCACGCCCGAGATCAGCCTGATGAACTTCATGATCGGCCAGATGGCCCGGCATTATCGCGTGCCGTGGCGCACCTCGAACACCTTGGGCGGAGCGAAAACCTTCGACGCCCAGGCGGGTTATGAGAGCGCCACGACATTGTCGGCGGTGATCCATTCCGGCGCCAACTACATCTGGCACTCGGCGGGGTGGAACGAAGCCGGCATGCACTGCTCGGTTGCCAAGTTCGTGGTCGATGCCGAACAATGCGCCATGGCATACCGCATGGCCGAAGGCCCGAAATGGGAAGATTTCGAAGAGGCGCTCGCCGCCGTTCCTGATGTCGGGCCAGGCGGGCACTATCTGGGCCATCAGCACACGCAGGAGCATTTCCAGACCGCGTTCTTCATGCCGGACCTATTCGACAACAACTCCATCGAACAATGGGCGGCGGAAGGCTCGGTGGAGATCACGGAACGCGCGCTGACCTACGCAAAGAAGCTTCTGGCAGCCTATGAAGAACCCAAGCTGGATCTTGCCGCCGACGAGGCGCTCAACGACTACATCGCGCGGCGCGAGCGTGAGATCCCTGCGGCGGAGGCGCTGAACCAGGAGTATTGAGATGCGGCTGGCAGGTCAGAAAGCCTTGGTTACCGGATCCGAAGGCGGCATCGGCCGCGCCATCGTCGCGCGACTGCGCCAGGATGGGGCGGAGGTCCTAGGAACGGATATGTCAGAAGCGAGCGATCTGCCCGGAGATCTGACCGATCCGTCCTTTTGTGACGCCTTGCCGGGCCTGGCAGAAGAGCGGCTTGGCGGGTTGGACATTCTGGTGAACAACGCAGGCGTGATCCCGCGCGGGCGGATCACCGAGACCAGCGACGCGGACTACCGGCTCGCGATGACCGTCAACGTGGAGGCGCCCTTCCGTCTCTGCCGCGCGGCGATTCCGATCATGGAGGCGGCCGGCGGCGGCGCGATCGTCAACACCTCCTCTTGTTGGGGCGTGCATCCCGGACCGGACCATCCGCTCTACATCATGTCCAAGGCCGCCGTGGCGTCCTTGACCCAGTGTCTCGGTCGCGATCACGCCCGGCAGGGCATTCGAGTGAATGCGGTCTGTCCGAACGAAGTGAATACCCCGATGATCCGCACCGGTTTTGAGATCCGGGGGCTGGACCCCGACAAGGGCATCGAGTCGCTGAACGACAGCGTGCCGCTGGGCCGTATCGCCGAACCCGAGGACATCGCCGACGTCGTCGCGTTTTTGGTGTCGGACGACGCGCGGTACATGTGTGGCGCGCTTTTGGAAGTGAACGGCGGGAAGCCGGTCGGATGAAACGGTTTGAGGGCAAAGTGGCGCTGGTGACCGGGGGACGGACCGGGATCGGACAGGCGATCTCCCGGCGATTTGAGGCGGAAGGCGCCCGGGTATACTCGGCGCAACGCAGCGCGGATGAAGAGAGGGAAAGCATCGAGGCCGATTTCGCTGAAGCGGACGCGCCGGCGCGGGTGGTGGAGGCGGTGCTCGACCGCGCGGGCCAACTCGACGTTCTTATCAACGGCTCGGGCGTCATGCAGGAGGCGACAGTTGAGGAGATGTCGCTCGACGACTGGACCCGAACGCTGACCGTCAACCTGACCGCGCCGTTTCTGATGATCAAAGCCGCTCTGCCGGCGCTCAAGGAGCGGACGGGGACGATCGTGAACATCGGTTCGGTCGAAGGGCTTGGCTCCAATCCTGGTCACGCGGCCTACTGCGCGTCCAAGGCCGGACTGCACGCTCTGACCCGCGCGGTCGCGGTCGATCACGGCTCTGACGGGGTGCGCTGCAACGCTGTCGCGCCGGGCTGGATCGAGACCGATCTGAACTTGGACTACGTGGCCGGGATGCCCGACCCGGAGGCGTTTCGGCGCGATCTGGGCAAGATCCACCCGGTCGGCCGGACGGGGAAGCCGGAGGAGGTCGCCGCGCTCGTCGCCTTTTTGGCGGCAGAGGAGAGCGGGTTCGTAACCGGTCAGGTCTTCACCGTGGATGGCGGACGGATGTCGAAGCTGAGCCTGCCTTAAGCCTCTACTCCGCCCGCGCCCGCCATTCCTTCCAGCGAAGATACGCATTCGCGCCGATGTCCCGGAACGGCATAGGCGCCAGCGCCTTGGGCCGCTCGGAGGCGGTGAAGTGGCGGGTGACATCGCTCTCGACCCCGCAAGCCAATTCAGCGGCGCCAATTCCGGTCAGCGTGCCACGGGTCGTCCCGAGCCCGTTCTGGACGCAGGCCGAATAGAGCCCCGGCTCCAGTTCGCGCATCACTGAAACGCCGTTCAGCGTTAGACAGAGGTGCCCGGCCCATTCGTACTCGGGTTTCAGCCCGGCGAGCTGCGGGAAGCGCCGGTCGAATTTCCGGCGCTGGAACGCGGTCGCGCGTGTGACATCGGCGAACCTCGCCTCCATGCCCGAGCGCAGCGTGGCGCAGGTGCGGGTCACGATGCGATGGCCGCCCTGCCCGGTATCGATCCGGCGCATCGTCGTGCCCATCGGGTCGGACGGCGTGATCCCCCAACGGGGGGCGCCGCCAAGGCTGGCCCGCTGCTCTTCATCCAGTACGGGCGTCATCGAGGCGTAGAGGAAAACGTGCATCAGCCGCCCCTTCTCGAATCCGAAGGCTTCGAGGTGGCCGTTGGTGGCCAGAATGACCTTCGGCGCCGAAACAGCGCAACCCGCCGTCTCAACGCGCCAGTCCGAACCCGTTCGGCGAACTGCGGTGACCGCGCTGTTCTCGAAAACGGACGCCTCCGCCGACAGTCCCTGCGCCAGCCCTTGGATGTAGCCCGCCGGTTGCAACATCACCGTGCCGGGCGTGAAGAGGCCGCTCGTGTAATGACCGCTGCCGGTAAGCTCGCGCATCGCCTGCGCGTCCAGCGCCTCAGAGGCCTCGCCGAGCTCTTCCAGATGCGCCGCGTAGGTCCTGTTATGCACGTCCGCCGCCGGGCTGGCGGCGCCGTTCACTTTGCCGCATGCGTCGAAGAAGTTCGGGTCGATGCTGTACGCTGCGACCGCCTCGCGCGCGAAAGCGATGGCCTGCCGGTTCAGCGCGATCATCGCCCGGTCGTCCCCCGCACCCGCGTAGTCCTCGGACGTCAACTCATGCGGAAGATCGATCATAAATCCGGAGTTGCGACCCGCCGCGCCATCGGCGATCCGGCCGGCCTCCAGAATGACGATACGCGCGTCCGGCTGAAGTTGGAGAAGCCGCCGCGCCGCCGACAACCCAGCGAACCCGCCGCCAACAACCACGAAATCCGCCATCACGTCTTCTGAGAGCGCCTCATAACGCGGCGCCTCGCCCAGAATGGCGTTCCAGGCCGCCGGCCCCCTATGCCGCGGCAGATGACGCGCGCGGTGGATGGTCAATCGACCGCCTCGTCCTCGTCGTCGGCGAGATCGATCCAGATCGTTTTGAGCGCGGTGTACTGGTCATGCGCGTGAATGCCGTTGTCGCGCCCGCCGAACCCGGATTGCTTGAAGCCGCCGAAGGGCGTGGTGATGTCGCCCTCGCCGTAACTGTTGACAGTGACCGTCCCAGCCCGAAGCATCCGCGCGCCCCGGATCGCCCGTTTGGCGTTCGCGGTGAAAAGCGAGGCGCAAAGGCCGTACTCCGTGTCATTCGCGATCTTGATCGCCTCATCGAAGCTGGAGACTTCGATCACGCTGAGGACTGGTCCGAAAACCTCCTCCCGCGCCAGGGCGACATCGTTGCCCGGGACTTCCACCACCGTGGCTTCGACAAAGGCGCCGTCATGAGCCTTTCCGCCGATGATCGTCTTGCCCGCATGATCGAGGTAGCCGCAGACCTTGTTGAAATGCGTTTCCGACACCAGCGCGCCCAGCCGTGTCTCCGGGTCGAGAGGGTCGCCCAAGGGCCATTCGCGGGCATGCGCCGCGATCCGCTCCAAGAGCGCATCCTTGACCGCCTTGTGGACGATCAGGCGGGAGCTTGCCGAACAGTTCTCGCCCATGTTCCAGAACGCCCCGTTCACCACATGCGCCGCCACGCGGTCAAGGTTCTCGGCGTCGTCCATGACCACGGCGGGGTTCTTGCCGCCCATCTCCAGGACGACCTCTTTGGCGTTCGATTCCGCCGAATAGGTCAGAAAGCGCTTGCCGGTCACCGTCGAGCCGGTGAAGGAGACCATGTCGATGTCCATGTGCCGTCCGATTGGCTCGCCGACCTGGGCGCCGCCACCCGGCAGCACGTTCAGAACCCCGCGCGGTACGCCCGCCTCCATTGCAAGCTCGGCCAGTCGTAGCGCGGTCAGCGAGGTCTCCTCCGCCGGCTTCACGATGACCGAGCATCCGGCGGCGAGCGCCGGGCCGATCTTCCAGGCCAGCATCAGGAGCGGAAAGTTCCACGGCAGGATGAGACCCACAACGCCAATCGGCTCGCGCACCACCATAGCGATGTGATCGTCTGAGGCCGGGCTGACCTGATCGTAGATCTTGTCGATGGCCTCGGCATGCCACTTGAGGCAGTGGATCGTCTCGGGAACGTCGACAATCTCGCAGTCGTAGATCGTCTTGCCGGAATCGAGGCTTTCCATCACCGCAAGCTCCCGCGCGTTCCGGGTCAGAAGCTTGCAGAGGCGGATCAGCACGTCTTTCCGCTCCGACGGATGCAACCGCGACCAACGGCCGTCGTCAAAGGCCTCGCGCGCCTTCAGGACAGCGAAATCCACGTCTTCCGCTCCGCAAGCCACGATCTGGGCGAGCTCCTCGCCCGTCGCCGGATTGACCGTGGCGAAGGTCTTTCCGGACGCCGCCGGGCGGTAGCCGCCATCGACAAATGCCGACGTCGGGAATTCCAGTTCGGCGGCGATGGCCTTGTATTCGTCTTTCGTCAGCAGCGTCATGTCTCACCCTCCGCGCGGATGTCGGCGATTGTCTTCTTCAGCACCCTCACCACCTGTTCGAGCGCGCGCTTGTCGTCCTTATTGAGCGCCTTCAGCGGCGGGCGCACCACCGCGCAGTCGATCCCTGTCATCGTCACCCCGTGCTTGATCGTCTGGATGAACTTGCCGCCCTGCTCCAGCACCCGCATCAGCGGCATCAGCGCCGACATGATCCGCCGGCCCTTGGCGAAGTCTGCTTCGACGACGCAGGCCTCGTAGAGCGCGACGTGCTCCGCAGGCAGGAAATTGGACCCGCCGCAGACCCAGAACGGCGCGCCCCAGGCGAAGAACTCCAACGCCTGATCGTCCATGCCGCAGCCGAGCTGAATATGCGGATAGTCGCGCGCGAGAAGGTGGACGCGGTTGATATCGCCCGAGCTTTCCTTGATCCCGCAGAAATTCCGCGACCGGCCGACCCGGTCGAGAAACTCCTCGCCCATCATCGTGCCGGTCCGTCCGGGATAATTGTAGAGCATCACCGGCAGGTCCGCCGCTTTGTCGATAGCGAGCGCGTTCAGCGCGTTCTCACGGTCTGTCGGGACCGCGTAGGGCGGCGAGGCCAGCAGAATCGCGTCGGCGTCCATCCCGCGGGCGGCGGAGGCGAGCGCCACGGAGTCGGATGTCAGCATCGCGCCAGTCCCGACCACGAGCGGCAGCCTGCCCTTCAGCCGATCCTGCGTGAACCGGGCGATCTCCACACGCTCCCCCACGGTCTGCGCGTAGTTCTCGCCCGTCGAGCCGCCAGAGATCAGTCCGTGCACGCCCTGGGCCACCAGCCATTCGATGACCTCGGCCAGCTTATCGTAGTCTACGGAGCGATCCGGCGCGTAGGGCGTGACGACCGGCGTGTAGATGCCCTCAAATCGGAAAATCGGTGTCATGTCAGGTCTCACGCCATCGTTGGTTGTCTGATCTCGCCCAGCCGGCCATCCAGCCCACCCGGCATTACGAACATCTCGAACTGATCCCGCGACAGCGCCCAGTGCTGGTCGGCCAGATCGGCGGCGCGAGCCTCGTCGCGGTTGCGGATCGCCTCAATGATCGCGTCGTGCTGAAGGCTGGCGGTTTCGAGATTCCCGGTCATTTCAGCAGATTGCGGCTGGTAGAACGTCATCCCGATCCGGGCATGGTCGATCAGCAGTCTCCGGAACGACGGCAAAAGATAGGCGTTGCCAGCCATCTCGCCGGTAATCTCGTGAAACCGGATATTCGCCAGCGCGCGATCGGCGACGCTGCCAATGCGGAGGCTTTCTTTGAAGGCCGCCTGCGAGCGCTCCAATTCGACAATCTGGGATGGGTCAGCAATTCGCGCCGCCAACCTTAAGATCGCGGCGTAAATCATTGGAGCGGATAAAAAGAAATCTCGCAGCTTCGCGGGGGAAAGATCGGAAACCCGCGTGCCCCGGTTCTCTCGCAGCTCGACGTATCCCTGCCCGTCCAACTCGCGGAAAACCTCGCGGACCGGCGTGCGGGACAGGTCGAAGGCCTCGCAATAGGCCTGTTCGTCAAGATCAGACCCCGGTTCAAGCGCGAGCGTCAGGATGGCGTTCCTGATCTCAGCCGACATCGCCGCTTTCCGATCCTTGGCCGACATGGCGCGCTCCAATTCTGGACGCGATTGACGTATCAAGTATTCTTTCTGTATACAATATGTATCTTTCCCTGCGAAGATTATGATCACCGCATGCCAAAGCCCGAGCATCTTGTCTTTCTGCTGATTGATGAGTTCACGCATCTGGCCTTCGCCAACGCGGTCGAGCCGCTGCGGATCGCGAACCTTGTCAGCGGAGTTGAGCTCTACACTTGGAGCTTTGCGTCCGAGAACGGGGAATCCGCGACGGCCTCGAACGGCACGACGGTCGTGGTGGACGCCGGCCTGTCCAATCTGCCCGCCTCGGACCTGCTGTTTGTCGTTTCGGGCATCAACGTTCAGAGCCACGTGACGGCCGCCTTGAAAGCGGCGCTGCGGCGGGCGCGGAGCCGGGGCTTCCGCCTCGGCGCGATCTGCTCGGGCGCATACGTGTTGGCCGAGACCGGTCTGCTCGACGGACACCGGGCGGCCATCCATTGGGCGTATCACGACGCGTTGCAGGAGAAGTTCCCCGAGATTTCACTCGCCCGCACAGTTTTTGTTGCCGACGACCCCATTCCCAGCGCCTCGGGCGGCGCGGCAGCGGCGGACCTGATGCTGCATCTGATCGGACAGACCCATGGCGAGGACCTGTCGCTCGCAGTATCTGAGCAAATGGTCTACACCTCCGTCCGCGCGGAAACGGCGGAGCAAAAGATCTCGCTTCAAGCCCGCCACGGCAACCGCAGCCCGCGCCTGACCGAAGCCATCCGGATCATGCGGAACGCAATCGAGCAGCCGCCCTCCACGGCCGAGGTCGCACGCGAGGTGGGCGTCTCCACCCGGCAGCTCGAACGCCTTTTCGCGCAGCACCTCAAGACCACACCAAAACGGTTCCTGATGGAGCTTCGGCTGGAGCGGTCTCGCGCGCTCCTGATCCAGACCGACATGTCGGTGGTCGAGGTCGGGCTCGCCTGCGGCTTCAGCAGCCCGAGCCATTTCTCTCGCGTCTATCGCGAGGCCTTCGGGATCAGCCCGACGAACCAGCGGCGATTGGTGGTTTAGGGCGCGATTGAGCCGCCGAAATCGGCACGGCGTGCTGCGACCTTGTTCCGCGCTGGGGCTCTGGAGAGGCAGCTCTGTCCTATTCGCGCGCGAAGAAGCGTGCAGTTTCGGCAATCCCGTCCTCGAGCGGCGTCGCGTCCGACCAGAAGCGCTTCGCGAACTTGCGCGAGTCGACCACGTATGGGCGGTCAAAGAGGAAATGCATGTCCCGCGCCTCGCGGATGTAGGGAATGAAAATCTGCATGATCGGCGCCAGCCACTGCGGCAGGACGGTGATCTTCATGGGAACGCCCAGCGCTTCCGCGGCGATAGTCAAAAGCTCTCGCATGGTCTGGGTCGGCGCAGTGGGCACATGCCAGGCCTGGTTGAAGTCCTCGTCCGGCGCTTCGGCCAGCGTTACGACGGCGCGCGCGAAATCGCGGACGTGGGCGACGTCGTGCGGGTAATCGGCGGAGGCTATGACTTGCGCGGGCTTGCCGGCGGCGAGGTTGCCGATGGTGGCGAATCCCAGGATCGACGCCTGGACACCCGGACCATAGAAATCCGGCGCCCGGACGGCAGCGGTTTTGACCCGGCCGTCCTCGGCGGCCCTTTGCCAGAGACGCGTGACCTCGGCCCGTGCCTTTGGCTTCACGCCGTAGTCGACAGGCGGCATGTCCTCTGTCAGCGGACGGTCCTGCGGCCCATATAGGTAAAGGTTGTCCACGAAGACCAACCGCGCGCCGAGCCGTTCGCAGGCGTCGAGCGTCGACGCCATGGCGCGGGGCCAGTCGCGGGCCCAGAGCTTGCCGTCATAGGGGATGCCGATGGCCAGAATCACGGTCCTGGCCGCGCCGATGGCGGAGACAAGTCCACCGGCATCCATGACATCGCCCTCAGCGAACCGGGCGCCCTCGGGCAGAACCGTTGGCGGACGGCGCTGGATGACAAGGACGCCATAGCCCTTTTCGGTCAGCTGCGCCGTGACCTCGCGGCCCACTGGGCCATAGCCTATGACGGGGATGACTTCGCGGTCCATGTCGACTCTCCTGTCTTCAATGGGCCTCGCCAGATTCGAGCGGCAAGCCCGCCTCGGCCCAGGCGGCAAGCCCGCCCGTGTAGTGCCGAATGTTGCGAAAACCCGCGTGGTCGAGCTGCTCGTAGGCCAGCCCGCTCGCCCGGCATTCCCTGCCCGTGCAATAGACCACGATCAGCGCGTGCGGGTCACGGATTTCAATCAAGTCTCCGGCACTCGCGGCTTGGATGGAGCCCGGGATATGGGCCTTTGCGAAAGCCGGCGCGTCCATCGTCATGATCAGGTGGAAGGGCTGACCGCCGTCTATCAGCGCCTTGAGCTCTCGGGTCGTGATCGTCGTCATCCTTTCACCGCCAGCTTTGGAAGACGGTGTTGAGACCGCCGAGCGCGCCGGAAAGCGACGCGATCGTGTGGCATGCGAAGCAGACTGCGACATAGGCCAGAACGGCGGTCAACGCGCAGGTGAGAACCGCGAAGAGCACCTTGACCGTGATCGCCGATCCGATAAGCAGGCCAACGATCCCGGCGGCGATTGCGAAAACGAGCCATTGGGGCGTTTCGGCAGGTTTGTTGGTGGTGTCAGACATGGGAGTCTCCTTTGTCAGAGGGTTTCAGGCTTTCGCGGTCTCCGCCGCGCCCCGGCAGAGCGTGGCGTTGACGCTCAATGCGGCGATCATCAAACCGGCCGCGAGCGCGAAAGCCGCGCCGGGAAAGTGGAAGGGCGCGGCGGGTTCGGAAAAAGCGCGGAACACCTGCGTCATGACGAGCGGCGAGAAGATCATTGCAATGGCCCGGACCGAAGCGAGCACTCCCTGCAGCTCGCCTTGCATGTCGTCGCGCGTCGCATTGGCCATCAGCCCTTGCAGCGCGGGCGTGACGATGGCGCCGAAGGCCGAAAGCGGCGCGAGTATCAGCGCGACAGCGCCATTGGTGATGGCGGCGAGGGCCGTGAAAGCGATCGCATTGAAGATGAACCCCCAGACAATCGTGCGGGTCTCGCCCAGATTCGGCACGATCCAGCGGATCAGCCCGCCCTGCACCACGGCCATCGCGATGCCAAATGTGGCGAGGGAGACGCCGACGGTCGCGGCGGTCCAGCCGAACCGGAGCTGGGTGAAGTAGGCCCAGGTCGCTGGGAAGACGAGAAAGGCGAATTCGTAGAGGAAGAAGAGCGACAGGAGCGGGACGAGGCCGGGCATGGCGCGAATGCTCAGGATCGAGGCGAAGGGGTTGGCGCGGGCGACACGAAACGGACGCCGAATGTCGTCGGTGACGGTCTCTTTCAGAACGGTCCAGCCGAATATCAGGTTGGCGGTGGCGAGTATGGCCGCGCCCCAGAACGGCGCTCTCGTGCCGTATTCGGCCAGCAATCCGCCCATAAGCGGGCCGAAGACGAAGCCCGCGCCGAAGGCTGCGCCCAGGAGGCCAAAGTTCTTGGCCTTGTCTTCCGTGCCGGAGAGATCCGAGATCAGCGCGGCGGCGGTTGATTGCGTCGACGCGGTGATCCCACCCACGAGACGCGCGGCGAGGATCAGCCACATGCTGCCTGCCAGCGCAAGCACGACATAATCGACTACCATCATCGCAAGCGAAATCAACAGGACGGGACGGCGGCCGAAACGGTCCGACAAAGCGCCGACGGCGGGAGCGAAGAAGAACTGCATGACGGCGTAGGCTGTAGCGAGGATTCCGCCCCAGGCGGCGGCGTTCGCCAGATCGCCCCGGGTCACGTCCCGGATCAAATCCGGCATCACAGGCAGGATCAGGCCGACGCCCATGGAATTCAGCGCGAGCGTCAGAACAACGAATAGGATCGGCAGTCGGCTGGTCATGACGGGTCGGCCTTTCTGGCTTGGGTGAAGGCGAGGCGGATGCGGCGGATAATCCCGAGGCCCACGAACACGGTGAGAAGGACAGGCAGGCCGATAGCCATCATCTGCCCAAAGGCGACGAACGCGTTCGTGCGAAGACGGATCAACTGCAGGGGCGGCTCGATGTCTGAAGAGAATGAGGCAAGCACCCAGTCGGGGCTGTTGAAGGCGCGCCATGCGCCCTGGGAATACCCAGTCGCGTCGATGGGGATTCGGAAAGGCAGGGTCCTCTGACGCCCGTCGCTATCCCGATCATGGTACGCAATGAGCGCGTAGGCGCCATCGAGCCCGTTGATCCGCAGCCTCGCCCTGCGGGCGACGATTGGGGCGGCGTGCAAGGCATCGGGGCGGCGGGACTCGTAGGCGCCCTGCGAGGCATAAAGCTCAACAGCTGCCTGACCGATGTCGTCGGCAAAGCCGGTAATCTCAACGTCGAAATCCGCCGCCAGCGCACCGCCCGGCAGTGCAGCGGCGAGGAGGAGCGCGCCGAAGGAGGAACGAAGGCGCTGCCGGGCGGGGGGGCAGTATGCGGTGTGAGTCGTCATGGCCCGACATTCGCCAGGCCTCTGATTTCCTGCCACTTTTCCTGCGCGAACCCCAGACTTGTTTCGTTGAGAGCGGCGGTGCTACCGTTCGCGACACGCGAATTGCAGCGCCGAATAGACCTCAGGGAGCCGATTTGCAGCCGAACCTGACCGCCCGATACCTGATCGCCATCACCGCCGGGGCGGCCTTTATGATCTGGGTGTCGAAGAACGACGGAACCGATCTGCTGGACACGTCGATCTTCTGGCTGCTCGCGATATCGGCGGGCTGGCTCCAGATGATCCTTATCTCGCGCGGCGTGCGGGCGTCATTCGGGGCCGAAGCCTATCCCGGTTGGGTGCTGTTGATCGCGCAGATCTTCATCGGGGCAATCCCGCTCACCTTCGAGATCCGCTGGCTAATGATGGCAGTCGTGAATCCGGAAGGCGGATTGCCGCCGCCCTGGATGTCTTATCTCAACGTCGCCGTGATCAACGCGGTCTTCTCGCTTGTGCAGTACACGCTGGTCGAACGCTGGCCGATTCTGACGGCAGCACGGCCCGAGGCCGACCTCCGCGCCGAGCAGGAGCGCGCCGACGCGGTCGCCTCGATCCCGACGATCGGGCTCCTGAAGCGCCGGCCCGAAGGTTTGAACGGGCGGATTCAGTACATGCAGATGGAGGACCATTACCTTAGGGTGCATACCGACGAGGGCGAGGGACTGGCGCTCTACCGGATGAGCGATGCGGTGGCCGATCTCGCCGATGCGGCCGGCATGCAAGTCCACCGGTCCTGGTGGGTGGCGCGGGATGCGGTAAGGGACGTGCGTCGTGAGCGCCACAAGAAAACGCTGATCGCGCGGGACGGCACCGAAATCCCAGTAGGGCGATCGTTCGAGAAGATCCTGAGGGAGGAAGGCTGGATCTGACCTGCAATCGGTGGTGGCAAGAAACTTTCCAGTTTCTTGATTAGTGTCAATGCAGACCTACATGTCCATTGTCCATGTTGCGCGACAGAGAGTGAGGCAGCATGCAGCGAACAGTCTATAGCAACTGGCTAAAGCGATTCGACCAGCGATTGGAAATCCGCAGACGCGTGATGGAGGCGCTCGGGGTGCGCGTGCCCCGGCGCATTGGCACCGAAACCCGCGAGATGCTCCGGCAAACCATGATCAACTGCGCGACATGCGAACATGTGAAGTCCTGCCTCGATTGGCTGGAGCGCGCGGATTTCTCCGCAGGACCGCCGGCATTCTGCGCGAACAAGGATCTCTACCGGTCGATGAGCCCCGCGCCCGGTTGACGGCGGCCTGAACACGACGCGGTTCGCGATGCGCGAGCCGCGAATGTCTCGACATCCACGAAGAAAACAAGGACCTCGCGAAGGAAGCCCGCTGAATTTCGCGGCGTCAGCCTCTTATGGCTCCAGCGCATTCGAAACCGCCTGGAAGGAGCCAGCACATGCCCGCCATTGTACTTGCCGCAGAAGCCGCCACGCTTGGGTTTCTCGTCGTTTTCGCTCTTATGATCGCCTCTGACGGCCTTCGCGGTTCGGTCACTGAGATAAAGGTTGGCGACCCGGTCGGACGATTTCTGATCCGGAACGCGCAAATCGCTTTCGGGGTCGGATACTCGGCTTTCTTTGTCTCAACGATCGCCATTGCTCTCGGGCGTTATTGAAAGGGCCGGTTCCATGGAAAACCTCAATCTCTACAAAACCCTCGCCGCCGCGCTGATCTGGATCGCCGCTCCGGCTCCCCTCTGGATCTGGGCATTCCTCGCCTGGGCGATGTGACATGCCTGTCCCGCTCCGCCTGCTTCCGGCCGGTCTGCAGCGCTGGATTCATCGGCTCGGAATGCCAGGTTTCTGCTAGCCTCACCCTCGACCACCTCGATTGAGAATGGAGCCGTCCCATGATCGACGTTCGCAACCTCAGAAAACAGTTCGGCAGTTTCACCGCCGTCGATGATATCAGCTTCACCATGCGGCCTGGCGAGATCTTTGGGCTGCTCGGCCCGAACGGCGCAGGGAAATCGACGACGATCAACTGCGTCTCCGGCCTGATCGCGCCGAGCGGCGGCATCGTCGAGATCGGCGGTCATGACATCGTGCGAGAGCCGAAAGAGGCGAAATCCAAACTCGGGATCGTCCCGCAGGAATTGGCGATATACGAAGACCTATCCGCCATTCATAACCTGCGGTTCTGGGGCGCAGCCTATGGGCTGAAGGGCGAGACGCTTGCGTCGCGCGTGACTGAGGTGCTTGAGGTGATCGGGCTTGTGGACAGGGCGGGCGACAAGCCCAAGGATTTCTCGGGCGGCATGAAACGGCGGCTGAATTTCGGTTGCGGGATTGTTCACGAGCCGGATGTTCTGCTGCTGGACGAACCCACCGTTGGGGTCGACCCGCAATCGCGCGAACGGCTGCACGACATGGTGCGGGCTGAGACCGCACGAGGCGCGAGCGTCCTCTACACCACGCACCACATGGAAGAAGCCGAGATGCTCTGCGACCGGATCGCGATCATGGACCAAGGCCGAAAGATTGCCGAGGGCACTCTGGAAGAGCTTCGCGCCCAGGTGGGCGAGCAGGACGTCATCACGCTTTCCGGCGCCTTCGATGCCGAACCGGTCGAGACTGCCTTCGCGAACCTTCAAGGCGTCAGCATCCTCTCGCTCGAGCCGGGCCGCCTGACGGTCGAGACCGCGGACGGGCCGGGACGCCTTGCCAACCTGCTCGACGCTATCTTGGGCACCGGCGCCGAGGTGCGCGAGACGCTGGTGCGCCGCCCGAACCTTGAGAGCCTGTTTCTCAAGCTCACTGGCACCGAGCTGAGGGCCTGAGCGATGACGTTCTTTCTCGCCTCCCTTTCCAAGCAATTGCGCCGCGTTTTGGGGCAGCCCTGGTCGCTGGCGATCTGGATCGGCGTGCCCATGTTGGTCGGCGCTTTGTTGAGCGCCGTGATGGGTGGAGAGGACGGTGAGACGCCGAAGGTCCACCTGCTCCTCGCCGACGAAGACGGGTCGTTCCTAAGCGGAGCTCTGATCGAAACGCTGTCGTCCGAGGATTTCGGCCAGCTCCTGATCATCGAGCGGGTCGCAGGCGACGAAGGCATGGCCAAGCTCGACGCAGACGAGGCGTCCGCCCTGCTGGTCGTCCCCGAAGGGTTCCAATCGGCCTTTCTGGCGTCGGAGGCGCAAGCGCTGACTCTGGTGACAAACCCGCTGCAATCAATCCTGCCGGCAATGGCGGAAGAGCTTGCGCGGACCCTCGCGGAGTTCGGAAGCTACGCGCAGCTGGCCTTCGGCCCGGAACTCCGGCGGATCGGCGAGGTCTCCGATGCAATCCGGGACGAGACTATGACGTCAGACGAAATCGCCCAAGCGATCGGCGCGTTGGCCGAGGGCGGCACCGGCAAACTGATGCGGGCAGTCCCGAAGCTGTCAGGGGCGCCGGTCGAGATCGACGTTCGGACGACTGAAGGCGCGCTGGAGGCCAGTTTCATCCTGTTGTTTTTCCCCGGCCTTCTGATGATGTCGGTGATCTTCGCCGCGCAAGGGCTGGCGGAAGACCTCTGGGCCGAGCGCGACATGGGCACGCTCCGACGATTGAAGACCACCGCTGCGTCCTCGGCAGCCGGGTTCGCCGCGCGGATCGCTGGAATGGCGCTTGCCACGGCAGCGGTCGTGCTGCCGCTCACCACTATCGGGTTCACGCTGTTGGAGCTGCCCTACGCCAAACTGCCGATGACCATTGTCTGGCTCGCGCTGGCCGGCCTTCTGCTCGCCGCGCTGGCAAGCGTCATCCAGGTCCTCGCCCCCAGTCGAAAGGCCGGCGCCTTGTTCTCGATGCTGGTCTTCTTTCCGCTAATGCTCGTCGGCGGCAGCTTCTTTCCCTTTGAATCAATGCCGGATTTCCTGACAGTCTTCGGACGGCTAACGCCCAACGGCATGATGCTCGAGCCGTTGAAGCGCTTCCTGATCGGCACCGGCGATCTGGCCGGATTCGTCCCCGCCCTCTCCATCGCGCTGATCGCCACAGCCGTTCTGACCGCCTTCACAATCTGGCGCGTCGAGACGCGCTTCGCGGCCCGTTGAAAGGAGCATCCGATGCAGACAACCCTGTCCAACATCTGGTTCATCGCAAAGAACGACGTGCTCTTCTCGCTGCGCGACCGCTCGACGCTCCTTTGGCTCGTCCTGATGCCCCCGGTGTTCTTCTTCTTCATCGGCAGCATGACGGAAGGCGGAATCGGCAACATGATGACGGAGACCGAGATCGTCCTCGAGGCCGCGGCGGCTGACGACCCGGTCGGACAGCGCTTTCAGACACTGATCGAGGAGGCCGGGTTTACCACCGTCGCGCAAGACGCGCCCAGACTTGAGATTGCCGGGCCCCTCACCGGCGCCGACGCGCCGGTTCCGGTGATTTACCACGCGGGAGAGCCGACGCCGACGACCGATTTCGAAGCCTTGCGCCTGACCGCGGCGACGCTCGCCCTCCGCGCCGAACTGGCCGTTCTGGCGGCGCGGGACGAAGGCGCGGATTCGCTCGAGTCACTTGCCGCGACACCACGCGCCCTGACCGTCGAGGTCGAAACGGCGGGCCGTCTCGGCCGTATTCCGACCGGGTTCGAACAGGCGATCCCCGGCATGCTTGTGATGTTCACGATGCTTGTGCTCCTGACCACCGGCGGCACGCTCCTTTTGATGGAGCGCGAGCAGGGCATGCTCCGCCGCCTCGCCACCGCGCCCTTGTCTCGGGACGAGATCATTGCAGGCAAATGGCTCGGCCGGATGCTCCTCGCGCTGGCGCAAATCGGCTTCGCCATGGTTGTCGGCACGCTTCTTTTCGGCATGGAATGGGGGTCGGCCTTACCGATGGTGCTGATTATTCTGATTGGCTGGGCGGCTGTCTGCGCCTCGCTCGGCCTCGTCGTCGGATCCATCGGCCGCTCGCAGGCCGAGGCGGCGGGGCTCGGCATGCTCCTGACCATGGCCATGGCGGCCTTGGGCGGCGCCTGGTGGCCGATCGAGATCACACCGGACTGGATGCAAACCCTGCAAATGGCCGTCCCCGCCGGCTGGACGATGGACGCGATCCACCGATTGGTAAGTTTCGGCAACACGCCCGCCTCCGTATTGCCGCACCTCGGCGCGATGGCTCTGACGGCGCTTGTGTTCGGCTGGGTGGCGGCCCGGGTGTTCCGGTTTGATTAAGGCCAAAGGGGCAGGCCTCACGCAGGTGCAAGCTGCTCGAGCAGTTCCTCCGCGGCCTTAACGACCTCCTCCGTCATCGCCGACCCCAAGCCGAAATCCCGCCCCTCGATCCCGTAGATCGTCAATCGGCGCGGCAGGCCGCCGAGGATGCGCGCCATCTCGACCGCCGCGGCGAGGCCGAATTCGTGGGTGGAGTTGCGGAACGGGTCCTTGGGCAGCGCGTCCGCGCCATCGAAACGCGTGAGAGTCCCTGGCGCCGCGCCGCTCTGGGTCGCGTCCACGATAACCACGTCCGCGCTTGGCTCGAACATCGGGATCAGGCCGGAGCCGTCGCCGAACTGCGCCGTCGCGTTGAACCCCCGCGCCGCCAGCGCCTCGGCAAGCCATGGTCCGACGCCGTCATCGCCGCGCAATGGGTGGCCGACGCCAATGAAGAGCGCGCCGGGATCGAGCGGCTCAATCACGGTCGACGGTCAGTTTCAGGAAATGCGTCGCGCAGGAGATGCAAGGATCGTAGTTGCGGATCGTCTGCTCGCAGATGTGACGAAGCGCATCGTTGTCCAGATTGAGCGATCGGCCCGCGACCCGTGTCAGGTCCGCCTCGATCTGCGGCTGGTTCTGCGAGGTCGGCGGAATGATGGTCGACGACAGAACTTTCGCCTCATCATCAATGGCATAGTGATGATAGCAGATGCCGCGCGGCGCCTCGGTGCAGCCGTGCCCCTCCCCAGCGGCTGGCGAGCAATCGACATGCACCGGATTAGGCGCGACATAGGCGCGGGCGATCCGCGCGGCCTCGAGGCACGCGAACTGCACCTCGACCATGCGCACGACGATTGATTTGAACGGGTTCTGGACAACCGGGTCGAGCCCGCATACCTGAGCGGTCTCGCGGCAGGCTTCAGGCAGACGCGCGTAGTTGTTGGCATAGCGGGCCAAAGGCCCGACCAGGTAGCGCGACCCATCCTTCATATGACCGTGGAGCGCATTCGAATGCTCCACGTGGGTCTCGTAGAAGTGGTCCGGGTACTCGGAAATGTCGATGTCCAGCCCTTTGTTGGATCCGATGCGGCCTTCCATGATCGGATAGATATTGGGGTGGACGAGTGAGACGAAGGTGTAGTCGCCGTAATCCTCTGGGAAGTCGAAGCCCGAGAAGGCGATCGCAACTTCGCGCGCGGCGTCCGCCCCCCACTCCAGCTCTGGAATGAGCGCTGCGACCTTCTCCGGATCTGGCGCGGAGTAGAACCCGCCAATCCGCGTGTTCACCGGATGCACCGCGCGACCTCCGATCACCTCCATCAACGAATTGCCGAGCTTCTTGATGCGCAGCGCGGTCTTCACGAGTTCCGGGTTGGCGCGGGCGATCTCGAAGGCATCGTCCAGATCGAGGAAATCGGGCGCGTGCAGCATCGCGGCGTGCAGCGTATGGCTTTGAATCCACTCGCCGCAATAGAGCAGGCGGCGAAGGGCGTGGATCTCCGGCGTGATTTCAATGCCCAGCGCGCTTTCGACGGCGTGACTGGCGCTCATTATATAGGCGATCGGGCAGATGCCGCAGATGCGGGAGGTGATGTCGGGCGCGTCCGCCGCCGGGCGGCCCTTGAGCAGCGCCTCGAAATACCGAGGCGGCTCGAAGATGCGGAACTTCACATCCTCCAGTGTGTTACCCTTTACCTTCAGATAGAGTGCGCCTTCGCCCTCGACCCTGGCAAGAGCGTCGACTTTGATCGTGCGTTCGGTCATTTCAGCCCTCCTGCCCGCTCAAACTCCGGCGCAGCCGCAGTGAAGCCCCGGAACAGATGCTGACTGTCGGCCTCTGCGACGCCCAGGGCCGCAAACTCGGCCATCAGCGCTTCGGTGTTACCACCCTTGAGCGGTCCGAAACATCCGTAGCATCCGCGCCCCATAGACGGGCAGAGATTTCCGCACCCTGCGCGGGTCACCGGGCCTAGGCAAGGAATACCCTTGGACACCATCACGCAAGTCGTTCCGGCGCGCTTGCACTCCACGCATTGCGCCATGTTCGGAATGTTGGGCTTCCGCGCCGCGATCGTCGCCGTGATCAGCTCGATCAGCTGGTTTTTGTTCACAGGGCAGCCGTGGACCTCCAGATCGACTTTCACGTGATCAGCAATAGGCGAGGAAGTGTCGAGCGCCTGGATGTACTCCGGATGCGCATAGACCTCGCGCATCCATTCGCCGTGGTCGGCGTAGTTGCGCAGCGCCTGAATGCCGCCGGTCGTCGCGCAAGCGCCGATTGTGACGAGCACCTTGGTCTCGGCGCGAATGTCCTGAATGCGCTGCGCGTCGTGTTCGGTCGTGACCGAACCTTCGACGAAGCCGATGTCATAAGGCCCGCCCTCGATCCGGCTGGTCGCCTCAAGGAAATGCGCGATGTGAACGCTGTCTGCGATGGCCAGAAGCTCGTCCTCGCAATCGAGAAGCGAAAGCTGGCAGCCGTCGCATGAGGCGAACTTCCAGACGCCGACCCTCAGCTTGTCCATCTCAGATCTCCTTCAGCGTCAGGCGACGGGCGATTTCATCATGGCGAAAGACCGGCCCGTCTTTGCAAACGAAGTCGGGCCCGAACTGGCAGTGGCCGCAAAGACCGATCGCACATTTCATAGACCGCTCCATCGAGAGCCACATCCGCTCGGTCGACACACCCATGTCGGCAAGTCCCATCGCGCCGAAACGCATCATGATCTCCGGGCCGCAAAGATAGGCCGATACCTTCGCAGGGTCGATGCCGGCCAGCGCGCGGGCGAACTCGGTCGTGACGACGCCCACGGACCCGGTCCACTCAGGCCCGGCATGGTCGACCGTGATATTGAGGCGGAGGGCGTGGCTCGCCGTCCACCCGGCCAGTTGATAAGGATAAAGCAGATCGCGCGGCGACCTCGCGCCCATGATGAGCGTAATGCTGGCGAAGCGATGACGGGTCGCGAGAGCGCGGTAGATGGCGGGCCGAAGCGGCGCCAGACCCAAACCGCCGGCGACAAACAGGAGATGCCGGTCATGCTCGCTGTCAACTGGCCAGGACGATCCGAAGGGACCGCGGACGCCGACCTCATCGCCCGCCTTGAGCCGGGTAAGCGCGCCCGATACAGCGCCCACATCGCGGATCGTGTGCAATAGCTCGCCTGTTCGCGCCGGGTCCCCAGAGATCGAGATAGCCGCCTCCCCCACGCCGAAGGCGTAGAGCATGTTGAACTGCCCCGGGGCGAATGCGAAGGGCGCCCCGTCCTTGGTCACGAGCCGGAGCGAGACGACGTCGTCAAGCTCGCGCCAAGCCTCCGAGACCCGCATCGCAATGGGCAGCATCGGGTCGGCGATGGCCGTGTGAGGTTCCGCGCTATCCCGCATTGGCGCCATACAGATCAAGAAGCTGCATCCGTCCGTTCCGCACCCGTTCGGCCAGGTGCGGCAGCCAAAGCTTGAACATCTGGTAGCCCAGGTTCGGATGCTCGTCGCACTTGCCGAGCACGCAATTCGCGTCGAGCGAGATGGCGGAGACCTCGGTCACCGCGCGGGCGTCCGACATGGCGCGGCGCGGCGGCACCAGCCAGGACCAGTCGACCACATCCCCGGCATGAAGCGTCTCAACGATCAGCGGGCCGGTGCCGGGGGCCGCGATCTCGATTGCCGCGTCGCCTTTGCGCAGGATATGCACCTTGCTGGCGTCGTCGCCCTCCCGCAGGATCATTGATCCGGCGGCGAAGTGCTCGTTCGTTCCGCAGCCCGAAATCAGGTCGAGCGCGTCGTCGTCGAAACTCTTGAACGCCGGATGCTCTTCCAGGATGTCGCGTATTGTCTTGATAACCATGGCTCAGTCCTCCGGTTGGGCCATCAGCGTCTCCGCCTCGGCCACGATATCGATCCCGACGGGACACCACGCGATGCAGCGCCCGCAGCCGACGCAGCCCGAGGCGCCGAACTGATCGTGCCAGGACGACAGCTTGTGCGTCATCCACTGGCGATAGCGCGACATCGAGCTCGTCCGTACCGCGCCGCCGTGGATGTAGCTGAAATCGGGGTTGAAGCAGCTGTCCCAGACCCGCCAGCGGTCGGTCAGATCGCCGGTCAGGTCGCTGGTGTCCTGCACGTCTGAACAGAAGCAGGTCGGGCAAGCCATCGTGCAATTGGCGCAGTTCAGGCAGCGCTTGGCGACGTCGTCCCATTCGGGCGCGGTGAGTCGCGCTTTCAATCCGGCGGCAACATTTTCTGGCATCACCCGAATCTGCGAAGCGGCTGCGGCGTTGGTTGCTGCGTGGGCCGCGTCCTTGTCGGCCTCGGTGGCGTCCTCGGTCAGGCCCTCCAGCACGCGGGCGCCCGCCTCGCTCCCCGCCTCGACGAGAAATCGATGATCGGCCTCCGCGCCCAGCTCGGTCAGCGCGATGTCGAACCCGGCCTGCGCCCTCGGCCCGGTGTTCATCGAAGCGCAGAAACACGTCTCGGCCGACCGCGCGCATTGAATCACGACGATCAGCGCGTTTTCGCGGCGATGGGCGTAGTCCGGATCGGCGAACGCGCCGTCCTTGAGGATCGCGTCCTGCTTCTCGATCGCGGCCAGGTCGCAAGGCCGGACGCCAAAGAAGGCGGTCGGAGTCCATTCGGCCTCCGGGCGCTCAAAGCTCAACCCGTCCTCCGAGCGCGTCGAGGTCCACATCTTGCGCCGGGCCGGATAGAGCCAGGCCTTCCAGCTTTCGGGGCTGACGACATAGTCGAACCACCGCTCCGGATCGCCATCTTCCAGCCGGTAGCTGCCGGGCGTTTGACTGTCGATCCGGCCCTTTGGAAGGCTATCGGGATCAACGGCGGGCAGGTAGCGGATGGCGCCGTCTTGCTCCACCGGCGCGATTACGCGGTACCCCGCTTCGATCAAGGCGCTCAAAACCGGGCGCGGGTCGTCTAGTGCGGCTGCGCGTTCCATCGCGTTGGGACCTCTCGTTTCCGCACTCAATCTCGGCCATCACCGGCGCGCCCGCGCTGACATGGATCAAGGCGACGAGATCGCTCGAATTCGAAAGTTTCCCTGCTGCGGCCGCCTCAACCGACTCCGCCGCCATGCCTCTCGCCAATGCTGCGAGATCTGGGCGATTGAAGCGCAATCCGGTTCAACCAAACGAGCCCGCCGCCACATTCCCGGAAATGCCGCCACATTTCGTCAACGCCATAGAAACAGTGCGTTTAAACGCCCGAAAACCGCGAAAAATCGAAACGCCCGCCGCCTTCGCGTCTCATCACTGCCGCAATCTCGACAAAAACCGGACTTAGCGAAGGGGTAACTACCAAAGAATTGGACATCTGCCGCGGCGCGCCACCGGTCGGCCCACGCACCGGCAATTTATATGTGAGTTCGATGATGACCCCCCTGAACGTCCTCGAAACAGAAAACTCCCCTGGCTATAGCCAGCGGTTTACTCGCGCCGAAGAGGGGTCGATGACCATCTTCTCGCTCTTTCTCTTCTTCTGCATGATCCTGTTCGGCGGCATCGCCGTGGACGTAATGATCAACGAGAACGAGCGGACGCATATCCAGAACTCGAGCGACCGCGCCGTGTTGGCCGCCGCCAACCTCGACCAGACCGTCGACCCGAAAGTGGTCGTCAAGGACTACATGGCCAAGGTCGGGATCGACGTCGAAGACGAAGACATCAACGTCACCGAGCTCGGCAGCTTCCCGGTCATCACCGGCCGCCAGGTGTCGGTGACGGTGCAGCGTGACGTCCCCACGGTTTTGATGCACATGATGGGCATCGACACCCTGCCGGTCGGGACGATTTCGGAAGCGACCGAGGCGATCAACGACATCGAGGTGTCTCTCGTTCTCGACGTCTCCGGCTCGATGGGGTCGAACCAAAAATTACAGCGCATGCAGACCGCCGCGAAGGATTTCGTCGACGAGATTCTGGCCGGCGCCGTGGACGGCCGCGTCTCGGTCTCGCTCGTGCCCTATTCCACCCAGGTCTCGGCGGGACCAACGCTCCTCGGGCTGATGAACACTGAGCACAACCACAACTATTCGCATTGCGTGAACTTCCCGGCCGACGACTTTGACGAGCTGGCCATCGACCACACGACGCCCCTGTCGCAGACCGCGCATTTCGACCCCTGGCGCAACTACCGCTACGGGCGGTCGCCACGCACTTTCGTATGCCGCAACGATGCCTACTTCGACATCCAGCCCTGGACGAACGACACCGAGAGCCTGAAGGACCAGATCGATGACTTCGAGGCCGGCGGCAACACCTCGATCGACATCGCGGTCAAATGGGGCGCCGCGCTCCTCGACCCGTCGATGAACGGCCAGCTCAACTCGATGATCGGAAGTGGCGTTCCGGCAGGGTTCTCGCAGCGGCCCTTCGCCTACGATCGCGCGGACACGCTGAAGTTCATCGTCGTGATGACCGACGGGATCAACACGACCCAATACTATCTCGAAGACGCGTACAAAGAAGGGCAAAGCCCGATCTATCGCGACACCGCGACCGGACGCTTCTCATCTGATGATACGGAGTATCGCGACCGCGACGGCGACAACGACTGGTGGGAGGAGTACTGGTACCAGCCCGGCCGTTACTGGATCGACAACCCCTATGACAGCGACGGCTCTGGCTCCTCAAGCCAGGCGGTCCGCCTCGATTGGCTGGATGTCTGGGCCTGGATGAACATGTCCTGGCGCGCCTACAATATGCACTACACCCAATACTGGGACGCCGACGACTACTGGGACAATCTCTACGGCCCGCGCAATACGGTGAGCGCCAGCGTCAAGGACGCGCGCCTGGACGAGATCTGCACGACGGCCAAAGACGAGAACGTGATCATCTTCGCGATCGGCTTCGAAGTCACCGACTACTCGGCCGGCGTCATGCGCGATTGCGCGTCGACCCCGAACCACTTCTACCGGGTTGAAGGGCTCGACATTGATTACGCCTTCGCGTCGATCGCAAACCAGATCAACCAACTCAAGCTGACGCAGTGAGGACGTGATGATCAGGCGATTTCTCATATCCATCGCAAGGCGCGGACAGGACGAGGCCGGCGCCGCGTCGATCGAGTTCGTGCTCTTATTCCCCGTGTTCTTCACGCTCTTCATCTCGGCATTCGAAGTAGCGATGATGAACGTCCGCGCCGTCATGCTCGAGCGGGCGACGGACATTGTCGTTCGAGACATCCGCCTGAGCTCGGGCAACAACATCGAATACGAAGACGTGGTCGACGACATCTGCGCGGAAGCGCTGGTAATAGGCGAATGCGCGAGTGTCCTGAAAATCGAAATGATCCCTGTCGATCAGACCGCCTGGGCCACGCTCGACGGCGACATCGACTGCGTGCAAAGGGACGAGGACATCGAGCCGGTCATTAGCTTTCAGAACGGGCAGGAAAACGAGCTCATGCTGATGCGGGTCTGCGCGATTATGGATCCGTTCTTCCCGACCATCGGCGTCGGGCGTTCGATGCCCAAGGACGCCTCGGGCGGCTACATCGTCAGCACCTCGTCCGCCTTTGTGAACGAGCCGAACTAGAGGATGCGCGTCATGGAACTCAGTCACAAGATAGCGTCCGGCATCCGGAACCGAATCTCTTTCCTCCGTCGCTCGGAATCCGGCACCCTTTCGGTCGAGGCGGTGCTGGTTCTGCCGATGCTCCTTTTCGCCTACCTCGGGATGTATGTCTTCTTCGAGGGCCTGCGCGAGCGGAACATCAACCTCAAGGCGGCTTATACCGTCGGCGATCTGCTCTCGCGAGAGACCAATCTGATCGACATGGACTACCTGAACGGGATGAACGGCGTCTTCGGCTGGCTCACGCGAACAGGCAACGACGTGGCCATGAGGGTGACCGTGGTGCGCTACGATGAGGAAGACGACAAGCACGTCATGGTCTGGTCGCGCGGCGTCAGCGGCAAGCCGGACCTCGAGCAGGGGGACATCGAGGTTATTGTGACGCCCCACGTCCCGATCCTCGCCGACGCGGATTCAGCGATCGTGGTGGAGACCTGGGCGACCTATCAGCCCCTCTTCAACGCCGGCCTGGAGACAACCGAGCTGTACAACATCATCGTGACTCCGCCGCGCTTCACCGACCAGCTTATGCTCGTCGGCATCGGCGACGGCGGTGGCAGCGAACACAACGACGGGTCGGGCGACGGACTGGGTCTCTGAAGCATAAGCTTTTCGAGCAGAGGCGAGCGCAGGGACAGGCGATCAAGGAGCGGGGCGCGGGCCGAGCGTGACACGGCCGCGTCCCGCCCGCTTTGATCGTAGAGCGCCGCGTCCGCCAGCGCGACCAGATCGTCCGCCGTGTCGTCGCCGCCGCCATCGGTCTGGCTTATGCCGATGCTGGCGGCGATCCTGCATCGGATATCGTCCACCGCGTAGGGTCGCTTCAAGGTGTCGATCATCGCCCGGGCCAGCCGGTCCAACCGCGCCTCCGATTGGTCGCCTCTGACGATGGCGAGGAACTCGTCGCCGCCAATGCGGGCCAGGATATCTCCGGTATCGAGATGCGCGGTCAGGCGCCCGGCCGTTTCCACGAGGACGGCGTCCCCGGCGGAATGGCCGTGGGTGTCGTTCACCTCTTTGAAGAAATCCAGGTCGATTGCCATGACGGCGAAGGGCTGCGATAGCTCGACAAGCTGCTTCATGTCGCTTTCCAGCGCCCGCCGGTTCGGCAGGCCGGTAAGCGGATCCGTTGCCGACAACGCCTCGGCATCGCTGCGCGCGGCCTCCAGACGCTGAATCAGCCGGTTGTTCTCGGCCATCGCGGCGTCCTTCGCCTCAATCAGATAGAGCATCTCGACCGCCAAGTCGGTCGCCGCGAAATCGTCGAGCGACAAGGCGTTCTTGGACACCGCCTCGCGTATGTGAACTCCGAAGGACAGGTTGAGAAGCGCGCGTGAGCCGCCCTCGATCAAAACCGCCACCCCGCGCAAATCCAAGGGCGCTGGCCCCGTAAGCCGCACCCGCAGATCAAGCGGCGCAAACCGCCGCAAAGCCTCGATCGAGTCGATCCGGCAGGGCCGTCGGATGTCGAAGCGCTCGAAGAATGGACGGCCCGCGCACCCGGGCGCGATTCGCTCAAGGGTCGGTCCGGCCTGGATGAGGTTTCCATCCGCGCCGATAACGGCGTGCATGGGCAAGAGCCGCGCCAACGAGCCCTGCCCGAGAGAGATGCCGGCGTTGCCCAAGGCTCAAGACGTCGCGGCCGGGCGGGCCAGGTCGAAAGGCCGGCCTTCCGCGAATTTCGGGTCGTGGATGGCCACCGTCACGCGCCCGAACCCCCGGAAGTTTCCGCGATGCTCGATCGTTGCCAGCGCCCCGTAATCGTCGGCCAGACCCCGGAGGAGGCCGGTTAGGACGAATCCTGTTCCAGGATAGCGCGCCTCGACCAGAATCATCATCTCCCTCCCCCCGAATTCGTGCAGCTCCAATGCGGGGACGTTGATAGGCGAAAAGGCCAAGCGAAGCCGGTCCGGCAAGTCCTCCAGCGACCAAAGAAACCCGCGGAAATCCGTCCCCCCGAACCGAAGGAGCCTCCGAAGCGGCTCGCTGCGATGATGCGAGACAAGATAGCCGCCGAGGTCCTCAAGGATCAGCTCTCGCGGTTTTCCCAGCTTCGCCTCGGCCGCATCAAGGATTGCGTCGGTGATCCATGGATCGTCGAGAATCATGGGTTCGAAGGCGCCCTCGCCCGGAAGCGCCTGATCCGCGATCTCCGACCAAACCTCGTCACCGTACGCATCCGAGACGAAACGCTCGATCGCTTTGCTGGCAAGCCTGTGCATCCCGCCCTCTTCAATCCAGAGGCGTAGCCTAGGCTGCGGGCGTTAATTTTCGCCGAATCGCGCCCTAGAAGTCGGTCGGCGCGCCGCCTTCGGCCTTCCGCCGCTCTACGAAATCCGCAAGAGCCTCGCGCCGGCCGGGATCCAGAGGCGGCGCCTCGAAATCCTCGATGATCCGCTTGTAGAGCCTGTGGGCGCGCTCGGCAGTCCAGATCTCACCGTCCGCCGCCCAGGCCTCGAAGTTGCGCCAGTCGCTCACGAACGGCTGATAGAAGGCGGACTCATAGCGGTCCTGCGTATGCTGAATGCCGAAGTAGTGGCCGTTCGCTCCGACCTCCTGAATCGCGTCGAGGGCGATATCCTCCGGCCTGGTCGCTGTGATCTCGGGCTCCAGATACCGCTGGATCATCTGCAGGACCTCGCAATCCATCACGAACTTCTCCGGGCTGGCGATAAGGCCGCCTTCGAGCCAGCCGGCGGCGTGATAGACCATGTTCGCGCCTGACTGGATCGCCGACCAAAGGCTGTTGGATGTCTCCCACATCGCTTGCCCGTCAGGAACGTTGGCGGCGCAGACGCCAGAGGCCCGCATCGGCAGGCCATAGAATCGCGCCATTTGCCCGGTCATCTGGGTTGCGCGCATGTATTCCGGCGTGCCGAAAGCCGGCGCACCGGATTTCATGTCGACGTTCGACGTGAAGGTTCCGATGGCACACGGCGAGCCCGGCGCGACGTATTGAAAGAGCGCGATGGCCGCCAACCCCTCGGCGATCGACAGCGTGACCGCGCCGGCCATCGTCACCGGCGCCATGGCGCCCGCCAGCGTGAACGGCGTGACCACCACGGCCTGGCCGCGCCGCACCAGCCGCAGGCAACCGTCGATCATCGGGTGATCGTGCTTGAGCGGCGAGGTCGAGTTGATGTTCGTGTACATCCGCGGCGTCGCCCGAAAATCCTCCTCGCTCAGCCCGCCGGCGATCTTGACCATCTCCATCACGTCTTCGACCCGCTCTTTCCCGAGCGCGTAGGCATGCATGACCTTGTCGGTCAGCGTGAGCTTGTCAAAGAGCACATCGAGGTGCCGCACCGAGGCGTGGACGTCCACAGGCTCGACCGGATATCCGCCAGCGAAATGAATGCAGTTGAAATGCTGGGTCAGCTTCAGCAACGTCTGGCACTGCGCCCGCGTGCCGGGAACTTTTCGACCGATTTCAAGGTCATAGTAGTTCGGCGGCGAAGAGACATTGCCGAAAACTATATGCCCGTCGCCAATCGTGAGCTGGCGGTCCGGGTTGCGCGGCGTGAGCGTGAAGGAAGCGGGCGCCTGCCGCAGCATCTCCATCACCCAGTCGCTGCCCATACGCACATTAGTCCCGTCGACCTTGCACCCGGCCTCCCGGAAAATCTCCAGCGCCTCCTCGTTCAGGAACTCGATCCCGATCTCTTCCAGAATGCGCATCGCGCCGTCGTGAATCGCCTCGACTCCGGCTTCATCCAACGGCTCGGTCGGGCGGTCGGTGTTCAGTGGCACCCGCCAGGGGATTTGCTTGAACAGCTCGCGGCTGCGCCTATCAACATTGGCGGCGCGGCCGCCGGCGCGGCGCTTGCGGGTTGCGGCTTCGGCCATGGGCACCTCCCTGCTCGCGGGTCAATTGTCGCGAAGGGGGATGGGTCATGACTGACCGAAAGCGACCGAAAACGTCGCTAGGGGATCAGCCGGCGGGGCGGCCCGCCGCCAGCCACGCGGCGATGTGCGAGATGTCCGGAAGAATGACGTCGGCCAGATCGGACAGTTCTTCCGCCGTCGCGAGGCCCGTCAGCACGCCGACCGTCCCCATTCCGGCCCTTCGCCCCGCCGCCAGGTCGTGGCGGCTGTCTCCCACCATCAACGTCCGCTCCGAGGCCGCGCCGACCGCCGAGAGGAACGCGAGCAACGGGCCGGGATCAGGCTTGGCGCCATGCCCGCTGTCATACCCGGCAACAAAATCGAAATGGCGCGCTATGCCAGAGGCCTCCAGATGGGCCAGAGCCGGCGCTTCGGAATCGTTGGTCACAACTCCGAGCGCGCGCCCGGAGCCGAGCTCGGTCAGGCAGGCCTCCAGATCCGCCGCCGGCGCCTGCGGCGTCCTCGTGGCGATCTCGTCCGCCGCCTCAACGATCGCTTCAACCGAACGGCCGACCACCGGCGAAAGCGCGGCGCCGATCTCCGCCGCCGTCCCCGCGATGACCACGCTTTCAGGCCGGAACACCCCCGCGTTCAAGTCGAAACCGATCGCCGCGGCAGCCTCGATGCGGCGCGACTCCCCATCGGCGAGCACCGAAAGGAATTCGACCGCCCATCGCCCCCAGGTTTCCCTGAAGTCAAATAGCGTCCCGTCCTTATCAAAGGCGATGGCCTCGATCTCCACGCCCTAGCGCCCCTTCCAAACCGGATCGCGCTTCTCGGCGAACGCCCTCGCGCCCTCAAGCTGGTCTTCCGAAGTATAGAGCGTCCGCACCGTCGGAAACTGGCTCCGTGTGATCCGGTTCATCGCGTCCTGAAACCGCATGTCCTCGGCCTCGCGCACGATCTCCTTGATCGCCGCCTGAACCAGAGGCGGCCCGGACTCAAGCAAACGGGCAAGCTCCCAAGTCTTCTCCAAAAGCGTCTCCGGCGTCGTGATCTCGCGCAAGAGCCCCCAGCGCAACGCCTCCTCCGCATCGAACCGGCGGCCCGTCAGCAGCAAGTCCATCGCCACGTGATAGGGGATGCGCTTCGGCAGCTTGACCGAAGCCGCGTCCGCCACTGTGCCGGACCGGATCTCCGGTAGCGCGAAGGTGGCGTTGTCGGATGCCAGGATCAGATCGCAGGACAGCGCCAACTCCAGCCCGCCCCCAAAGCAAATCCCGTTGACGGCGCAGATTATCGGTTTGTTCAGCCCCGGAAGCTCCTGCAGACCGCCAAAACCGCCAACCCCATAGTCGCCGTCCACGGCATCCCCGTCCGCCGCGCCCTTCAGGTCCCAACCGGGACAAAAGAACTTATCCCCCTCGGCCCGCAGGATCGCGACCCGCAACGCGGGATCGTCCCGAAAACCGAGAAAGACCTCCCCCATGATCCGGCTGGTCGCCAGATCGATAGCGTTGGCCTTGGGCCGGTCGAGCGTCACTTCCAGAATGCCGCCCTCGCGGCGGGTGCGGATCGGGCTGTCTGTCATGTCACGTTCCTTCTGATCAGCGCGTCGGCGGCAACCGCGCCGTTTGCGGTCAGCATGAGCGGGTTGATCTCGATTTCAAGCAGATCCGGGTCCGCCGCCATCATCCCCTGCAGACACTCGATGGCGTCGATGGCCGCCCCGACCGCCGCCTTGGGCCGTCCGCGAAAACCGTCGAGCAGCGGCCAGAGTCTCAGACTGCGGAACGCCGCCTCCACCTGCTCGCGCGTGACAGGCAGAATCAGAGTGACCGTATCGGCCAACAACTCCGCCTCGACGCCGCCTAGCCCGACCGTCAGCGTCGCGCCATAGACCGGATCGCGCCGCAACCCGACCAGCACCTCCGCCACAACGCCGCCGACCATCTCTTCCAGCAGGTACCCGGCGGCGCCCGCCATCGGCGGCTCCGAGCCCGCGTCCGTGACGCCCAACCGCACCGCGCCCGCCTCGGATTTATGCGCGAACCCGAGGCCCTTCAGCGCGAATGGCGGCGTCAGGCCCAACGGGTCAAGATCCGCCAGCGACGCGCCCGCGACCCCGCGCGGGACCGTAAGACCCGCCTCCCCCAGAAGTGCTTTCGCCGCCGCCTCATCCAACAACTCGGACGCGGCTTCAGGCGCCACGGCCCACGGACGCCAGCCGCCCGAAGGCGACTCCGCCGAAGCCGCCCCGATCGCCGCTAGCGCAGTTTCGATCCCCAGAAGCGGCACGACGCCGGAGCCGGCCAACCGCTCCGCCAGCGCCTCGTCAATCGTCTCCGGCAGGCTGGCCACGGCGAAAACCGGTTTGCCGGACGCCGCCGCATCCGCCAATGCAGCGATCGCCGGCTCATAGCTCTCAGTCTCGACGCGGTCGGCCCGCGGCGGGTCGAAGACGAAGAGGCCAGCGTCAAATCCAGTCAAGGAAGCGGTGAATGCGGCAGACAGCTTCGGACGGTCCCCCCAGATATAAGTATGATAATCTAAGGGGTTGGCGAGCGGCACTCGCGGCCCCAGGACCTCAGCCAGCCCTGCCTGCGCCGGCTCCGGCAACGGCGGAAAGTTCAGACCGGTGTCCGCCAGCGCATCCGCCATCAGCCCCGCCTCGCCCCCAGAGCAGGAGACCGAGACAAAGCGCCGAGCCGTCAGCGGGCCGTGCCCATGGAAGATCTTCAGCGTCTCCGCCAGCTCCGGGATGGTCCTGACTTCCGCCGCCCCGATTTGCTTCAGATATGCCGACGACGCCACCCCGCCGCCGGCAAGCGCCGCCGTATGGCTGGCAGCCGCCTCGCGCCCCTTCTCGGTCCGTCCGCCCTTGAGCACGACAACACCTTTGCCCGCGCCCCGCGCCTGCTCGACCACTTCGGCGAAAGCCGCGGCGTCGCCGACGCCCTCCATATAGACGCCCAGCGCGGTAACCCGGGCGTCCCGCACAAGCGCGTTCGCCAGCTCCGCCATCCCGATCTGCGCGGCGTTGCCCACGCAGGCAATATAGGCCACCGGCAGCCCCCGGCGCTGCATCGTCAGGCTGATCGCGATGTTCGACGACTGGCTCAGTATCGCAACGCCGGTTTCTGCGCGAACGCATCCCGGCGGGTCCGGCCAGATGATCGCGCCGTCGAGGCAATTAATCAGCCCGTAACAGTTCGGCCCGAGAAGCGGCATCCCGTCCGCCCGCCGCACCAGTTCCGCCTGCAGGCCGGGCTCGCCCACCTCGGAGAAACCGGAAGCGAAGGACACGACGCCGCCGCATCCCCGCGCCGACAATTCCTCAACTACCTCAACCGTCGCATGCCGATTGATGCCCACGAACGCCGCGTCGGGCGCTGAAGGTAGCTCCGCCACCGACCGAAAGGCGCGATGGCCGCCCACAGTCTCCCGCGTCGGATGCACCGGCCAGACATCGCCCTGAAACCCGATCCGCGCGCATTCGCGGATCACGTTCTCGGCCCAGGAGGCCCCGAAGACCGCGATGCTCTTGGGGTGCAACAGGCGGCTCAGATCGCGCATCGCCCGTCCCTTCCCCTTGGCAGAAACACTCCCGCCGCAGGCATGGAAATCAGGCCCCGAGCGGGCGGAGCAGCTCCCGCCCGATGATATGGCGCTGGATCTCGCTGGTGCCGTCCCAGATGCGCTCGACCCGCGCGTCCCGCCAAAACCGCTCGATCGGGAAATCATCCATCAGCCCCATGCCGCCGAAGATCTGGATCGCCGCGTCAGTCACCCGCGCCAGCATCTCGCTGGCGTAGAGCTTGGCCGAGGCGATCTCGCGATTGGCCGGCGATCCCTGATCCAGACGCCAGGCGGCGGCCAGCGTCAGCCAGTCGGCGGCGTCGATTTCCGTCACCATGTCGGCGATCTGAAAGCTCACGCCCTGGAACTTGCCGATTGGCTGGCCAAACTGCTTGCGCTCAGCGGCGTAGTCGAGCGCCAGGTCGAAACATCGCCGCGCCCGCCCCACGCTCATAGTGGCGACGGTGATGCGGGTGGCGTAGAGCCAGGTGTTCATGACCTCGAACCCGCCGTCGACCTCGCCCAGAACCTGCGCATCGGACAAACGGCAATCATCGAACTCCAGAACCATGTTCTTATAGCCTCGATGGGACACGCTCCGGTAGCCGTCGCGGATGGTGAAACCGGGCGTGCCGCGATCCACAAGAAACGTCGTGATCCGCTTTTTCGGCCCCTTCGGCGTCTGATCCTCGCCTGTCGCCACGAAGACGATTACGAAATCCGCGTGGTCCGCGCCCGAAATGAAATGCTTGGTCCCGTTGAGAACCCAGTCGCCGCCGTCGCGCCGGGCCGTGCAGGTCATCGACCGCACGTCCGACCCCGCGCCGGGCTCCGTCATCGCCAGCGCGTCCATCCTCTCGCCCCGAACGGCGGGCAGAAGATAGCGCTCGACCTGATCGCCCTCGCAGGCCATCAGGATGTTTTGCGGCCGCCCGAAGAAATGCGTGAGCGCCATGGAGCCACGCCCCAACTCGCGCTCGACCAGCGCGAAATCCAGATGCGACAGCCCGGCGCCGCCAACCTCTTCGGGGAAGTTGCAGGCGTAGAACCCCAGCTCAATCGTCTTGCGCTTGATCTCCGCCGCGATCTCCTCTGGCACCTCACCGGTGCGCTCGACATGCTCTTCATGCGGATAGATCTCGTTCTCGACGAAGCTTCTGACCGTCTCCACGATCATTTGCTGCTCATCGGCCAGACCGAAATGCATGTCATGTCTCCTTGTGCTGGGCGGCGGCGGCCGTGAGCCGAGCGAGACCTGCGGCGACATCCTCGCGCGGCGGACAGCTTTTCCGGGTTTCAAGGCTGACATGCAGACAGAACTGATCGCAGGTCGCCAAGACCTCACCGTCGGTCTCTCGCTTCATGACATGATGCAGCTTGAGCTTCTTGCCCTCAGCCAGGATCACCTCGGTATCGACGATCACCGCCTCGCCCGCATGGGTCTCTGCAAGGTATTTTACGTTGGTCTCGACCGTGAAGTAGCTGAGCCCGTCGGCGATGTACGCCGAATCGGCACCCACCATCTTCATCACAGAATCGCAGGCGTCGGAAAAGACCTGCCCGTACCGCCCCTCGTTCATGTGTCCGTTGTAGTCCGTCCAGTCGATCGGGATCGTCCTGCGGATTGTCGTGAACTGGCTGGGCGAAGCCGGAGGCAAGAGCGCCTCGTGTTTCGCGATATGCGCGCCTGCCGCGCTGTTCTGCCCTTTGAGTGCGCGCATCATTGCGACGAGGTTCCGGTCCCGCACCCGCTCGAGCTCACGAAGCGTGAGATCGCCAGACTGCGCGTCGGATTGCGCGCCGATGGTCTCGATCAGTTCAGGCGTTAGCTCCGGCACATCCATGAGCTTGGTCCAGGGCCAGGACAGCGCCGGTCCGAACTGGGCGATGAAATGCGCCATGCCTCCCTCGCCGCCCGCGCAGCGGTAGGTGTCGAAGAGCCCCATCTGCGCCCAGCGAAGGCCGAAGCCCATCCGGATCGACTCGTCGATCTCCTCGGTCGTGGCGACGCCGTCCTTGATCAGCCAGAGCGCCTCGCGCCAGACGGCCTCGAGGAAGCGGTCGGCGATATGGGCGTCGATCTCTTTGCGCACATGCAGCGGGAAGAGGCCGATGGCCTCAAGAATCCCGGTGGCGCGCCTGAGGATGTCTGCGTCGGCACCATCCCCCGGCACGACCTCGACTAGGGGCAGCAGATAGACCGGGTTGAACGGATGCGCGACGAGAAGGCGACCGCCGGTCGCAAGTCCTTCTCTCAGCTCAGACGGCTTGAAACCTGAAGTCGAGGACCCGATCGGCGCAGACCGATTGGTCACTTCAATCTCAGCATAGACGCGATGCTTCACATCGAGTCGCTCAGGCACGCTTTCCTGAATGTAATCAACGCCCTCCACCGCCTCAGCAACCGTCGCGACGCGAGTCAGCCGTCCCTCTGCCGGCAGCGCCCGCTCGTAGAGCATAGGCAACGCCCAGCGCGCGTTCTCCATGACTTCGGCCATCTTCCGATCCGCCTCCGGATCGGGATCGAAAAGCCGCACGTCCCAGCCCATCAGCAGAAACCGCGCGGCCCATGCCCCGCCAATCACGCCGCCCCCTATGATCGCCGCCGTGCCCGTCATATGCTGTTCGTCTCCGTATGCCCGTCGATGGCGATGGCCTGTCCGCTGATCTTGCCCGCCGCAGGCGAGGCCAGCCAATACGCTGTCTCGGCGATGTCCTCCGCCGTGACCCAGGTTCTGAGCGACGTGCCGCGCACATAGCCCTCCCGGATCTCCTCGGCGGACTTGCCCGAGGCCGCTGATTGCAGGTTCAGAACCCGCTCCATCCGCTCCCCTTCAACGGCGCCGGGGCATAGCGCGTTCACGCGGATGCCATGCGGCCCGAGCTCCATCGCGAGCGTCTTGAGAAGCCCGATAAGCCCCCATTTGGCGGTCGCATAGGGCGAGCGGTTGGGGTGGCCCCATTGGCCGGACGTGGACGAGGTGATCAGGATCACGCCCCGCCCCGACGGCTTCATCACCTGCGCCGCCCAGCGGCAGGCTAGGAAGGCGCCATCCAGATTGACGCCGAGGCAGTCGCGCCAGGCCTCAAAATCCATCTCTTCCACGGGCGCGGCCGGTCCGCCGGTCCCAGCATTTGCGATGACGACATCAGCACCGCCCCACGCGTCGTCGAGACGACCGAAGAATCGCGTCATCGCGCGCTCGTCGCGCACATCCGCCAGCTCGACTGCGATATCTGAACGCGATTCCGAGAACGTTGCGATGGCATCAGGGTTGGAGTCGCAGATCGCGACCCGATCGCCGGAGTCAGCAAATTTTTTCGCCATCTCGGCACCAATGCCCGACGCGCCACCTGTGATCATCACGCGCCTGCTCATTCAAACTGGCCCCGGACCTTGCCCGCCACCACCCGCCCAAGCGTTGCGTGGCTCTCGACGCTCCAGTGCACGCCATCGAGGGGATCGACCGAGATATGCGCCCCAGCATCCAGGAACTCCGCACCGCTCTCCGCTGCGAACCGCTGCATCTCGTCAGCAAGTCCTGCGGAAAGGGCCTCAGCGCCAACGAATATCCCTGCCAGATCGCCGCGCTCCAGAACAGGCGGCGGGCAGATCACGAGCGTTTTGCCGACAATCTCCAGGCGTGAAGCCTCGTCCACCAGTCGCGCGACGCCGAGGGCAACGTCTCGGGTTCCAAGGCCAAAGCGCTGCTTCAGATCGTTGGTTCCCAGGCAGATAATGAGAAGATCAATCGGCCGATGGGATTCAAGAATAGCCCGAAGCGTCCGGAGGCCGTTGCGATAGGCCCCTTCGATTGGGTCGTCATGAACCGTGGTTCGACCGGGGAGCCCCTCGATGACGACGTCCCAGCCCGGGCCCAGATCAGCGGTCATCACCCCCGCCCAGCGCTCTTCGTGGGTCATGATTGGGTCGTCTGCCAATGACCGCATCGCGCCGGTGCCGAAAGTGTTTGAGTCGCCGTAGATCAGTACTCTAGGCATCAAACCGGCGCGCGTTTCTCGAGGCCGAGCTTCTCACGCACCTCTTCCGGTCCCATGATGCGCGCGCCAAGGCCTTCGATAATGCCGACGGCGCGGGCGACAAGCTGCTCGTTTGTGGCGAGCTGACCCTTCCCGAGCCACAGATTGTCCTCCAGCCCGACCCGCACATGCCCGCCCGCCAGGACTGCGGCGGCTGCATAGGCCATCTGGCTCCGCCCCAGCGAGAAGGCCGAGAAGGTCCAGTCGTCCGGCACGTTATTCACCATCGCCATGAAGGTGTTCAGATCGTCCGGCGCGCCCCAGGGCACGCCCATGCAAAGCTGAACCAGCGCCGGGGCCTCGATGATGCCCTCCTCGACCAGCGCCTTGGCGAACCAGAGATGGCCGGTATCGAAGGCCTCAATCTCAGGCTTCACGCCCATCTCGGTCATCATCGCGCCCATCGCCCTTAGCATGCCGGGAGTGTTCGTCATCACGTAGTCGGCCTCGGCAAAGTTCATGGTCCCGCAGTCGAGCGTGCAAATCTCCGGACGGCATTCCGCGACATGGGCCACGCGCTCCTCTGCGCCGATCATGTCAGTCCCGGACTGGCTGTAGGGCAGCGGCGCTTCGGTCGGGCCGAAGACCATGTCCCCGCCCATCCCGGCGGTCAGGTTGAGCACGACGTCGATATCGGCGTCGCGCACCCGGTCGGTGACCTCGCGGTAGTACTTGAGCTCGCGCGAGGGAACGCCTGTCTCCGGGTCACGCACGTGGCAATGCACGATGGCGGCCCCCGCCTTCGCCGCTGCGATCGCGCTGTCGGCGATTTCCTTGGGGTTTCTGGGAACGTGCGGGCTCCGGTCCTGCGTGGAACCCGATCCGGTCACCGCGCAGGTAATGAACACGTCGCGCGACATCTCTAGCGGCATGGCGTCCTCCCTTTTCGGGCGGCATAGCGCCCCTTGACGAAGCGGACTGTGCCGATTTAGCTGTTTTCATGCCGATTTGGACAAAAGCGCATGATGGAACGACCCAAGTCAGCTTCGTGCTGTTCGACCGGTTTTCGAACCACGTCTTCGCCAACGCTCTGGAACCGCTCCGCGCCGCGAACACGATTCTGAACAGCCCCGGCTACGCTTGGGAAATCCTGACGCTGGACGGGGGAACCGTGTCAAGCTCGGCCGGCATGAAGGTCATGCCCGACGGCCGCTTGGACGGGGAGAGCGCGGGTGACATTCTCGTCGTCCTCCCCTCCTATGGCTACCGTGACTTCGCCACTGTGACCCTCACCCGCGCCCTTCGCGCCGCTCGGAGCCGTTTCAAGGCGCTCGCCGGGATCGATGGCGGCGCCTGGCTTCTGGCCTCGGCGGGTCTGCTCGACGGCCGCCGCGCGACGATCCACTTCGATGAGCAGGACGCCTTCGCCGAAGCCTTCCCGGACGTCATTGTCACCCGCGACCGCTGGATCGACGACGGCGACCGGATGACCGCGTCCGGCGCGGTGACCGCCTTCGAATTGATGCTTGCGCTGATCGAGCGGGAGCATGGCGCGGCCCTGCCCCTCCGCATCGCCTCGCTCTTTTCCGCAAACGACGCCGACACGGCCGGACCGCTTCTGCCGAAGGGCCGCGACCAGCGCGTGCGTCTCGCGCTCGCCGCCATGGAGGCCGCGATCGAGACCCCGCGTCCCATCGCCGAGATCGCAACGGACGCTGGATGCACCCAGAAGGATCTCGAACACCGCTTCCGTCAGGCCTTCGGGGCGCCGCCGCGCACGGTCTACGCCCATCTTCGCATGGGCGCTGCGAAACGGATGGTGGAGGAAAGCGCCCTGCCGGTGGCCGAAATCGCGGGCCGTGCGGGATATGACAACGCCAGCGCCTTCACCCGCGCCTACCGCCGGGCGTTCGGTGTCAGCCCGCGTCAGGCCCGGTCGGGCCGCCCCGCCTGAGCGATCTCCGCCGTCGCCTCAATCTCGACGAGCGCCCGGTCCTCGACCAGCCCTGCGACAACGACCATGGTCATGGCCGGAAAGTGCCGGCCCATCACCCGGCGGTAGGCTTCGCCAACCTCCCGCTGCCGCGCCAGATACTCTTTCTTATCCGTCACATACCAGGTCAGCCGCGTGATATCCTCCACCGCGCCGCCTGCTTCCGCGACGATCTCCGCGATGTTCCGCAACGCCTGTTCCATCTGCGCGACGAAGTCGTCCGAGACGAAAATCTGATCCCCATCCCAACCGATCTGCCCGCCCACAAAGAGGGTTCCGTTCGGGCTGAGCACGCCATTGGCGTACCCCTTCGCAGGCGCCCAGCCCTCGGGATGAATGACGCGATGGGTCACGGATCATCTCCTTCCAGATGCGCCGTCAGACCGGCACGCAGATCATCGGGCCAGCTTTGCGGACGCCCCTCCCGATTCACCCAAACGAGAGTCAGCGTCGTCTCAAGCCGCAGCTCGTCGCCTGCATGGGCGACTGTCCGGATCCCCACGCTCGAGCGGCCCACCTTGGTCACCGTCAGCGTAAACACCAGATCGTCCCCGTGACGCGACGGCGCGGCGAAGCGCGTCGCGATTTCCGCCGTCGGCACGCCATTTTCGGGCATCATCTCGTGATAAGGGTGCCCGAGCGAGGCGAAAAACGCCTCATTAACATCGTTGATGATCTCGAAATACCGCGGGAAGAATACGATGCCCGCTGGATCGCAATGCTTGAAGAACACCTTCTGCGGGAAGTGAAAGGCCAATGGATCAGACCCCCAGATATCGTTCGGTGATGTCGTGATTCAGATCGGAGATGGCGCCGGACCACCGCGTCTTGCCGCCCTCGATCACCACCGCCTTGTCGGCGACCCCGCCCAGCTCTTTGAGCGACTTGTCCACCACGAGGATCGCGAGCCCGGTCTCGGCCTTCAGCCTACGTATCGCCGCCCAGATCTCCTGCCGGACGACCGGAGCCAGCCCCTCCGTTGCCTCATCAAGGATCAGAAGGCGCGGGTTGGTCATCAGCGCCCGCCCGATCGCCAGCATCTGCTGCTCGCCGCCCGAGAGCGACGCCGCTCTTTGCGAAAGCCGCTCGGACAGGCGGGGAAAGAAATCGCCCACCGTCGCCAGCGTCCAATGCCCCGGCCGCGCGGCGGCGATCAGGTTCTCCTCCACCGTCAGCGGCGCGAAACACCGCCGGCCCTCGGGGACCAAGCCGATCCCGGACCGCGCCGCCCGATGCGCGGGCATCCGCGCCATGTCCGCCCCGTCGAGGGAAACGCGCCCCGCGCTCGGAGGCAGCAAGCGGCAGATCACCTTGATCGTCGTGGACTTCCCCATGCCGTTCCGCCCCATCAGCGCCAGAACCTCGCCCGGCGCCAGATCGAGCGAGACACCGAAGAGCGCTTGGCTTGGGCCGTAGAACGCCTGAACATCCTCGACGGAAAGCAAGCTCATGCCGCGTTCTCGCCCAAATAGGCCTCGCGTACGCGCGGGTCAGACCGGATCTCATCCGCCGTGCCGGTGGCGATCACCTCGCCATAGACCAGCACGCTAATCCGGTCGGCGAGCGAGAAGACCGCGTCCATATCGTGCTCGACCAGAAGGATCGGCGCCTCGTGCCGGAGCGTGTCAAGAAAGCCGGTCAACCGTTTTGACCCTTCCGCCCCAAGCCCAGCCATCGGCTCGTCCATCAGGAAGGCCTTCGGCTCCAGCGTCAGTGCCACCCCCACCTCGAGCTGCCGCCGCTGGCCGTGGGAGAGGTCGGCCGTTCGAGTCTTGGCGTGATCCGCCAGCTCGACCCGCTCCAACGCCGCCATCGCGCGTTCTTTGAGCGCCCGGTCCGTCATTACTGAGTTGAAAAACCGCATCACCCGACCGGACTGCCCCAAAGAGCCCAGGACCGCGTTTTGCAGAACCGTATGCTCCATCGGCAGCGCGGAGATCTGGAACGTACGCCCGAGCCCGGCCCGCGCCCGGCCAACCATGGACAGTTGGGTCACATCCCTGCCCGCGAAGCGCACCACCCCCGCATCCGGCTGAAGACCGCCGGCGGTAAGCTGGATCAGCGTCGACTTGCCCGCTCCGTTCGGCCCGATCAGCGCATGGATTTCGCCTGGCCGTAGATCAAGTCTCACATCTTTCGCCGCACGGACCGCGCCAAAGCTCTTCGAAAGGCCGTCCAGTTTGAGAATGGTGTCAATCATGCGCCACCTCCCGCCCGGCAAGCCCGCCGATTAGTCCGCCCCGCGCGAAGAGCACGACGAGGAGCAGAATCGCGCCAAGGAAGATCAGCCAGTAGTCCGACACGCCCCCCAGCCAATGCTCCAGAATGACGAAGAGGCAGGCTCCGACCACCGGACCGAAAAGGCGCCCGACGCCGCCAAGTATGATGAACACGATGAACTCGCCCGACATCTGCCAGGAAAACATCGTCGGACTGACAAACCGGTTCAAATCGGCGAAGAGCGCGCCCGCCAGACCTGTTATCGCTCCGGAGATCACAAAGGCAAACAGCCGCAACCGGTAGGGGTCGATCCCCACCGTCCGCACCCGCACCTCGTTCTGCCGCGCGGCGGCCAGCGCCAGCCCGAAAGACGATTTCGCGATCCGCCACGAGACGAGAAGCGCGAGCGCCAGGATCACATAGCAAATCACGAAGAACGGCATGGGCCGGAGGGTGTTGAGACGCGGGAAATCGTTTCTGAGGTAAATCGACAGCCCATCCTCGCCGCCGTATGCCGGCCAGGAGATCGCGAAATAGAAGAACATCTGCCCGAAGGCGAGCGTGATCATGATGAAATAGACGCCGGTCGTGCGCAGGCTCAGAAGCCCGATCAGCAAGGCTGCGAGCGCCGAGGTGACGATCGCTGTCACCCAGATCAACGGCATCGACTTGGTGCCTTCGATCAGAAACGGCCACTCCATGACCGGGGTGTAGGTTTGCGCGTGGTGCGCCAGAATCCCCATCGCATAGCCGCCGATCCCGAAGAACGCGGCGTGGCCAAGGCTCACCAGCCCGCCAAGGCCGAGCGCGATGTTCAAGCCGACTGCCGCCAGGGCGAGGATCACCGCGCGCGTCGTCAGCGTAATGGTGAAGGGCTCGTCGGCGACCAGCGCCCACAGCGGCACGGCGAGGAGGAGCGCCATGATCGCGGCGTTCACCTGCCACTCCCGGATCATGTCGCCGCTCCGAAAAGGCCCGTCGGGCGGAAGATCAGCACCGCCGCCATCAGAATGTAGATCGCCATCGAGGCCAACGCGGTGCCCACGATGTTGGCCCCCGAAGCATCAAGGAACGTGCCGAACAGGATCGGCAATAGGAAGCGCCCAAGCGTGTCGGTCAGCCCAACGAGGATCGACGCCACGAAGGCGCCCCGGATCGACCCGATCCCGCCGATCACGATGACCACGAAGGCGAGGATCAAAACCGGCTCTCCCATGCCCACTTCAACGGACTGTATCGCGCCCACCATCGCGCCCGCGAACCCGGCCAGCGCGGCGCCGAGCGCGAATACGAGTGTGTAGAGTTTCGAGATGTCGACGCCGAGCGCGCCGATCATCTCGCGATCCGCCTCGCCCGCGCGAATGCGCACCCCGATCCGTGTTTTGGCGATAAGGGCGAAGAGACCCGCCGCCACCACCAGACCGATGAGGATGATCGCCAGCCTGTAGCGCGGGTAAACGATGCCGAAGGGCAGTTCAGCCGGACCTCTGAGCGCGTCCGGTACATCGAGAAACAGCGGGAAGGAGCCGAACAACCATCGAGTGCCTTCGGAAAAAATCAGGATGAGCGCGAAGGTCGCCAGCACCTGATCCAGATGGTCCCGGTCATAAAGCCGCCGGATGACCGTCAGCTCCACCAGCGCTCCCGCCGCCGCCGCTGCCGCCAAAGCGGCGCCAAGCCCGAGGACGAATGAGCCGGTCGCGCCGGCGACAGCCGCCGCCGCGAAGGCGCCGATCATGTATATCGAACCATGGGCGAGGTTGATCAGCCCCATGACCCCGAAGATCAGGGTCAGGCCGGCCGACATCAGAAACAGCATGACGCCGAACTGAAGCCCGTTCAGAAGCTGTTCGATGAAAAGAAGGGCGGACATGGGGCTTATAGGTCAGGCCGCGCGGACGCATTCTTCCAAGAAATGCCGAAGACTCTTCGAAGTGTTCTCCCCCGCGCGGCCTGCTCGGTTACATTTTGCAATCACCAGCGTACGCGTCGGAATGCCCGGTCAGCCCGGTCGCGACGATCTTGTTGGTGAATACATCGCCCTCCTGGATGACCTCGCGCACGTAGATGTCCTGCACCGGATGGTGGTTCGGTCCGAACGAGAAATCGCCGCGCGTAGAGGCGAAATCCGCCGCCCGAAGCGCGTCTCGGAAAGCGGCCATGTCGCCGACATCCGCCGCTCCCATGGCAGAGATCAGCAGGTTCGCCGTGTCAAAGCCTTGAGAGGCGTAAAGCGACGGCAGACGCCCGTATTCGGCCTGAAAGCTCTCGACGAAGGCAGCGTTGGTCGGATTGTCGATGTCTTTCGACCATTGTGACGTGTTCTTCACGCCTAGGGCCGCCGCTCCGACCGCCTGCAGGATGCCCTGGTCGAAGCTGAACGCCGGACCCACGACTGGCAGGTCTATGCCCGAGTCCGCGTATTGCTTCAGAAACGAAATCCCCATTCCGCCCGGCAGAAAGAAGAACACGCTATCGGCGCCAGACGCGCGGATCTGCGCAAGCTCCGCCGCATAGTCGGTTTGGCCGAGCTGAGTGTAGAGCTCGCCCGACAGCTCGCCCTCATAGAACCGCTTGAACCCGGTCAACGCGTCCTGCCCCGCCGGATAGTTCGGCGCGAGGATGAAGGTGTTGGCAAGCCCCTGGGAAGAAGCGTAAGCGCCCGCCGCCTCGTGAAGATTGTCGTTCTGCCAGGCCACGTTGAAGTAGTTTTGGTGGCACCCCTGCCCGGCCAAGGCCGAGGGGCCCGCGTTGGGTGACAGATAGAAGACGTCCTGGTTCACCGCCGCCGGCACGACCGCCATGGCGAGGTTCGACCAGATGATGCCGGTCAGAACGTCCACGTCCTCGGCCTGGATCATCTTGTCCGCCAGCTGCACGGCGATATCGGGCTTGCGCTGATCATCCTCGATTAGCACCTCGATATCGGATCGCCCCGACTGCTTGACTGCCAGCATGAAGCCGTCGCGCACGTCGATGCCCAGGCCCGCGCCGCCGCCGGACAGCGTGGTGATCATCCCCACCTTCACGCCCTCGGCCGCCGCCGCGGTTCCCAGCGCCGCCATCGCCGCGCCCATCATCAAAGCCTTGAGTTTCATCATGTATCCTCCCGGATGGTTTTTGTTTTGATACCTATGCCTAGCGTCTCGCCCGGCCGATGCCAGCCCCTTCTCACGGGCCCGCCTCCTCTTTCAGGCGGAATCTCTGGATTTTCCCCGTCTGCGTTTTTGGCAGCGCGTCGGTGAACACAACCGAGCGCGGATATTTGTAAGGCGCGATCGACGCCTTCACATGCTCTTGTAGGGCGCTGACGGTGGCTTCACCCGGTTCCGCGTCCTCAGTGAGAACAACATGCGCCGCGACAATCTCGCCCCGCTCCGCGTCGGGCTTGCCGACCACCGCGCATTCCACCACATGCGGATGCGCCAGTAGGGCCGCCTCCACCTCCGGCCCGGCGATGTTGTAGCCTGACGAGATAATCATGTCGTCGTTCCGCGCGGCGAAATGGAAATACCCCTCGGCATCCCGCACAAAGCTGTCGCCGGTGATGTTCCAACCGTCCTCGACATACTTCGCCTGCCGGTCGTCGGCGAGATATCGGCACCCCGTCGGCCCCCGGACGGCAAGCCGCCCGACCTCGCCATCCGCCACCTCCTTGCCCGCCTGATCCACGACCTTCGCCTCGTAACCTGTCACTGGCTTGCCCGTGCAAGCCGGGCGGTGATCGTCGAACCGGTTCGAGATGAAGATGTGCAGCATCTCCGTCGCCCCGATCCCGTCCAGCATCGGCTTGCCGGTCTTTTCCATCCACTCCTCATAGACCGGTGCGGGCAGGGTCTCCCCCGCCGACACGGCAGCCCGCAAGGACGACAGGTCCGCCCCCTCCTCCATCGCCCGCAGCATGAAGCGGTAGGCGGTCGGCGCGGTGAAGCAGACGGTCGCCTTATAGTTCTGGATGATGTCGATCATGTTGGGCGGCGAGGCGGTTTCCAAAAGCGTCGCCGCCGCCCCGAACCGGAGCGGAAAGATCGCCAGCCCGCCCAAGCCGAAGGTGAAGGCCAAAGGCGGCGAGCCTACGAAGACATCCTCTGGTGTCACCCCCAGAACCTCCTTCGCGTACCCGTCCGCGATGATCAGCAAGTCGCGATGGAAATGCATCGTCGCCTTCGGGCTCCCGGTCGTGCCGCTGGTAAAACCAAGGAGCGCCACGTCATCCGCCGCCGTCGCAACCGCCTCGAACAAAACGGATTTCTCCAAGGCGAGCCGGTCCAGTTCCGCATCATGGTTCGACGTCCCGTCAAATCCGACGACCGTTTTCAGATAACGGCTCCCCTTGGCCGCCGCCGTCAGCTCGTCCATCAGCCGAGTGTCGCAGAGCGCGTGGCTGACCTCGGCCTTGTCGATAATCGTCTCAAGCTCCGCCGCGCGCAGCATCGGCATGGTGTTCACCACCACCGCCCCCGCCTTGGTCGCCGCCAGCCAGGCCGCCACCATCGCTGGATTGTTGGCTGACCGGATCAGCACCCGGTTGCCGGGGTTCACCCCCAAATCCTCGACCAGTGCGTGCGCCAAGCGGTTCGTCCAATCCGCCAGCTCCTTGTACGTCCGCCGCCGCCCGTTCCCGATGAGCGCGGTGCGGTCACCGAATCCCCGCTCCACCATCCGGTCGGTCAGCTCGACGGCGGCGTTCAGCCAGTCGGGATAGTCGAAGCCGTCCAGCACCAGATCCGGCCATTGATCCTCTGGCGGCAGGTTATCTCGTGCGAAGGTATCGTCATGCCCGCTTGTCCGCATGTTCAAAGCTCCGTCCTGACGCGCCACAGCTCAGGGAATAGCTCGACCTCGAGCATCCGCTTGAGGTAGGTCACGCCGCCTGTCCCCCCGGTTCCCCGCTTCAGCCCGATCACCCGCTCGACCGTGGTCACGTGATTGAACCGCCACCGACGGAAATAGTCTTCCAGATCAACGAGTTTCTCGCCCACCTCATAAAGCGTCCAATGCCGCGAGGTGTCCCGGTAGACCGCCTCCCACATCGCCATAACAGCCTCGTCAGCGCCATGCGGACTCTCGCTCGGGGTCGCGATCAGCGCCCCCGGCACATCCATTCCATTCCGCGCCGCGAAGGCGAGCACCACCTGATAAAGCGACGGCCGCGCCAGCTCCGCCTCAAGCATCGCCACCGCCGCCTCCGAATGCGCATGCGGCTTCACCATCGCCCGGTTCCGGTTTCCGAGCGTGAACTCGATCAACCGGTACTGAAGCGACTGAAATCCTGACGACTGCCCCAGGGCATCCCGAAACTGCGTGTAGTCCGACGGCGTCATCGTCCTCAGTACGTCCCAGGCGCTGTTCAGCTGTTCCATGATCCGGCTAACCCGCGCCAGGCACTTCATCGCCGGTGGTAGCGCGTCATCGTCAATCGCAGCTCGCGCCGCGTTCAGCTCATGCAGCATGAGCTTCATCCAAAGCTCGGAGGTCTGGTGCTGGATGATGAACAGCATCTCGTCAGGCGCGTCCGACAGAGGCGCTTGCGCGTCCAGAACCCGTTCCAATTGCAGGTAGTCGCCGTAAGACATCTTCGCCCGGAAGTCGGTCTCGGCGCCCTCGGCCCGCGGATCATATCCCACGCTCATCCCAACACCTGCTTGGCAATCACAACGCGCTGAACGTCGCTCGCCCCTTCGTAGATTCGCAGCGCACGGATCTCGCGGTAGAGCCGCTCAACCACGCCCCCCGACCGCACCCCGTCGCCGCCATGGAGCTGAACCGCCCGGTCGATCACATCCTGCGCCGCTTCGGTTGAGAAGAGCTTGGCCATCGCCGCCTCCCGCGTGATGCGCGGCGCGCCCCGGTCCTTCGCCCACGCGGCGCGGTAGGTAAGAAGCGCCGAAGCGTCGACTTCGAGCGCCATATCGGCGACATGCCCCTGCACCATCTGCAAACCCGCCAACGGCGCGCCCTGGATCACCCGCGTCTTCACCCGCTCCAAAGTCTCGCTCAAAGCGCGCCGCGCGAAGCCCAGCGCCGCCGCCGCGACCGTCGATCGGAAGACATCGAGCACCGACATCGCGATCTTGAACCCTGCGCCGGACGCGCCGACCAAGGCCTCCGGCCCGACCCGAACCCCGTCGAACCTGAGCCGCGCCAGCGGATGCGGCGCCATCGCCTCCAGCCGCTCGGCCACCTCAAACCCGGCCGCGTCCGGCGTCACCAGAAAGCACGAGAGCCCCCTGGCCCCCGGCGCCTCCCCCGTCCGGGCGAAGACGGTGTAGAGGTCAGCGATCCCGCCGTTCGAGATCCAGGTCTTCTCGCCCTCCAAGACCCAGCCGTCTCCGTCCTTCGTCGCCGTCATCGTCCCGGCGGCCACGTCCGAACCCGACCCGGGCTCGGTCAAAGCGAATGCCGCAATTGCGCGTCCCTTCCGCGTCTCCGGCAGCCAGCGGGCCTTTTGCGCCTCCGTTCCGAAGAGCGAAATCGCCCCCGTCCCAAGCCCCTGCATCGCAAAGGCAAAATCGGCCAAGCCGTCCCGCTCGGCCAGAACCTCCCGCGCGAGGCAAAGCGACCGCACATCCAGCATCTCGCCATCGCCCGCGCCCGTGACGCGCAAGAGCCCGGCCTCCCCCATTTCGTCCACAAGTGTCCGGCAAGCGGCATCGACGTCCTCATGATTGACGCTGACGCGATCCGCGAAATGGCCAACCTCTGCCGCCCACGCACGGTGATGGAGATCAAAGAACGGCCAGTCGAGATGCGTATCCAAGCCTGTCTTCCTCTTGGTCCAAATACTCCAGGGGGCAAGCGGGGCAGAGTCCCCCAATCCGGTCTAATCCCCCTCAAACACCGGTTTCTCTTTCGCCGCGAAAGCCCGGAACGCCCGCCGGAAATCCTCGGTCTGCATGCAGATCGCCTGCGCCTGGGCCTCGGCCTCGATCGCCTGCTCCAGGCTCATGGACCATTCCTGCGCCAGCATCGTCTTGGTCATCATATGCGCGAATGTCGGCCCCGCCGCGATCCTCCCGGCCATGTCACGTGCCGCCGGCAAGAGATCGTCACGTTCCACAATCCGGTTGAAAAACCCCCATTCGAATCCCTCGTCCGCCCACATCGACCGGCCGGTGTAGAGCAGCTCCGCCGCCCGCCCCTGCCCGATGATTCGAGGCAGGATCGCGCAGGCGCCCATGTCGCAGCCGGCCAGCCCCACACGGTTGAACAGGAACGCCACCTTTGCCTCGGGCGTGGCGATCCGCAAATCCGACGCCATGGCGATGATCGCGCCGGCGCCCGCCGCGATCCCGTCCACTGCGGAGATCACCGGCTTGCCGCAGCCCTGGATCGCCTTGACCAGATCGCCGGTCATTCGGGTGAAAGCCAAAAGCTCCTTCATCGACATCTCTGTGAGCGGCCCGATGATCTCATGCACATCCCCACCCGAGCAGAAATTCCCGCCGTTCGGCGCGAAGATCACCACGTCGATCTCCTCGCTCATCGCCAGTTCGCGGAACCAGTCGCGCAGCTCCGCGTAGCTTTCAAAGGTCAGCGGGTTCTTCCGCTCCGGCCGGTCGAGCGAGACCTCGGCGATCCTGTCCTCGACACTCAAGCGAAAAAGCTCAGGCGCGGCGCTCATACCGTCTCCTCCTCCGCCAGCGCGTCGAGCGCGCGGTCAATTCTACCCGACGCCTCCGCGCCGATCCCCGACAACAGCTCGTCGATCCAGGCCTCATGGGCTGCAGCCTGCCGCTCAAACTCGTCGCGTCCAAGCGCCGTCAGCCTCACCACGGCGGCGCGGCGGTCGCCCGGCGCCGGCACGCGCCGGGCCAGACCATCACTCACCAGACGATCCACGATCCCCGTCACATTGCCGTTCGATACCCTGAGGCGCCCCGATATCTCGCTCATCCGCATCCCCTCCGGCGCCCGGCTGAGCGCCGCCATCACGTCGAACCGGGGCAGCGTCGTGCCGAATTCGGTCCTGAGCCGTTCGCGCAGAACACCCTCGATCCCGCGCGTGGTTTTCAAGAGCCTGAGCCAGAGCCTGAGCCGCGCTTTCGACGGCGCCTCGGCCCTATCCGCCGCCAGGTTCATACCATCCCCCCCGAGAGAGTCAGCGCGTGGCCATTCACCATCGCCGCCTCCTTCGATGCCAAGTATAACACCGCCGCCGCAACTTCCTCCGGTGTAATGATCCGCCCCACCGGATTCCGTTCGCCCATCTGCGCCCTAACTTCATCCGCGCTCGTCCCCATCCGGGCCGCCGCGCCCTCCGCGCTCCGGTCGGTCAGAGGCGTGTCCACGAAATCCGGGCAAACCGCGTTGCAGGTGATCCCATCCCGGGCCACCTCATGCGCCAGCGACCGGACGAGCCCCAGAACACCGTGTTTCGAGGCCGCGTAGGCCGTGACATTCCCCTGCCCCTGCAGGCTTGCGGTCGAGCCGATGGCGATCAACCGCCCGCCCGCCCTCATCTCTCTCAGCGCCTCGCGGAAGGTCAGGAACACGCCTGTCAGGTTTACGTCCAGCGTCGCCTGGAAATCCTCCAGGGACATGGACTTAAGCTTGCCCGCCGTCCCGCTCCCGGCATTCGCAACGACCACGTCGTAGGACCGGTCGAAGAGCGCCGCGACCGACGCTTCGTCCGTCACATCGGCCGCGACTAAGCGCATTCCGCGCCCGCCATCCGTCTCCTCAAGCGCGTCCATCCGCCGGCCCGAGACAGTCACGCGATCGCCGCGCTCGGCAAAGGCCCGCGCGATCGCCCGCCCGATCCCCGATCCGCCGCCTGTGACCAGAACCTCCCTCATACCTTCAGCTCCGTCTCCGCCGCGCGGTCGGCCAGCCGCCAAAGCTGATCGCGACCCGCGAGGTAGGGATTCGGCCAATGCGCGTGCCGGTCGCCGATGTCTGTCCCCGCATGCAGCGTCCAGTACGGGTCGGCCAGATGCGGCCGGGCGAGCGCCACCAGATCGGCCCGCCCCGCCAGCAGGATCGAGTTCACGTGATCCGGCTCGTAGATGTTTCCGACCGCCATCGTCGCGAGCCCCGCCTCGTTCCGGATCCGGTCCGAGAATGGCGTCTGGAACATGCGCCCGTAGACAGGCTGCGCCTCGAACGAGGTCTGGCCCGCCGAGACGTCGATCAGGTCCGCCCCGGCCTCCGAGAACGCCCGTGCGATCTCCACCGCCTCGTCCGGTGTCACGCCCGTCTCCCCGATCCAGTCGTTCGCGCTGATCCGGACCGACATCGGCTTCGTATCCGGCCAGACCGCACGCATCGCCCGGAACACTTCCAGCGGCCAGCGCATCCGGTTCTCCAGCGACCCGCCGTACTCATCCGTCCGCGCATTCGATGCGGGCGAGATGAAAGACGAGATCAGATACCCATGCGCCGCGTGCAGCTCGCACATATCGAAACCGGCGCGAGCGGCCATCTCGGTCGCCGCCACGAACTCGTCCCTCACGCGGTCCATATCTGCCCGCGTCATCTGGCGCGGGACCGAGCTCGCCTCCGACCAGGGGATCGGCGAAGGCCCCATCACCTCCCAGTTCCCTTCCTTCAGCGGCGCGTCGATCTCCTCCCACCCTAACTGGGTCGAGCCTTTCCGCCCCGAATGCCCGATCTGGCAGCAGATCTTCGCCTCGGTCTCGCGATGCACGAAGTCAACCAGACGCGTCCAGGCCGCGTCATGCTCCGGCGCGTATAGGCCTGGGCAGCCGGGAGAAATCCGGCCCTCCGGCGAAACGCAGGTCATCTCGGTATAGACCAGCCCGGCGCCGCCCTTGGCCCGCTCGGCGTAATGGACGAAGTGCCAGTCGGTCGGGCATCCGTCGACTGCCTTGTACTGCGCCATGGGCGAGACCACGACGCGGTTCTTGAGCGTCATGTCCCTGAGCCGGAAAGGCGCGAACATCGGCGCCCGGGTCGGCCCTTTGCCACCCGCCTGATCCAGAAACCACCGCTCGGCGCTCTCAAGCCACGTTGGATCGCGCTCCCGCAGGTTCTCGTGGCTGATTCGCTGCGAGCGGGTCAGAAGCGAGTAGTTCAGCTGCACCGGATCGAGATCAAGATACCTCTCCACATCCTCGAACCACTCAAGCGAATTCCGCGCCGCCGATTGCAGCCTGAGCACTTCCAACCGCCGCGCGTCTTCATACTTGGCGAAGGCCGCCTCCAGCGTCGGCGCCTCGGTCACATAGTCCGCAAGCGCAACCGCGCTCTCCATCGCCAGCTTCGATCCTGACCCGATCGAGAAATGCGCCGTCGCTGCCGCGTCTCCCAGAAGCACAACGTTCTCATGGCTCCACCGCTCGCACAAAACGCGCGGGAACCGGATCCACGCCGACCCGCGGATGTGCCGCGCGTTCGTCATCAGGGATTGGCCGCCCAGGTGATCCTTGAAGACCGCTTCGCAGGTCGCGATCGAGTCCTCCTGGCTCATGCCTTCGAACCCGAACCGCTCGAACGTCTCCGGCCCGCATTCCACGATGAACGTCGCCGTGTCGTCGTCGAACTGATAGGCATGCGCCCACAGCCAACCCTTGTCGGTCTTCTCGAAGATGAAGGTGAAGGCGTCGTCGAACTTTTGGCGCGTGCCCAGCCAGACGAAATGGCACCGCCTGACATCGATCTCCGGCTGGAACGCCTCCGCGAACTCGGTCCGCGTCGTGGAGTTCAGCCCGTCCGAGGCGACAACTATGTCGTAGTCAGCCATATAATCCGACGCCGCGCCCACCTCAGTCTCGAACCGCAGATCGACGCCCAGCTCCCGCGCCCGCGCCTGCAGCAGGATCAGAAGCTGCTTCCGCCCGATCCCGCAGAACCCGTGCCCGGTCGAAACGATCCGCTCGCCTTTGTGCACCAATGCGATGTCGTCCCAATAGGCGAAATGCTCGCGGATCGCCGCCGCGCTAACTGGGTCATTGGCTTCGAGATTGTCGAGCGTTTCGTCCGAGAGAACAACACCCCAGCCGAAAGTGTCGTCGGGGCGGTTTCGTTCCAGCACCGTGACCTCGGCCTCCGGCTGTCGGAGTTTCAGCGATATGGCGAAATACAGGCCCGCCGGCCCGCCTCCGAGGCAGATCGCTCTCACCCATGATCCTCCCTGATCATGGCAGAAGGCTGACCGAGTCGCGAATTTATTTCAAGGTTAAAGTTTCAAGCCTGAAGCAACCGCTATTCCCCGATCTCGAATACCATCGAAACCGACACACGGACCTCAACCTCGCCGCCCGCCACGGGGACGTCCATCGCCGCCTCCATCATCGCGCCCCGCGCCACGGGCATCGGGCCGCTGCCGACGTCTCCCTCGCTGATCGACAGTACCGCCCCAAGCGGCACCCCGGCGGCCTCCGCCAACGTCTCGGCCTTCGCCCGCGCGTCCCCAACAGCCGAAGCGCGCGCCTGATCTTCCAGCGGTCCGGTCTCCGCGATGCCGAAGAAGACGCCGTTCAACGCGTTCGCCCCGTCCCGGATGAGCAGGTCCAGAATGCCGCCCAGCGCCTCCAGCTCCCGGACCCGAACGGTCAGATCGTTCGATGCGACATAGCCTACCACGCGCGGCGGCGCGCTGCCGTCCGACCGCGCGTAGCGGGGCGAAAGGCCAAGGCCGCTGGTCTGAATATCCCGCGCCTCGATCCCCGCGCCGTCCAGAGAAGCAAGCACCGCCCGCATCGCCTCGGAATTCGCCCGCATCGCGTCGGCAGCCTGCCGCGCCTCGCGGCGCACGCCGATCCGCACCGTCGCCATGTCGGGCGCCGCCGCGACTTGACCCTCGCCGGTGACCGAGATGACGCGGGGCATGGCCTCCTCCGCCGTCACTGGAAAGGCCAAAAAAAACGCGAAAACAATTATCAAACGTCCCAGACTCACGACAGGTCCTCCTCTGAAACCGCCTCCAGTCTCCCGCCAATGAACGCGCCTGACAACCGCCCGTAATCCCGATCTGAGCCGCATCAATTCACCCTTGCTTGTGCGTGACCTCGTCTGCGCCACATGATATGGCTCCGGCATGTCACACCGCTGGGGCCTCGATCTGTCGATGACCGCAGTCCGGCTCATGCGCCGGGAAGCCGGGCATTGGGAGGAGGCAGGCAGCGAAGCGACCGAGGGCGACGACCTCGACAAGCGTTTGCGCAAGATGGTCAAAAAGGCCGAAAAGGGCGCCGCGCTCCATATCTTCCTGCCTCAAGACCATATTCTCTACACAAGCGTCCAACTCGGCTCGGGCGGCAACGCGCAGGACGAGCTTCTGAAGGCGATGGAGGATCGCACGCCCTACGCGCTGGACGAAATGCAAATCGATTGGGAGCTTGGGCCCGACGGCGACGCCCGCGTCGCGGCGGTGGCCCGCAAAACGCTCGACGAGGCCGAGGTATTTGTGAAGGACCTCGGCTTCGACATTGCAGAGTTTTCAGCCCTCGCAACCAACGACCAGTTCCCGCGCAATCCCGATTTTGGGGGCGGCGCGGCGAGCGAGGACGGGTCGATCACCGATGCCCCCGCCTTCGCGACAGCCAGAACAGACACCCCCGACGCGAAGAAAGAACCGTCCGAAACCAAGGAGTCCCCGGTCGAGTCCGACAAACCCGTGGTGATGGTCGAGGACAGCGCTCCGGTCATGCAACTGCCGGAGCCTGAGCTTGCGCCGCTCGATCCCGGCCCCGCGCTTCCACGCGCCTCGTCTCCTCCGCGCGTAACGACAGATGTTTCGGCGCCCATGCGCGAGATCGGTGCGGCGGGCACACTGGCGCCGCGCCCAAAGCCCGCGCCGAAACCTTCAGCCAAGGCGCCGCTGGTCAGCTTGGCCGCCTTCGCCGTTGCCGCGCTTCTGTCGATCGGCATTGCAGCCATCGTTTGGTCGATCCTTCCGGAAGCCCCCTCTTCCGGCCGCGCGGACGGTGTCGAAACGCCTGCGTCGGCTCCGGAATCGGCCACCATCCTGCCCGACATTCCCGCGCCCCAGGCGATGACGGCGGACCCCGCTTTAAACGCGCTTGGTGAGGGCGCTGACACCGCCGAGGTGGGGCTTTCCGCACTGGGCGCGCCGACACAGACGGCGGCGGCGCCCGCGGCGCTCACTGCGCCGTCGGCCCAGTTGGCCGCCCTCCCAGGGCTGCCTGCACCCTTGCCCGCCGCTCCGGCCGACCTGCCCGGCAGCCCCGTCGCACTGACCGCGCCTCAGGAGCTCGCCGCGACGCCGCCCGCTCCGTGGACCGACGCAGTCGCAACTGTAATCGAGCTTGTAGCGCTCCCCGGCACCGACGAGATCGCAGAGACCTTGCCCGCCACCGACCCGGTCCCGCCCACGCCTATGGTCGCGGCGCTGCCGCCTGCGGAAGATGTCACAGAAGACGCGCCCGTTCCTCCCATCGAAACGACCGAAGCCCATGTGGCGGAGGCTCCTGCGGAAACCGCTGAAGCGCCGGTGGAAACGGAAGCGCCCATCGTCACCGCGCTCCCCGAGCCCGCCACAACGGAACTCGAAGCACCGCCAGACGCAGCTGAAGCTACGGTGGCGGAAGCGCCAGAAACCGCGGTGACCGAGCCGGAAAAGACCGTCGCGGAGGCGTCTCCGGAGCCCTCCATTCTGCCATCCCCAACCGAACTGGCCGCTAACCTTCCCGATGTCGCGCCGCGCGCCCGGCCCGGTGGCTTCGAAGAAGCGGCCGAGCGCCAGACCTACGGCGGCCGAACGCTGGACGAGCTTGAACGCATCCGTGCGGCGCCCCGGCCGGAATCGGCGCAGCGGGTCGCCGAGGCTGAACGCGCCGACCAGACGCCAACAGACCTTGCCGTGGGAACCTCCCTCGCACCGACCGGGCGACCCAGCGACATCGACAGCATCGTCGCAGTCGCGCGGACGCGCGCGCGGGAGGCGCAAGAGCGCGCCAGAGTCGCCAGTATTGACACCTCCGGCGCCGTCCGCGCCGCGCTGACCGACTCGGAACGCGCCGAGGCGGCCGACGAAGCCCAGGCGCAGGCCGTGACCGCGCCCCGCAACTCGCCGCGCCTCGCCATCCCGAGCGAGGCCAATGTCGCCCGCCAGGCGACAATCGACGACGCGATCCGCCTCAACCGGATCAACCTTGTGGGCGTCTTCGGCGTGCCGTCGGATCGCCGGGCGCTCGTACGTCTGCCCTCCGGGCGGTACCTTCGGGTCAAACGGGGCGATCGGGTCGATGGCGGCACGGTTGAGGCGATTACCGATTCAACCCTGCAGTACCGCAAAGGCGGTCGGGTCTTCTCGCTGGAGATCCCCAGCGGCTGATCCTCGGCCGCTCAAATCCCGGCGTCTTCCAGATACTCGCGCGTCGCCGCAAAGGCCTCCCGCAGATCCGCAACCACCCAGTCGACCTCCGCCTTCGACACGTGTCTGGGATTGCGTTCGGCCGCTACGCCACCAAGCAATACTCTAGGAGGGGCGGGAAGGCGCTTGAGCCTACGGGCCAGCCACGAGATCTCGGACAGCCGGTCTTCATGGCCCGCCGTCAGGCCGACCAGTCCGAACCCGTGCTTTTCGACATCCTCGACAATCTCGCCGGCCTCACATCCAAGCCGCATTTCCACATCCAGACCGTTCTGGCGGAACGCTTCGGCGGCGAAGACGAGCCCGATGGTATGCGACTGGTCGCGAAGCGTCGCAAACAGGATTCGCCCGACCGGATCGACTGGCGCTTCCGGAAAAGACCGTCGAATGACGGTGTTGACCCTAAGAAGGGTCGAAATTCCGAGCGACACCTGAACAAAAGAAAGCTCGCTCTTGTCCCAGCGGCCGCCCAAAAGGCGCGCCGCGTCGGCGAACAGCGCCTCCACGAGCGCGGCATATTCCGCGCCCTCTTCGCGCAATCCCTCGGCAATTACGATGGCGGCTTCGGCATCGCCGGCCAACAGGCGGTCGCAGAACGTGTCCGTGTCAATCACGGCGTGAGACCCGCGGTCCGGCATATCGCGCGCCAGGCGCTCCAGGGCAGATTGGGCGAGCTCCCGGACAGAAACGGAAGGGGCGGCGCGATCCGCAAGCAATGGATCGACCTCGCTCAGGTCGACAAAATGGCGCTTGGCGGGTTTCTGTTCCTCTGCAGACATCTCCGCGTCCCCCATATGCCCGGGGATCGAACCGATCGGCACTGATAGCGCGACCGTCAAACATGTTGACGCCGCAATGTAACCTCAGGCTGCAATGGCGAGACGTGTCAGGCAAGCCATTTCGCTCTGTATCGCGAAGCTGTGGATAAGTTCAGAGGTCGCAGTCCATGGCCCTTGCGAAGGTCTCGCGCCCCGCATGCGGGCCAAGATCGGTTTTACGGAACCCGGCGCCGTCGAACGCGACCGCCAGAACGCGGGCCCAGTCGGCGGTTGCAACAATCATCTCAGGCCCAGCCCCGCAGTCGCGGATGCCGCCCGCGATGTCCGGTTCGCCGATCCGGTGGTTGGTCACGCCGGGCAGCTCCGCCAGAGGCGTCAAACCCCCATTCTCAAACTGAAAGACCCGGAGCGTCTTCCTGAGATGCGGGCGGTCGACAAAGGCGATCTCGACCGCGCCGTCACCGTCCAGATCCGCCGCGCCGTCGCCCACCGGCGCGAGCCAGCGAAAGCGCCGCCCGATGAACTCATTCGCTGCGACAAGCCCGCCGGCGTCGTAGATCGACAGACGCGCGCCCAGCCGATTATCCGCCTCGACCACGATGACCTCGTGATCACCGTCGCCGTCGACGTCATAAATCCGGGGCGCCGTATCCTCGAAAACGCGGTTGTTGGGCAGAACGATTCGCGCGCGCCGGCCGCTCTCAGTCACGATTTCGAGCGCGCCGTGCTCGATCGCGTCGCCCAGAACCCCGTGCGCGTAGCGGTCGGTCGGATCGGCGTAGCGCGCCTCGCGAACGCCCTCGGCCAAAGCAGGGCCGGCGAGGCAGGCGGCCGTGAGGGCCGCCCGGACCAGCATCAGATCTGCTTCTCCGGCATCTGGACCACGAGACCGTCCAGTTCGTCGGTCACCTTGAGCTGGCAGGTCAGGCGCGAGCGGACCTGATCGGGCTCATAGGCGAAGTCAAGCATGTCTTCTTCCATGATGTCCTTCTCAGGCAGCTTGGCGACCCAATCGGGGTGCACATAGACATGGCAGGTCGAGCAGGCGCAGGCGCCTCCACAATCAGCCTCGATCCCCGGAATGCCGTTGTCGCGGGCGCCCTCCATCACGGTCAGACCGTTCGGAACTTCGACCGTGTGCTCTGTGCCGCCGTGCTCGATATAGGTGATCTTGGCCATTGCAATCCTCGCGAATCCTCAGCGCGTTACCTAGCGGTCGAAAGAGCGGCCTTCCAGTCCTTTTGGAGGTACGGTCCCGGGGTTGTGATTCCGCTTATATGTTCTATTTTTGTTCTTATGCCTCGCCCCGGACCGCCCACCTGGCCGCGCCCGCCCGCGTGCCTTCCGCATGATCAGCTCGATCTGCCGCCCAACGGCGCGTGGATCGCGGTCGCGGGCCTCGTTTTGGTGCGCCAGCGCCCCGGCACCGCCAAGGGCGTGATCTTCATCACGCTCGAGGACGAGACGGGGATTTCAAACGTCATCGTCTGGCGCAAGATGTACGAACGCTTCCGCCGCGCGGTGATCGCTGGAAGGGCGCTGAAGGTCACCGGCCGGGTCCAGCGCGAGAGCGGTGTGACCCATGTAATCGCGGAACAGATCGAAGACATCTCCCACATGCTGGACGAGCTCATCCGGCCCGAACCGCTGCGCTACGCCGACGGGCCCTGAAGGGGGCCAGTCCCCTCGCACCTTCCGGGGTCTCGACACCGGAGAATTGAGCGCAAGAAGAAGGGCAGAAGAGTCAGGAGTAATCCCGCACGTCTTCGATCACGATCCCGTCGCGCGGCAGGCTGCCGGGCGCCACGACCTCAACCGCGCCGGACAGCTTCAACACGTCCTTCGCGCTCGCCGCTACCACCTGAGGATCGATGTCCTTCGCCTCGATTCGGATCGTCATGGCGTCCGATCCGCCCTCGCGGCCCACCACGATGCGGGCGCGCTCGATCGCCGGATGCCGCGCCACCAGCGCCGCGACCTGTTCGGGCCTGACGAACATGCCTTTGACTTTGGTCGTCTGATCGGCCCGACCCATCCAACCCTTAATCCGCATGTTGGTGCGGCCGCAGGGGCTCTCGCCCGGCAGGACCGCCGACAGATCGCCGGTCGCGAAGCGGATCAGCGGATAGTCCGGGTTGAAGGTGGTCACCACGACCTCGCCCACCTCGCCGTCAGGCACCGGATCGCCGGTGCCGGGCGTCACGATCTCGACGATCACGCGCTCGTCCACGATCATGCCCTCGCGGGCCGGGCTCTCGTAGGCGATAAGGCCGAGATCCGCCGTCGCGTAGCACTGGAGGCAGGTGATGCCCCTGTCGGCATAGGCCTGACGCATTGCTGGAAAGAGCGCGCCGCCCGAGACTGCCGCCTTGTCGATCTGGAGCGGCACGCCCTCGGCATCGGCCGCCTCGAGGAGCGCACCCAGGTAGTCGGGCGTGCCCGCGTAAACGGTCGCGCCCACGGTTGCCGCCGCCTCGACCTGGAGCTTGGTTTGCCCCGTACCGGCCGGCAGGATCGCAGCGCCCACCGCTTCCGCCGCGCTTTCGATCATCAGACCGGCAGGCGTCAGATGGTAGCTGTAGCAGTTCTGGATGATATCGCTCCGCCCGACACCCAGCGCATGCAGAAAGCGGCCCAGCCGCCACCAATCATCGCCACGTCGCCCCGGCTCGTAGATCGGACCGGGCGACTGGTGGATATGGTCGAACTCCCGCAAGGGCCGCGCCGTCAGGCCGCCGAAGGGCGGGTCGGCCTTTTGCAGCTCGATCAGGTTAGATTTCCTGAGAACCGGCAGCTTGGCCAGTGCCTCCGGGCTTGTCACCGCGTCGGCGTTCACCTCCGCCAGGCTCCCGGCATAGCCCGAAAGCCCCTTGGCGCAGGCGATCTGCCAGGGAAGGTCCGTCGCGATCTCCTCCGCCCGCGCCTCGGCCGAGCGGGTCTCCAGATGGTCGAAATGCAGGCTCACTCCTCGTCCTCTTTCCCCTCGAAATCGTAAAGTGTCAGCGTGACCATGCCGTCCAGACGCTCGGCCCAGAGCACCGCCTCGCGCACCGACACGCCCTCCTTCTCGGCATAGTCGATCTGCGCCATGGCGCCCGGAAGAACCTTGTCGGAATCCTCCGCCGCGTTGTCTTCCATCGCGTTCTCCGCAACGGCGAGGACCGCGTTCCAGCGGTAAGGACGCTCTCTCAAATCCTGTATATTCACCAGCACCTCAACCTCCTCGGTTGCGCCTGCCTCTTCAATGACGAGATGCTTCTTAACTTGAAGCGCCATGTCAAAGGCTTAACACAACCGTACCGAGCTTTTCGCCGGCAGCGACGCGGTCATGCGCCGCAATGCAGTCCGCCAGACCGCCCGCTTCGACCACAGCGTGACGAAGCGCACCCTCGGACACCCATTGCGCGATCGCGGCTTCGCCGCGCCGGCGGTCCGCGTCCGGGATCAGATAGGCGATCAGCATCCGGAGCGTGATGTTGCCGAACATGAAGGGATAGAACTGAAGTGTCGGCTCCATATCACCGGCCGAGGCATAGGCCGAGATAATGCCGCCCGCTTTGAGAACCGCCAGGCTCTCCGCCTGATTGGCGCCAAAGTCCACCTCGACGATCCGGTCGACGCCCGCGCCGCCTGTCAATTCCATGACCGCCTCGGCCACGTCCGTCTCGCGGTAGTTCAGCCACTCATCGGCTGTGGAGTGAGCCGCCTTCTCGGCCGAGGAAACGGTCGTGATCACACGCGCTCCGGCAAGCGCCGCCATCTGGCAGGCGTAGCGTCCGACAGTGCCCGCACCACCCGTGACCAGAACTATTTGGCCGTCGAGATTGGCGCCATCGCCGAAGAGCGCGTACCATGCCGTCATCGCCGGGATCCCGAAACAGGCGCCTTCCTCGAATGTCGCCTCGTCCGGCAGATCCACCGCCTGATCGGAGGGAAGCGCGATCCTCTCTGCCGCAGTACCGGAAGCCCGTCCCCATTGCGCATTGTGAAGCCAAACGCGGCTCCCCACCCTTGCCGTATCGACGCCGTTTCCCACGGCCTCAATCACTCCAGCGCCGTCGGAATGCGGAATTACGCGTGGAAAGGCCATTTTCGCGCCGGGCCGCGCGCCAGCGCGAAGCTTCACGTCAGACGGGTTCACGCCGCTCGCCTTCAGGCGCACCAGCACCTCGCCCGGCCCCGGCGCCGGATCGGGCATCTCGCCCAGTGTCAGCACCTCATCCGCCGGACCGAACCGCTCGTACCAGACCGCTTGCATCGAAATCTCCGGTTAACTCAGCTCAGCCACCGCTTGCGGCGGCGATAGGAGCGCACGTCTCGGAAGGACTTCCGCCCCTCATCCGACATGCCGAGATAGAATTCTTTGACGTCCGGGTTCTCCAGAAGCTCGGACGCGGGTCCGTCCATCACGACGCGGCCCGACTCGAGGATGTAACCGTAATGCGCGAACCTAAGCGCCACCGTGGTGTTCTGCTCGGCCAAGAGAAAGCTCACGCCCTCATCCTCGTTCAGCCGCTTCACTATGCCGAATATCTCTTCGACCAGCTGCGGCGCGAGACCCATGGACGGCTCGTCCAACAGGATCGTGTCGGGTCGGCTCATCAGCGCCCGCCCGATCGCGCACATCTGCTGCTCGCCGCCCGAGGTATAACCCGCCTGCGCCTTGCGACGCTCTTTGAGGCGCGGGAAATAGGTGTAGACGAGGTCCAGATCGTCCTGCACCGCTTTGCCGCCGTCATGACGGGTGTAGGCTCCGGTCAGCAGGTTCTCCTCGACCGTCAGATGCTCAAAGCAATGGCGCCCCTCCATCACCTGGATGACGCCCCGTTTCACCAAGGCGGCGGGGTCCATGTGCGCCACCGTCTCGCCCTTGTAGACGATTGAGCCCTTGGTCACTTCGCCCCGCTCAGCGTGCAGCAGGTTGGAAATCGCTTTCAACGTCGTGGTCTTGCCCGCGCCGTTGCCGCCCAAGAGCGCCGTGATCCCGCCCTGCCGGACCGACAGGCTCACGCCTTTCAAAACGAGGATCACGTGGTTGTAGATCACCTCGATATTGTTGACCTCAAGAAGCGTCTCCGCCTCGGGTTTCGCGGTATCCAGCATGGACGGCCTCAGTCGTGACATCCCGGCGGCGAGCGGACCCGCCGCCGGGCAAAGGCTTACATCGCCTCGCAGGCCTCGTTCATCGGCCAGGGTGCGTTCGACGCCGCGTATTCGGCGGCCTTCTCGGCCTCCAGCGGCTCGATCGCGGCGCGGTTGGCGGACAAAAGATCGCTGTCCTGAACGAACTGCGAGCCATCCCAGCGGATCATCCAGCCGCCCGAGTGCCCGGTGTGATCGGCGCAGGAAGTTGCGAAAGGCGCCATCATGCCGGTCAGGCCCAGCTCGTCAATGCGCTCTTGCGTAAAGTTCAGGCTGGCGAGACCGTCGCGCAGATCGGACGGCGTGACCTCAGAGTTGCCAGTCATCGCCTGAGCGTTGCGGATGCCCTCGGCCAGGATCGCCGAGATGACGACTCCGCGACCATAGAAAACCTCGCCCTGCTCCTCGGTGTCAGCCAGCGACTTGTCGCCAACGTGCTCTTTGATCGCCTGCATCACGGGCGCGTCCGCATTCGGTAGCGACCATGAAATCGCGCGGTAGCCCGCGCCGTCCTCGCCCACGAGCTGCAGGTCGTCCGAATGGCCAGACCACCAGACGCCAATAAACTGATCCATCGGATAGCGCGTCTTGACGGCTTCAGTGATGGCGCCGGCGTTCATCGCCCCCCAACCCCACATGATCACATAGTCCGGGCGCTCGCGCCGGATCTGCAGCCACTGGGCCGACTGGTTCTGCATCTCGGAAATGCCGACCGGGATCGGCAGCACTTCAAACCCATGCTGCTCGCCCATCGCCTCGAGAAGCGGAAGCGGTTCTTTGCCATAGGGGTGGTCGAGATGCAGGTGCGCGATTTTCTTGCCCGCGAGCGACGACAGATCCCCGCCCGAAACTTCCTGCAGGATCATCGACATGCCGTCCCAATACGATGCCGGCGGGTTGAACGCCCACTGGAACGTCTTGCCGTCCGACATCGGGCTGAAGCCGTAGCCGGGCGCGAGGATCGGAATTTGATCCACATTGGTTTTGGGCAGAACCTGAAGCGTGATGCCGGTCGACCAGGGCTGGGTCACCAGGGCTTTGTCCTTGGTCCGCTCGTAGCACTCGACGCCTTTTTCCGTCGAATAGCCGGTCTCGCATTCCTCGAAGTTCACGGGCACGCCGCCGATCCCGCCGTCGCGGGCGTTCAGCATGTTCATGTAGTCGGCCTGACCGTTCATCAGCGGGATGCCCGTCGCCGCGAAGGGCCCAGTCCGGTAGCTGAGGTTCGGCGTGTAGAGCTCCTGCGCCGACACCGCCGCGCCCGTAACCGCGACCGCGCCAGCAAGCGCCAACCTTGTCAGATGTTTCATATGTCTTCCTCCCTTGGTTTCTCTCAGGCCATTAGTATGGGAACGGCCAGTGAATGAGTTTCTCGCGGATAAGCTGCCAGAGGCGCGCCAACCCGTGCGGTTCGACAATCAAGAAGAACACGATCAGCGCGCCGATGATCATCACATTGATGTGCTCGACAGTCGCCGATTTTATGTCGACTCCGATCCAATCGGGCACCGTGTTCAGAATGACCGGCAGCGCGACGATCAGGACCGCGCCCAACCAGTTGCCCAGGATTGAGCCCAAACCGCCGATGATCGCAATGAAGAGCACTCGGAAGCTGAGCTCGATGTCAAAGAGGTTCGGCTCCGCCGCGCCGCGCCACATGAAGACAAAGAGCGCGCCCGCGACGCCAATGATGTAGGACGACACCGCGAAGGCCAGAAGCTTGGTCTTCAAAAGATTGATGCCGATCAGCTCCGCCGCGATGTCCATATCGCGCACAGCCTTCCACTGACGTCCCATGTTCCCGCGTGTCAGGTTGATCGCCACGATGGTCAGGACCGTCACGACGATAAGGACGAAGTAATACTGGCTCGTGCTCGTCGCCTGCGGCCCGGCGACCCAAACTCCAAACATGTCCACATTCGGCACCTGAATGGCGCCGCTGGCGTTGTAGTTGTAAAGCCAGGGCCATTTCTCAAAGAGCCAGACCAGAAAGAACTGCGCCGCCAGTGTCGCAATGGCGAGGTAGAAGCCTTTGATCCTCAAGGACGGCAGGCCAAACATCACGCCGACGCCCGCCGAAAATACGCCGGACAAGAGGACCGAGATGAGCAAGTTCATCTCGGGGAAGATCGTTACGAGCTTGTAGCAGGCGTAGGCGCCAACCCCCATGAACGCGCCGGTCCCGAGCGACAATTGTCCCGCATAGCCTGTGAGCAGATTCAGCCCCGTGGCCGCCAGCGCGTAGATCAACACCGGGATCAAGAGCGTCTGGAAGACGAACTCGCTGGCTGTGAGAGGCAGCACGACCCAGCCCAGCACAAGAATGATCCCCAAAAGCAGAGCGTCCTGCCGGATCGGAAACAGCGCCTGATCCGAGCGGTAGGTTGTCTTATACTGGCCTGCGGTCCGGTACAGCATTAGCGACACCCCGCCATCAAATCGCCCAGTTCGCCTGACATTTCAGGCCGCAACGGACCTGCGGGAGCAAGCCCCATGAGCGATTTCGAGGAATTCAACGAACGCGTGCAGCGATCGGTTGAGGACGCCGATCGGGACGCCAGACCGAAGCCCCCGGACCTCCGGTTCTGGGTGAGATGGATGATCTTCGGGTCGGGGCACAGGGCCTCCGTCGGCCTCTTCACGTACTTTTTGACGTTCTTCGCGATCTTCGGAGGCACCGCATTTGGCATCTCGCTCGGCCTCGGCATAACCTTCTGGGCCGCCTGCATCGTGACGCTCATCATTATGACTGTCTTAGCCGCGTTCTGGGCCGCGCAGAGGTGACGCTTTGGAAGATCAAACCCGCTCAATGATCTTCTCCCCAAAGAGCCCCTGCGGGCGGAACAAAAGCACCGTCAGCGCCAGCACATAGGCGAACCACGCCTCGGTCGAGCCGCCGAGCAATGGCTGGCCCCAGTAAATCTCGAAGAGCTTCTCAAGAACCCCGATCATCAGACCGCCGACAATGGCGCCGGTGATCGATTCCAGCCCGCCCAGCATCAAAACCGGCAGCGCCTTGAGCGCGATGATCTCCAGCGCGAAACTGACACCTGCCCGAGAGCCCCAGGCGATCCCGGTCATCAGCGCGATGATCCCGGCCATGAACCACACCAGCACCCAGATTGTGGTCAGCGAGATCCCGACCGACAGGGCGGCGGTGGAATCGTCGCCCAGCGCCCGGATCGCCCGCCCCATCTTAGAGTAAGTCAGGAAGACCAAGAGCGCGGCCACCATCACGACCGCGCCGAAGACGACGGTCACGTCCCGCGCCTCCAAAAGAAGGAACCCGTCGAACGGATTGAACTCGTACGACCCGTCGGGGATGCCAAGCTCATCCGAGATCATCACCTTGTTCTCACCACCGAAGATGATCTCACCGCCGCCCACGAGGAACAGCGTAATCCCGATGGTCGCCATGAAAAGGATGATGTCCGGCTGTCCGATCAACGGCCTCAGCACCACCCGCTCGATCACTACGGCGAGCACAAACATCACCGCCAGCGTCCCGGCGAAGGCCACCCAAGCAGGCAGGCCCAGTTCATGCAGGCCGACCAGGGTCAAGGCCGCGAACACCACCATGATGCCCTGCGCGAAGTTGAAGATCCGTGACGACCGGAAAATCAGCACAAAACCCAGAGCGATCAGCGCGTAGAGTACGCCCGAGACCAGCCCCTCCCAGATAACCTGCATCAGGAAATCCGGCGCCCCGATCATATCGGCGAAGGGGGTCACGAATATGTTCGATAACAGCTCCATTCAGCCCTCCGCAATCCGAACGCGCTCAGTCATGCTTCACCCCGAGGTAGGCGTCGATGACCTCCTGATTGCTGCGCACCTCGTCTGGCGTCCCGTCCCCGATCTTGCGCCCGTAGTCCATCACCACGACCCGGTCCGAGAGGTCCATGACCACGCCCATATCGTGCTCGATAAGCGCGATGGTCGTCCCGAATTCGTCGTTCACGTCGAGAATGAAGCGGCTCATGTCCTCCTTCTCCTCGACGTTCATGCCGGCCATCGGCTCGTCGAGAAGCAGAAGCTGAGGCTCCGCCGCGAGCGCCCGCGCCAACTCCACTCGCTTCTTCAAACCATAGGGCAGCCGCCCTACGGGGATCTTCCGGATGTGCTGGATTTCCAGGAAGTCGATAATCTTTTCAACGAACTCCCGATTCTCAATCTCCTCCCTCTCGGCCGCGCCGAACCAGAGCGCCTGGGCGAAGAGGCCCCTTTTCATGTGAGTCAGCCGCCCGGTCATGACGTTGTCCAAGACGGTCATCCCGTCAAACAAAGCGATGTTCTGAAACGTCCGCGCGATCCCCTGACGCGCGACCGCCCAGGGCTTCATCGTCGGCCGCTTGGCGCCCTTGAACCAAACCTCGCCCTCCTGAGGATGATAGAAGCCAGAGATGACGTTCAGCATCGACGATTTCCCGGCCCCGTTCGGTCCGATGATCGCGCGGATCTCGCCCTCGAAGATGTCGAAACTGATGTCCTTGATTGCCGTCACCCCGCCGAACTTCAGCGTGATGTGCTTCATCTCCATCAGCGTGCCGCCGATCTTGCGCCCATCGGCGGTGGTGTAGTTGCCGGCCATGGCGTTCATTCCGCCGCCTCCAGCGCCTTCACCTCGAAAACCTTGGCGTCCCGCACCTCGAGCGTCGCCTTGATCGAGCCTTTTCGCCCGTCCTCATAGGTCACTTCCGTCTCGGTCGAGACCTCCTTCGACCCGTCATAAAGCGCCGCGATCAGATCGTCGTATTTCTCGGCGATGATGTTCCGCCGCACCTTCCGCGTCCGCGTCAGCTCGCCGTCATCCGCGTCCAGCTCCTTATGCAGAACAAGGAACCTGTGGATCTGACAGCCCGAGAGCATGTCGTCTTCGGCGAGCGAGGCGTTCACTTCCTCGATATGCCCCTGAATGGTGCTCAAAACCTCCGGGTGGCCGGCAAGCTCCTGATAGGAGGCATAGGCGATGTTATTCCGCTCGGCCCAGTTTCCGACCGCCGTGAGATCAATGTTGATGAAGGCCGCGCACATCTCGCGCCCGGCGCCGTGGACCACAGCTTCAAGAATGTTCGGGAAGAATTTCAGTTTGTTTTCAACGTACTTGGGCGCGAACAGCGCCCCGGACGCCGTCTTTCCAACATCCTTCGCCCGATCGATGATCCGCAGGTGTCCGGTCCCCTCCTCAAAGAAACCGGCATCCCCTGTCGCGACCCAGCCCTCTTCGTCTTTGGTCGACGCCGTGGAATCCGGGTTCTTGTAATACTCCTGAAAGACGCCGGGGCTTCGGTAAAACACTTCGCCCGAGTCCGCGATCTTGATCTCCACTCCCGGAGACGGCACGCCCACGGTATCCGCCCGCACCTCGTGATCGGGCTGTTGGGTGATGAAAACGCTCGCCTCGGTCTGTCCGTAGAGCTGCTTGAGATTGATGCCCAAAGACCGCCAGAACTCGAAGATCTCAGGCCCGATCGCCTCGCCGGCGGTATAAGCCACCCGCACGCTCGACATCCCAGCCCGGTTCCGAACCGGGCCGTAGACGAAGATATCACCCAGCCAGTACTTGAACCGGTCCATCGCGCTCACCGGCTTTTCGTCCAGAAGCGCTGGTCCGACCCGCTTCGCGAAGTCCATCGCCGTCCAGAACATCCAACGCTTGATCCGGCTCGCATCCTCCATCCGGATGGTCAGGATCGTGATCCGCTCCTCGAAGTACCGTGGAGGCGCGAAGAAATAGCTCGGCCCGATCTCATGCAGGTTCTCGTACATGGTCGTCGCGCTCTCGGGGCAGTTCACGCAGAATCCGCACCAATAGGCCTGACCGACCGAGAAGATGAAATCGCCGACCCATGCCATCGGCAGGTAAGCGAGGATCGCCTCGCCCTGCGTCAGATGATCGAAATCCGCCGAGGCTTTGGAGGTCTCGATGATGTTCCGGTTCGACAGCACCACGCCCTTGGGTCGCCCGGTGGTGCCCGAGGTGTAGAGCATCACGCACGTGTCGTCCCAGCCAAGCGCGTCGCTCCGCGCTTTCAACTCACCGCCGAGTTCGGTCCTCGCGGCGCGTCCCGCCTCCTGCACCTCGACGAAGGGCTTAAGGTGCTCGTGATCATATTTCCGAAGCCCGCGCGGGTCGACGTAGGCGATGGTCTCAAGGTTCGGCAGCCGGTCCTTGACCTCGATGATCTTGTCGACCTGCTCCTGATCCTCGACCACGGCATAGCGCGCGCCGCAATGGTCGAGGACATAGGCGATCTCTTCGGCAACCGAGTCCTGATAAACCGGCACCGGCACCCCGCCGGCGGCCTGCACAGCCACCATGGACCAGTAAAAATGCGGACGGTTCCGACCCACGATGGCGACATGATCGCCGGGCGCCAGACCCAACGTCATCAGCCCCAGTGCCAGCGCCTCGACCTCCTCGGCCGTCTCGGCCCAGGTCCAGTTCTGCCAGATGCCCAGCTCTTTCTCGCGATAGGCAGCTTTGTCCCCGAACGCCCGCGCGTTCCGCGCCAATAGGCGCGGGATCGAGCGCAAGTCGTCCGAGATCGGGCTTCCGTCGGCCAAATTGTCCTCCCAATGCCGGTTCCCCGGCGCCGGTCTGAGCCGGCCTGCGATGCAATATTTCGTCGGAACCGCAGCAATCGTCAAATCATTTTTTTGAACGAGCGTTCAAATAATGCCTGGCGATGGAATCCGCCCCCCGATCATGCCATGTCTCATGCGATGGAGGAGTATAAAGAATACGACATGACCGGCCTTGCGACGCTCGTCGCGGAGGGCGAGACCACGCCGGAAGAGCTGCTTGACGCAGCGCTTTCGCGGCTGGCGGAGGTCAATCCAAGGATAAACGCTGTGGTTATCCTCGCGGAGCAAACCGCGCGGAGGAATATCGCCCGGGGCCTGCCCGACGGCTCCTTTCGCGGCGTGCCGTTCCTCTTGAAAGATCTCGGCTGCGAGGCGGTGGACTTCCCGACCCACGAGGGCTCGCATCTGATGGCCAACACCCATCACGCGCGGGACTCGGAACTCTATCGTCGCCTCGCCGCCACGGGTCTCGTCACCTTCGGGCGCACAGCCACGCCAGAGAACGGCATTGGCATCGCCACCGAAGCGGCGGTCTATGGCGACCCGACCCGCAACCCATGGAACCCGGATCACACTCCCGGCGGCTCCTCCGGCGGATCGGGCGCGGCGGTCGCCGCCGGGATCGTGCCGGGCGCGCAAGGCTCGGACGGCGGCGGGTCGGTCCGCATTCCGGCCTCCTGTTGCGGCCTCTTCGGGTTCAAACCCACCCGCGCCCGCCTGCCCGACGGTCCCTATTCGGGCGAAGGCTGGGGCGGCATGGCGATCGAGGGCTTCCTGACCCGCTCGGTCCGCGACACCGCCGCGCTCCTTGACGCCACCCAGGGCGCCGACCTCGGGGCGCCCTATGTCGCGCCTCCGCTTGAGGCGGGATTCGGCGCCGCCACCGTCCAGCAAACCGGCCCTTTGCGCGTCGCACTCTGCGACACCTCGCTTTCCGGCGCGGCTCTCGATCCAGCCTGCCGCGACGCCGTCCACGCTGCCGCCCGGCTCCTTGAAGGCATGGGCCACATGATTGAGCCGGCCCGCCCGGAGGCGGACCACGAGGACATGATCCGTGGCTGGTGCGATATCATCGCCTGCGGGACCGCCCTGTCCGTCAGGAAGGAGCTGGAGCGCCTCGGCCGCGACCTGCAGCCCGGAGACGTTGAAGGCGTCACCCGGGGCGCCATCGCTCACGCCGCGACGATCTCCGGCGAGATGTACCTTGACGCCATCGGCCGCATCCATCGCTTTGGGCGCGAGATAGCGGCGTTCTTCGAGGACTGGGACATCCTGCTCACGCCCACACTCGCCGAACCGCCTGCCCGGATCGGGCGCTTCAACCACGAGACGGAGGATTTCCTCCACTTCCGCCTCGGCTCCGGCATGTGCTTTGACTATTCGCCCTTCACCGCCGCTTTCAACGCCACCGGCCAACCCGCGATGTCCGTCCCGCTCGCCTGGTCGGACGACGGCCTCCCCATCGGCATCCATTTCGCCGCCCGCTTCGGCAAGGATGAACTCCTGATGTCGCTGGCCGCCGATCTCGAGCGCGCCCAGCCTTGGTTCGATAGAAAACCGCCGGGACTTTTCTCCTGGTGAGAATACTCCGGCGTCCGGGGCGGAGCACCGGCCTACGCCGCCGCCTGCTCCTCCTGCTGACGCCGGGTGATCGCCCGTTTCGAGATGATCGAAGCGGTGATCACCCCTGTCGCCACAATGGCAATGATGATGGTCGAAAGCGCGTTGATCTCCGGACTGACGCCCAAACGGACCGACGAGAAGATCTTGATAGGCAAGGTCGTCGCCGACGGCCCGGCGGTGAAGGACGCGATCACCAGATCATCGAGAGACAGCGTGAACGCCAAAAGCCAGCCCGAAATCACTGCGGGCGCGATGATGGGTAGAGTCACCGACTTGAAGGCGTCCCACTGCGTCGCGCCCAGATCCAGCGCGGCCTCCTCGAGCGACTCGTCGAATGTGATCAGCCGCGACGACACCACGACCGAAACGTAGCACATCGAAAAGGTCGTATGCGCCAAGACGATGGTCAGCACGCCCCGGTCCAAACCGATAGCGATGAAGAGCAATAGCAGCGACAGGCCGGTGATCACCTCCGGCATCACAAGCGGCGCGTAGATCATGCCAGAGAACAGCGTCCGGCCAAAGAACCGCCCGCGCCGGACCAGCACATAGGCCGCCATAGTCCCCAGCACCGTCGCCAGCGTCGACGAGAAGAACGCCACCTGCAGCGTCACCCAGGCCGCGTCCAGAAACGCCTCGTTGCGCAAAAGCTCCCCGTACCACTTGGTCGAGAACCCGGCCCAGACCGTCACCAGCTTCGACTCGTTGAAGCTGAAGATGATCAGGATCAGCATCGGGATGTAGAGGAACGCGAAGCCGAGCGTCAGCGAGACAATATTGAAGGGGGAAAGCCTCCTCATCCATCCGCCTCCCTTTGCGCCTGCTGGTTTCGCTGAAAGAGGATGATCGGGATGATCAGGATCAGGAGCAGGATAATCGCCACCGCCGAGGCCACCGGCCAGTCGCGGTTCGAAAAGAACTCCTCCCACAATACCTTGCCGATCATCAGCGTGCCCGACCCGCCCAGAAGCGATGGGATCACGAACTCGCCCAGTGCAGGAATGAAGACGAGGAAGCAGCCGGCGATCACGCCCGGCCGCGAAAGGGGTGCGGTCACGTACCAGAACGCCTGACGCCGCGAGCAGCCCAGATCCTCCGCCGCCTCGAGCAAGGACACGTCCATCCGCTCCAACGTCGCGTAGATCGGCAGGATCATGAACGGCAGGTAGGTGTAGACGATCCCGATATAGACCGCGATGTCGGTGTTCAGGATCGTCAGCGGCTCCGAGATCAGGCCGATCCCGATCAGGAACTGGTTCAAAAAGCCCTCGGTAGAGAGAATGCCGATCCAGGCGTAGACGCGGATCAGAAAACTCGTCCAGAACGGCAGGATCACCAGCATCATCAGCGCCGGGCGCCACTCATCCGGCGCGTTGGCCATGCCGTAAGCGATTGGAAACCCGACGAGAAGCGTGAAGATCGTCGAGAAGAAGGCGATCTGGAGCGAGGACAGGTAGGCCTTCCAGTAAAGGTCGTCGTCGGTCAGAAAGACGAAGTTCTCGAAATCAAGCTGGCTGAAAAAGTCCCGGACGGCCGCCCAACCGCCGCTCAGGTCGAGGGTCGGCGTGTAAGGCGGAATCGCAATCGCGGTATCCGAAAGCGAGATCTTCAGAACGATCAGGAACGGAACCAGAAAAAGGACCAGCAACCACCCATAAGGAATGGCGACGAGCAAATGGCGCGTGAACCGCATCGCCCGCCCCTAGTCCGGCAGCACGAGGCCGGCGCTGTCCGTCCAGGACAGCCAGACCTCGTCCTCCCAGGTGTAATCCCGCCGGTCGATGCGGCTGACGTTGATCGCCTCGCATTTGATGACCGGGCCTTCCGGGAGCTGGACGTGATAAGTTGACAGGTTCCCGAGATACCCGATGTCGAGAATCTTGCCGAAGACCTTGTTCGCGGCCTCCTGCGGCTCCTCCCGCGAGATCGAGATCTTCTCGGGCCGGATCACGAAGGTCGCCTTGCCGCCTTTCGCGAGGGACGCCCCCGCCTGCCCGGAAATCGGCGCCCTGCTCTCGGACCAGGCCAGCGTCGCGGC
>JASJAU010000052.1 GCA_030066855.1 Paracoccaceae bacterium | reverse complement strand
TTTGAACCTTTCGAATGATACTATTGTGGCCTGCATCTACCCCACAGCCGCTTTTTTGACGGCCGACGACCTGAGGACCGGATTTGAGCGGTTGGAGGGGAGCGAATGGGTCTTCACTGTCGGAGAGTTTCCGGCACCCATTCAACGGGCCTACGCCATTTCGGACGGCGTTCTGCTGCCTGTAGATCGGGCCGCCATGCCACTGCGATCGCAGGATCTGGGCGTTCGCTACTACGACGCGGGGCAGTTCTATCTGGCGCGAGCCGAGACTTGGACAAAACCGGACGCGCGTGTCTGGGACGGCGCGGCAAGCGTCGTGCTGCCGCGGCATCGCTGCGTCGAAATCGATACCGAAGAGGACTGGGTCTTTGCCGAGAAGCTCTTCGGCATCGCGCTTCCGGAGCGTGTTGGCGGGTGAGCGCAACAGTCCTTCCCGCCGGCGCAGTACGCGATCGACTACGCCGCGCTTCGCCCTGACGCGGATCCACGCCATGACCGATCTCAAGATGCCGGAGCGCCCGTTCGTCAGGGTCGTCCTGTCTTACATCCTCTATCAGGTCGTTTTCTTGTTTGTCCTGCCGTTTGCTTTTTTCCGGTTCTTCCGCCTGTCGCGGCATGAGCCGGAGTACGCTCAGTTCCTGAGCCATCGTTTGGGCGCCGGGCCTGTCGCGGACCGCGACGCAGTCTGGGTTTTCGCAGCTTCGCTTGGTGAGACCCGCGCCTGCAGCCCGGTTATCGACGAGCTCTTGGAGCGCGGACATGCCGTTTCGCTCACCACGAACACAGCTGCGGGGTTGAAAGAAGCGCGGGAACTTTACGCGGACGTGGACGACCGGATCGTCGTAAGGTACGCGCCCTTGGACTTCTTTCCCTTCCTTCTGGCGTTTCTGGCTCGACAGCGGCCGTCCATCGGCATGGTGGTGGAATCCGAGCTCTGGCCGGGCTACCTGCTGTTGACCCGTTGGATGGGCGTGCCCATGGTCCACATCAACGGCAACCTTCTCGACATCAGTGTCGACCGCGACCTGAATATGCTCGGCGGTCTTCGGTTGGAGTATCTCCGGCTCTATCACGCCATCACCACGCGTACGGAGACGTACAAGGCACGCTATGTCCGCGGTCGGGTCGATCCGGAACGGGTGTTTCTGGTTGGCGACCTTAAGTTCGACCAGCGTGTTAAACGGCAACATCTGGCCGCAGGCGAGGCGCAGAGGGCGCTCTGGTCGCCCGACGCGCCGGTGATCATGATCGCAAGCTCTGTGGAAGATGAGGCGGACCTCTTCCTGGAGTTCGTGAAGTGCGTACTGGCGCATGAGACAGCGCCGAAAATACTCTGGGCCCCCCGAAGTCCCGGCCGGTTCGACGCGGTGACGGGAAAGCTGGCGGACCTGGACGAAGTCGTCCGGAGGTCCGAGGCGCTGGACGCCGGGTTGGACGGAGTTCTTCCAACCGACGCCCGGATTCTTGCGGGCGACTCCATCGGAGAAATGAACTTTTACTACCAGATGTCGGACCTGGTCATTGTGGGAGCGACATTCGCCCCCCTTGGCGGTCACAACATCATTGAGGCTCTGGTTCTGAAGCGGCCCGTCGCCACCGGCCCCTCGATCTATGGAATCACCTTTCCGGCCGAGGATGCGGCAGAGGCAGGCGCGTTGTACATTGCGGAAGATATCAACGATCTGACCAATGAGGTGAGGCTGCTGCTGTCAGATGACCAGGCGCTCCAGGCTTTTCGCGAGCGCGCGGCATCCTTCGCCGAGGCGCATTACGGAGCGTCTCGCCGGACGCTGGAGAGCATCGCGGCTCTTCTACCCGAACCGCGCCGCGACCAGACCTAAGAGCCTTCAGGCAGCCCAACCGGACGTGAGCGAGCGAGAGAGCTCGGCGAAGGGCAGAGACTCGAGGTCGGGAACGCAGGCAATGGCGCCATCGAAGACCTCGTGGTCGGTGAAGCGTGAAGGCGTGACGATGACGCGCAGCCCCGCGCCCTGTGCCGACAGCAGGCCGTTCCGGCTGTCCTCGAAAGCAATGCAGCTTTGCGGCGTCAGGCCAAGGCGTTCAAGCGCGAGCCTGTAGACGTCGGGCGCGGGTTTCTTCCGTGCGACCTCATCCCCGGCGGCGATGACGTCGAACACCGCGTCGGCGGGCCTGCCGAAACAGGCCTTGGCTAGCGCGTCGACATTCGGTCGGTTGGTCGTAGTCGCGACAGCGACGCGGAGCCCGGCCTCGCGGGCCGCATCGATCATTCGCGCCACGCCGGGCCGGAGATCGAGCCCGCGGGCCAGAATGTCGCCGTAGCGCCAGGTTTTGTCCGCATGGAGCGCCGCGATGGTCAAGTCGTCGGGATCGGTCGCGCTGATCCTGCCCCGGTGATGGCGCATTCGTTCCTTGCCGCCGGTCACCTTGAGCAGGTCCCGATAGTCGGAGACCGTCCAATGCCAGTCGAGGCCGTGAGCGGCGAAGGTCTCGTTGAAGGCTTGGCGGTGCGCCTCCTCGGTTTCGGCAAGGGTTCCGTCGACATCAAAAATTAACGCTTCAAGCATCAATCCAGCTCCTTGATCAGGACGTTGATTCTTTTGGGCAGTACGGCGAAGTCAGAGAAGACCGCGATCTTGGTTATCTCGGCGGGGTCCGCCTTCGCATATCCCTCGGCATAGAGAAGAAAGGGGGCGTTCGCCCTTTGGGCCGTCTCGGCGTCGATCTCGCTGTCGCCGATGTAGAGCGCAGGCCCGGAGCCCAAAAGGTCGAACGTGTGGAGGAGCGGCGTCGGGGAGGGTTTGCGCTCTCCGGCTGTATCGCCGCCGACGAGCGCGTCGACATATTGCATAAGCCCGAGGTGAGCGAGCACCGCGCGGGCGGGACCGGAGGGCTTGTTGGTGCTGATGCCGATCTTATGACCGGCGTCCTTGAGAGCGGCGAGCGTCTCGTCCGCGTGGGGCATAATGGTGGTCAGTTCGACGGCACCCACGTAGCCGTCCATAAAGGCCTCGACCAGGCGGTCGTGCTCAGCATCCGCCAGATTGCGGGCGCGGCGCATATCCCGGACGAAGGATTCGACCCCCATGCCAATGAAGCTTCGCGCTTCCGCCAGCGTGATCGGCTGGCGCCCCTCGCCGGCCAGCAGCCTATTGGCCAGGACGTGCAGATCGGGAGCGCTGTCGATCAGGGTGCCGTCAAGGTCGAATGCCAGCCGGGCCATGGGACAAGACGCCTTGTGGATGCGATGCGGTCGGAGGGAAAAGGTGGTGACGGGCGCGGGAAAGGAGCCGCGCCCGTCCAAAGCTCAAGCGGCTTGCTCGACTTTCAAGGCTTCGCGCCAACCCGGATAGAGCGCATCGGCGTCCTTGGGGAAGCTTTCAAAAGCGCGGGCGAATTCGTGATGATCTTTCGCGAATTCGATCGGATCGGCGCCGGCTTTCCAGCATTGCTCGGCCTGCCGGAGCGAGGTCGCGCCCGCCGCCGCGCCGTCGACATGACCAAAGGACCCGCCACCCGCCGTCATGACGAGGTTCGAATGGCCGAGGTTCTCAAAGAACCCGGGCATGCGCAGCGCGTTCATGCCGCCGGAGATGATCGGCGTCGTCGGGTTCATGCCGCACCATTCCTGGTGGAAGTAGGGCCCATCGGCGCTGTCCTGCGTGATCATGAAGGCCTGGCTCCGGTCCGCCGCCTCGCCTTCCATTTTGCCGAAGCCCATGGTGCCGACGTGGATGCCGCTGGCGCCCTGCAGTCGGGCCATCTTGGAAAGAACGAAGGCGGTGTAGCCGCGCTGGGTTTGCGGGCTGGTCACGGCGCCGTGGCCCGCACGGTGGTAGTGCAGGTACTGGCGCGGGAACTGGCGGCGGGCCGTGGTGATCGCCGCCGGGCCGGTCACGTAGCCATCGACGAGGAAAGCGACGTGGTCAGCGTTGTCGCCGAAGGTCTCGAGGATATATTCGCCGCGGGCGATCATCTCGAATGGGTCGTCCGCCGTGATGTTGGCCGAGAAAAGCTTGGGCTGGCCCGTCTTGTCCTGCGCCCGCTTCATGGCGTCAGCCACGAGCGCAATCGTCTCTTTCATCGGCGCGAAGAGCTGGTTGCCCTGCGGCTCGTCGTTCTTGATGAAATCGCCGCCCATCCAGAAGTCGTAGCAGGCGTCGGCGAAGGGCTGCGGACGGAGACCGAGCTTCGGCTTTATGATCGTTCCGACGATAAAGCCGCCATCGACGTGCGGACGCCCGAGGACGCGCCACATATCGGCGATGGTGGTGGACGGACCGTCGAAGAGGCGGAGGAAATCGGGCGGCACGTAGAAATCGTGCATCTTGGCGTACTCCACATCGCCCATGCCCTGATTGTTGCCAATGCAGAGGGTCAGGAACGAGCAGATCATCGCGCGTCCGTCGGTGATGTTTCTGTCAAAGAGTTCGACAGGATAGGCGATTTTCATCAGCTCCTTCTCCTCGTCGATCTCGTAGACGAGCGCGTCGACGCCTCGGGTGAAGTCGTCCGTGGTTGAGACATCGACATTGGTGCCGGTCGAGCTTTCCGCCGCGAAATGCGCGGCCGTCGCGAGGTAGCCATCGAAACCGGGTTTAGGCTTCATCGTATATGCGACGAGCACATGCTGGCCCCCTGCGATCAGGTCCTCTTCGTTCAGGTCGAGGCGGGCGTATCTGTTTGACTGGTCCATTGGAGTTCCCTTTCCGGATGTCAGGCGGCCAGCGGGCCGGCGATTGGGGGATCAAGCGCGCCAGAGGCGTAGCGCCTGGCCATCTCGTCCATCGAAATGGGCTTGAGGGTGCCGGCCTGGCCGGCGGTGCCAAACCGTTCAAAACGGTCGCGGCAAAGGGCTTCGAGTTCTTCCATCGCGGGGATCATGAATTTCCGGGGATCGAACTCGGTCGGTTTCTCGGTGGCGATCTTGCGGAACTGTCCGGCCATCGCCATGCGGCAGTCGGTGTCGATATTGACCTTGCGGACGCCCATCCGGATGCCGCGCTCGATCTCCTCGATCGGGACGCCATAGGTCTGGGGCATCTCGCCGCCATAGGCGTTGATCAGGTCCTGAAGCGGCTGCGGCACCGAGGACGAGCCGTGCATCACCAGATGCGTGTTCGGCAGTTTCTCGTGGATCGCCGCGATCGTCTCCATCGAGAGGATCTCCCCATCAGGCTTGCGGCTGAACTTGTAGGCGCCGTGAGAGGTGCCGCAAGCGATGGCGAGCGCGTCGCACTTGGTTTCGGTCACGAAATCAACGGCTTGATCAGGGTCAGTGAGAAGCTGGGATTGGTCGAGCTTGCCAACTGCGCCGGAGCCGTCCTCCTCCCCCGCCTCGCCGGTCTCAAGCGAGCCAAGAACGCCAAGCTCGCCTTCGACCGAGGCGCCGACGGCGTGGGCCGCCTTGGTGACGCGCTTGGTGATCCCGACGTTATAATCGTAACTCGCCGGCGTCTTCATATCCTCCTCCAGCGAGCCGTCCATCATCACACTGGTGAAGCCGTGCCTGATGGCGCTGAGGCAGGTGGCGTCGTTGTTGCCGTGGTCCTGATGCAGGACGACGGGATTGTCGGGGAACATCTCGGCCAAGGCTTCGACCATGTGGCGGAGCATGATGTCGCCCGCGTAGGAGCGCGCCCCCCGGCTGGCCTGCAGGATCACCGGCGCGTCGCAGGCCGCGGCGGCGCGCATGATTCCAAGGCCTTGCTCCATATTGTTGATGTTGAACGCCGGGACCCCGTAGCCGTTTTCAGCGGCGTGATCGAGGAGCTGGCGGAGGGTTATGAGGGCCATGTCAGGTCTCCTTCAGATGGTTTCGGGAACGGCTGCCCGCGCGGCCGCGACAATGGCCGCCTTGGTGATGCCGAAGTGGTCGTAGAGCTCGGAAGCCGGCGCGGAGGCGCCGAAGCCGGTCATGCCGATGAAAGCGTCCTCCGGGCGGAGGAACGCATCCCAGCCCTGACGGACGGCGGCTTCGATGCCGATCCGCGGCGCGGCGCCGAGCACTTCGGCGCGGTAAGCCGCAGGCTGTGCGGTGAAGAGCTCGAAGCTCGGGGCCGAGACCACGGCGGCACGGATGCCCTGCTCCGCGAGCGTTTTGGCGGCCTGTGCGGCCAGCGAGACCTCCGATCCGGTGGCGATCAAGGTCACGTCCCGCGCGCCCTTCGGTTCGGTGAGCACGTAAGCGCCCAGCTCGACCTTGTTGTTGTCGCAATGGTCAGTGCGGAGCGTGGGCAGCTCCTGGCGCGACAAACACAGGAGCGTTGGCGTCGTCTGTGACGCCGCGGCGACCTGCCAGGCTTCCGCCGTCTCTACCGCGTCCGCCGGGCGGATCACAGTCAGGTTCGGCATGGCGCGAAGGCTGGCGATGGTCTCGACCGGCTGGTGGGTCGGGCCGTCTTCACCAAGCCCGATGGAATCGTGCGTCATCACATAGGTGACGGGAACGCCCATCAGCGCCGAGAGCCGGATCGCCGGGCGGCAGTAGTCGGCGAAGGCGAGGAAGGTGCCGCCATATGTGCGGAACCCGCCGTGGAGCGCGATGCCGTTCATCGCGGCGGCCATCCCGTGCTCGCGGATGCCGTAGTGGATGTAATCGCCGCGGTAGTCGTCCCGTTTGACGGGCCGCATCGCCGAGGTGCGGGTGTTGTTCGACCCGGTGAGATCGGCGGAACCACCGATGCTATTGGGCAGGCATTCGTTCAGTACCTCGAGCGCCATCTCGGACGCCTTCCGCGTCGCGACCTTGGGCGCGGAGGCAGAGGTTTGGGCCTTGTACGCGGTGATGGCTGCGTCAAGCGCGCCCAGGTCCGGTCCGGCCATGTCGGCGCGGAAGTCCTTCGCTCGCGGATGCGCGTTCAGGCGGCTCGTCCAGTCCGAGCGGGCGGTCGCGCCCCGTGCCGCGATCTTGCGCCAGGCGTCGACGATCGGGTCGGGCACCTCGAAGGCGGGAGCGGTCCAGCCGAGAAGCTCGCGGGCGGCCTTGATCTCATCGACGCCAAGCGGGGCGCCATGCACTTTGTGGCTGCCGGCTTTCGACGGCGCGCCCATGCCGATCACGGTGCGGCAGGCGATGACGGTGGGACGCTCGTCAGCCCGCGCCTCAAAGATCGCGCGGGCGATCGCCTCGTGGTCGTGCCCGTCGATGTCGAGCACCTGCCAGCCCGATGCGAGGAAACGGGCCTTCTGATCGGTCGAAGTTGAAAGGTTTGTCGGCCCGTCGATGGTGATCCGGTTGTCGTCCCAGAAAAGGATGAGCTTGCCGAGGCGCAGGTGCCCCGCGAAGTCGATGGCCTCCTGACTGACGCCTTCCATGAGGCAGCCGTCGCCCGAGATGACGTAGGTCCAGTGGTCGACCAGATCGTCGCCGTAGCGCGCGTTCTGCATCCGCTCGGCCAGCGCCATGCCGACGGCGGTCGCGACCCCCTGCCCCAGGGGGCCAGTCGTCACCTCGATGCCCTTGGCATGGCCGTACTCGGGATGCCCGGCGGTGCGATAGCCGAGCTGGCGGAAGTTCCGGATCTGCTCGATACCCATGTCGTCGTAACCGAGCAGATGGTTGATCGCGTAGATCAGCATCGAGCCGTGACCGGCCGACATGACGAAGCGGTCGCGATCGGGCCATGCGTGATCGACCGGGTCGATCTGCATGAAGCGGTTGAAGAGCACGGTGGCGACATCTGCCAGGCCCATCGGCGCACCTGGGTGGCCGGAGTTCGCGGCCTCGACCGCATCCATCGTCAGAACTCGGATGGCGTTGGCCATTTCGCGTTCGGAAACTGCTATAGCTGCTTGTTTATTCATGGCTTTTCCCTCAGGCGCGCTTGGATTCGTGGACTAGTCGATTAACCATCGGCGTGAAGATGAGCTGCATGGCGAGGTCCATCTTCCCTCCCGGAATCACGATGGAGTTCGCGCGGGTCATCCAGCTGTCGTGGATCATCGAGGTGAGATACGGAAAATCGATGCCGCGCGGGTTCTTGAAGCGGATGACCAGCAGGCTCTCGTCCGGCGTCGGGATCCAGCGGGCGACGAAGGGGTTCGAGGTATCGACGACCGGGACCCGCTGGAAGTTCACATCCGTTTCGGTGAACTGCGGGCAGATGCAGTGCACATAGGCGTGCATGCGGCGGAGGATCACGTCGGTCACTGCCTCGGTCGAATAGCCCCGACTCGCCTTGTCGCGGTGGATCTTTTGGGTCCATTCGAGGTTGATGACGGGGACGACGCCGATCTTGAGGTCGGCCAGATCGGAAAGGTTCACCTCGTCGCATCTCACCGCGCCGTGGAGACCCTCGTAGAACATGAGATCGGAGCCGGACTCGAAGGGCCGCCAGTCGGTGAAATTACCCGGCGGGACGCCGAACTTCTCTGCTTCTTGATCGTCGTGGATGTATGTGCGCGTTCGGCCCCCACCGGTTTCGCCGTAGGTGCGGAACACGTTCTCAAGCTCGTCGAGCGCGTTGGCGTCGTAGGAGAAATGGCTGAAGGTCTCGTCGCCCGCCGCCTTCCGCGCCTCAAGCTCGGCCTTCATTTCGGCCCGGTTGTAGCGGTGGAAGGCGTCGCCCTCGATCGAGACCGCCTTGACGCCCTCGCGCCGGAAGATCTGATCGAAGGTCGTCTTGACCGTCGAGGTGCCCGCGCCGCTGGAGCCGGTGACCGAGATGATGGGGTGTTTCTTTGACATTGCCCTGCCCCCTCAAGCCCGAAAGAGGCCGCGATTGCCGAAGAGCGCGGAAACCTCCACCTCGGGCAGATCGTGATAGGAGGCCACGCGCTCGACCTTTTCGACCGTGCCGAAGACCAGCGGCGCGCGCTTGTGCAGCTCGGTGACGGTCTTGTCGAGGATTCGGTCGCAACCATCGGTCGCCGCGCCTCCGGCCTGTTCGGCGAGGAAGGCGATCGGCGCGCCCTCGTAGAGCAGCCGCAGGCGCCCATGCTCATATCCGGGGCGGTCGTCGGAGGGGTAGAGGAATATTCCCCCCCGCGCCATGATGCGGTGGGTTTCGGCGACGAGGGACGCGATCCAGCGCATGTTGAAATTCTTGGCGCGAGGACCCTCCTCGCCCGCGATGCAGTCGTCGATATAGGCGCGGATGGGCTGCGACCAGTGGCGGTAGTTCGAGGCGTTGATCGCGAACTCGCTCGCCAGGGCGGGGATTTCCATGCGCGCTTCCGCAAGGTGGAATGTCCGGTCTCTCGGGTCGAGGACGAAGTGCTGTACGCCGTCACCGAAGGTGACGATCAGCGCGCATTGCGGTCCGTAGATGAAATACCCGCCGGCGATCTGCTCAGAGACGGGTCGCAGGAACGATGCGTCCGCGTTCTCCCCGGCGTCATAGATCGAGAAGATCGTGCCGATTGAAACGTTGGTGTCGATGTTGGACGAGCCGTCGAGAGGGTCTATGGCGATAGCGTACGATCCCGCCTGGTTGAGGGTGTCGACCGTGTCGCGCTCTTCAGAGGCGTAAAAGCGGACCTTCGCCGGCCTCAAGGCCGACGCGAACATGTTGTCGGCCAGAACATCGAGCGCCTTTTGCTGGTCGCCATCCGTGTTCTCACCTACCGCCGCGCCCAGAGCGTCACCCAGCGGGCCGATGGCGATCATCTCGTTGACCTCAGCGGCGACGGCGGAGAGCGCGGACAAGACCGGACGGAGCCCTTCCGGGATCGTCGCGCAGTCGATGTGTTCCCTTTCCGAGTTCATCTCGGCCTCCCATTCTCCCGTTGCGGGATGGCCTTGATTTTTGAGATCGAGATTTGTAATGGAATTTAATAATTATGAACTGATATTAGATTTTCTGGAATGAAGCGTCTTCAGTCGCTGACACTCAAACAGTTGCGCGCGCTTGAAAGCGTCGCGGAGTACGGGTCGATCACAGCCGCCGCCGAGTCGGTGTCACTTACCCCACCCGCTGTTCACAGTGCGCTGAAAACACTAGAGGAAAATTTTCAGATCAAACTTCTTAAGAAGGCGCCGAGCGGCTCTTTCGAGCCGACGCCCGAGGGCGAAATCCTGATCGCCGCGCACCGGCGAGCGCAAACCGCGCTCAACCGCGCGATCCACGAGATCGAGGCGCTGGGACGCGGTGTCGCAGGCACCGTTTCGCTCGGCGTGGTGAGCACGGGGAAGTATTTCGCGCCGGGAATCGTCGGTTTCGTCCAGGACGCCTTTCCCGACATCGAGATTCGGCTGACCATCGGAAACCGGGACGAGATCATCCGAAGGCTGGAGGATGAGACGCTGGATCTCGCTATTATGGGCCGACCGCCCCGGGCCCCTTCAAACCTGGCTTACCGCCTGGGCTCGCATCCCCACGTCATGATCGCCGCGCCGGATCATCCGATCGCAACTGCCGCCTCGGTCACGCCGGAGGATGTCCTGCGCGAGAAGATCATTTTGCGCGAGCCAGGATCCGGCTCGCGTATCCTGGCGATGCGATTTCTCGACAGGATCGGCGCAGGCGAGACCTATGAGTCAACGAACATGGGTTCAAACGAGACGATTAAACAATCGGTGCGGGCCGGACTGGGGATCGCCCTCTTGTCGGCCCACACCTGCATCGACGAACTGCGCGACGGCCGCCTCGCTCTGATCGACATGCCGGGCCTGCCGATCCTCAGAAGCTGGTACGTGCTCCATCGCGACACGCTGGATTTGAGCGGCGCGATGAAGAACGTGCTCGGCATGATCCGCGACAATGCGAGCGGCATGATCCGGGCACGGGAGGTGGCGAGCGCCATCGGGCTCAAAGGCGACGCAGGCTAGGCCCCGGGGCCGTCAGTGCGCCGCCTTGATGAAGGTACCGTTGTTGAGGTCCCGCACCGCCTGCATGAGCTCGGCGCGGGTGTTCATGACGATAGGGCCGTGCCAGGCCACAGGCTCCTGGATTGGACGCCCCGCGACCAGAAGGAAGCGCGCGCCCTCGTCTCCCGTCTCGACAGACACCTCGTCACCGCTGCCAAAGCGCACGAGCGTGCGGTTGCCACTCATGTCGCGGATATTGACCTCCTGCCCGGCGACCTCTTTCTCGACGCGGACGCCGACGGGATTGGCCGCGTCTCGAAACGCGGCCTTGCCGGCGAAGACATAGGCGAAAGCGTTGGCGCGGGTGTCGATGGGCAGCGTCTTTCGGGTGTTTGGGGGGATCGTCACATCGAGATAAAGCGGATCGGCGGCGATGCCGTCGACCGGACCTGACTTGCCCCAGAAACTACCCGTGATGATCCGGACGATCGTGCCGTCGTCATCGGTGATCTCTGGGATGTCCCCCCCTTCGATATCCTGATAGCGCGGCGCGGTCATCTTGAGCGAGGACGGCAGGTTCGCCCAGAGCTGAAACCCGTGCATCTGGCCCGTGGCGTTTCCGAAGGGCATCTCCTGATGCAGGATGCCGGAGCCAGCGGTCATCCACTGGACAGAGCCGGGACCGAGGAGACCCTTGTTGCCCAGCGAATCCTGATGTTCGACTGTGCCTTCCAGCACATAGGTGATCGTCTCGATGCCACGGTGCGGATGCCAAGGAAACCCGCGCTCGTAGTGCTGCGGGATGTCGTTGCGGAAATCGTCCAAGAGGAGGAATGGGTCGCTCTCAGACGGGTCGCCAAAGCCAAAGACGCGGTGCAGGTGAACGCCCGCGCCCTCCATCGTCGGTTGCGCGTGCTGGGTGGATGTCACGGGTCGAAAGGTCATGGCCGCTCCTGTCTTTGGAACAGAAAGATCGGACGAATGCCCGCCGGTTCAAGACCCGGCGATGTGCGGAGGCGCGCGGGGGCTGTGGCTTCTCGCTCTCGCCGGTCAGTACCCTCGGGCTGGATCGACCACGTTGTTAAGCGGCTGTCCTGCCATCCAGCGGACGAGATTATCCAGAAAGAGCGCAAAGGACGCCTGATTCCAGCCATCATGGACGGCGGAGCAATGGGGGGAAATCAAGGCGTTTGGCACGGCCCACAAAGGATGATCCCCCGGCAAAGGCTCGGTCTCGAACACGTCCAGCGCGGCGCCCGCTACGTGACCGCTATCCAGAGCCGCGACCAGAGCCGTTTGATCCACGACGCCCCCGCGTGAGACGTCCGCCAGGATGACGCCGGGCTTCATCCGCGCGATCCGCCCTGCGCTAATCAGACCTCGAGTCTCATCAATCAGAGGCGTGCAGATCGCGATGAAGTCGGCATGAGGCAGTAGCGCGTCGAGGTCATCTGCCCTCCGCACGTCGTCGACGTTCTCCATCGGAGCTGGCCGGGCGCGGGTGCCGGTGACGGTCATCCCGAAGGCTTTGGCCAGTTTTGCGACCGCCCGACCTGTGTGGCCCAGGCCGACGATCAGTAGCGTCCGGCCCGCGAGCGGACGCACAGTTCGGGCCCGCCAAACGCGCGACGCCTTGTCCGCCTGCAAACCGTCGACGTCGAGCGTGAAATGGAGGAACCCTCCAATCACGTATTCGGCCATCATGTCGGCGGCGACCCCGGCGGCGTTGGTCACCGTCGTGACCTCCGGGTCCCAGCGGCCAAGGTGATCGATCCCGACGCCGCCTGTCGAAACCCAGGCGGGGCCGCCCGGCGCAAAAAGCGCGTCCCGCGGGTAGGCCGGCGTCGAGGAGAAGCGCACCGAATAGACGACGTCTGGTTTGAACTCCGAGATCAGGTCGGGCAGATCGGCGTTGTTCAGGCACTCTGCAATCTCGCTTTCCGGCACCTTGGCCCGCAGCATCTCGGCCAGTGGCGCGGTTTCGTCGTTATGAATGATGACGCGAGGGTGCTGTTTTGAAGCCGTCACAGCCGGTTCCTTTCCAATAAGCGCCCGAAGCCGTGAACGGGCGCCCCAATGCCCAAGGCTCGCAGCGCCTCGAACATCATCGCCTGGTTTGAGCAGATCACGGGCTTGCCGAGTTCCCCCTCGATCCGCGCTAGCCTCTCGACGCTTCGCATATCCGTGCAGGAGAGAACCAGCGCCTCGGCCTCCGGGCAATTGGCTTCGCGCGCCAGGTCCATCACGGCGTCAGGGCTCAGCGCGCCCTGCCCTTCGTTGTCCAGCGTCTCCGCGACGTCGAACCGGGAGACCGTTTCAAACCCCATCTCGGCAAGAAAGCCGATCGCCTGATCGTTGATCGCTGGCACGTAAGGTGAAGCGAATCCAATGCGCGAAACCCTCAATGCGGCGAGTGCCGCCGCAAGCGCCCCGGCCGCCGTCACGGTCGCGGCGCCGCTGGTGTCCTTGATCCGGACGGCCAGATCGCGATCAAAGGCCGGGCCGTGGGTGAGCGTGGCGGAGGTGCAGCCGTAGAGCACGACATCCGGCTTGGCGCCCATCAGGAGCCGCAACGGCTCTTCGAGATCGGCAGCGCCGAGCGAATGCATCTGGGTCTCATCAGGTATCTCGTCGGCATCATAGCCGCCCATGCGGCAAACGTGGATGGAGACGCCTTCGGGCGCCATCAGCGCCAGATCCGGCTCGAGGTTCGTGTTGGTAAATGGCACCAGGACACCAAGGCGTCTAGAGCGGCGGGCCAAGGTCATGCCATATCCTCCTCATTCCACTCCAGAAGAGCGTTGACTGCCGCGTCCGTAGCCTCGTGCGGACCGATGGTCATGCGAAGCGCATGGCCGAGACCGGCGGCGGACTGACCGCGCAGGAATACTCCTTGCTTCCGCAAAGCGCGGTCGGCGCTTTCCGCCTTTGTTTGTGCGTCAAACTGGATCAAGAGAAAGTTCGTGCGGCTCTCCTCGACAAGAAAACCGCCAGCGATCAGCCTGTCACGCGCGTCGTCGCGGATTGCGGCGGTCATCGCGCAAGTCTCTCGCATGTACACCTGATCCCGCACCGCCTCCGCCGCCGCCGCTTGCGACGTAGCGGAGATATTGTTTGGATTCATAACCTTGCGCACCTCTCCCGCGATCTCCGATGGGAAAAAACCCCAGCCGACCCGGAACCCCGCCAAGCCGTAGGCCTTTGAGAGCGTTCTCAAGACGGCGACGCCGCCGTCCTCGACCATGCAAAATGCGGCCTCCCCGTCCCCGTCAGAGAACTCGCCGTAGGCCTCGTCAATGATCAAGAGAGCGCTTTCCGGCAAACCGGACCGGAGACGTTCAAGCTCTGGGCGAGGGATGCCTGTTCCGGTCGGGTTTCCGGGATTGGCGACGAAAACAAGGCTCGTGTCGGGTTGCACCGCCTCCAGAAGCGCATCGACGGAAACGGTCGTTCCATGCTCGGGCGCCTGGTCGAGACGCGCGCCCGCCATCCGCGCGGCGGTCCCGAAGAAGGGATAGGCGTGCTCCGGCATCAACACGGCGTGACCTGGCCCGGCGTAAGCCCGCGCGATGCATCCGATCAGATCGAGAGAGCCCGCGCCGCAAAGGATGTCCGCCGGGTCGAGACCGTGCAACTCGGCCAAAACCGCTCTGAGCTTTGTCCAATCCGGGTCCGGATAGAGGGCGCCCTGCTCGGCCGCGCTTTTTGCGGCCGCGATGGCCTTAGGGCTCGGCGGGCGGAGAGATTCGTTCTGGGCGAGCGACACTGCAGAACCGCTGTCGGAGCCCGCAAGATCGGCGAGCGCGTAGGGCCGCATCGCGCGGATATGATCGTTGGGCCGGATCATACGCCTCTCCCATAGAGCGTCTTCGCCACTTCGGGGCTGACGAGTCCGGAAGCGACGTCTCGCGCCAAGGCGCAG
>JASJAU010000051.1 GCA_030066855.1 Paracoccaceae bacterium | reverse complement strand
GTCTCGATCGAAGAGCAGGAGATCGCCGGGCTGACGCTCGAGCTCTTCGTGATCTCTTTCGAGAAAGACAAGATGACGCTCCGCGTTCCGACCAACAAGGCGGCCGAGGTGGGCATGCGCACTCTCTCGTCGCCCGACGTCGTCTCCAAGGCCATGACGACGCTCAAGGGCAAGGCGCGGGTGAAGAAGGCCATGTGGTCGCGCCGCGCGCAGGAGTACGAGCAAAAAATCAATTCTGGCGATCTCATTGCTATCGCGGAAGTTGTCCGCGACCTGCATCGCGCCGACGACCAGCGCGAGCAGAGTTATTCCGAGCGCCAGCTCTACGAAGCCGCGCTCGAGCGCCTGACCCGCGAATTCGCGGCGGTCTCGGGCTCTGACGAGGTCGCGGCCCAGAAAGAGGTTGATGAGGTCCTGATGAGCCGCGCGGCGGCAGCCTGATCCGGCTCTTTGTCAAAAGAAAAGACGGCGGCGTCGCGAGACGCCGCCGTTTTCATTTTCTAAGTTCTTCGCTGAGACTTGGTCACTCCGCAGGCAGCGCCAGGTCCAGTCCCTCCAAAGGCACGGCCAGCTTGTCGAGCATCTCCTTCGGGCAGACCAGAACGAAATACTCCTTCTCCTCGTCCCAATGCTGGAGGATCTCCGCCGCCGTTGCACTGTGGGTTTCGGCATAGTGCATCTCGATCAGCTCTTTGAGCTGATCCATGTAATGCCCATCGCTCACCGGGACGGTGACGATGCTCTCCATGTTCATCATCGACCGCGCCTCGCCATCCGGGTCGCGGATATAGGCCATCCCGCCGGTCATGCCCGCGCCGAAGTTCGCGCCGATCTCGCCCAGGATCACCGCGACGCCGCCGGTCATGTACTCGCATCCGTTCGATCCGCAGCCCTCGATCACGACCTTTGCGCCGGAGTTCCGGACGGCGAAGCGCTCGCCCGCGCGGCCAGCGGCGAAGAGATAGCCGTCGGTCGCGCCGTAGAGCACCGTGTTGCCGATGATGATGTTCTCATCCGCCTTTAGGGGCGACGCCATCGGCGGGCGCACGACAATCGTGCCGCCCGAAAGGCCCTTGCCCACATAGTCGTTCGCATCGCCCGACACCTCGAGCCGCAGCCCTGGCGCGGCAAAAGCGCCGAGCGATTGACCGGCCGACCCTTGCAGTTTCACCATCAGGTGGTCGCGCTGGAGCGTGTTCCGCATCCCGAACTTTCGCACGATATGGCTCGATGTTCTCGTGCCGATGGTCCGATGGGTATTCCGCACCGCGTAAGAAAGCTGCATCTTCTCGCCCTCCTCGAGAAAGCGCTTCGCGTCTTTCACAATCTCGGCGTCGAGCGTGTCGGGCACCTTGTTCCGCTTCCGCTCCCGGTCGTAAGCGATCCGGTCCGCGCCATCGACGGTAATCAGGAGCGGATTCAGATCGAGATCGTCAAGATGCGCCGAACCCCGGCTGACCTGGCTCAAGAGGTCCGCGCGCCCGATCACGTCATCGAGCGACCGCGCGCCGATCCGGGCGAGGATCTCCCGCACTTCCTGAGCGTAGAATGTGATCAGATTCACGACCTTGTCCGCCGTGCCGGTGAACTTCTCCCTGAGCCGCTCATCCTGCGTGCAGACGCCGACCGGGCAGGTGTTCGACTGGCATTGGCGCACCATGATGCAACCCATGGCGATCAGCGCCGCTGTCCCGATCCCGTACTCCTCGGCGCCCATCATCGCCGCCATGACGATGTCGCGGCCCGTCCTGAGCCCGCCGTCCGTGCGTAGCGTGATCCGGTCGCGCAGGTTGTTCATGGCGAGCACCTGGTGCGCCTCGGTCAGACCCATTTCCCAGGGCAGGCCCGCATATTTGATCGAGGTCGCGGGCGAGGCGCCCGTGCCGCCATTGTGGCCCGAAATCAGGATCACGTCCGCTTTGGCCTTGGCGACGCCCGCCGCGATCGTGCCGACGCCCGAAGCGGCGACCAGCTTCACCGTCACCTTGGCGCGCGGGTTGATCTGCTTCAGGTCATAGATCAGCTGCGCGAGGTCTTCGATCGAGTAGATGTCGTGGTGCGGCGGAGGCGAGATCAGCGTTACGCCCGGCGTCGAATGTCGGAGTCGCGCGATCAGCTCGGTGACCTTCATGCCGGGAAGCTGCCCGCCCTCGCCGGGCTTGGCGCCCTGCGCGACCTTGATCTCCAGTTCCTCGCACTGGTTCAGATACTCCGCGGTCACGCCAAAGCGGCCCGACGCGACCTGCTTGATCTTGGCCGAGGGGTTGTCGCCATTGGGCTCCGGCGTGAAATGCGCCGGGTCCTCTCCGCCCTCGCCCGAGTCCGACTTGGCGCCGATCCGGTTCATCGCGACGTTCAACGTCTTGTGCGCCTCAGGGCTGAGCGCCCCCAGCGACATGCCCGGCGTCACGAAGCGCTTCCGGATGGAGGTGATCGACTCGACCTCGTCCAAAGGCACTTCCGGTCCCAGCGGTTTGATGTCCAGAAGGTCGCGCAGATGGATCGGCGGCGCCGACTTCATCTTGGCGGAGTACTGCTGCCAGAGCGCGTAGGAGGCGTTGGTGCAAGCCGCCTGCATCATGTGCATCGCCTGCGCCTCCCAGGCGTGAGTCTCGCCCGAGCGGCGCGCCTTGTAGAACCCGCCGATGGGCAGAACGGACGCGCCCAGATGCCCTTGTCCGTGCACCTCCTCGGCCTTCCGCTGAAGGCCCATGATGCCGATCCCGGAAATCCGGCTCGCCATACCAGGGAAGTATTCGTTCACCAGGGCGCGGGAGAGGCCAACGGCCTCGAAGTTCAGCCCGCCGCGATAGGACGAGACGACGCTGATCCCCATCTTCGACATGATCTTCAGAAGGCCCGCGTCGATGGCGGCGCGATAACGCGCGACCGCCTCGGTCAGCGTCCCGTCGATCAGTCCGCGATTGATCCGGTCGGCAATCGAATCCTCGGCGAGATAGGCGTTCACCACCGTCGCGCCGCAGCCGATCAGAACCGCGAAGTAATGCGGATCGACGCACTCAGCCGACCGCACGTCGAGCGAGCAGAAGGTCCGCAGTCCCTTGCGCGTCAGCCAGGAATGCACGGCGCTCGTCGCCAGAATCATCGGCATGGCGACCTTGGCCTCGCCCTGATGCTGGTCGGTCAGCACGATGTGCCCCGCGCCCGAGCGCACGGCGTCCTCGGCCTCGGACCGGATGCGGGCCAGCGCGTTGGAGAGAGCGCCCTGGTCTCCGCCGGGCGGGAAGGTGCAGTCGATCTCCACCATGTCGGCGCTGAACGCTTCGACCAGCCGGTCGTATTGCGCGTTGCCCACAAAGGGGCTGTCGAGCACGATGATCTCTGTCTGGCTGGAATCCTCGTCCAGCACGTTCTTCAGGTTCCCGAACCGCGTTTTCAGGCTCATCACCCGGTATTCCCTGAGCGAGTCGATCGGCGGGTTGGTGACCTGGCTGAAATTCTGGCGGAAGTAATGGCTGAGCGGCCGGTACTTCTCGGACAACACGGCGGAGGGCGTGTCGTCACCCATGGACGCCAGAGTCTCCTTCCCGTCCTCTGCCATCGGCGCGAGAATTTGCTCCAGCTCCTCGATTGTGTACCCGGCAGCGATCTGACGGCGGCGAAGCTCTGCGCCCTCAAAAAGCGGCTTCTCGGTCAGTCCCGCAAGCTCGGCGTCCAGCTCGGTGATCCGCCCGACCCACTCACCGAATGGTTGCGACTCAGCTAGCGCGTTCTTGATCTTTGTGTCGTGGAAGAGCTTTCCTTCGACCATGTCGACGGCGATCATCTGGCCGGGGCCAAGCGCGCCCTTCTCGACAACCGTTGCTTCATCGACCGGCACCATGCCCGTCTCGGACCCTGCGATCAGAAGCCCGTCGCCGGTCACCGTGTACCGCATTGGCCGGAGCCCGTTCCGGTCCAGACCCGCGCAAACCCAGCGTCCGTCGGTCATTGCCAACGCCGCCGGACCGTCCCACGGCTCCATCACGGCATTGCAATAGGAGTACATGTCGATCCACGCTTGCGGCAGCTCGACCGCCAGCTTCGACCAGCTTTCCGGCACCAGCATCGTCTTGGCCATCGGCGCGTTCCGTCCGGCCCGCACCAGCACTTCGAAGACCGCGTCCAGCGCGGCGGAATCCGAAGCCCCGCTCGCGATGATCGGCTTGATGTCCTCGGCCATCTCTCCGAAATAGCTCGACGCCATCCGGATCTCGTGGCTCTTCATCCAGTTGACGTTGCCTTTGAGCGTGTTGATCTCGCCGTTATGCGCCAGCATCCGGAACGGCTGCGCCAGCCACCATTGCGGGAAGGTGTTGGTCGAGTAGCGCTGGTGATAGATCGCGAATGCGCTGACGAACCGCTCGTCCATCAGGTCGGGGTAGAACTCGCCCACCTGCTCGGCAAGCATCATGCCCTTGTAGATGATCGACCGGCAGGACAGCGAGCAGACATAAAGCTGCGGCACCTGCGCGGCGAGCGCGGCTTTCTCGATCCGGCGGCGGATGACGTAAAGCTCCCGCTCGAATGTCTCCTCGTCCACGCCCTTGGAGTTCGAAATCAGGATCTGCTCGATCTCGGGTCGCGTCGCATTGGCCTTCTCGCCCAGCACGGTGATGTCCACCGGCACGTGCCGCCAGCCGTAGATGTAATAGCCCATGCGGAGAATCTCAGTCTCCACGATGGTCCGGCACGTCTCTTGCGCGCCGAAATCGGTGCGGGGCAGGAATACTTGACCCACGGCCAGATACTCGTTGGGGCGCGGCTCGTGGCCTGTCCGTTTAACCTGATCGTAGAAGAACCGGATCGGGATCTGCACGTGGATGCCCGCGCCGTCGCCGGTCTTGCCATCCGCGTCGACCGCGCCCCGGTGCCAGACGGCCTTGAGCGCGTCCAACCCGTTTTCCACGACCTTGCGGGACTTCGACCCGTCGATCGACACGACAAGACCCACGCCGCAGGACGCATGCTCCTCCGCTTCCGAATAGAGCGAATGCTCGGCCATCCAGGCGCGCCGGGCTTCTTCGGTCTTGGCCCAATCCGCATCGTACTTGGTCATCTCTTACGCTCCTTCTTCCGGCGGCGCGAACATCGCGAAGAGTTCGGCCTCGGTCATGGTCTTGCGGTCGCCCGCAAAGGCGTATCCGGCGGGTTTCTTGTCGATGAAGACCTCAAGGGTCAGGTCAAGATCGCCAGCATTCTCGAACAATCCGGCGGAAAGCTGATACTGCCCGCCCTCCGGCCCCTCGGCGGTAACCCGATACCAAAGCGGCGAGCCGCATTCCGAGCAGAACGCCCGCTCGGCCCATTCCGACGTCTGCCGGACCTTGGCCGGGCCCTCTATGGTCACCGAGCCGCGCTTGGCGGCGAACTCGACAAAAGCGCTCGACGTCCAGGCGCGGCACATCCCGCAGTGGCAAGCGCCAAGGCCGCCGCCGGACATGCCGCCGGTGTCGGGTTCTGCGGTGATCGTGACCGCGCCGCACATGCATTTGCCCGTCAGCTTGGTCATTTGCCCTGCTCCGCCAGAAACGCCTCAAGCTTGGCCATCTCCTGCGCTTCAGTGCTTTGCGTAGCGCCGATCCAGGCCGGGAACCAGCTTGGGCGGAAATCCACGAAAATCTCTTCGGTGACCGCCAACTCCGACTGATCGTCCAACAGTCCGACGGCGATGTATCCCACGGGCCGGCCCTGCATCTTCCAGTAGAGCGTCGTTCCGCATTTGCGGCAAAACGCCCGCTCGCCCCACTCGCTGTGGCGGTAGTCTTCGATCCAGTCCTCGCCTTCGATCTCAAGATCGCGGGCGCGGACGGACAAAAGCGGACCGCCTCCGGTCCAGCGCTGGCATTGGGTGCAATGACACGCCTGAATGCTCGGCTCGACTTTGGCGTGGAATCTGACCTTACCGCAGAGGCATTGTCCGGTCCGAACGCTCATCGGTTGCCCTCCACATGCGGGTTCGCCGCTTCATAGGCCGCGCGGGTGACGCGGGTGTGATTTCCGGCCAGCGGGGCGCAGGCAAAGGCGCGGTCGGCATAGATCTCGCGGTCGAGCGCCATGTCCCGCGCGCCATCGAACAAACCGGGCATCAGGTCGTACCCCTCGCCCGCGGTTTTGATCCAAAGGTGCGTTCCGCAGGAACCGCACCAGGCGCGGTCGGCGAACTTGGACGAACTGTACGTCTTGACGGGTCCTGCGTATGCGATGGAATCCTCCGGCGCCTCAAGGCACCAAGTCGCCGCCCCGCTCCAGCGCCGGCACATGTCGCAATGGCAGACCGACGCCGCATTGGCATGCGACTGCACCGTGATTGTCACGGCGCCGCAGAGGCAATGTCCTTCCAGCGTCTCAGTCATGTCGTCTTTCGTCTCCGGTCAGGTCACCATTGCTGACCCGTCTGTTTTCCAGATCCTGAACGCGGCGCCCGCCCGCACCAATGTGATACCTACGCAATACCGATGCCTATTCGGCGGCGATCCGCGCTTTTGCCGCGAGTTTCTCAAGCATGGCTTCCGCCGCCTCGCGCCCGTCGCGGATCGCCCAGACGACAAGCGACGCGCCGCGCACGATGTCACCCACCGCATAGACGCCCTCATGCGACGTCGCATGCGTGCGGAAGTCGGCCTTGATCGTGCCCCAGCGCGTCACTTCCAAACCCTCGACACCCCAGAGCTTGGGCAGGTCCTCCGGCTCGAACCCGAGCGCCTTGATCACCAGATCGGCTTCTTCGACATAGTCGGCGCCTTCGATCAGCTCCGGCACCTGGCGGCCCGTGGCGTCCGGCGCGCCAAGGCGCATCTTCTGCACCATTACACCCTCGACGCTGTCGCCGGTGAAGCCCTTGGGCGCGGAAAGCCAGACGAACTCCACGCCCTCTTCCTCGGCATTCGACACTTCGCGCTGGGAACCCGGCATATTCGCGCGGTCACGGCGATACAGGCACTTAACGCTCTCGGCGCCCTGGCGCACAGCGGTTCGCACGCAGTCCATCGCCGTGTCGCCCCCGCCGATCACGACGACGCGCTTGCCCTCAGCGTTCAACTCGCCCGAGTCGAACTCCGGCACGTCATCGCCGAAGCTCTTGCGGTTCGACGAGGTTAGATAGTCGATCGCCCGGACAATGCCATCCGCCCCGCTGCCCGGCCCCTGCAGTTCGCGGCTCTTGTAGACGCCTGTGGCGATCAGAACCATTTCGTGCTTGGACCGGATCTGGTCGAACGAGATGTCCTCGCCAACGTTGCAGTTCAGAACGAATGCGACCCCGCCATCCTCGAGCTGGTCGATGCGCTTCATCACGACATCCTTCTCCAGCTTGAAGCCGGGGATGCCGTAGGTCATCAGCCCGCCGGCGCGGTCATAGCGGTCATAGACCGTCACCTGAACGCCGGCGCGGCGGAGCATGTCGGCGGCGGCCAGCCCGCCCGGGCCGGCGCCGATGATGCCGACGCTTTCTTCACGCTCGATTGATGGGCGGATCGGCTTGACCCAGCCCTCCTCCCAGGCGGTGTCGGTGATGTATTTCTCGACCGAGCCGATGGTCACGGTGCCGTGGCCCGACTGCTCGATTACGCAATTGCCTTCGCACAACCGGTCCTGCGGGCAGATACGGCCGCAGATTTCAGGGAAGGTATTGGTGGCCTGGCTGAGCTCATAAGCCTCCTCCAGCCGCCCCTCCGCCGTCAGCATCAGCCAGTCGGGGATATTGTTGTGTAAGGGGCAGTGCGATTGGCAATAGGGCACGCCGCACTGGCTGCACCGCGCGGCCTGCTCTTTGGCCTTGGCGTCGGCGTACTCGGCGTAAATCTCCCGGAAATCCTCACACCTCACACTGGCGTCGCGTTTCTCGGGCATATCCCTAGGAACGGTCACGAACTTCAGCATTGGATTCTCTGCCATCGCAGAATCCCTCCCTAAGGAATGAAACGCCGTCTTAATTGGGCCTCCTGCAAAAGAAAAGGCAAAACCATTGACCTAATTTTCGATTTTTCGAGACGAAATGGGGCGGGGTTTGCTGCGGATGCGAAGTAATAGGTCCGAAACGGTACTTATTTGACTCTTTTTCTTCGAGTCTCAGGGAGTTAGAAAGGCCGCAGTTTCTGCAGCGCAACGGACGATGCCCGTACTTCACCTCATTCTTGTGGCATTGGTGCAAGGGATCACCGAATTCCTGCCCGTTTCCTCATCCGGCCACCTGATCCTGCTGCCCAATCTGACAGGTCTCGAGGATCAGGGGCAGGTCGTCGACGTGGCGGTCCATGTGGGCACCTTAGGCGCCGTGATCCTCTACTTCCGCTCCGATTTCGTCCGCATTGTCCGGGGGTCGCTCAGCCTTCTCCGGCTCGAGGTACAGGACCAGGACGCCTGGCTCGCGCTCTGCCTCGCCATCGCGACCGTGCCCGTCGTTCTTGCCGGGATGATCTTCCACTTAACCGGCCTCTCCGACGCGCTCCGCTCCGTCGCTGTGATCGGCTGGACCACGCTGATCTTCGGTCTGGTCCTGTACTGGACTGACCAGCGCGGCACGATGGAGAAGACGGCGGATCGCTGGTCGATGAAGGACGCGGCGGTTATGGGGCTCTGGCAGGTACTGGCGCTGATCCCCGGTACCTCGCGCTCGGGCATCACGATCACCGGCGCGCGGCAGCTGGGCTATGCCCGCCACGACGCTGCCAAGCTCGCCATGCTGATGTCCATCCCGACGATCCTCGCCTCCGGCGTCCTGCTTGGCGCGGATGTGCTGATCGCGATGGATGCCGCCGCCGCCCGCGACGCGGGCATCGCCGCCGCCTTCGCTTTCATCGCCGCGTTCGGCGCCCTGCACTTTATGATGCGGCTTCTGAACAGCGTTAGTTTCACACCCTACGTGATCTACCGGATCGCGCTGGGCGTCGTGCTGCTGGCGATCGCCTACGTCTAACTCTTCAGGTTCCGCGCGCTCTCCTTGAGCGCCGCGTACTGGCCGGAGGGACGGAACTGCCAGAGGTAGGAGGGCAGAACCGCCTCAAGCGCGGTCGGTTCGATCCCAAGGTCCGCGAAGGACTTGGCGTCCGGCCCGACCACATTGTCCCGCGCGAGTTGCCGGACCTGATCAACCGTTACCGGGGCTGGCGCCAGACCCAGCGTGATCCCTCGGATCGCGCCGAACACCCGACCCATCGCGCGCCCGACCCAGAAGGGAAGGCCGATCACCAAACGCCGCCGCCGGATCACCTCGAGCATTTCGGTGATCAGCTCCCGGAACGTATTCACATCCGGACCGCCCAGCTCGTAGATACCCGGCGCAGCTGCGCCCGTAACAGCCAGCTCTGCCGCCTGCGCCACGTCGTCTACATAGACCGGCTGGAACTTCGTCCCCGCCCCGAAGAGCGGGATCATCGGCGCCATTCGCGCCATGCCTGCGAGGCGGTTGAAGAACTCATCCTCAGGCCCGAAGACGATCGAGGGGCGAAGGATCACGGCGCTCGGAAACGCCGATTTAACAGCCGCCTCGCCTTCGCCTTTGGTCCGAGCGTAATGGCTGTCGCTCTCGGCGTTCGCACCGATGGCCGAGACATGGACAAGCCGCCCGACACCTAGCTCGGACGCGATCCGCGCGATCCGGCCCGCCCCTTCAGCCTGCACCGCGTCAAAGGTGTTCCGGCCACTCTCATCCAGGATGCCGACGCAGTTCACCACCGCATCCGCGTCCTGCATCACGCTCCGCACGCTGTCGTCGTCGCGGATGTTGCAAAAGACCGGCTCGACCTGCCCGACGACTCCATAGGGTTTCACGAACATCGCCTCGTTCGGCCGCCGGACTGCTACGCGGACGCGCCAGCCCTGCCGCGCGAGCCGTTGGACGATGTACCGGCCCACAAAGCCCGAACCGCCATAGACCGTGACGAGCTGAGACATGTCCTTGCACCTTCTCCTGATCGTCTTGGGTGTAGCCCCGCGTCAAAGGTCGGACAAGCCGCATTTCGTCGCGCAAAATCCGTTGACACCCCATGCCGTCGCGCGTAATCCCCCCGCTCACGACACCTGCCCAGGTGGCGGAACTGGTAGACGCGCTAGCTTCAGGTGCTAGTGTCCGTATGGACGTGGAGGTTCGAGTCCTCTCCTGGGCACCAATCCCCTTCTCCGGCCATGTCAGCGAGCACATTCTTGTGGATGGCGGTGCTCTTCCGAGAGCGAGTGCTCGACGGAACCTGAGGCGCCGGGTCCCTGACACCCATCTTCCCGCTCCTTCTTCGCTCTCACGGTGAAGGGTCGCGACTATTTATTGAAACCGCAGGACAATGCTGAAGGTCATGACGAGAGGGATTTCGCGATCTCGCCACCTCAATTCCGGACGATCTTGTAGTTGAAATCAGCGCTTCCCACGACGCCCCACATTCTGAGCCAGAACGGCATCAACCCCTCCATCCCTCGCGCCGCCGCGAGCGGGCCGAGATCGATTGGGTCGTCCCAACCAAATTCTGACAGCATGCCGATGACATCCGCCTTGGCTGCTTCATCGTCGCCACACAGAAACACGTCATGGCTGCCCGAAAGCCGGCCTGGATCGACCATGAGGAGGTGGTTCATCGTGTTCAGCGTTTTCACTACCCTGGCGTCCGGCAGTTTGAGTTGAAGCTGTTCGCCCGCCGACGTGGTGTTGGACATCTCAGGCACCAGCGTCGGCGGCATGCCGTTGGAGGTGTCGAGCGGATTGGTCACGTCGATGATCGTCTTGTCAGCCGTCGCTTCCTTGGTCGCTGCCACAGCCACGTCCAGGAGCTTCGCGCCGTTGACGGCGAACACGATCCTTTCCGCCCACTCAGACACATCCGCATACGAGCCGTGCCCTGCGCCGGGGCCTTTCCCTTCCGCCCAATCCACCGCCTTGGGGTTGTCGCCGTCGCGGGCGCCCATCCGCACCTCATGGCCCATAGCGATGAGCTTGTCGGCGAGCGTATGCCCGACCATTCCGGTTCCGAGAACTGCGTATCTCATCGATTGATCCTTTCCATCGTTATCCCCGGCCACGCCGTTGCATGGCCGGGGAGTGGATCTACGCGGCTTCGTCTTCTACCGTCTTGAGCTGAAGCATGCCTTCCATCCCGAGGTTCGCGAACAGCCCGGTGGTCACCTGAGCGAGGTGGTCGTTGTAGGCCTTGAGAGGCTCTGCCATCCCGATGCGGTCGACCTCGGTCCGGAAAGGACGCGAGCCGGGCGCCGTGGCGATCACGTCTACGACAGCGTCGGCCACGAGTTGCGGGTTCTGCTGCGGGTTCGCGGCGAGAAAGCCCTCAAATCCTTCAAGCGAGGCTTTCGGCGCCCCCGCCATCTGGCCGTATCCTTCATCGCGGTCCCGCGACGCCGGCTGCATGAGGTTGTCGATGAAACGCGTCGGGAAGCCGCCCGGCTCAACGATCGTGAAATCAACGCCGAACTGGCTGAGCTCGGCGCGGTAGTTCTCGCTCATCGCTTCAAGAGCCCATTTGCTGGCGTTATAGGGTCCATAGAACGGTAAAGCCACCCGGCCCAGTAGGCTTGAGATATTGACGATCAGGCCATTGCCCCGCGCACGCATGCCCGGAAGCGCGGCGCGGATCATCCGCTGCACGCCAAAGACGTTAATGTCGAACAGGCGCTGAAAGTCGCCGGCCGAGAAGTTCTCTTGCAGTCCGTGCGCGCCGACGCCCGCGTTGTTTATGAGGACGTCGATGCGCCCGAGTTTTTCAGCCGCAGCAGCAACTCCGGCTTCGACCGAGGCGTCGTCTGTGACATCGATTTCGACGATCTCGACACCCATGTCGGTGAACTCCGCTTTGGCCGCAGCGTTGCGCCCGTAAATGTCGCGCATTGAACCGACAACCTGATGTCCCGCCTTCACCAGGTCGGTGACAATAAGCTTGCCGAAACCGCTGCTCGCGCCTGTGATCAGAATGTTCATTTTCTCTCTCCGCTAGCTTGCTCAAATCCGTTGAGCCGTTGTGATGCCGTCGAAGTAACGCTTGCGGTCAAAGTGGAACAGATGGATATAATTGAACCCATGGTTCAAGATATTAGAACGCTCGGGTTACCCGCGTTGTTGAGCTTTCACACGGTCGCTCGCGAAGGCGGGATCAGCGCCGCCGCCGCGCGGTTGGGAATGGCGAAGTCGGGTGTCAGCCGACACGTGACGCAATTGGAGAGCCATTTCAGCGTGCGGCTTCTGGAGCGCGGAGCGCGCTCGGTCCGGCTGACCCCCGTCGGCCAGAAGCTCGACGATCGAATCCGTTCGATCCTTGCCGAAGTCGATCTCCTCGAAGACATCGCCCGGGAGGAAAGCGTTGGCGTCTCGGGGCAGGTCACGATTGCGGCGACCCCTGAGTTCGGGGGCCTTGTCGCGACCGAGCTCTTCCCGGAGATACGCGCCCGCCACCCGGATCTGACCCTCGTCATGCGCCCGGACTACGCGTTTGAGGACATGCAGGACCCCGGGACGGACCTTGCGTTCCGGGTCGGCACCTTCAAGGACGACCGCCTTATCGCCCTTGAGCTGGGCGGCTTCCGGCGCGCGCTTGTCGCTTCGCCAGCCTTCCTGAAGGATCATCCCGTTCAGGCTCCGAACGATCTCGTCAACGCGCCCTGCCTGACCTTTCGGGGCGATCGCCCAGGGGCGACATGGCGCTTCCAAAAAGATCAGGCGCGGTCTCAGATCGAGGTCGACGGGCCCATCGCAGTCAGGAGCTTCGGAATTCTGCTCCAGCTCGCCATCGCGGGCCACGGGCTCGCCAATCTGCCGGAGTTCATGCTTGGCGATGCGCTGAAGAGCGGCGCTCTTGCAAGGTGTCTGCCCGATTGGTCGCAAGGCGTGAATCCGGTCTTCCTGACATTCCGGCCGGGCGCTCGGAAAGTCGCGCGTGTCGCGGCGGTGATCGAGCAGGCTTCGACAAAACTCCCGGGCCTGGTCACAGTTGAAACAGCGCGGCCACACGTTTGACCGGACTGGGCACCAAGACCGGATCGTGCATAGTTGGTCGCGCAATGCCGCTGGCGACCAAACCCGGGGAAGAACCATGTACAATGAAGCGATCAAGGAAGGCGGCTGCGCCGTTGTGACGGGCGCCGCTAGCGGAGTCGGCCGCGTCGCAGCACGCCGATTTGCCGAGGCCGGTCTCGACGTGATCCTGGCGGACCTGCCGGGACCTCAATTGGAAGAGGCCAAAGAAGAGGTCCTCGCCAGCGCCACCGGTGACCGAAAGGTCCTCGCGGTACCGACTGACGTCACGCAGGATGCGGACATCAGCGCTCTTGCCGAAATCGCTTTCGACGCAGGGCCCGTTGCAGCGCTCATGAACAACGCCGGCATCGGGTTGCCAACGTCCGCCTGGACGGAATTTGAGAACTGGCGGCGGCTCTTCGATGTCAACTTCCTCGGCGTGCTGCGGGGCGTTCATGCCTTTGTTCCGAGAATGATCAAGGCAAATCGTCCCGCGGTCGTGGTCAACACAGGATCGAAACAGGGCATCACGACACCGCCCGGCAATCCGGCCTACAACGTCTCGAAGGCAGGATTGAAGGCGTTCACCGAAGCGCTGGCCCATGAACTGCGGAACACCGAAGGCGCCCGGATCACGGCGCACCTGCTGATCCCGGGGTTCGTGCATACTGGTATGACCGGAGCGGCCGACAAACCGCCAGCGGCATGGACGGCAGAACAAACCGTGGAGTTCTTCATCAGTTCCATGAACCAAGGCGATTTTTACATCCTTTGCCCCGACAATGACGTGTCCCGCGAGATTGACGAGAAACGCATCGTGTGGGCGGCAGGGGACATCATCGAAAATCGTCCGGCTCTCAGCCGGTGGCATCCGGACTATGCTGAGGCATTTGCAACACATATGCGACCCAGCTGAATACCTTGGCGAAAGACAATCATTGGTCTCTGACAATCGGTCTTCCGCGAAACGCTGCACCCTTTTGATCGCGCTGTTCCAAGGGTCGACTGTCGGGCGTGTCGCTGAAAGACCTGTTGCCGCGTTGGGTGGCAAAGC
>JASJAU010000135.1 GCA_030066855.1 Paracoccaceae bacterium | reverse complement strand
ATCCGGGTGGCCAAGGCGACGATCGAGGCGCTGTCTCAAGGAGAGGACGAGGCGTCGGACGACCTGCGCGCGGATTTCGAGGCGACCTTTTCTGGAAGCGATTTCGCGGAAGGATACAAGGCGTTTATGGAGCGAAGGAAACCCGAGTTCGGTTAGGTTTTTTGGGGGCGCGCTCGACCGCTCATGACGCCAGTCGCTCGTGCAGCAGCCGGCCGACCTGCAGAAGGAGCGGTTCCGAGAATGCCGGTCCCATTACCTGGACGGATGCAGGCAGATCCTCCATCGGAACAGGCACGGCCAGCGCTGGAGCCCCTGAGAAATTCGCGAGCGCCGTGAGGTCCGCCTGATGGGTCGGCGTCGGGTCGTCGTGCCGGAACGGGCGCTGAGGCGCCGTTGGCATCAGGATCACATCGACCTCGGCAAATCCGCACGTGACCGCGTCCGAAGCCTTGCCGATCCCTTCATACGCCTGAGCCAATCGCTCCCGTGGAAGGTTCCGGCCATAGGTCAAAAGGCGTCTCAGCTCATCGCTCATAAGACGATCGCCGGGACGGTCGAGGATATCCGCCAGCGCGGTCGCTCCTTCGGCTTCGCTCACAAGAAGGCCGGCGATACGCGCCGCATTTGGATCCCAGCCGGTCAGATCAACCTCGCTGACAGTCACATCGGCGCGCTCAAGCTCGGCTTTGGCGCGTCCCAAGCCCTCAACGACGGCCGGCTCGCAACCGACGTTCTCAAGCTGTTTGGGGATGCCGACGGTTAAGTCTCGAGGCAACGCGTTCCCGAAGCCCGCCTGCCAATCCGGCGGCGCGGCGCGGCTTGTTGGATCGCCCGGGTCGACCGACGCCATGACCTCGAGCACGGCCGCGAGGGTGTCCACGTCTTTCGCGAGCGGGCCGATCGTATCGAGAGTTGGCGAGAGGAAGAGCAGGCCCGTCCGCGGGATCAGTCCCCGCGTCGGTTTGATGCCGAAAGTCCCGCAATAGGCGGCGGGGATGCGGACGGATCCCATGGTGTCCGATCCGAGCGTCGCGTCGCAAAAACCCGCGGCCAAAGCCGCGCCGGATCCACCGCTTGACCCGCCGGGCGTCCGGTCGGGATCGAGCGGGTTTCGCGCGCGCCCGAAGTGAGGATTGTCGGTGGTCGCGCCGAGGGCGCCCTCATGCATGTTGAGCATTGCGAGCGGGATCGCGCCCGCCCTGCGCAGGCGGGAGACGACCGTCGCATCGTTCTCGGCGATGGTGTCGCGGCGCGCGCCAAGACCGCCGGTCCACGGCTGGCCGCGGACTGCGATGTTGTCCTTAATGCCAAGGATCAGGCCATCGAGCGGACTGAGCGGGGCGCCCGCCGCCCGGCGCGCGTCGCTTTCTTCGGCCCGCAGGCGGGCGGTGGGCGCATCGAGAGAGGTTACGATCGACAGCTCCGGGTTCCGCACTTGAATTGCAGCAAGCGCGGTTTCCAACCGTTCGGCGGCGCTAGCGGTCATCAATCAATCGGATGGGTTTCTGCCGGGTCTCGATCCCGGTGTCTGCGGCGGTTTCCCCGGGGCCCACGAGAGCCACCGAGATGCCGACCCCGAGCCGGGTCCTAAGATGCGCTTCCATAGCGTCGGCAAGGCCTTCCTGCTGATCGGTCGCCTCAACGACCACCGTCATCTCGTCGCGTCCGTCCTGGCGACGCACCCGACACACATACTCGCCCAACGCGGCGGGGAATTCGGCCGACACCAGCGCGCCGATCCCCTGTGGATAGATGTTGATGCCCCGGAGCTTGACCATGTTATCGCTCCGCCCAAGGAACCCCTCTAGTCGCCGGAACGGCAGTCCAATCGGGTTCTCTCCCGCAATCTCCCGACTTACGTCGTGGGTCTGGAACCGGATGATCGGGAAGACGTCGTCTTTGAAAAGGCAGGTGCAGACCATATCGCCCATGTCCCCCGGACCCGCCGGGTCGCCCGTATCGACGTCGAGAAGCTCAAGGAACTGCGCATCCTCCTGTATGTGCAGGCCGGACTGATCGGGGCCTTCTCCGGCGATGCAGCCGGTGTCTCCGACGCCGTACCAGTCGAAAACCTCAGCCCCGCCCCAGGCCTCGGACATCGAGGCGCGGCTCTCGGCACCCATATGCCCCGAAATCACGCGGACTGGGATGTCCTTGCCAGGCTCCAAACCCTGCTCGCGCGCGACTTCAGCCAATCGTTTGATGAAGTCGCCGAAACCGACGATCGCTGTCGCGCCGAAGGCGTGCATGAGCGACACCTGATTGGCGCTCCGCGTCTCGACCCCGGTGCCGGCGGTTAACATCTGCGCGCCGACCCAATGATTAATCGCCTCGCGCACGTAGTGCCCGCCGTTGACCATCCCGTGGCCATAGACCGAATGGATGACGTCGCGATTGGTGATGCCCTGAAGCGCGTAGAGCCGTCCGAGGAGGAGCGACTGCACCTCGCGGCTTTTCGGCCCGAACACCAGCGGCTGAGGCTTGCCTGTGGTGCCGCTGGTGGTCTGAAAGATCAGGGGCGGACGCTGGTCTTCGGGGTAGGCGTCCAGCCCGTGAAAGTCTCCGATGGGAGGGTGTTGTTCGACCGACGCCATGAGATCGGACTTGGAGTAGACGGGCAATTTGATGATGTCGTCGAGACCGCGAATGTCGCCGGGCTCAATTCCCTCTTTGCCCCAGTGGCGCTGGTAGAACGGGACCTTCCAGGCGAACGGCATGATACGGGTGAATTGCGCCTCTTGCCGCGCGCGTAGCTCGTCGCGGCTCATCCCCTTGTATGTGGACAGAAAAGCGTCCCCAATCGGATAAGCGTCGCGGATGGCCGGGTAGTCGACGAAATCGAAATAGTTGGGCGGTGTCACGCGGCGGTCCTTCTGGCGATGTCGGGGGCGAGCGCTTGCAGGCAGGAGGAGAGCGGGCCCAGCGTCGGAGCAGACGGGAGTGCCAGCGCGGCGCCAATCGTTTGGCCGGCAAGCTCTTCCGAGGCTCCGCCAGCCGCTATCAGCGCCCTGGCTTTCGACACGATCTGCTCCGCCGAGAGGGGGTTCTCCGGGTCGCCGAGGGCGTCGGCGACCTCGGCGGAGACGCTTTGGCCGCTTGCCAGCGTGACCGACACCGAGGCGCCGAAATGGTCGGGATACTGGCTTGCGAAGGGCTCGGCCACTCGGACCTCGGTCTTCTCGCGGAGCGCCCGCAGGTCGTCCCGTGCGATCGCTCGGTCGGAAAATCCGTCGAGCGCCGGCGGGCCGTCGAGCAAGGTCAGGGCGACGGCGTGCTGAAGGCTGAACTTTGCTTCAAGTGGCGTTTCCGGAGAGGGGCGGTCGCAAAAGGTTCGCGCGTCGCCGAAGGTCTCGATTTCGACCCTTCGGATTTCGGCAGGGTCGCTCCGCTCGCGCAGCAAAAGCGCGGCGTCGATGGCCGGGTGGGTGTGGCGGCAGGCCGGCCAGGGCTTGAAGCTGGTCTCCCAGACTTTCCAAGGTCCATCCGGCTCGGCGAGCAGGCGATCCGGCTCTGGATCCGGGCACATCGCATCGTAGAAGCCCTGTTCTCCCTCCAGCATGAATTCTGGGCCGGTGAAGCCACTGGCCGCCAGGGACGCAGCGGCGAAACCCGCTTGCGCCGCCCGTGCGGTGTGAAGCTGCTTGGTCATGACCTGCTCATGGCGGCACCGCCACGGGCCCGAGGACTGCGTCGCGGCGTTTCCAAGCGCGGACACTATGGCACTTTCGTCGAGACCCAGAACATGGCCGACCGCAGCAGCCGCGCCAAATGGGCCGCAGGTCGCCGTGTTGTGCCACTTTGCATAATGTCCCGGCCCGAGCGAGACGCCCAGCCGTATATCGGCTTCGTAGCCTTTCGCGATGGCGTCGAGAAAGGTCTCGCCGGACGCGCCCGCGCTCTCCGCGGCCGCGAGGGCCGCTGGGATGACGACAGGACCGGGGTGCAGGATCGCGGCGCGGTGCACATCATCCATCTCCAGGATATTCCCCAAGCCGCCGTTCACGAACGCCGCCTCTTCGGGCGACGCGATCGCCTCGGACCCCAAGACGGAGATCGATCCTTTCACGCTCGCTGCGGCCCTGCGGATCAATAATGTCCCAGCAGGTTCCGCCCCGCCCGCAACAGCGCACCCGATCCAATCCAGAGCGTGCAAGGCCGCGCGCTCGCGCGTTCGGTCATCAATTGGGCGGCCGAGCAGAGCGCTGAGCCGCCGGGTCAGGGAGCTTGTCATCCGGGTTCCGAACCCGCTATGTTGTTATTTGTCCGGACATATTTATCAGACTGCCAGAATGGTTGCAATGCGCGGAACCTCCTCGTGACGGTTGGCAAATGGGCCGACGCTTTGTCCTGCCTGGGCGGCGATGGGCCCGTCTATGTCGCGGGCTGCTGCGGCGAGCCGACGTCCTTCCTGGACGCCCTTGATGAGGACCCCGAACTCGCGCGCGGCCGAGTCTTCACCGGGGTATGGATCCCGGGTGTGAACAATCGCGATCCGACGGCGGGCGGCGGGCGGCGGCATGCGCTCGCGACGTTCGCCACGCCAGCGCTCTCGGGCGCCATCGCTGACAGGCGGGCCAGCCTTCAGCCGATGCATTATTCGACCACCTTCGACTGGCTGGAGCAACACGCCGGTCTCTCGGGCGCGGTCTTCCAGGTTTCTGCGCCGCGCGATGGACATGTCAGCCTCGGCGTTGCCGCCGACTTCACCCCGGCGGCGGTCGCCGCCAAAGCCCCGCTGATCGGGCAGGTCAATCCGGCCATGCCCTTCGCGGCTGACGGACCGACGCTGCCGGTCGAGCGGTTCGACCGCCTGATCGAGGCCGAAACGGCGCTGCCGGAGTTCGATGCGGGCGAATTGAGCGACGCCTATCTGGCGATCGGCGCGAACGTCGCAGACCTTATTCGCGAAGGCGACACCGTCCAGTTTGGCCTGGGCAAGCTGCAGGACGCGGTCGCCAAGGCGCTTTCCGGACGGCGGGGGCTGACCCTTCATGGCGGCATGATCTCGCCAGCTTCGCTCACACGGCTCGAAGACGGTTGCTTTGAAGCGGCAACCATCGGAGTGGCGATTGGCGACGCGCGTTTCTACGACAAGTTCGCGTCCGAGCGGAGGGTGTCGTTCCGACCCGTTTCCCACACCCACAGCGCGGCCGTTTTGATCTCGATTCAAAGGCTTGTGTCGGTCAACTCGATCCTCGAGGTCGATCTTTTCGGTCAGGGCAATGGAGAGTTCGTCCGTGGACGCCAGGTTACGGGACACGGGGGGCTCTTGGACTTCGTTCGCGGCGCGGGCGCCTCGCCTGGGGGGCGGAGCATTCTGGCGCTGCCGGCGACATACGCGGGGGGATCGGAAAGCCGGATCGTCCCTGACCTCGATGCGGACGCGCCGGTCACGGTTCCGCGCTCGGATGTGGACTGGGTCGTAACTGAGCATGGCGCCGCGCGCCTGCGTCATGCCACAATCGACGAACGCGCGGAAAGATTAGTCGCCATAGCGGCGCCCGCGTTTAGAGACGCGCTTTGGAACGCTTGGGAAAAGGCGCGAGCGAGGATGACCGGATGACCGATACGGCGAAAGCCACTGACGCGGAGACGACGTCCGAGGGATCCGGGCCGCTCTACCGGCGCTTGGCGCATCGGTTGAAGGAGGAGATTTTTTCGGGCGCGCATCCCGTCGGATCGCTGATGCCAACCGAGCAACTGCTCTGCGACCGGTTCGCCGCAAGCCGCTATACCGTTCGAGAGGCGCTCAGGCTTCTGGAAGAAGACGGCATGGTCGAGCGCCGTCAGGGCCGCGGCACAGAAGTGATCTCGGACAAAGAGCGTCCGGTCTTCGCTCAATCGCTCACGTCGCTTACGCAGCTATACGACTACGCCGCCGAGACCCGCCTGGTCGTCGAGCGGGTGTTGCGCATTGTTCCCGACGAAGATCTGGCGCATGAGTT
>JASJAU010000134.1 GCA_030066855.1 Paracoccaceae bacterium | reverse complement strand
GACCTGCGAGAACCCGTAGAGCGCTTCGAACCCCTTCTCGCGGCCATGGCCTGACTTGCCCACGCCGCCAAACGGAAGTTCCACGCCGCCGCCCGCGCCGTAGTTGTTGATGTACACCTGCCCGGATCTCAGCGCCTTGGCGAGCCGCATCTGCCGGGCGCCGTCTGACGTCCAGACGCTTGCCACCAGGCCATAATCCGTCCCATTCGCGATCCGCACCGCGTCGGCCTCTTCCTCAAAAGGGATCAGCGCCTGAACGGGTCCGAAGATCTCGTCCTGCGCCAGAACATGATCGGGCGGGACATCGGCAAAGAGCGTCGGGCGGACAAAGGCCCCCTCCTCCGGCAGCCCGTCCGCGAAGGCGCCCTGCCCGGCCACGACCAAATCGGACCCTTGCCCGAGGAAGCCCTCCACAATCGACCTCTGCCGCCCCGAGATCAGCGGACCTAAGGAAAGGTCGGACATCGCCGGTCCCGCCGTCAGGGCCTCGTAGGCGCCCGCCATCCGCGCTTTCACCTCGTCATATACGGCGCGCTCTACGAGTATTCGGGAGGACGCCGAGCAAGTTTGCCCGGCGTTCTGGATGCCCGCGTTAACAAGAAACGGCAGCGCCGCGTCGAGATCCGCGTCCGAGAACACCAGCTGCGGCGACTTGCCGCCCAGCTCCAGCGTCACCGGCGCGACGTTCTTCGCAGCCGCAGCCTGCACCAGCGCTCCGGTCGCGACTGAGCCCGTGAAACTGAGATGCCGCACGCCAGGGTGCCCGGCTAGCGCCGCGCCCGCCTCCGCTCCGAGACCGGGAACCACATTCAGCGCGCCCTTGGGCAACCCGGCCTCCTCCGCAATCCGCGCGAACGCCAGAGCGGTCAGACAAGCCTCCTCCGCCGGCTTCAGCACCGCGGCGTTCCCCATGGCCAGCGCCGCGCCCACCGACCGGCCGATGATCTGCATCGGGTAATTCCAAGGGATGATGTGGCCGGTGACGCCATGCGGCTCGCGCAGAGTGTAGACGGTGTAGCCTTCAAGGTAGGGGATCGTCTCGCCCATGACCTTGTCCGCCGCGCCGCCGTAGAACTCCATGTATCGCGACAGAGCGAGCGCATCGGCCCGCGCCTGCGTCAGAGGCTTGCCCACGTCCAGGGCCTCTAACACCGCCAACTCCTCGGACCGCTCCAATACCCGCCGTCCGATCTCGGTCAATACCCGGCCCCGGTCCCGCGCCGTCATTCGTCCCCAGTCGCATTCCAGCGCAGACGCCGCCGCCGACACGGCAGAATCAACGTCGGCTAGCCCGCATCGGGCGACCTGGCAGATCTCTTTTCCGTCCGAGGGGTTGATCAGTGGCAGAGTCTCGCCACCCGCCGAGCGTCGCCAGGCCCCTCCAATCAGGCACTCTTCCGAGTCGAACCAAAGGGCGTCATGCATTCGGTGAAACCTCTCTCATTATCTGGAGATCCGGAATTCGCGGCACGGACGCGATCAACCGTTTCGTGTAGGGGTGCTGCGGGTTATCAAAGACCTCGGCGGTCGGCCCGGATTCCACGATCCGCCCCGCCTCCATCACCAGCGTTCGGTCCGTGACGCTCCGCACAACGCTTAGATCGTGCGAGATAAACAGGTAGCTCAGCGCGTAGGTCCGGCAGAGGTCGGCCAGCAACTCCAGGATCTGCGCCCGCACCGAAACGTCCAGCGCCGACACCGCCTCGTCGAAGAGAATGAGCTCCGGCTTGATGATCAGCGCCCGCGCAATGGCGATCCGCTGGCGCTGGCCCCCCGAGAACTCGTGGATGTACCGCCGCCCGTCGTCCGGTGAAAGGCCGACTGCTGTCAGCGACTCGGCGATAGCCTCTGCGCGGCCGGCACCCTTTGGCGGGTCGTCCAGGAGGTAGTAAGGCTCAGTGATCAGACGGTCGACACGGTGGCGGGGGTTGAACGAGCCGAAGGGATCCTGAAACACCACCTGCATGCGCCGACGGACAGCGAGGTTCGGATTGTGGTCTGTGAAGACCGGCTCGCCGCCGAGCATGATCTCGCCTCCCTGCACCTCTTCAAGTCCCAGGATCGCGCGCGTGAGGGTGGATTTGCCGCACCCGCTTTCCCCCACCAGCCCCAGACGCTCGCCTCGCTCCAGCGTGAAACTGACATCGCGCACCGCCTCGACCTCGGCGGCAGGCGCGAACAATCGCGTCTTCGGCAGTTTGTAGCGCCGCGCGACGCCTCGCACCTCAAGAAGCGGCGACGGCGCGGGTCGTGGCGGCAGATGGACCTGGTGACGCGAAGCCTCGAACAGAATCCGCGTGTAGGGATGCTTATGGTTGGCGAGCAGGTGATCGGTTTCCCCGTGCTCCACGACCTCGCCGCTTCGCATCACGTAGATCCGGTCCGCGAGATTGGCGACGACGGCGAGATCATGAGTGATGATCATCAACCCCATACCAAACTCGCGCACGAGCTCGCGCAAGAGGTCGAGGATCTGCGCCTGAATGGTTACGTCGAGCGCCGTCGTCGGCTCGTCCGCGATCAGAAGCTTTGGCCGCAGGATGATGGCGATCGCAATGACGACCCGCTGGCGCTGACCACCCGAAAGCTCATGCGGGTAAAGCGACAGCGGGAACCGATCGGACGGCAGTCCGACACGCTCGAGAATCCGCCGCGCCTCCTCCATCGCCTCAGCGCGGGAGGCATTGCTGTGGACCAGCACCGTCTCGGCCACCTGATCGCCAATCGTGCGTACCGGGTTCAAAGCCGTCATGGGTTCTTGAAACACCATGCCCACGTCGCTGCCTCGGACGCCACAGAGCTCGGCATCGCTGGCGCCGACGATATCCGTCTCGCCCAACTGAACGGTTCCCGACAAGTCCGTCCCCCTTGGCAGAAGCCTCGTCACCGAAAGCGCGGTCAGCGTCTTTCCCGACCCGCTCTCCCCGGTCACCGCCACGATCTCTCCGGGCGCCACATTGAGGCTCACGTCGCGCAGGATCGGCGCGCCATGGATCGACAGGTTCAGATCCCGGATCGTCAGCAGGTTCATTGGCGCGCCGTCCGGATTCGAGGGTCCAGAAGATCGCGCAGACCGTCGCCTAAGAGGTTCAGCCCAAGCACCATCAGAACGATCGTCAGGCCGGGAATTAGCGCCAGATGCGGCGCGAGGCTGACCATGGTCTGAGCATCGGCCAGCATCCGCCCCCAGCTTGGCGTCGGCGGCTGCGCCCCGAGGCCCACATAGGACAGCCCGGCCTCGGCCAGAATGCCGAGCGAGAACTGGATCGTGCCCTGCACGATCAAAAGGTTCAGCACGTTGGGCAGGATATGCTCGACCGAGATCCGGGCGCGGGATTTGCCTGCCACCCGCGCCGCCAGAATGAACTCCCGCTTCCAGAGCGAGAGCGCCCCGCCCCGTGTGATCCGGGCGAAGACCGGGATGTTGAAGATGCCGATTGCGATGATGGCGTTCACCGCGCTCGCCCCGAAAACCGCCGTGATCAAAATGGCGATAACGAGGGAGGGGAATGCGAAGACAAGATCGTTGCCGCGGCTGATGACCTCGTCGATCATCCCGCCCTTTTGCGCCGCGGCAGTCAGCCCGAGCGGCACCCCGATCGCCATCCCGATGCCGACCGCGATCAGAGCCACCGCAATCGAGGTTCGCGCCCCGACCATGATCATGCTCAGGATGTCGCGGCCGAAATGGTCGGTGCCGAGGAGATGCGCGTCGCCCGGCGGCTTCATCCGGTTGGCGATATCCAGCGTCTCGACGTCGAAGGGCGTCCAGAGGAAAGACATGAGCGCGACCAGCACGAAGACCGCCGACAGCGCGCCACCGACCAGAAGGCTGAGCGAGGCCGATCCGAACGCCCGCATCACCGGCTCCTCAGCCGCGGATCGACGGCGGCGTAGGCGAGGTCCACGAGGAAGTTCACCAAAATGACCGAAAAGACCAGGAGCATCACAACGCTTTCCACCACGATCAGATCGCGCTGCGTGATGGATTGAAACACCAGACGCCCAAGGCCTGGCAGAAAGAACACCTGTTCGATGATGATCCCGCCGGCCAGCAGGAACGAGAACTGAAGGCCGATGATTGTCAAAACGGGGATCAGCGCGTTTCGCAAGGCATGAGACCAGAGCGCCTGACGTTCGGTGAGCCCCTTCGCGCGGGCGGTGCGAAGGAAGTCCTCGCCAAGGATGTCGAGCAGCGACGAGCGCATGACGCGGGTCAGAATGGCCGCCTGCGGCAAGGCCAGCGAGATCGCGGGTAGCGTCAGCGCCTTCATCGCCCCGAAGAAACCGGCGTCCCAGCCGGGGAAACCCCCGGCGGAAAACCAGCGCAGATTGATCGCGAAGACCAGCACCAGCATCATCGCGAACCAAAAATTCGGAACCGCGACGCCAAGCTGGGTCGCGCCGATGACGGCGATGTCGCCTGTCCGGCCACGCCGGGAGGCGGCGTAGACGCCTGCAGGAAAGGCGATCAGCGTGGACAGCGCGAGCGCGTAGATGGCGAGAGGGAGCGAGACCCAAAGCCGGTCGGCGATCATCTCGGCCACCGGCGTCCGGTAGGTGTAGGACAGCCCGAAGTCGCCGGTCAGCATGCCGCCAACCCAGGCAAAGTACCGCTCGATCTTCGGAACATCGAGGCCAAGCTCGGCCCTGAGCGCCGCGACCGTCTCAGGCTGCGCGTTGATCCCCAGCATGTAGGACGCCGGGTCTCCGGGCGCGACCTCGATCACAAGAAAGATGACCAGCGACGACACCGCCAGGCTCAGGATGAGCGAGAGGAACCTTTGAAGCGCGTACCGAAGCATGAGGGAACGATATGCGGGCGCCTCCGGCGGGTCCAGTTGGCGCCGACACTGGTTCCGCCGGGCCCGAACGACCGGACCCGGCTTGGGCTCAGGCTACTGCCAGTAGACCGCCGTCAGATCGGTCGCCTGCGTCGGCGCGTTCTCCCAAAGCCCGACGATGCCCGCGTTCGCCACGGTCGGAAAGGCCAGCTGGAAGAGGTAGCCGTTCACGTAGTCCTCCGAAATCGTCGACTGCGCCTCGGCAATCAGCTCAGACCGCTTGTCAGGATCCGTGGTGTTGGTCAGCGTCTGCATCAGCGCCTGGAAGTCCGGGTTGTCGTACTGGAAGTAGTAATCCGGCCGCGCGTAGATGCCGATGTCGAAGGGCTCCGTATGACTGACAATGGTCAGGCCATAGTCCTTGCCCCGGAAAACCTCCTCCAGCCACTGCGCCCATTCGAGGTTGCTGATCTCAGTCTCGATCCCCACCTCGCGAAGTTGCGCCGCGATGATCTCGCCGCCGCGCCGGGCGTAGGACGGGGGCGGCAGCTTGAGCGTCGTCGTGAAGCCGTCCGCCAGCCCGGCTTCGGCAAGAAGCGCCTTGGCCTTCTCGGGGTCATAGTTGGAATTGCCCGTCAGATCGACGTAATCCGGGTTGTGCGGCGCGAAATGGGTGCCGATGGGCGTGCCCAGACCGAACATGGCGCCGTCGATGATCGCTTGCCGGTCGATCGCATGCGCGATGGCCTGACGGACCAACACGTTGTCCAAGGGCGGCTGCTTGTTGTTCGTCGAGAGGATCGTCTCGCCCTCGGTCGAACCGACCAGCACCTGAAAGCGGGAATCGGCGCTGAACTGCGGCAGGTTCTCCGGCGCGGGATAGCCCGCGAAGGCGTCGATATCTTCGGCCATCATTGCGGCGAAGGCGGCCGTGGGATCCGAAATGAACTTGAT
>JASJAU010000050.1 GCA_030066855.1 Paracoccaceae bacterium | reverse complement strand
GCCGAACAGGTCTGACGGAGGAAGTAGGCCCTGAAGAACGCCTCGGCCGCCGAGGCGCCCAGCGCGTAGTAGCCGTGGTTCCGGCTGATCAGAATTTGGTGATCTCCGAGCGTGTCCACAAAGTGCTCGCCAAAGGCGTCGTCCTCGTCGAATTCATAATCGATGTAGCCGGTCAGATTGCCCAGATAGATGGCCGGCTGATTCAGGGGCAGCAGACCGTCCTTGATCGACCCGACCGCCATGACCTCTTCCTCGTGGCCATGGACGAAGAACATGGCTTCGGAACGCGCGCCGAAGATCCATTTGCAAAGGTTCTGCACCCCGTCGTTCAGCCATGGGCCGTCAGGATCTACAGGGTTGCCGTCAGGACCGATCTTAATCATCGCGGAGGCTGTCGCCTCCTCCCAGAACATACCATACGGGTGGACGAGGTAGTGGTCCGTCTGGTCCGGGACGCGTGCGGCGACCGCCCCGTTGGCCAGATCCGACATGCCGTAATGGGCGAGAATGCGAAACGTAGCGGCGAGATCGACGCGGGCTTTCCACTCGGCCTCGCTGCAAGCGGTCTGAGTCTCTCGAGATGCGATGTTCATGCTGTCATTTCCTGAGAAAGTGAGCGTTCAAGCGATCGGATGGCCGAATGCAGGTCATCGCGGTCGGAATAGACCCCTTCGATGAAGCGGACACCTCCCGCGGCGTCATAGCCATTGCGCCCGTGCAAGGCGCGCCGATTGTCAAAGGCCAGAAGGTCGCCGGGTCTGTAGGCGAAGCGCATCTGGTATTTCGGACTCTGAGCGCGCGCCGCGAAGGCTCGGTAGCTCCGATAGGCGCGATCCTGATCTTCGAGCGAAGCGACCAATGGGGCGCGGAGCCAAGTGTTGTATCGGATGCCCGTAACCCGACCGCTCTCGGTCCGCTCGATCACCGGACCGGCGGCCCTGTAATCGGAGGTCTTCGAGCGGTTGTTATAGGTCCACTCGATCTCGCAGAGCGCCTCGAAATGCTCGGGCTCCTCGACGGCCAAGTCCGCGGCGATGCGGTATGCGTCGGCATAAACGCCTTCGCCGCCAAGGGACGTGTTTTCACGACAAAACAGGAACTGGAGTCCATGCGGGCATTCGCGGGTCGGCATATCAATATGCTGCAGCAGCGCGTCAGAGGTGAAGGCGTTGCTGTCCGGGTCATCCTTGATTTCCAGTGTGTACATGCGACCGAAATTGGACTCCCGCACGGGTCCGATCCGATCGAGAATCCGCATCAGAAGCCCATCCTGATCAGGCAGGTTCTCGAGCCGGGCCACGCCATAATCCCGCAAGGCCAGGAGCCAGGACAGAAATAGCTTTGGATCACTTAGGGCGGTGGGCCCATCAAACGTGGGCGGCTTGGATTGTTCTTCCGCAGTCCAAAGAATGGCGTTCCCCTGATCCGGACGGTCCCCAAACCACCCGTTGCCCAGCAACCATCCGGGATGGAACCGGCTCTCCGTCCGGCCGTGCGACCAACCCACCACTACCGCTCCGCCCGCCTCGATCGCGGCCGAAGTAACCGCCAGGTCATCCGGAAGATCGAGGGGCGAAAGAGTGGTTTCACGCGACAGCGGGTGCAGCGTCTCGGGAGAGGGATCGTTCTCGGCCAGAAGGAACGGGTGATAGCGGCTTATCCGTCCGTCGGACCATTCGATGCACAACGCGTTTTGTTCTGCCCGCGCGATCTGCGGTGTCGCAGTGACCGGCCACAGATCGAAATCGGGCGTGATCGGCAGCGACCCTATGTCCTTCATGATCCCAACTCCTGAACTTTCGAAGAGCATAGGGGCTGCGGGTGAGAGTCGATTGATATTAGATGACGGAAACCCTGCGTTAGAATACTCTCCGAAGATGATCAGGATTGTTGTCCATATCGCCGACGGGTTCCCGATTCTGTCGCTCACCCTGATCACCGAGCCGTTGCGCGTGGCCAATCGGGAGCTTGGTCAGGAGAGGTTCGCCTGGGTGGTAGCGTCCGACACTGGCGGAGTCTGTCGGTCGTCGAGCGGCATTCCCTTGGAGACCGCGGCGCTGGACGAGACCGTCCCAGACGCCGCCATTCTGCTGGCGTCGTACAAACCGGAAACCTCTTCCACCAAGGCCTCGCTGCCCTGGTTGCGGCGCCTGGATCGCGCGGATTGCCTGCTCGGCTGCGTCGATACCGGAGCGTTGGTTTTCGCCAGGGCCGGACTTCTCGCGCGCAGACCGGCCGCGACGCACCCCGAAGCCATCGCGGGCTTTCATCGGCAGTTCCCAAACAGCCTTTTTGTCGATCGGATGCACGACTTCTCGCCACCGCGTTTCTCGAGCGCGGGCGGGGTCGCGACGCTGGACATGACGCTCGCCCTGATCGGGCATTTAACCAATCAGCGCCTTGCCAGCCGGGTCGCGCGGATCCTCACATACGACCAGCCGGCAGCAGGATGGGCGCCTCGCGACATCCCGCACAGCGTCCCGAAGGAAGTGCGAGACGCAGTGGCGATCATGCAGTCCAATCTGTCTGGCCGGGTGAGCGTTTCCGAGATCGCGCGCATGCTGGATCTTCCGGTGTGGAAGCTCGGCCGTCTGTTCAACAGATACTTGCACAGATCGCCGACGACCTATTTTGCGCGGCTTCGTCTGGCCAAGGCCCGCGACATGCTTCGGAATACCGCGCTCCCTGTAGCCGAGATCGGGACCGAATGCGGTTACGACAACGCTGACGCGTTCAGCCGCGCCTATCGGGCGGAGTATAGCAAGGCGCCAAGTCTTGACCGCGCGTTCTAGCAGGTCGGACACCGGAGTCAGCGCGGGGGTCGGTTTTGTCCGGAGAGGATGATCCATGTCATCGCGCCGGGCCGCGTTTGACGCCAACGATCGGGGGACTAATCGGAAAACGACGAGAAACACTTCATGCAGACAGACCGAGAAGACGTCCCCAATCGCCTGACCGTCGTGTTGGGCGCCGTTCTGATCCAGCTGGCGCTGGGCGCGATCTACGCCTGGTCCGTTTTCACTCCCACGCTGAGCGCGGCGGGTTGGAGCAGGTTCCAGACGCAGGCGATCTTCGCGCTGGAGTTGGCGACATTCGCGCTGGTGATGGTCTTCGCCGGGCGCCTGCTGGCCCAGCTTGGGCCGCAAAAGCTCGCTCTCATCGGCGGGGCCACGCTGGGCGCCGGCTACCTGTCAGCCGGTCTCCTCGGTCCGACGGATTTCACGGTTCTTGCGGTATGTATCGGGCTTGTCACAGGGTCCGGTATCGGCCTGGCCTATGTCGTGCCGATCGCGGTCGGCATGCGCTGGTTTCCCGATCGAAAAGGAATGATCACCGGCCTGGCAGTCGCGGGTTTCGGTTTTGGCGCGCTGGCTTGGGTCAAGCTGGCCGGAAGCTGGGGCGGCCTGATCGACACGATGGGCCTAGGCGGGACGTTCATCGCCTACGGGTTTCTGTTCGCGGCCCTGATCGGTCTGGGCGCGATCTGGATGCGGATGCCGCCCAAGGGATGGGCGCCGCCCGGTTATGTCGACACGCCCGCCGCTAAAGGCCGGAAGGGAAACGAGAACTTCGCGGTCGCCGAGATGATTCGAACGCCGCAGTTCTACCTAATCTTCATCACCTTCGCGGTGTCGGCAGGAAGCGGGCTGATGTCGATCGGGTTGATGAAACTCTATCCAATGGAAGCCTTGCAAGCTGGTGGTCTGTCTCTGGCGGAGGCCAGCGCGGTCGCCGGCACGGCCATGGCCGTCTTCTTCTCTCTGGCGAATGGAGTCGGACGCATCGCCTGGGGGGCGCTGAGCGACAGTTTGGGGCGGAGGCGCTCGATCATGATCATGGCGGGCAGCCAGGCAGTGGTCCTGTTCGCGTTTACATCGATGGCGGGCACACCCTGGCTGCTCTACCTTGGCGCCGCTCTGATTGGGTTCAACTTCGGCGGCAACTTCGCGCTGTTTCCTGCCATCACTGCCGACACGTTCGGCAACGATCGCATCGGGCAGAACTATCCTCTGGTGTTCCTGAGCTACGGAGCCGGCGGCATCGCCTTCCCGCTTCTTGGAGGAATTCTGGGAGATACGGGCAACTTCCCTTTGGCGTTTTCCGTCTGCGCGGGCGCCTGCCTGCTTGGCGTCATCTGCGTCGCGCTGATCCGCATCCCCGACGTTGAAGAGGCGCATAAGCCCGTCTCGATGCATGGATTCATGCATCAGATGCATTGGGACTAGGCGAAGGACCGAAGCCTAGGCTCGCTACCCGTGCATGGGTTTGAGCTTTCGCGCTTAGGCAGAACTTTCGGCCAGGACGTCTGTCGCACACAAGCCGCGCGGGGTGGCGGCATGATAATGACGCCGCTCAACTGCCTGCGGGCGGACTAAGCGCCGTGCCTGCGGTTCGGCGGATGTCGGCCTAGACGTCAAGGCGATCCGTGGGCGCGTAGCGAACAACGCATATCCCGCTGAGCTAAATGCCCAGCGCGTCGGACCCGCGCCCAAGGGAAGTGCGCCAGGAAGATCTGCAACTAGTTCGGGCGTCCTCAAAATGGGAATCCCAATCCTGACGAGCTGACAGCCAACTACAGGCCGAAATTCTCTCGTAATCCCGCGACGAAGGCCTCGTCCTGCTCGCTTGAGTACCGCCGGCCGAGGAGCTCGACCGCTCCATTGCCCGAGATGTAGCGCAGCTGATCCGTTCCGTCGGTCGCTGCCGTCCAAATGATTTCGGCAACCTCTTCCGGCTCCTGATGCCCCGAGGTGTCCATGTTCTCCATAACACCTGTCATGGTATCGACCATTGGCTGGTATTCCTTGAGTTTCGGGTCAGACGTGAACACAAAACTCCTGCCGCCGAAATCCGTCTTCACGCCGCCGGGCTCGACAATTTTGACGCGCACGCCAATGAGGCGCAGCTCGTAATGCAGTGCCTCCGACAGGCCCTCAACCGCCCATTTGGAGCTGTGGTAAAGCGTCCCGAGCGGATAGGTCATGCGCCCTCCGACCGAAGAGATGTTGATGATTGTGCCGGACTTCTTTGCCCGCATGCCCGGCAAGGCCGCCTGGGTCGCCTCGATCAAACCGAAGAAGTTGACCTCGAATTGACGCCGGATCGTATCCATTGGCGTCGCCTCCAGCGGCCCGTAGGCGCCGAAGCCCGCATTGTTCAACAGCACATCAATGGTGCCGAAACGGTCCTGCCCTGCGGAAACGGCGGCCGCAATCGACTCTGCGTCGAGCAGGTCGAGTCGCGTCACGAGAGTATTGTCTCCCTCAAGCTCGGAGCCATCCTCGGGATTTCGCATGGTGGCGACAACGTTCCAGCCGCGCTCCGCGAAGAGCCGGGCGGTCGCCTTGCCGATGCCGGAGCTGGCGCCGGTGATGAGTATGGTCTTGGTCATGGGTTGGCCCTTGTGCGTTGTTCGCGATCAGATGCCCTTGATATGAATGCGGCAGCGCCGGGATCACTCGCTCGACGCGCCAATCTACATGCCAAATGCGCCAAGTCGTCAGATCACGTCCTTGATCCGGCCCGCCACGCTTCAGGCGTGGTTCCCGTCCATCGATGAAACGCCCGGAACAGGGAATTGGGGTCCTCAAACCCAAGCAGGAAGCTGACCTCGCCGACACCCAAATTCGTTGAGCCAAGGTAGTGACGCGCCAATCGCTCGCGCGACCCGTTCAGAACTTCTAGCCAATTCGTGCCTTCTTCGGACAAACGTCGTTGCAGTGAACGCTTGCTCACCGCCAACTCGAGGGCCACGTCCTGAATCTGGGTTCGGCCGCTTGGCAACAACTCGGTCAGCGCATGTTCCACGCGGGCCCGCATGGGCGCATCGGTCTTGGCATCCTCCATCCTCCGTCTCAGCGAGGGCTCAAAGAACTCCCACATCTGGTCGTCGTGCGTAAGGAACGGGCGACAAGCGTCGGCCGCCGACAAAGCCAGGGTGATGCTTCTGCCTTTCGAAACCGGGCATCCAAACCAGGCTTCATAAGCTTCGACCTTTGGCGCCCTAAATGGCAAGGTCACCCGGGCGGGCGTGATGCACTGCCGAGTTGCGCGGCGCGCGAAACTCACGAGAAAAACGATCTCCGCCAGCCCCATGGCTGAGGGGACATCGGGGCGGTATTTGCAACGATAGATGATATGGGTGACGTCGCTCTGAATCTCGACATCAAGCCTGAAGGCTCCGACCAGCCGTTTGAACTCCCCAAGGCGACGGGCCGCCGTGTTCATGTCGGGCGAGCACATCGCCGCAAAGAAGGCCGGATCAAAGAGTTCGACCGATACGACCTGACCGAGCCTGAGCGCCAATTCGGGATCGTTGGCTTCCCGTGCGATAGTCTCCCAAAGGTTGTAGTAGTCGTCTAGCGGGATTCGGGCGCCCTCTCCGTCGAGCACTCCCGCAGGAAGACCGGCGCGGCGCAAGACGACCTGAGAGCTCAAGCCCAGATCGGACAGGATCAGACGCCAAGCCTTACCCACATGTACAGTTGGTGCAACATTGGCTCGTGACATTAACACCTCCACGACCCGAGTATTGCCTTATCTTCGGATCAGCAATTGCCCACCACGCCAAGAGACTTGCCGAACGCGCCAACAAGGGTGAGCAGAAGGTACTGTCAGAAGCATGAGTACCGGCCACGCCTTCCCACCCTTTGCTTGAAGACAAGAGCATAAGAAACCTTTCTGGCGGAGTTTTATCTCTTCAGAGCGCCACCAAGATCTGCAATCGAGCGGCGCTCAGCAGCAAGCCGGCTCCTTCCGACAAAACCGCGAGGGTTGAATGGGAATTCCGGCAACAGGTCCATTGTTCTCAGAATGAGTAACTTGTCAGCAGCTTTTCCTATGTCATGATTACAAAATGAGCAGAAAAGAAACTCTGCTCGGAGCGGTTGTGACTGCGGCGCTTTCCACGTCGGCCGCGTTAGCGTCGCCGGCTCTTGAGCATCGGTTCGCGATTTGCGCAGGACTGCTGAGCGCGCAGGTCGAGCATCAATGGCTGCTGATCGATCCAGGGAGGGAAATCACGGAGTTTCGGAGAGACGCGATGATCGATCTACTCGACGCCGTCAGCGTCGACGCTAATCGTAAGACGCTCATGGCCATCAGAATCGATGCCAAACACGCCCATAAGGCGCTTTTGCAACGCGCGACATTCAACAAAGATATCAACGACGCCAATTGGGCCATGCAGCGCGCGCAAGCGCAACTCAGGGACTGCTCTGGTCTGTTGTTGATATAGTCCGGATCTGTGGGTTTGCGGGAGCGACGGCGCCTAATTTTCTCGCAAACACCAATGGGCCGCCTCAAAAACAATCAAAGAGACCGTCAATGCAGATCGTTTTAGGCTGATCCATTATCAGTCGGCCTGAAACCGGTCCATGTGAGACCCGTCCGTGAGTCTTCACGGGGCAAGAAGCGTGCGACGGAACTGGTCTAGCACTCCGAGAACCGCCGCACTCCGCAACATGATTGCGTGGGGGGCATCTGGGGTAGAATCCACAGATTTTCAAGCCGTTCCGCGCGACACGCAAAAGAGGAAATTGCGATGTCGATCAGACTTCTTTCCGCAACGGCTGCCGCTGCCGCATTTGCCGCCGTACCTGCCATCGCGCAGGATTGCCCGATTAAGGTGGGCGTCCTGCATTCGCTTTCCGGCACAATGGCGATTTCAGAAACTACACTCAAAGATACGATGGAAATGCTGATCGAGCAGCAAAACGCGGCCGGCGGCGTGCTCGGTTGTGAGTTGGAAGCAGTTGTCGTCGATCCAGCCTCGGATTGGCCGCTCTTCGCTGAGAAAGCGCGTGAGCTTCTGACCGTGCATGAGGTCGACGTGATATTCGGCAACTGGACGAGCGTGAGCCGGAAGTCGGTCCTGCCCGTGATCGAGGAGCTGAACGGCCTTCTGTTCTATCCGGTGCAGTATGAAGGCGAAGAGAGCTCCAAGAACGTCTTCTACACCGGGGCCGCTCCCAACCAACAGGCCATTCCGGCAACGGACTACTTCCTCGAAGAGCTTGAGGTCGAGAAGTTCGCGCTCCTGGGCACGGACTATGTCTATCCGCGGACGACAAACAACATTCTCGAGAGCTATCTTCAGCAAAAAGGTATTGCCGAAGAAGACATCTTTGTGAACTACACGCCCTTTGGGCATTCCGACTGGTCCAAGATCGTGGCTGACGTCGTGGCGCTTGGCGCCGACGGAAAGAAAGTCGGCGTAATCTCCACGATCAACGGTGACGCGAACGTCGGCTTCTACAAGGAACTGGCCGCCGCCGGAGTTTCAGCTGATGACATCCCGGTCGTCGCTTTCTCGGTTGGCGAAGAGGAACTGTCTGGCCTCGACACAACAAACCTGGTCGGTCACCTCGCTGCATGGAATTATTTCCAGTCGGCGGACACCGAGGCCAACGAAACCTGGGTCGCGGCCTGGAAAGAGCGGATGGGTGAAGAGCGCGTCACGAACGACCCGATGGAAGCGCACTACATTGGCTTCAATATGTGGGTAAACGCCGCGACAGATGCCGGTACCACTGAAGTCGATGCGGTGCGGACGGCCATGTACGGGCAAGAATTCCCAAATCTGACCGGCGGCACGGCGGTCATGTTGCCCAACCACCACCTCGCCAAGCCTGTTCTGATTGGCGAAATCCAGGAAGACGGGCAATTCGACATCATCAGCCAGACTGAAGAAGTGCCGGGCGACGCCTGGACCGACTTCCTGCCGGAATCGGCGGTGCTGATGTCGGATTGGCAGGAGCTCGAATGCGGGATGTTCAACTCCCAGACCGAGACCTGTGTCCAGATCAAGTCGAACTACTGATCGCTTGAATGCGCTTTCCGGAGGCGGTTTCTCGCCTCCGGTTACTCACGAGGCGGGCACCGAATGATCTGGTATTTCAGGCAGTTGGCGGCAGGGCTGGCATGTTTGCTTGCTTTGCCGGCCTTCGCTCAGCAAGCGGAGGCGCCAATTCAGGCGCTGCTGGTCGAGTACGGCGATATCATCGCCAAGAGTTCGCGGAAGACCATCGGCCCCGCAATCGATGCTCTGGCCAATAGCGGGCTTCCCCAGGCACAAACGGTGCTTGAGCGCTGGCAGGCCAAAGAGATGTGGCGGAACAAGGAGACCGGGCTTTTTGTTTTCGCCGAGGAAGTGGACCGCGACACTCTCCGCATCTTCGACTTCAATGATGAGGGCGAGATCGGCATCGCACCCGATGACGATTTCAAACAGCTAAAACCGAACTCCGGCATTCGCGGAATGATTGGCGCAGCACTTGTGCAATTCCAGCTGATCGATCCGGACCCCGAGCTTCGGGCGACGGCGCTCGACGCGATAGAGCGCGACCCAGAGGAATCACACCTGACTGCGTTGCGGGCGACAGCGCAGGGGGAAGGCAATCCTGTTTTGGCGGCGCGCAAGGAACGGCTCGAGCGTCTGTTGACCATCCGGTTTGGCGAAACGGACGATGAGCGCATCGCGGCGATCCGGTCGTTCGAGGGCGATTTGGGCGTGGATGCTCGCGCAACACTGAACCCGCTGGTCGCGACATCCGTAGTTGTTTCCGCCACGCCGTTGGGCGGCGCGGAGATAAAAAGGATAATCGAGCCCGGCTCCGAAGCGCTGCCGCGGTCCGATGCATATGCGCTTCTGGTGGACGCAGAGATGGCCCCGCCCTTGGTCAGCCGCGAGGACAAGCGCGTGGCGCTGGTGGCGAATATCGAGGACGGACAGGTCGCGGGGATTGAGGTCGCGGCCCTTGGCACCGAAGCCGCACGCGACATGGCCTATGCCGCACTTGCCGCCACAGGCAAGGTCGAGCCGGTTGCGGAAGAAACTGAGATCGAGAAAACACTTCAAACCTTTCTATTCTACGAACGCTATACAGGCGCATCGCCTGCTGTCGCGCTGGCAGCGGCTGACGTATTGTCAGGGATCGAAACCAAAGTCGCCTGGAACCAGATGGCGGATTTGGGTCTCGACGCGCTCTCGCTAGCCTCAATCTATTTTCTTGCGGCAATCGGGCTGGCCATCACCTTCGGCGTGATGGGCGTGATCAATATGGCGCATGGCGAGTTCATCATGATGGGGGCCTATACGGGTTATGTCGTTCAGCTCTTCGTGACGGATTACACGCTCTCGATCCTGATCGCCCTGCCCCTGGCTTTCGCAGTCACCTTTTCGGCCGGTGTCGCAATGGAGCGGCTGGTGATCCGGTGGCTCTACCATCGCCCTTTGGAGACCTTGCTGGCGACTTTCGGGATTTCCATCGCGCTCCAGCAGATCGCCAAGAACATCTTCGGCACGCAGGCGCGGCCGCTGACCGCGCCGGGCTGGCTCGACGGGTCGCTCGTTTTCAACGACATCGTCTCGATCAGCTACATCCGGATCGCGATCTTCGTGCTCGCGCTCCTGTTCCTCGCGCTGTTCCTCTTCGTGATGAACCGGACGCGTCTCGGGCTCGAGGTGCGGGCAGTGACGCAGAACCCGCGCATGGCGGCGTCGATGGGGATCAACCCCGACAAGATCAACATGCTGACCTTCGGCTTCGGCTCCGGCATCGCCGGGATCGCGGGCGTCGCCATCGGGCTTTACGCCAAGGTGACCTCCGAGATGGGGGCCGATTACATCGTGCAGGCCTTCATGACGGTCGTCGTCGGCGGGGTCGGCAATATCTGGGGCACGCTCCTCGGCGCCTCTCTGGTGGGCACGCTCCAGAAGGGGATCGAGTGGCTGAACCCGTCGAACACGCTCGCCGCGCAAACCTATATGATCCTCTTCATCATTCTCTTCATCCAGTTCCGGCCAAGGGGCATCATCGCCCTCAAGGGCCGCGCGGCGGAGGCGTGAGCATGCGATTTCTTGAAAAGAAATCGGTCAAAACTCTTTTGAAGAGTTTTGCGCCTCCGGCAGGGATATTTGCGAACGGGCGAAGGGGGCGGGCATGAGCGAGCTTTCGGCAGGCGCGTTCCGGCGAAAGCCGCTGGTGGTGCAGTACCCCTCGCTGCTGATCTTTCTCGGGCTTCTGGCGCTGTTCACGCTGGGTGTGACCGTGCTGTCCGAGGGGTTCGGGATCGGCGTGATCTCGACATCCTTCGTCAAGACGCTGGGCAAGACGCTGTGCCTGTGCCTTGTGGCCCTCGCGATGGATCTGGTCTGGGGGTATTGCGGGATCCTGTCGCTCGGCCACATGGCGTTCTTCGGGATCGGGGGTTATGCGATCGGGATGTGGCTGATGTACGCGCGGACCGAGCTCATCGTGATCGAGAGCCTCGCGGGCCAGGCGCTGCCGCCCACCGCGCAAGAGATATCGGACGGGATCGCAACACAGATCTTCGGCGTGGTGGGCGCGTCCGAGTTTCCGCCGATCTGGGCCTTCGCGCATTCCTTGCCTTTGCAACTCGCCGCCGTCGTGCTGGTGCCAGCCCTGCTCGCGCTGGTGTTCGGGTGGCTCGCCTTCCGGAGCCGGGTTACCGGTGTCTATCTGTCGATCCTGACGCAGGCGATGACGCTGGCGCTGTCCTTGTACCTTTTCCAGAACGACAGCGGATTGCGCGGCAACAACGGGCTCTCGGGTCTGCAGAACCTGCCGGGGCTCGGCGACGTGCCGCAATCGGTGGTGTCGGTCTGGTTCCTCTGGGCGTCGGCACTCGCGCTTGGGCTCGGGTATCTCGCCTGCGTCGCCATCGTCTCCGGCAAGTTTGGCTCGGTAATTCGCGCGATCCGGGATGACGAGGCGCGGGTGCGGTTCCTCGGCTATCCGGTCGAGGCCTACAAGCTCTTCATCTTTACCTTCACCGCCATTCTGGCCGGGATCGCGGGCGCGCTCTACTACCCGCAGGCGGGGATCGTGAACCCGGCGGAGATCGCACCCATCGCGTCGATCTATCTGGCTGTCTGGGTCGCCATCGGGGGCAGGGGGCGATTGTATGGCGCGGTGATCGGGGCGGCCTTCGTTTCGCTGCTCTCGACCTGGTTCACTGGCGGGCAGGCGCCGGATGTGAACCTCGGCTTTGCGACCATTCAGTGGGTCGACTGGTGGACGGTGCTGCTGGGGCTGTCATTCGTCGCGGTCACACTCTTCGCGCCAAAGGGGATCGGCGGGCTTTTCGATCTGATCGCGGCGAAACGCTCGCCCGATAGGCATGGCGCCGATCTAGGGCCCGATCCCGGAGCGCTCCGGGAGAAGGAGGCCAACGAATGAGCGCGCTTCTCGAGGTTTCCGGCGTCTCCGTCAGTTTCGACGGGTTCAAGGCCATCAACAACCTGTCGTTCCAGATCGGCAGGGCGGAGTTGCGCGCTGTGATCGGACCCAATGGCGCGGGCAAGACCACCTTCATGGACATCATCACCGGCAAGACCAAGCCGGATGAAGGCCGCGTGCTCTGGGGCGAGAAATCGCAGTCGTTGCTCGCGATGTCGGAAAGCCGGATCGCGCAGGCGGGCGTCGGGCGGAAGTTCCAGCGCCCGACGGTGTTCGAGGACCAATCGGTGGCCGAGAACCTGATGCTGGCCTTGAAGAAAAGCCGCAATCCGTTCTCCGTGCTGCGCTTCAGAGCCAGTGAGAGGGATCGGGCGCGCGTCGAGGATCTCGCTACCGAAATCGGCCTCTCCGGCGCGCTTGAGCGTAAGGCGGGCGAACTCAGTCACGGCCAGAAGCAGTGGCTGGAGATCGGGATGCTTCTGGCGCAGGACCCGAAGCTTCTTCTGGTAGACGAACCGGCGGCGGGCATGACGCCGGCGGAACGCGAGCACACGACCGATCTGCTGGTCGAGGCGGCGAAGACCCGGGCGGTCGTCGTCGTGGAGCACGACATGGAATTCGTCCGCCGCTTGAATTGCCGCGTGACGGTGCTCCACGAAGGGTCGGTGCTGGCCGAAGGCTCCATCGACCACGTGACCTCGGACGAAAAAGTGATCGAGGTGTATCTTGGCCGATAGTCTTCTAACGCTCGATGATCTGACGCTGCATTACGGGGGCTCGCAGATCCTTTACGGAATCGACCTCGAAGCGGCCCAAGGCGAGGTGACCTGCGTGATGGGCACGAACGGCGTCGGCAAGACAAGCCTTCTGAAGGCGATCTCCGGATCGCATCCGAGAAGCGGGGGGACCTATCGGCTGGGCGGCGAGGAAATCGGACGCGCCTCGGCCCATGCGCTTGCGCAGAAGGGCGTGGCTTACGTGCCGCAAGGGCGCGAGATCTTCCCGTTTCTCACGGTCCAAGAGAACCTGGAGACCGGATTTGCCTGTCTGCCGAAGTCCGAGCGGCGGATACCGGACGAGATTTTCGATCTCTTCCCGATCCTGAAGGATTTTCTCGGGCGGCGCGGCGGGGACCTCTCGGGCGGGCAGCAGCAGCAGCTCGCTATCGCGCGGGCACTGGTGACGAAGCCGAGGCTCCTGCTGCTGGACGAACCGACGGAAGGCATCCAGCCCAACATCATCCAACAGATCGGCGAGGTGATCGGCGTGCTTCGCGACCGGGGCGACATGGCGATCGTGCTGGTGGAGCAGTTCTTCGATTTCGCCCATCGGCTGGGCGACCGGTTCCTCGTGCTGGAACGCGGGGCCGTAAAGATGAGCGGGCGGGCGGGCGAGATCGCGCGGAATGATCTTTTGGCGGCGGTTTCGGTCTGAGGTCCGACAATTGGCGGCGGCCCAGGGGGGGGGGGGGGGGGGGGGGGGGGGGGGGGGGGGGGGGGGGGGGGGGGGGGGGGGGGGGCGGGGGGGGGGGGCGCGGGGGGGGGGGG
>JASJAU010000007.1 GCA_030066855.1 Paracoccaceae bacterium | reverse complement strand
CCGGCCCCCGGTCGTTCAGATCGCCCAGGTGCACGACCGTCGCATAGGCGTCGCCGGTCTCCTCAAGGTCCTTCTCGATAAGCGCGTGAACGCGCTTGAGCTCATCGAGATAGCCGTGGACGTCTCCGATCGCATAGACGCGCATGCGCCGACCTTTCTCAGATCAGGTCAAAGACCAGCGGGCGCACTTGCTGGAACAGGCCGGTGGCCTTCAGCTTGCCGATGACATCAGCCGGGACCGGCTCGTCGACATACAAGAGAGCGATGGCGTCCTGGCCCTTGTCCGACCTGCCCAAGGTGAAGTTCGCGATGTTCACGCCGTTCGTCCCCATGGTGTGGCCCAGCGTCCCGATGATGCCCGGCACATCCTCATTCGTGGTGTACAGCATATGCTCGCCGATCTCCGCATCGATGTTGATGCCCTTGATCTGGATGAAGCGTGGTTTGCCGTCGGAAAAGACCGTCCCGGCGATTGAACGCTCTCGCGCGTCGGTCTTGACCGTCAGCTTGATGTAGGAATCGAAAACGCCGGTCTTGCTTTGCGTGGTCGTCGAGACATCGACGCCCCTGTCCTTCGCGATCACCGGCGCCGAGACCATGTTCACCTCCGGATTGGTGGCTTTCATGATCCCCGCAACGGCGGCGGCGTTGAGCGCCGCGGTGTTCATCGACGATACGTGGCCGTTGTAGAGGATGTTGATCGCTTCGATGGGCTCGTCCGTTAGCTGACCGACAAAGGCGCCGAGGTGCCCGGCCAGCTTGACCCAGGGACCCATTACTTTGGCCTCCTCCGCAGTGACGGATGGCATGTTGAGCGCGTTCGAAACGGCGCCGGTCAGCAGGTAGTCCGACATCTGTTCGGCCACATGCAGCGCCACGTTCTCCTGCGCCTCGGTGGTCGAGGCGCCAAGATGCGGGGTGACGACCACGTTCGGTAGACCGAAGAGCGGGCTTTCGTTGGCGGGTTCGACGGCAAAGACATCAAAGGCGGCTCCGGCAACACGGCCGTCCTTAAGCGCGTCGGCCAACGCCTCCTCATCCACCAGTCCGCCCCGCGCGCAGTTGATGATGCGGACGCCTGGCTTCAGGCCGGCGATCGCCTCGCGCGACAGGATGTTCCGTGTCTTGTCGGTCAGCGGCACATGGAAGGTGATGAAGTCGGACTTGGCGAAAAGCTCGTCGAGCTCGACCTTGGTGACGCCCAATAGGTCCGCCCGGTCTTCGGTCAGGAAGGGGTCGTATGCGATGACCTTCATCTTCAGCGCCACCGCTCGTTCGCAGACGATGCCGCCGATGTTCCCCGCCCCGATGACGCCGAGCGTCTTGCCGTGGAGCTCGACGCCCATGAAACGGGATTTCTCCCATTTACCCGCATGGGTCGAGGCGTTCGCGTCCGGAATCTGCCGCGCGACAGCGAACATCATCGCGATGGCATGTTCGGCGGTCGTAATCGAGTTGCCGAAGGGCGTGTTCATGACGATCACGCCTTTCTTGGAGGCGGCGGGAATATCGACGTTGTCGACGCCGATCCCGGCGCGCCCGATCACCTTGAGGTTCGGCGCGTGGTTCAGAACCTTGTCGCTGACCTTGGTGGCGGAGCGGATGGCGAGACCGTCGTAGTCGCCGATAACCTCCAGGAGCCGCTCCTTGTCCTTGCCGATGGAGGGATCGAAGGTCACGTCGATCCCCCGGTCGCGGAAGATCTGGACGGCGGTTTCGCTCAGCTTGTCGCTGACGAGGACTTTCGGGGTTTTGCTCATGTCTGCACTCCTGCGTGCGGGCGCATCGACGTGATACCGACGTGATATCGATGCGCGGAATTCGGGGTCAGGCGGCCTGGTCCAGCGCCGCGATTTCGGTTGCGAAGGCCCAGTCGAGCCACGGGAGAAGCGCGTCGAGATCTGAGGTCTCCACCGTTGCGCCGCACCAGATCCGAAGGCCTGGAGGCGCGTCGCGATAGGCCCCGATGTCATAGGCGGCGCCCTCGGCCTCAAGCCGTTTCGCGACGGCCTTTGCGAAGGCTGCGCCGTCTGCGATCCGGCTGTCAGTGAACTTCAGACAGACGCTCGTGTTCGACCAAGTCATTGGATCTTCGGCCAAATTCGCGATCCAGTCGCGGCTCTCGCAGAAGTCCCAAAGCACTTTAGCATTCCTGTCGGCTCGCGCGATCAGGCCGTCCAGCCCGCCGACGCTCTCGGTCCAGTTGAGGGCCTGCAGGTAGTCCTCGACGCAGAGCATTGATGGCGTGTTGATCGTCGCGCCTTCGAAGATGCCCGAGATTAGCTTGCCGCCTTTGCTGAGCCGGAAGATCTTGGGCAAGGGCCAGGAAGGCGTGTAGGTTTCAAGGCGCTGCACCGCACGCGGGCTGAGGATGAGCATCCCGTGCGCCGCCTCCCCGCCCAGTACTTTTTGCCAGGAATAGGTGACGGCATCGAGCCGGTTCCACGGCAAGCGCTGGGCGAATGCCGCCGAAGTGGCGTCGCAAATGGTCAGACCTTCACGCTCGGCTGGGATATCGAAACCGTTGGGCACGCGGACGCCTGAGGTCGTGCCGTTCCAGGTGAACACTACGTCCGCATTCCAGTCGACAGCAGTCAAATCCACAATCTGACCGTAGTCGGCAGTTGTGACCTTCGCGTCCAGCTTCAACTGCTTGACCACATCCGTGACCCAGCCGGCGCCAAAGCTCTCCCAGGCCAGCATCTCGACCTGGCGGGCGCCGAGGAGGTTCCACATCGCCATCTCGACCGCGCCGGTGTCGGAGGCGGGCACGATCCCGATAAGATAGTCTTCCGGAACGCCAAGGATGGCGCGCGTCCGCTCGATCGCGTCCTTGAGCTTTGCTTTGACCTCGGCGGCGCGGTGCGAGCGGCCAAGCCACGCTTCCTTGAGACCATCGAATGAAAATGCGGGGGGTTTGGCGCAGGGGCCTGAAGAAAAACGCGGATTAACCGGCCGCGCGGCCGGGGTATCGGTTACCATTGCTGCTATCCTTCCAGATATGCGCCCCTCGTTGGGGAGGGGTGTCCCACGGACGCGCCTACGCAAGCCCCGGAAAAAAAGCAACAGCCAAAAGATCCTCCAATCATGTTCTGTGCGACTTGTCGCAGAACGAGAAGGGAACATGCGATCGAGTGTGGCAAATATCTGGCACTGCACGTCCTTGTCCTGCTCCGCTTCTTGTCGGCCCGCATCACACCATGTCTGAAACCGACTGCAGCGCCTTCGATGGTCACACGGCTACTACTTCAGGTCAGCTTGCCGTTTGGCTGCCATCTGCAGTCCTTTTCGCCACTTCAAGGCTCTCAAGATACAATTCCCGCGTCGACGCGACAGCAAGGGCCGGGACGAGTGCGGGTGCGTTTATGCGTGTCGTCTCCATCCGCAGCGAGCTAGGTAACAACAAACGACGCGCCACCGTTTGCCGCTCTCCAATGCCAAGAACGGATACGCTCCGGGGAACTCACCCGGCCGGATCAGGATCCGGATCCTTTTGGACATAATGAGAAACGCGCCAACGAAACCCGCCGACATACGCAGCTAGTCGCGCGAGATCGAGGAACTGTCTCGGACTGGTGAAAAGCCAAGGTAGAAGCGGCTGGCCCCCCATATCGGGCAGCGGCGTGGCTTTTGGTCTCGAAAGCGGTTTGCTCGAGCATGAGAGCATCCACTTCCAGGCACGCCCCCTACCCGGCTCAAGCTCGGTTTCCTCTGACATCACCGTTACCTTTTTTACATCCCACAGGAGCGCTTGCCGAAAAGGGAATGAATACGATCTGCATCGACGCGATTATGGGCAGACATTTTCATGAGTTCACCCGGCTTGGGCGGTTGCGGGATCATGTCGTTGAAATCAATGCGGCCACCCAGGACAAGGGAGCATGTTTCCGCGTTTCGCAGAGTTCCGGAACCTGCTCCGGCGGCGCGGCGGAATGGCGCCTTTCCGTCGCCTAAGATCGCTCTCGATACGGCGCTTCTTTTGCGCTAGGAACGGGACCTCTAGTCGGGGCAAGCCAAGCAGCATGAGCAGTATCGAGGCGGTGATGGGTTCGGGATATTTAATTCGGCCAAAGCCGCGTCATGTTTCCGGTGATCTGTTGGCCGGCACCGTGCATCCGGCTAGCATATTCGAGGCGTGAATTGCCTATGACCGTCGTCTCAAGGACGTTCTTCCAGGTCATTGACGCCTTTCTCGGCCTGATTTGCGGCGTCACTCCCGATCCTCGCCGAATCGCGGTCGTTCGAATGTACCTGGCCCGCAAGAACGGGAACGCCGCCGGGGCCCGGGCGATTGGAGAGCGGATTCTCAAGACGTTTCCTCGTAGCCCCGACATCGTCGCGCAGATCGCACTTGCGATGAAGGATCCGGATCAATTCCGGGGCGCGCTGCGACTGATCGACGAATACCATGCGGAACAGGGCGCGACGCCGGAGCTGCTCGAGCTCGGACTGGACATCGCCAATGGTTATGCGGGACGCGAAACAGTCACAAAGTGGACCGATCTGGTTCTCGCGGTCGACCCCAAATCCGCGCTCGCCCTGAACTATCGGTACCAGGAGCTTACCCGAGGCGGTCAGCATGAAGCAGCCAGAAAGATCGCGCTTTCGGTTGAGTGCCGCCCCGGAACGCGGGTGCGTCCGGTGTTCAATACTGTGTTTCACCTGTTGCGCAGCGACGAAAGAGGCAGGGCCCAATCGCTCCTCTCGCAGCTGGAGGGACGTCCGGAGTTCGAGTACGAGCGCACCATGGTCTCGGCGCTGCTTGCCATGGAGTCCGACGACCTGGCGCAGGCGGGAACGCTGATTTCAAGGTCGGCTCGGCTGAAGGCGGCGGACCGTCGACTGGCCCCTGCACTTCATATTCTCGCACGGGCACATCGCGCGCGCGATACTGACGAAGACACCCAAAACGCCAATAAGTACGAAGCTTGGGGGGAGGAAGTCTACGCGAAGCCGCTCTCCGATGCGTCGCGGAAAAAGATCAGTGAACTAAATTTAAAGCTGGACGAGATCAAGTCTACGCGACGGTCGAGAGATCTCATCGCTACGCAGTCCGCTCTCGTTTCAATCATTTGTCCCGTCCACCGAACGCAGGATGTCGAGAACATCGTCCGGCAAGTGTCGCAGCAGAGCTGGCGCAATGCCGAGGCGGTGTTCTACCCAAATGGCCGGGTCACCAAGCGGCACATTCAGGAGGCTTGGGATCACTCAAGCGACATCGGGCTCGTTCTGGTGGAGAACGCGGAACATCCTGAGCTTGGCGGCATGCTGAACGAGGCCATCGACGCGTCTCAGGGCGAGTACATTTGCCGTATGGATGCGGATTGCTGGTACTATCCCGACTACGTGGCGAATATGATCTGCTGCCTGGAGCAGGCAGAAGCCGACGTCGTCGTAAAGGCGACCCAGTTTCGGTATCTCAAGGCGCTGGAATCCATCACGCTCAACACTGCAGGGCCATCCTTCGAACCGGCCATGCTTCGCAATGCTGGCAGCGGAGCGACCTTTATGTTTCGTCGCGGCGTTTTCGAGAAGACGCGTTTCAGGGATATGCCGGCTGGCGAGGACACCTGGTTTCTTTCCGACAGCCAGGCCGCCGGCTTCAAGGCGCATTATGTCGATCCCTTTAATTTCGTCGGGATCCGCGCCGCCGACAAAAGCGAGCATGCCTGGAAAATCACGGACGCTCAGATCCTCTTTCAGCAGGATTGTGACGTGTTTCGCGATTCAAACGAGTTCCAAAACCTCGTTCGCAATCTGTCAAAGGGCAGCGCGGATCGGCGGGAGCGTTCGGCATAGTCGGCGGCGACCGAATATCGGCAGGACAGTCGCCCGAGATCCGTGTCGCGGATGCGGTTGGTGGTCTATCGGGACCCACCTCGCGTCATGGGGGTTCAAATCTGGCTGCACGTTGCGAGGCCTTTCATGAGAGCTACGGATCGGTGTAGGCAGGTTCAATGAAGGCAGCCATCTCAACGGCCGAAGACACGCTGGCAAGCCTGATTGGCGCGGCGCGCCCACGACGGGCCGGACGGGCGCATAGAAAGCTTGCCGCACTACCGGCCAGGGGTGTTCGGCAGTTCTTTGAGGCGGTCGGTCCGGCCGAACCCGAGGGCACTCCGCCAGTTTTCATTCTGTCTGCCGGCTGGCGCTCAGGTTCGACCCTGCTGCAACGACTGGTTTCGTCGTCCGAAGGTTGGATGATCTGGGGGGAAGCCTATGACCGCTCCGCGATCGTCCAACGCATGGCGGACAGCTTGGCGCCGTTCGACGGCAAATGGCCTTGGCCGGCATTCACCGACGAACCCGACCCGGAAACTGTGAGTGAAAAGTGGATCGCGACAGCGTACCCGCCTATCAGCGCCTTGCGCGATTCATATCGTTTGGCGTTGAGCGCGCTCCTCGCCGATCCCGCCAAGCGCCTGGGCGCCACCCATTGGGGCTTCAAAGAAGTGCGGTTTGGGCTCGCCGAAGCCCTTTTGCTTCAAGGACTGTTCCCGCACGCAAGGTTTCTCTTCATCCGCCGGGATCCAGTTGCCGCGCTCGAATCCTACACCCGCTTCTCGAAACAAAGAAACTGGTACGACAGATGGCCCGATCGGCCGGTATTCACTCCTTTCGCCTTCGGCCGGCACTGGGGCCGGCTAAGCCGCGAGTTCGAGACAGCCGTGACGGAAACCGGCGGTTTGCTGATCGAATATGATGATCTGGTCGGAAGGCGCGTCGAAGTCAGCACGATCGAGAACTACCTTGAAACCTCGATCGACGCGCGCCTCCTGGACACTGTCGTCGGTAGCGCGAAGTCGCGGAAAAACCAGCGGCGAGTCACTTTCCTCGACCGTTTCATGCTGGCTCGCGGTCTGCGCTCCGGCGAGCGGCTGGCCAGCCGGGCAATCGCTGCGCATGCGAAGGGGCCTGTCATGTCCGCCAGAACTTGAGAGTATCCACGGCACTTGCAAGAAACCGCCGCGCATCATCAGGTCTGTCCGGCCATTTCCTCATGAGTTGCGCGTAGTAAAGTGCTACCAGTTTTATTGACGGTGATGGAAAGAACTCTGGCTCAAAGTCAGCGGCGACGAGCAGGTCGTCCAATGGTTGCAGGTCGATATCGGAAAGGTCCTGCAGCATTGCTTCAATGTCCGCAGGCTCGCCGGTGCCGCCGGGTGGCTCCGGGAACTCGATTCCGAATTCCTCTCTGACGTATTCGCGATCATCGAAAAGGCTTGGCGTTACTGATTGAAAATACCGTCCTTCGAGCTTTTTCCCCGGATACGCTTTCGAAATCTGCTTGATCATGTCGCGGCGCGCGTTAAGCAACTTTTTTTTGCCAAACGACACCGGGCAAGAACTATTGAAATGAAACACCAGTTTGGTGGCTGTCGCAGAGATCCCGTCATTCAGGCGGATAATTCGTTTTGGCTCCAAACCGAATAGGTGACAAAAATCTTGAACCACACATTCGTTATGAAGACGTTCTTTTGAAAAATGCCTGACGACAACACGATCCGAACCTACGCGATCCCTGAAGAATTCCAGCCGGTTTCTAAGATCCGTATCTATTATGCGAACTTTACTTTCTCCGGTGCGTATCCGTTGCTGAGCCCAGGAAGAGGCGAAATCGAGCGTGTTTCGCACATAACAGACCACAGTGACATTAATGTTCTTTCCTTGGATGTATGTCAGAAGGTTCTCTTTAGTTCTTTTCGGCGCGTTCCAAATTGCTTCTGAAGATAGAATAAGTCTTTTTCTGTTAGGGTTGGATATTTCCCTATCGAGGATCGATGTGTACCTTTCCCTGTATCTTTCCGTATCGGATCTCGATACTCCGACTCTCCTTCGGAAATTCAGTTTCTGATAGTCCTTGGCGAAGATTGTGGAAATCTGCCGAAGGTGCGATCCGTTCGTGTGAAGCCTTGAATAGATCGTCTCGCCGTCATCGTATCCAGCAAGCGTATTCTGAATCGAGGTGCTTCCCGTCTTGTGGGTGCCGATGTGCAGTATCACCTCTTCCATCTCGGTCGCTCCTCTGACCCAGCTCTTGGATTCGTACTTGATCCGGCCTTACTATCGCGCAGCAGAGCGACGAGCCTGACTCCGGTGACTAAACATCCTCGATGGACTTGTGAAGGTCGCCTCGTTCCAGCGGTTTTTTCGGGCGCGCTCACGCTGCTTTCTCTATGTTGCCGTCAACACACAGAACAGTTCGCTCTGCTTATCTGTGATTGAGTAACCGGGCTGTGTCTTCATCCCAACCAGCCGCAATCGCGACAATCCGGTGTTTGGTTACTCAAGCTGGTGCAGTGTCTAAAAGGTCTGAGGCAAGGTTTGCATGCGCGCCGGGCTTGAGGCGCTGACACCTCGTTGTTGTCGCCATGGGTTCGCAACCGAGATGCTTCGCAAGCGAATTGACGTCAAAACCGTTTCTCGGCTCGGTGGTTGGAAGGATGCGGTTATCGTTCTCAAGCTTCACGAGCATGCGTCGGACGACGACACCCTGATTGAGGCGCGTACTGACACAAATCTCACACACGGCAAGGCAGCTATTTCATTAAGTACCTTGAACGGAAGCGAGGATTTCAGATGAGTGATGACCGTCGTTGTGGAAGGGTGTCCCGCCGGTGCTGATAGAGGCCGGCCCGGGGTTTCGCAAGCGCGGAATTGTCGCTAGGGGCGGGGGAGGATGCGAAGCCGGGGAGAGACCGCCGCATGAAAGTCGTATCGCTGATCGGGGCGAAAGGGGCGCTGGAGCCAGCGCTAGTGTCCAGCCTGCAGTCCGCCTGGGGCGGCGGCGAGGCGGTCTGGCTGTCGCCTGACGAGGCGGCGGAGTTCCCGGTCGAAGCTGAGCCCTCCAACCTGCGGTCGGTTCGGGAGGACGTCGCGCCCATGCGGGTGGATGTGAATTGCGTCGATGCGGAAAACCGGAAGAAGCGGCTCCTGATCGCGGACATGGATTCGACCATGATCGGGCAGGAATGCATCGACGAGCTTGCCGATGAGGCCGGGGTCGGGCCGCGGGTGGCAGACATCACGTCGCGCGCGATGCAGGGAGAGCTGGATTTCGAGGAGGCTTTGACCGAACGGGTCGGGTTGCTGAAAGGGCTTCCGGTTTCCGTGATCGACAAGGTGTTGGAGACCCGCATCCGCCACGCGGCGGGCGGTGCCGTGCTGGTCGCGACGATGAAGTCGAGCGGGGCTTACGCGGCCTTGGTTTCGGGCGGTTTCGTGCAGTTCACGTCAAAGATCGCGTCGGAGCTCGGGTTTGACACCCATCGCGCGAATACACTGCTGACGTCCGGAGATGAGCTTTCGGGCGAGGTGGGTAGGCCGATCCTTGGTCAGGACGCCAAGGTCGCGGCTTTGCGTGAGATCACAAAAGAGCTCGGGATCTTGGTCGACGACGCGATCGCCGTGGGCGACGGGGCCAACGATCTGGCCATGATCGGCGTGGCGGGCATGGGCGTCGCTCTTCACGCAAAGCCGAAAGTGGCAGAAGCGGCGCCCTGCCGGATCGACCATGGCGACCTGACGGCGCTCCTGTTCCTTCAGGGCTACGCGGCGAGCGAATTCGTCACGCCATGAGCGCCGCGCCGGGCCGCACATAGCCGGTCAGCAGGCCGTCCCAGTTTCTGACTTCGGCATTCAAGTGAACCGCGACCCCTGGATCGGCTGCGTCAACGACCCCAAGCTGAGCCAGGACGGCGGCGATTGCAGCTTCCGCCGCGCGAGAGGCGCCGTCCGCGATCTTGACAGCGACCCCGAGCTTCAATCCCGGTAGAATGGCCGCGTATACGCCCTCAGCCCCGTTCTTGATCGCCGCCTTGCCGGCTGCCGCGGACATAAGGTGATTGCACGCGTGGTCCCGGCCAGAGACAAGGCCGGGATGCGCCATCATTGCGTTGCGGATGCGGACCATTGCGGTTTGGCGGACGTCACTGCCCGCCTCGGCCTCAGCGAATCTTGCCATCGCGGTCGCGAAGGCGCGTATGGTTGTCGCAAAATTCGGGGCCGAGCAGCCGTCGATTGCATGGCCTGGAGACTTGGCGCCCGTCACTTCCTCGAACGTCGCGCGGACCGCCTTCTGAACGGGGTGTTCCGGGTCAATATACTCAGGTCCGCCGCCAAGGCGGGCCGACAGCATCAGGAAACCGGTGTGTTTTCCGGAGCAGTTGTTGTGGATGCGGCCCGGCGCCTCGCGCCGCCTAATCAGGCCTTCGGCGGCAGCCTGGTCAGTTGGCGGCTGAGGACCGCACCGGAGCGCGGATGGATCCAACCCGAGCTCGTCCAGCCATTGAGAGACAAAGCTGATATGCCGGGGCTCTGCATTGTGGGACGCGCAGGCCAGCGCCACTCTTTCGTCTGAGAGCGCGTCGCCCGCGCCGCTTTCCATCAATGGCAGGGCCTGGATCATCTTCGCCGACGACCGTGGGAGGATGATCTGATCCGGATCGCCCCAGCTCTCCACGATCTCTCCATCGGACTTAGCGATGACGGCGTATCCGGCATGGACGGATTCGAGAAAATCGCCGCGAAAAACATCGACGAATGGCACTGCGCCGCGCATGGATTGAACCTCAAGAATTCGTGCGGCGATTTTCCGCCGCAGGGGCTTCCACTGAGGCGCGGACATACGCTATTCATCGATACATCGTAAGGGGCAAAAACGGTGCGGACGGCCTTGGCACAAAAGGCGGCGCGACCTGACGCAAAGGCAGTTGAATGACCATGAGATCAAGGGCTTTCGTTTTGGCGATGGCAGGGGCGGTGCTGGCGGCTGGGCCTGCCTCGGCGCAAGACGTCAGCAACCGTGTGGCGGCGGATACGGATTGGGCGGTGTTCGAGGTGAGCGATCCCAAGGAATGCTGGGCCGTGACCGCGCCCAAGGAGACCGTCAATACGCGCGACGGCCGCACCGTAAGCGTGCGCCGCGGGGACATCTTGCTGTTCGTCACCTGGCGGCCCGAGCAGAGCATCGCGGGCGAGGTGAGCTTCACCGGCGGCTATCCGTTTGCCGAGGGCTCGACCGTGCAGATGGACATCGGCGGCACTGCCTTCGAGCTCTTCACAGAGGGCGAATACGCCTGGCCCGCAACGCCCGCCGACGATCTGAAAATCGTGACGGCCATCAAGCGGGGCGCGAACGCCGTGTTGACGGCGCGATCTTCGCGCGGGACGCAGACCAAGGATACCTTTTCGCTTCTGGGCGCGACGGCCATGATCGAAGACGCGGAATCCCGCTGCGCGAGCTGAACCCGATCTGATTTGGCAAAACCCGGCAAACCGCCTATATGAGCGGCCTGTCGCAAACGGGTGAGCCTTATGAGCGCGAGCGCGCCGATCACACAGGATGTTCTGACCATCCCCCGCAAGCCTGCCGCTGACGCGGAGGGGCGGGTCAACCTTGTCGGCCTGAACCGCGCGGGGCTACGCGCAGCGCTGATCGAGGCTGGGACGCCCGAGAAGCAGGCAAAGATGCGGACGGGCCAGATCTGGCAGTGGATCTACTATTGGGGCGTCCGTGAATTCGACGCGATGACCAACCTCTCGAAGGCCTACCGCGCCGATCTGGCGGAGCGTTTCGTCATTGCCCTGCCCGAGGTGGTCAGCCGCCATGTGAGCGACGACGGCACCCGAAAGTACCTCGTGCGAATTGCCGGGGGGCATGAGGTTGAGGTCGTCTACATCCCCGAAACCGATCGCGGCACGCTTTGCATCTCCAGCCAGGTTGGCTGCACGCTGACCTGCTCGTTCTGCCACACCGGCACGCAGAAGCTGGTGCGCAACCTGACCCCGAGCGAGATCGTTGGGCAGATCATGGTCGCGCGGGACGATTTGGGCGAATGGCCGGAACCGGGCGTGGGGTCGGGCGAGGCCGGGCCGCGACTACTGTCCAACATCGTGCTGATGGGCATGGGCGAGCCCCTGTACAATTTCGAGGCGGTGCGCGACGCGATGAACATCGCGATGGACGGGGAGGGGATCAGCCTGAGCCGCCGGCGCATCACGCTTTCGACCAGCGGCGTCGTGCCGGAGATCGCGCGGACGGCGGAAGAGATCGGCTGCATGCTCGCGGTCAGCTTTCACGCGACGACGGACGAGGTGCGCAACGGGCTGGTGCCGATCAACAAGCGCTGGCCGATTGCCGAGCTTCTGGACGCTCTCAAGGCGTATCCCAAACTGTCGAACTCCGAGCGGATCACGTTTGAATACGTGATGCTGAAGGGCGTGAACGACAGCGATGAGGACGCGCGTCGGCTTGTGAGCCTGATTAAGGGCATTCCGGCCAAGATCAATCTGATCCCGTTCAACGAATGGCCGGGCGCGCCCTATGAGCGCTCGGAATGGAGTCGGATCCGGGCGTTCGCTGACATCATTCACAAGGCGGGTTACGCCTCGCCCATCCGGACGCCGCGCGGTGAAGACATCATGGCGGCTTGCGGTCAGCTCAAATCGGCGACCGAGCGGGCGCGGAAGAGCCGCGCCGAGATCGCCGCCGAGGCGGGATTGTCCTGAAGGCGGCCTAGGTGCGGAGCTTGCCGAGCGTCCAGAGCAAAATCACCGCACCGATTGTCGCGACGATGATCTCGCCCACAAAGCCAGTTGCGGCCAGCCCGATAGCGCCTGCCAGAAAACCGCCGATATATGCGCCGGCGATACCGACGACCATGTTCATGAGCAGTCCTTGGCTTTTGTTCATGAACTTGGACGCCAGCCAGCCCGCAAGCGCGCCGATAATCAGAAATGCGATCAGGTCCATGGGTTCCCTCCCTTACCGGCCCGGGATCGCCCCGCGTTTGGTCCGGGGATGCGGCCAGGCATCGATCTCACTTATCGCCTCTTCCGCCGTCTCGACGAACCGAAAAAGCTCGAGATCGTCGCGCGAGATCGTTCCGGCGTCCGCGAGCGCGTCCCAGTTGACGATGCGGTTCCAGAACTCAGCTCCGAAAAGCAGGATCGGCACGCGCTCCATGCGTCCGGTCTGAATGAGGGTCAGGCTTTCGAACAGCTCGTCCAGCGTTCCGAATCCGCCGGGGAAGACGGCGACGGCGCGGGCCCGCATCAGGAAGTGCATCTTGCGGATGCCGAAGTAGTGGAAATTGAAGCAGAGCTCGGGCGTGACATAGGTGTTCGGCGCCTGCTCGTGCGGCAGAACGATGTTGAGACCGATGGAGACGCCCCCGGCGTCCTGGGCGCCGCGATTGCCCGCCTCCATGACTCCCGGCCCGCCACCGGTGACAATCACGTCTTCCAGATGGTCGTTGGTTTTGGACCGGAGCGTGACAAGGCGGGCGAATTCCCGCGCTTCATCGTAGTACTTCGACAGGTCCGCGAGCGTTTCGGTCTTTGCGGAGTCCTTGTTGGCGGGCTCAGGTATCCGCGCGCCGCCAAAGAGGACAATCGTGCTTTCGACCCCGTATTCGCTCATCAGCAACTCTGGCTTCAGAAGCTCGAGTTGAAGCCGCACTGGCCGAAGTTCGTCCCGCAAAAGGAACTCGAGGTCGTCGAAGGCCAGCCGGTACGCGCTTGCACTGGTTTGCGGAGTGTCCGGCGTCGTGTGGCTCGATTCCCGGTCTTCCTGGGCATCTCGAAAAATGCGGCTTCGATCGTCCTTCACGTGCAATCCTCCTGCCTGATTGCGTGGCCTTGCCGAAAGGCTTATAGGCCTGCCCAGCCTGATGCCAGCCACGTTTTGGAGACCGCCAGATGTCAAACGCCGCATTGGAAACCGCCATCGAATCCGCATGGGACGCGCGGGACGAGATCACGCCCGCGACCGGAGGAGAGACGCGCGAGGCGATTGAAGACACGTTGAACGCGCTCGACGGCGGCGCTCTGCGCGTGGCCGAGCGGCAAGAGGACGGAAGCTGGCATGTGAACCAATGGGCGAAGAAAGCGGTACTTCTGGGCTTCCGCCTGAAGGACATGGAGCAGCAGACCGGCAGCGCGCAAGGCGGGTCCTGGTGGGACAAGGTCGACAGCAAGTGGAAGGACTGGGGCGACAACCAGTGGAAGGCGGCCGGTTTCCGGGCCGTTCCGAACTGTGTGGTGCGCAAGTCGGCCTTTATCGCGCCGGGCGTCGTGCTCATGCCGTCCTTTGTGAACCTCGGCGCATACGTGGATTCGGGCACGATGGTCGATACCTGGGCGACCGTGGGGTCGTGCGCCCAAATTGGCAAGAACGTGCATCTTTCGGGCGGTGTCGGGATCGGCGGGGTGCTCGAGCCGATGCAGGCGGGGCCGACGATTATCGAGGACAACTGCTTCATCGGGGCGCGGTCCGAGGTTGTGGAGGGGGTGATCGTCCGTGAGGGCTCGGTCCTGGGCATGGGCGTTTTCATCGGCCAGTCGACGAAAATCGTCGATCGCGAGAGCGGAGAGGTCTTCTATGGCGAGGTTCCGCCGTACTCGGTCGTCGTGGCGGGGTCGATGCCGTCAAAGAACAACGTCAGCCTCTATTGCGCGGTCATCGTAAAGCGGGTCGATGAGCGGACGCGCTCGAAGACCGGCATCAACGAACTTTTGCGGGATTGATCGGCAGCGCCCGCCGCATTTTCCGCCTAGTTCAACGCCGCCTCCGCGTCTTCGATGGCGGCGGAGACGTTCGAATTTCGATTTCTTTTCGAGCGTCCGCAGTCGATCGCGCCGGAACGCGACAACGCGCCGCTCACCCCTTTGGTCCCGGTGTGACCTTGCGTTCCTGAGCGGCCAATGCAACAGCGGAGCATGGCGAAGACAAGCTCGCATCCGGTTTTCACGCTGCTCGTTCAGGTCGGCCGTAAAAAGGACGACGGGTTGCCCGATGGCGCGACCGGGGCGGCGCTTCTCTGCTTCGCCACGGGTGTCGATGAGGCCGAGGCGGTCCGCGAGACGGTCGCCGTCCTGAAGCAGGCCGACCTCGCGCCGCTCGACGTGCAGGGCTATGGCACGGTGGAGGAGCGCGAGGCCGCCGGTCAAAAAATCGGCGGTGAGGAGCGGGCTTTGATGGCGCGAGCCGCCCGCGAGAACGCGGTGATCGTCGCGCAGATGACGCCCTTTTTCGACGAGGGCGAGGCAGAAGCTTGAAGCGTTGAAGCCGCCAGTGCTGCGCGATAGCAAGGCGCCATGGCTTACGATGTCGTCACCCTTACACAGCGGCTCATCCAGTGCCCATCGATCACGCCAGAGGACGCGGGCGCGATCCCGCTGCTTCAGGCGGAGTTGGCGGCGGCCGGGTTCGCCACGTTCCGCGCCGATCGGGGCGGCGTCGCGAACCTGATCGCGCGTTGGGGTCCGAAAGGCCACGAGCGGACATTCGGGTTCAACGGGCATACGGATGTGGTGCCGGTCGGCGATCCCTCGGATTGGCGCTTCGATCCGTTCTCGGGCGCGGCGCGCGACGGCGTTCTGCACGGACGAGGCGCGACCGATATGAAATCGGGTGTGGCGGCGTTTGTCGGAGCGGCGATCGATCTCGTCTCGTCGGCGCCGCCGGATGGCGCGATCCTGATCACCGTGACCGGCGATGAGGAAGGCGACGCAGTGGACGGAACGACAGCGATCCTGGATTGGATGGAGGCGAACGGCGAGGCCATGGCGGCCTGTCTGGTGGGCGAGCCGACCTGCCCGGAACGCCTGGGCGACATGATCAAGATCGGCCGCCGGGGGTCGATGACCGCGCGCTTCGCCGCGTCGGGCGTTCAGGGCCACACGGCTTATCCGCACCGGGCCAAGAACCCGGTTCCGGCGTTAGCGCGGCTGATGGCGCGGCTTGACGCGTCGAGGCTCGATGAGGGGACCGAGCATTTCGATCCCTCCACCCTGGCGGTGACGTCTATCGATACCGGCAACTCTGCGAGCAACGTTATCCCCGCGATGTGCCGGGCGACCGTAAATATCCGGTTCAACGATCTGCATTCTTCCTCAGGTCTGATCGACTGGCTCCGCTCCGAGGCGGAGCTGATCACGGAAGAGACCGGCGTTGCCTTTGAGATGACCACGCGGGTGTCGGGTGAGAGCTTCCTGACACCTCCCGGCGCGTTCTCGGATCTGGTGCGCAGGGCTGTCGAGGCCGAAACCGGCCTCGAGCCGGAGCTCTCGACCAGTGGCGGCACGTCGGACGCGAGGTTCATCCGCGCACATTGCCCTGTCGTCGAGTTCGGACTGGTGGGCAAGACGATGCATCAGGTTGATGAATGCGTTCCGGTCGATCAGATTGTTCAGCTGAAAGGCGTCTATCGGCGAATTCTGGAGGATTGGTTCGCGTGACCGATGCCGTCATCACCACTTCAGTCGATATCGCCGCCTGCCAGAAGATCCGCTATGAGGTCTTCACGCTGGAGCAGGGCGTCAGCGTCGAGGACGACATCGATGGTCGGGATGAGGAGGCGCTTCATCTTCTGGCAAGCGCGGGAGGCGTCGCCGTCGGCACGGCGCGGATTCTGTTTGCGGCGGATGCCGGCAAGATCGGTCGGGTCGCCGTTCTTCCGTCTCATCGCGGCACCGGTCTTGGCAAGGCGCTGATACTTTTTGCCTTGGAAGAGATCGCGGCGAAGGGCTGCAAGTCGGCCAAGCTGGGCGCGCAGACCCATGCGATCGGGTTCTATGAGGCGCTAGGCTTTGAGGCGGTCGGGCCCGAGTTCATGGACGCCGGCATCCCTCACCGCGAGATGGTCGTCCAGTTTTGAGCGGGCCCACGCTCTTCGTTATGGTGAAAGAGCCGAGGCCCGGGCGGGTCAAAACCCGGCTCGCGCGGGATATCGGCGCGGTCGATGCAACGTGGTGGTACCGGCATCAGGTCCGTTCGCTCCTTCGGCGTTTGCGCGACCCGCGATGGCGGCTAGTTTTGGCGGTCGATCCCGATCCGGGCGCCTTGCGGTCTCGGGACTGGCCCTTCGATGTCGCGCGGATCGGGCAGGGTCGGGGAGATCTGGGCGCGCGTATGATCGGTTCGCTTCGGCAGGCGCCCGGACCAGCGGTTCTGATCGGCAGTGATATTCCCGGGGTCTCCAGACCGCACATCGCCGGGGCCTTTCGTCTTCTCGGCGCGGCGCCGGCGGTTTTGGGGCCATCTTCAGACGGCGGGTACTGGCTGATTGGGTTGAGACACCCGAGGCGCGTGAAGGCCCAGGCTCTAGAGGGCGTGCCCTGGTCGCATGGGGAGACGCTTTCGGCGACGCGTCCGAGGCTGCCGGGACCCGTCGCCTTAGCCGACACATTGGACGACATTGACACCGCCGCTGACCTGACCCGATACCTGGCCGCTGGAAAGCCCGTGACGCTCCCATGACAGCGTGATACGCGGCCCGCATGGCCCGCATTCCGACAAAGGAGGAGATCCTCGAGTGGATTTCCGAGAACCCGGCGAAGACCGGGAAACGGGATATCGCCCGCGCCTTCGGCATCAAGGGTTCGGACCGGATCGACCTGAAGCGGCTGCTCAAGGAGCTGGAGGCGGACGGCCAGCTCGCCAAGCGCCGCCGGACCTATCGCGATCCGGATCAACTCCCGCCGGTGAGCGTGATTGAGGTCAGTGCGACCACCCCGGATGGTGAATTGCTTGCCCGTCCGATGGAGTGGAAGGGCGAGGGGGACGAGCCAAAGATCCTGCTTGTGACGCGCGCCTCGGACCCCGCTTTGGGGGCGGGCGACCGAGTCCTCGCCCGCCTCGCAGCGGTCCGCGGGGAGGATCACGACTACGAAGGCCGCGTCATCCGGCGCATCGCGGCCAGCCCGAAGAAGATTCTCGGGGTCTACCGCGGCTCGTCGGAGGGCGGCCGGATCGTTCCGATCGATAAGGGCGTGGATCGGGAGTGGCGCGTGCCCGCCGACATGGCGCGGGAGGCGCGGGACGGCGAGCTGGTCGAGGCCGAACAAGCGGGGCCAAAAGACCGAATGGGCCTTCCCAAAGCGCGGGTGGTGGCGCGGCTGGGCGACCCCGGCGCGCCTAAGGCCGTGTCCCTTATCGCAATCCATCAGCATGGTATTCCTGACGCCTTTCCGGCGGAGGTTCTGGCCGAGGCCGAGGCGGTTGAGCCGGTCTCGGATGAGGGGCGCGAGGATCTGACCGATCTGCCCTTCGTCACCATCGATCCTGCGGACGCGCGGGACAGGGACGACGCAGTGCTCGCAATCCCTGACGAATATCCCGCGAACGAAGGCGGCTTTGTCGTCTGGGTCGCGATTGCCGACGTCGCGGCCTTCGCCCGCCCCGGCACCGCCCTCGATCGAGAGGCGCGGCGGCGTGGCAACTCGACTTACTTTCCCGACCGTGTCGTTCCTATGCTGCCGGACCGGCTGTCTGGCGATCTGTGCTCGCTACACGAGGATGTGCCGAGGGCAGTCGTCGCCGTTCGGATGCGGATTGACGCCACGGGTGAGAAGATCGGTCAGACATTCCATCGCGCGGTGATCCGGTCCCGCGCTTCGCTAACCTATCAGGAGTTCCAGGCGGCGGCGGACGGCGACCCGAGCGAGCGCATGTCGGATCTGACGGAGCACGTCGTCGGGCCGTTGACCGCCGCCCATGCCGCACTTGAGCGCGCGCGACAACGCCGGCAGCCGTTGGATCTCGATCTGCCCGAACGGCGGATCATTCTAAGCGAGGCGGGAGAAGTGCTCTCCGTGGCCTTCAAGGAGCGGTTGGACGCGCATCGGCTGATCGAGGAGTTCATGGTTCTGGCCAACGTCGCCGCTGCGGAAACCTTGATCGACCGGCGCCAGCCGCAGCTCTTCCGGGTGCATGAGGAGCCTGAGTCGGAGAAGCTGGAAGCGCTGCGCGAGACGGCCCAATCTGCCGGTCTGGTGCTGGCGAAAGGTCAGGTTCTGCGGCCTGCTCATCTTAATCGTCTCTTGTCCCAGGCGGACGGCACGGATTTCGACGCCATGATCAATATGGCGACGCTTCGGTCGATGACCCAGGCCTATTACACGCCAGAGAACCTCGGGCACTTCGGACTGGCGCTCAGGGCCTACGCGCATTTCACCTCGCCTATCCGCCGCTACGCGGACCTCGTGGTTCACCGCGCGCTCATCGCCGCGCATGGATGGGTGCGCGACGAATTGCCGATGGAGCAGGCCGACGATCTCCGGGCGACGGGCGAGCACATCTCGAACACCGAGCGCCGGTCGATGACCGCCGAGAGAGATACGACCGACCGATACCTGGCCGCCTATCTCTCGGAGCGCGTGGGGACGGAGATGCAGGGCCGGATTTCCGGTGTTCAGCGGTTCGGAGCCTTTGTCCGTCTGGACGAGACCGGGGCGGACGGATTGATTCCGGTGCGCTCCATCAGTGACGAGTTTTTCCATTTCGACCGCGCGGCCCACACCCTGATGGGCGCTGAATCGGGCACGACGATCGAGGTCGGACAGCGGGTACTGGTGCGTTTGACCGAGGCAACTCCGGTGACCGGCGGTTTGATGTTGGAACTACTGGAGCTTGAGGGCGAGCGCGTCGCATCGTCCGGGCGCGGCAGATCGCGGCGCAGGCCTGTGAAACGGCGCGGGCGGAAGGCCGCCAAAGCGAAACGAAAGGTTGTGCGCAAGGCGCGAAAGTGACCGGCGGCGGCGGGCCGCTGGGTTGCCAGGGGACCCTTCCGGCATCGTCCCTTTTCGCGTATTCTGAGGGCGAGCAGAAATCGAAACAGGTTCATTGAGATGCGGTCATTGGCGGTCTCTTTTCTTGTCATCGCCCTTGCGGGCGGCGCGGCGGCGAGTCCCGCCCCGGATATCTCCATCGCACCGAAACCACGACCTGACGGAGTGGCCCTTGTGCTGACGCAGTCGCAGACGTCCAACATCGCATTCGCCCGCTGGATCGACCGGTTCCGGCAGCGGGCGCGAGCCGCCGGAATCCGGGAGAGTGTGCTCGATCAGGCGTTTCGCGGCGTGCGCTACAATACAGACGTGATTACGCGGGACCGGAACCAGTCCGAGTTCACCAAGCAAATCTGGGATTACCTCGACAGTGCCGCTTCGCAAACGAGAGTCCGGAACGGCAAGGCCGCCCTAAACGAGAACCGCAGGCTTCTGGAGCGCATCGAGGCTCGGTACGAGGTGGAGGCCGAGGTTGTTGTGGCGGTCTGGGGCCTTGAAAGCGCCTACGGAGCGTACCGTGGTACGACCCCGATCATTGAGGCGCTGGCGACCCTGGCGTTCGATGGCAGGCGCGGACGGTTTTTCGAGGCGCAACTTATCGCCGCACTGAAGATCATCCAGTCCGGCGACGTCCGCCCCCGGGATATGCAAGGCAGCTGGGCCGGGGCGATGGGCCACACGCAGTTCATCCCGACGTCCTATCTGGAGTACGCCGTCGATTTCACCGGCGACGGCAAGCGCGACATCTGGTCGGACAATCCGGCCGACGCGCTCGCCTCTACCGCCGCCTATCTCGCGCGCTTCGGCTGGACCAAGGGGCAGCCCTGGGGGGTGGAAGTGCGCCTGCCGCGCGGCTTCGACTTCGGACTGACTGGCGAGCGGATAAAGAAGAGCCCGAGGGATTGGGCCGCGATGGGCGTGCGAGACACGTCGGGTCGCATCGTGCCCAATCACGGGCGAGCCTCCATCTTGCTGCCAGCCGGGGCACAGGGCGCGGCATTCATGATCTTCGACAATTTCCACGTTATCGAGCGCTACAACACCGCCGACGCCTATGTAATCGGTGTCGGGCACCTGTCCGACCGGATCGCGGGCGCCGGGCCCATCCGAGCCGGGTGGCCGCGAGACGATCGCAATCTTCGGTTCGCTGAGAAGAAGGAGATGCAGCAGCTCCTGACCAAGCGCGGCTTCGACACCGATGGCGTGGACGGAATCATTGGTCCGAACACCATCGCAGCGATCCGGCGTTTTCAATCGTCGCTCGGACTGATCCCGGATGGCTATGCGAGCTTCGACATCTTGAAGCGGCTGCGTTAGGTGCCGTGTCGCCAGCAGCCCTTGTAGTGATCGTTCACAAGGCCGACCGCCTGCAGGTAGGCGTAGATGATGGTCGTTCCGACGAAGCTCATCCCGCGTTTCTTGAGATCTTTCGAGATATCGTCCGACAGAGGCGTGGAGGCGGGCGCGTCGGTCATGCTTTCCCAATCGCCTTTGATCGGCTGGTTCCCGACATGGTCCCATAACCAGTCCGAAAAACTGCCGAATTCCTTCTGCATCTCCAGATAGACCTGAGCGTTCTTCCGCGCCGCCGGAACCTTCTGGCGGTGGCGTACGATCTGAGGGTTCTGCAGTGCCCGGTCGAGCTCCGCGTCCGACATAGCCGCGACCCGCGCCACATCGAAGCCGTGATAGACCGCTCTGTAGCCCTCCCGCTTTTTCAGGATGGTCTCCCAAGACAGCCCCGCATGGGCGCCTTCAAGAATGAGCATCTCAAAAAGCAACCGGTCGTCCCGGACAGGAACGCCCCATTCGGTGTCATGATAATGCGCGTAGAGTTCGGAGTGGGAGCCGAAGCAGCGCGGCTTGTCGTCGATCATGGCAGGAGACTAGTCGGCTTGGGCCCGGTCGTCACGCGATCCAACTGACACCCTCTGTCAGCTGGCTACATGTGATCTTCGGCGTCTGCCACGTCGATGCCGAGCGCCTCCATCCCGTCTTCGAGATACTCCGCAAGGCCAGGAATGCCCGACAGGTATTGCTCCGTCGGGGCGGTGGCTTCGACCCTGGCCATTTCTTTGGCCTCGGCGAGCTCTCCTGCGTCGAAGCTCTCGCGCCCAATCCACATGAGCGCGACGAGGCTGACCTGCTCGTCCACGTTCAGGCCCGAGATATAGTCCGAAAGATGCGGGCTGTCGGGGCCGTATTCGCGGGTCAGAAAGATGACACGCACGATTTTGCCGGTTGAGATGTCAAGCATGGCGCGCCTCGCGGTTTTCCTGAGGGAAACCATATCGGCCTTTCGGCTGCAATGGCTTTGCTCCATGTCAACATGCCGCCTTGGTCCGTTGTGTTCGATGGCAAGCGCGTTGCGAAGCGCCGGCGAACAAAGGTAATCAACTGGCGGGATGGACGCGGACGGGGCATTTGCGCTCGGACCGATAACGTCATGCATGAGGGGACCGAAACGATGACCGAGAGCAAAACAGCCTTGGTGACAGCTGGCGGAAGCGGCATGGGTGCGGCCGCTGCGCGGAGATTGGCATCTGACGGGTTCAAGGTCGGGGTTCTTTCGTCCTCGGGCAAGGGAGAGGCACTGGGGGAAGAACTGGGCGGTTTTGGCGTCACCGGGTCCAATCTGTCCACGCCGGATCTTCAGAGACTGGCAGACGGCGCCATGTCCCGCTGGGGCCGGGTTGATGTTCTTGTGAACTCCGCAGGCCATGGACCGAAAGGCGATGTCCTGGAGATTAGCGACGAGGACTGGCATCGGGGCATGGAGGTCTATCTTCTGAACGTGATCCGGCCAGTTCGCCTCATAACCCCGATTATGCAGGCGCAGGGCGGCGGATCGATCATCAATATTTCCACTTTCGCCGCGTTTGAGCCCGATCCTCTTTTCCCGACGTCGGCGGTGTTTCGCGCCGGGCTTGCCGGATTCGCCAAGCTTCACGCGGACAAGTACGCCACAGACAACGTCAGAATGAACAATATCCTGCCGGGGTTCATAGACAGCCTTCCGGAAAGCGAGGAGCGTCGCGCTCGAATTCCTTTGGGCCGCTATGGAAGAGCCGAGGAGGTGTCTTCTCTGATCTCTTGGCTGGCGTCTGACGAAGGCGGATACATGACGGGTCAGAACTTGCGATTGGACGGCGGTTTGACCCGGTCGGTTTAGCCCCACCCGCTTTCCCGTCGGGTTCTCTCCGCGCCAACGCTGCCCCAGACATCGGTGCGCATGAGTCCCTTGGCCTCGGCGATCCGTTTCCCGGCGACCGGCGCGTTCGGATCGGTTTCGGTGATTTTGGGGCTTCCGGGCGTGAGCTTGTGGCGCAGGAAGGCCATCGGGTGGGCGCGGAGCGTCAGCCGCATGGCGACGTAATCCTCAACCACCTGTTCGCCCAGCGTCATGTCCGGCAAATGGGCGGGCGGCTCGTCGATCCCCTCGCCGTCCATATCGCTTGCAAAGAGAGGCAGGGGCTTGTCCGAGCCAATGGCGGCCGCCCCCCAGAGCGCGTCGCGGCGGGAGAGGTTGAGCGAGGCGAAGACATCCGCCTCGGCCAACACGCGCAGAAGCCGCGGCTCGACCCCGGCCCGCCGCCAGACATCCTCGACGGTGCGGTAACCATTGCCGCGGGCGGCTGCGATCCAGGCCGCCTCCTCCTCGCGCATCGACTTGATCTGCCGGAACCCGAGCCGGAGTGCCAGGCCGCCATGGCCGTCGGGTTCCATGGTGTTGTCCCAGGTGGAGCGGTTGATGTCGGGCGGGCGGATCTCGACCCCGTGCTCGCGCGCGTCGCGGACGATCTGGGCGGGGGCGTAAAAGCCCATCGGCTGGGCGTTCAGAAGCGAACAGGCGAAGATGCCGGGGTGATGCTTTTTGAGCCATGCGGAGGCGTAGACGAGAAGCGCGAAGCTCGCCGCGTGGCTTTCGGGAAAACCATAGGAGCCGAAGCCTTCGATCTGGCTGAAGCAGCGCAGGGCGAAATCGTCGTCATAGCCGTTCTCGCGCATGCCGCGCAGGAACCGATTGCGGAACTCGCTGATGTTCCCCTGCTTCTTGAAGGTGGCGAGCGCGCGGCGGAGCCGGTCGGCCTCCTCTGGCGTGAAGCCCGCGCCGACGATGGCGATCTGCATCGCCTGCTCCTGAAAGAGCGGCACGCCCAGCGTCTTGCCCAGCACCTTGCCCAGCTCGTCGGAGGGGAAGACGACCTTCTCCTCCCCGTTCCTGCGGCGGAGGTACGGGTGGACCATGTCGCCCTGAATGGGGCCGGGCCGGATGATCGCGGTCTCGATGACGAGGTCATAAAAGGTGCGGGGTTTCATTCTGGGCAGGAAGTTCATCTGCGCCCGGCTTTCAACCTGGAAAACGCCCAGACTGTCCGCCTCACAGAGCATGTCGTAGACGGCCGGGTCTTCCGGGGGGAGCGTGGCGAGGCTGTAGTCGGTCTGATGGTGGGTACGGATCAGGTCGAAGGCCTTGCGGATGCAGCTCAGCATGCCGAGCGCCAAGACATCGACCTTGAGGATGCCGAGCGCGTCGATGTCGTCCTTGTCCCAGCAGATGACCGTCCGGTCCTCCATCGTGGCGTTCTCGACCGGGACAAGCTCGTCAAGCCGCCCTTCGGTGATGACGAAGCCGCCGACATGCTGAGAGAGGTGGCGGGGGAAGCCCTGAATCTCGAAGATCAGCTCCATCGTCTGCGCGAGGCGGCTGTCGGTCGGATCGAGCCCGATCTCGCGCAATTGCTGATCGGCCATGCCGGAGGTGTCGAAGAAACCCCAGAGCTGGGAGGAGACGGCGGAGATCGTGTCTTCGGTCAGACCCATAACCTTGCCGACCTCTCGGATTGCCCGCTTGCCGCGGTAATGGACTACGGTGGCGCAAAGCCCCGCGCGGTCCCGGCCGTAGCGCTGGTAGATCCATTGGATTACCTCCTCGCGCCGCTCATGCTCGAAATCGACGTCGATGTCGGGGGGCTCGTCGCGGGCTTCCGAGACGAAGCGCTCGAAAACCATCGTGCCGATTTCGGGCGAGACCGAGGTGACGCCAAGGAGGTAGCAAACCACCGAATTGGCCGCCGAGCCGCGCCCCTGGCAGAGGATGTCGCGGGACCGGGCGAAGGCGACCACATCGCGAACGGTCAGGAAATAGGGTTCGTAATTTAGCTTGGCGATCAGGGTCAGCTCATGCTCCAGAAGCTTGCGGACCTTATCGGGCGCGCCCGCCGGATAGCGCCATGCGAGCCCCTCGTAGGCCAGCCTCCGAAGCCGTTCGGAGGCGGATTCCCCTTCCGCCACTTCCGAGGGGTACTCGTAGCGCAGTTCGTCCAATGCGAAGGTGAGGCTCTCTGCAAGGTCCGCCGCGCGATCCACCGCGCCGGCATGCGGGCCGAAGAGCCGCCGCATCTCGTCTTCTGGCCGCAGGCGCTGCTCCGCATTGGCAAGCGCCGCGCGGCCGAGCTCATCGACCTTCACGCCCTCGCGGATGGCAGTCAGCACATCTGCCAGCTTGCGTCGCCCGCCGTGGTGCATTCGGGGCGAGGCGGAGGCGATGGCGGGAATGCCGAGTTTCGCGGCCAGCTCTGTCAGATGCGCGATACGTTCAGGGTCCTGCCCGTCATAGCGGGGTGCGATCAGCAGGTGGCAGTCTTTGCGAAACCGCTTGACCAGCCGGCTCGCATGGCCCCGCCAAAGCGTCTTAGGCAGGCCGTCGCGGGCATGGATCAGAAGCGCCTGATCGGCGGCGAACTCGATCAGATCATCGATCTTGAGCTGGCAGGAGCCCTTCTCCGCCCGAAGCCGCCCCCGCGAAATCAACCGGCAAAGCCTGCCCCAGCCCGCGCGGTTCTTGGGCAGAACCGTCACCCTGAACCCGTCCTCCAGAACGATCCGCGCGCCGGGGATCAGGCGGGGGACGTTCAGGATCGCGGCGGAGGCGTCGAGCGGCGGCGGCGCGACTCGGGTCTCGAACCCCGCCTTCGGACCGTCCAGAAAGTCCTGGGTCTCCTCGGGCGCCAGCGTCCCGTTCTTTTGCCGCTCGCGGGTGCCGGGATAGCTCTCGACGACTTTTGGTTTCACCTCCCAGGCGGCGACTGGCGCGGGCGGGCCGATGAGGTCGCCTTCGCGCCGCTCCTTCACCTGACGCGCGATCTCCCGCACCCGGGCATAGGCGCGAACGATCCCCGCGACCGAGTTCTCATCCGTGATCGCGAGCGCCGAAAGCCCCAGAAGCGCGGCCCGATCGACATATTCCTCGGGATGCGACGCGCCGGTCAGGAAGGTGAAGTTCGAGGTGATATCAAGCTCGGCAAAGCTCAAACGGGTTTTCCTCTTAGTCCAAATACTCCAGGGCGCACGGAGGCTGGCCCCAGCTGGCGACTCGGATTCATACATGATATTCACGTTTTGTTCTCATTTCCAGCCAACTCTCACAAGGCTGTGAGGGCTGTCGAAAGTAGAGCAAAACAAACGTCATAGTCCCAGCGAGGGAGGACATCATGCGCGCATTTGACGAGATCTACGCCATCGCCGCCGAACGTCACGGCGGAGCCGTGGCGCTGGAGGCGAAGCTCTCCAGGCCAAAGGACGCTCAAACCCTTGCCGCGATCCCCGAAGATCGCTGGCTCTCCGGCATGACGCAGCGCGTCTTCAGCGCGGGTTTCAACTGGAAGGTCATCGAAGCGAAGTGGGATGGGTTCGAGGAGGCGTTCCATGGATTCGACGCGGACCGCTGCGCCATGATGGATGACGACTGGTTCGACGCGCTGCTCAAGGACGCGCGGATCGTCCGGAACGGCGCGAAGATCCAGTCGGTTCGTGACAACGCGGTTTTCGTTCAGGAGCTTCGATCCGAAGGCGGCATCGGGTCAGTAATCGGCGGTTGGCCCGCCGAGGACTACATCGGGCTTCTGGACATGCTGAAAAGGCGCGGAAGCCGGCTTGGCGGATCGAGCGGCCAGTACTTCCTGCGATTTTCGGGCGCCGACAGCCTGATCCTGTCTGCGGATGTCGTCGCGCGGCTGATAGCCGAGGGCTTGATCGACAAGCCGCCGACCTCGAAATCAGCGATGCGAGCGGTTCAGGACGCGGTCAGTGAATGGCGGAAGCAATCGGGGCGCTCGCTCACCGAGATCAGCCAGGTTCTGGCAAGATCGGTCTAGGGGAGGGCATGGACGCACTCCCCGTCGGCGTGGCAGGCCAGAAGGCGCTCCATCCCGTCCTCGGTGTAGGGGACTGCCGTCTCGCTGCAGGGGCCAATCGACAGAACCAAGCCCCTTTCCGCGACCTCGATCGCCGCGATGACTTGCGCGTCGCCCGGGTCCCCGGCACACCATGCTGAGACACATGTCAGCCGCAGCGTGACGCGTCGGGCGAAGGGGTGGAAGATCCGATCGCCCACGAGAACGCGGCCAAGGAACTGCACTTTGGTGTCGGCGTGACTCTCTTCGTCTTGCGGCGGCCGCAACCCGGATTCCGGCACGTTCACCTCCTCCATGGCTCGGATGCGTCCCACGGCGATCCAGTAGTCGCTCTCGGAGTCGCGGGCGGCCTCGTAGAGCCGGACGGCGTCGGGCTGCAGGCATGACAGGGCAAGGGCGGGGCCGGCGCCGAGCAACACGGCCAGGAGGACTGCCGCGATCTTCATCCGCCGGACAGTCTGTTGCGGAACGCGCCCATCACCTGGTGGTAGACGTCCCTTTTGAAAGTCACGATGTCGCGCAGCACCTCGGCGGGCGCGGCCCAGCGCCAGCGCGAGAATTCTTCATCATGGCTTGTGATGTCGATGTCATCGTCAGCGCCTTTGAACCGCAGCAGAAACCACTTCTGCGTCTGTCCGCGGTACTTTCCCTTCCACATCTTACCCACCAGATGATCGGGCAGATCGTAGAGGACCCAGTCTGGGTGCTCTGCCTCCACAGTGACCATTGCCGCCGGGACGCCCGTCTCCTCCTCAAGCTCGCGCAAGGCCGCGTCGACCGGCATCTCGCCCTTGTCGATTCCGCCCTGCGGCATCTGCCAGGCGCCGGGCGTGTCGATGCGCTCGCCGACGAAGACCAGTCCCTCGGCATTGGCGAGCACAACGCCAACGCAGGGCCGGTAGGGAAGGTCGTTCTTCATGGTCAAGCTCTCGCAAACACACAGGCGCATTTCAAGCCGGGTCGCCTTCGCAGCAACCGTCATGCCACGCATCAAGAGAAATCATGCACCCGCGCCCGCTTTCGACCGTAAAGCCCCTTTTCCCGCGTGGCACCAGCCGCTATAGGCCGCGCGTCCCAATCCAATGGAGGTCAAAGTGGGCTATCGCGTCGCTGTCGTCGGCGCCACCGGTAACGTGGGCCGCGAAATGCTGAACATCCTGGCCGAGCGCCAGTTCCCTGCCGATGAGGTCGTCGCTCTTGCGTCGCGCCGTTCGCTCGGCACTGAAGTCAGCTTTGGGGACAAAACACTCACGACGAAAGACCTCGATACGTTCGATTTCACGGGCTACGACATCGCGCTGTTCGCGATTGGCTCGGAAGCAACCAAGACCTATGCGCCGCGCGCGGCAAAGGCAGGTTGTGTCGTCATCGATAACTCATCGCTGTATCGCTATGATCCAGAGATCCCGTTGATTGTTCCGGAGGTAAACCCGGAAGCGATCAGTGGTGTTTCAAAGAAAAACATCATTGCGAACCCGAACTGCTCGACCGCTCAGATGGTCGTCGCGCTGAAGCCGCTGCATGATCGCGCAAAGATCAAGCGCGTTGTCGTGTCGACCTATCAGTCGGTGTCGGGTGCCGGTAAAGACGGCATGGACGAGCTTTGGGAGCAGACCAAAGCGGTCTACAATCCGACGACCGAAGTTGAGCCTTCGAAGTTCCAGCGCCAGATAGCCTTCAACGTCATTCCGCAGATCGACGTATTCATGGAAGACGGCTCGACAAAGGAAGAGTGGAAGATGGTCGCTGAAACGAAGAAGATCATCGACACCTCGATCAAGGTCACGGCGACCTGCGTGCGCGTGCCGGTCTTCGTGGGGCATTCCGAGGCCGTTAATATCGAAACTGAGGATTTTCTCGACGAGGACGAGGCGCGGGACATTCTGCGCGAGAGCCCCGGCGTCATGGTTGTGGATAAGCGGGAAGATGGCGGCTACACCACGCCGATCGAATGCGTCGGCGATTTCGCCACCTTTGTCAGCCGGATCCGGCAGGACAGCACGATCGAGAATGGTCTCAATCTCTGGTGCGTCAGCGACAACCTGAGGAAGGGCGCGGCGCTCAATGCGGTGCAGATCGCGGAACTTCTGGGGAATCGGGTCCTGAAAAAGGGCTGAGTCGCCGCAAAACAGCCTGATTCCGAAAAGGCGCCCCGTTGCGGGCGCCTTTATTGTTTCTTCTGCCGGAACCCGCTCACTCACGGCCGCGCATTGTTGCTGTGCGGGAAAACGCCGGTGCGGAAATGTGGCATGGGTGCAAATCGGTAACGGTCGGGCGATCGAGCCTTTGTTTGTTGTGTGTTCTGGCGCCAGTTCCCCTTTTCGTTCTCCCCGGAAGAGTCGCACGCGGGCATCCGCCTCATTTCCGACACATTCGTGCTCAATTCCCGTCACACTTCATGCGGAGCCTCGGGGGCGACTGCGCTGCACCTAGGGGATATGTGGTTGATGAAACCCGTCACGGAAGACCAAGTTCAGAATCTGCTTCAGGGTCTGGAGGAACGCGAGAAAGAGTCTCTGAAGGCGCTCGCGACCGAAACGGACACGCTGTCGAAGTCGGGCGGAAGCATGACCGCCCGTGTCCTTTCATTCGCCGGAATGCGGGCTGAGCCCGCGCATGAAGCCGTCGGCGGCCAGGACGTCGTACCTTTGTCGTCCTATCGCGCGGCGGCGCGGCGCAGGCTGACCTCGCGCGGAATGTTCTTTTATTCCGCGTCAGCTGCTGAAGACAGCACGCGATCCTGACCTGCCGAGCATCTACGGAGTACGAATTCGATGTCCCTTACCCTAAGTGAAACCTCCCGCCCAAGCCGTCTGGCCGAATTCCTGAAGAAAAAATCGGACGAAAGCGTCAAGGCGCTCGGCCGCCGCGAAGCGAGCAACACGACCGACGCGCCGGTCTTCCGGTCCGTCCGCGCGCAGGCAAAGCAGTCGGCGGCGTGACCTAAACCGGCTCGAAGGCCTGCGTCTCGGCATCCAGCTGAAGCAGGCCGCCCTCTCGAATATCCGTCCACAAGCCATGCAGCGACAAAGCGCCGTTCTCAACGGCGCTTTTGACGAATGGAAAGGTCATCAGGTTTTCGAGACTGACGATCACGGCCTGAAGTTCGAGGGAGTGAATCTCGTCGTCGGCATGACCCCGCACGCGTTCATACCCCGGGCGCAGGATATCCATCCAACGCCCCACGAAACTGGATTGCTTCTCGAGCTCCGGCGCATGCCCCGAGCACATCGCGTGGCATCCGGCCACGCCCCCGCATTTCGAGTGACCCAGAACGATCAGATGTGCGACCTTGAGCGCCGTCACTGCGTACTCGATCGCCGCGGAGGTGCCGTGCCTGTCGCCGTCCGGCTCATAGGGCGGCACGAGGCTCGCGATGTTCCGGTGGATGAAAAAGTCGCCGGGGTTCGCCCCGAAGATCGAGGTCACGGCGACGCGGCTGTCGCAGCAGGCGATAATCATGGCGCTGGGCCGCTGCCCTTCGTCCGCGAGCCGGCGATACCATGCCTGGTTCTCTTCATACCCGGTCGCTCGCCAACCCTTGTAGCGCTGAACCAGAAAGCTTGGCAGCGGGCGGGCGTGGTTCATGCGTTTTTTCCCCTGATGCGGCGCTCGAACGCATTAGAAGCAAATGCGCCGCGTTTTCCCATCCTTATCAACGATTTCTTTTCCCGGGGCAAATACTGCTCGGGCCTTGGGGCCGAGGGATGAGATGCGAAGATGGAAGTGACGAGTTTGCCGATTGGCGAAGTGGTTCGGATTGAGATCGACAGGGCAGCGGACGCCGTTGTCGAGCGCGGTTCAGGGCTTGTACTTTTGGAGCGGGACCGCGCGCTCGAAGAGATCGTCGAGCTGCTTTGCGGACTTGAGGCGGCCTGGCAGGCGGGCGAGATCAGCCGTCTTTCGGCGATCGCTTCATCACTGAAGTCCAAGGCCGACGCCGTCGGATTTCTGACGCTGTCCGATGTTGCCGAACGCGCGGGCGAGGTGGGGCGATCGAACGACAGCGTCGCGCTCTCGGCGCTTGTCGCCCGGACGATCCGCGTGGGCGAAAGCTCTCTTGCGATCATTTGGCATGTTGGCGGCCTCCGACTTTGACCACTTGCCGCCGGAATATCTGCGGATAGGCTGCCAGCGAAACTACGCTGGAGCCCATTCATGTCCTTTTTGAGCTTCGCCTCTTCCGCCACGGCCGCGCGTCCACTGACGCTTGTCTCAAAAGGCGCATTCGACGACTGGCTCCAATCGCTGGACGACGCGCGGAGGACCTGGGTGGAGGCGAACGGCTTCACGGGGTCGGCCGGCGCGGTGGTCGTCTTCCCGGGCCCCGACGGGTCGGTCGCAGCCGCCGCTGCTGGGCTCGGCGATGACCAGACAGTCCGTCGGTCGCGGTTTATTTCTGCCAGCATCCGGAAGGCGCTGCCCGAGAGCGCGTGGACGCTGGTGTCGAACCTCGAAGGCGACGCGCTCGAAGAGTTCGCCCTCGGCTGGCTTCTCTCGGGATATGTTTTCGGCAAGTACAAATCCGACTCCGCGCCCGCCGCAGGTCTTGTCGCGCCCGAGGGGATCGACGCGGAGCGGATCGAGCTGATCGCTGCAGGCGAGGCGCGGACGCGCGATCTCATCAACACGCCGGCGAGCGATATGGGGCCAGAGGCGCTGGAGGCGAGCGCCCGGGATCTGGCCGCCGAGTTTGGTGCCGCGATCGCTGTAATCAGTGGTGAGGCGCTGCTCTCGGAGAACTTCCCGATGATCCATACGGTCGGGCGTGCGGCGACCGAAGCGCCTCGACTCATTGACCTCAGATGGGGCGGCGCCGGGCCTAAGATCACCTTGGTCGGTAAAGGCGTTTGCTTTGATACCGGCGGGCTGAACCTCAAGCCCGGGGCGTCCATGGGGCTGATGAAGAAAGACATGGGTGGTGCGGCAAATGTGCTTGGCCTCGCGCATATGCTCATGGGATCGGGGGCGGCGATTCAGTTGCGGGTGTTGATCCCGGCGGTCGAGAACGCCGTCGCTGGTTCGTCGTTCCGGCCCGGGGACATCCTGACCTCCCGCAAGGGGTTAACGGTGGAGATCAACAACACGGATGCGGAGGGGCGGCTGGTCCTGGCAGACGCGCTCACGCTTGCGGACGAGGATTCGCCCGATCTGATCGTTTCGATGGCGACTTTGACGGGCGCCGCGCGGGTCGCGGTCGGGCCGGACCTCGCGCCCTACTACGCCACCGATGACAAGGATGCGGCGGCGCTCGAGTCCGCCGCGCGGCGGGTGCGGGACCCGGTCTGGCGGATGCCTTTCTGGGATCCTTACGAGAAGATGATCGAGCCCGGGATCGCGGACCTCGACAACGCGCCGAAGGGCGGGTTCGCGGGGTCGATCACCGCCGCGCTGTTCCTACGCCGGTTCGTGACCGGGTGTCCGCGCTATCTGCACTTCGACATCTTCGGTTGGACGCCGGCGTCCGAGCCGGGGCGCCCGAAAGGCGGCGCGGGCCAGGGCATTCGCGCCTTGTTTGACGCGCTGCCGGGTCTGGCGCGGTGAGTTTCGACCCCCGAACCACGGCCAGCAACGGAACTGTCGCGCATGTCTCGTTGAAAGGCGTCGTGGAGGCCGACAGCTTTGCCGAGGCGATCCCGCATCGGATAACGCGGTCGGTGACGCCGATTCTGCGAGCGCCGGAGGGTCCGCGCGACCGCGAGTTTCTGTTCGGTGACGTGTTCGAGGTTCTGGAGATGCCGAAGAATCCCGGGGCCGGAGCTGCCTACGGCTTTGCTCGGCGTGACGGCTATTGCGGCTACGTGCGGGCCGCGCATCTGGCTGAGGGGGACGGGGCGACGCATCGGGTGGCTGTCCGCGAGACGTACTTCAAGGCGACGCCTGATTTGACGGCATGGGAGCCTTGCGCACCGCTCTTCTTTGGGAGCCGGGTAGAGGTGGTTGGAACGACCGGTGACTGGTCGGAAATCCGGCAGGCGCCGGAACCGGGGAGCGCCTTTCTGCCCTCCGGCCATTTGAAGCGCTTAGGGGATCTGGAGGACGACCCAGTCGCGGTCGCTCGCAAGTTTCTCGGCGTGCCGTACCTTTGGGGCGGCAATTCCGGACGGGGGATCGATTGTTCGGGACTTGTCCAGGCCGCGTTCCTCGCCTGCGGCGTCAGCTGCCCCGGCGACAGCGACCTGCAAGAGGCGATGCATTGGCAAGACGTGGGCAGAGGGGCGCTTTCCCGCGGGGACCTTTTGTTCTGGAAGGGCCACGTCGCAATCGTGTCGTCGCCCGGATGGATCATTCACGCGAACGCCCATCACATGATGGTTGTCGAGGAGCCAATGGAAGAAGCGGTCGCGCGGATCGCGGCGACAGAGACCGGCGCCATAACCTCAATGAAGAGACCGACCTAGTCGACGGCCCGGATCAGCTTTCTTTCGAGCACGCGGAGAACGACCTTCAGGTCCTGACCGCGTTTGAGGATCTGCCCGTCCATTCCGATGACAGTATACATGCCCTGGCGGTTCCTGAGCCGAGGCCGTTTCTCGATCCGGTAAATCGGGTGTTCGGCCGACCGTCTGAAGATCGAGAAGACGGCGACATCCTTGAGGAACGACATCCCGTAATCGCGCCATTCCCCAGCCGCGACCATGCGTCCGTAGACGCCGAGAATCACCGAAAGCTCCCTTCGGTCGAAGGAGACCTGATCAACGATCGGTTTCGGATTTGGAAACGGGGTCGGCGTCTGAACCGTCATGAGTGGGAAACTGCCTTTCCAATCTGCGCAAATCAACCCTCGCCGCAACTTTGCCATGAAATTACCCCGTCTTAGGCGATTCCGGCCCCTGATCTCGCCCAAGTTCGCGGGCACTCAAAAGATGTAGCGAAAGACGCTATCCCCGGTGCCGTGGATCAACAGCCCCCACCCAGCCTGCGGCATCGGGGACCTTTCGCGGGATGAGGCCCTCGCTGAGAAGCGAGGGCCTTTCCGTTCGGGAGAGGCAAAACCGCAAGTTGCAAAACCGGGCTGGCTCGCTACCGTCGCCGCGAGATTTGCGACGGAGTGCGGGCATGAGCGAAACCCCAGTGATGATCGGCGTCATCGGTGGCAGCGGCGTTTACGACATCGAGGGCCTTGGGGACGCGAAGTGGGTCGATGTGGAGAGCCCCTGGGGCCGCCCCTCGGATCAGATCCTGACGGGCCGGCTTCACGGCATCCCGATGGCCTTTCTGCCCCGCCACGGTCGCGGGCATGTCCATTCGCCGACGACAGTTCCCTATCGCGCCAATATCGACGCGCTGAAGCGCCTGGGCGTCACCGATGTCATCAGCGTGTCCGCCTGCGGGTCTTTTCGTGAGGAGATGGCGCCGGGCGACTTTGTCATCGTCGACCAGTTCATCGACCGCACGGTGGGCCGCGACAAGACGTTTTTCGGAAGCGGGTTCGTCGCTCATGTCAGCATGGCGCATCCGACGTGCTCCCGATTGGGCGACGCCTGCGAGGAGGCCGCGCGGGAGACAGGCATCACGGCGCATCGTGGCGGCACCTATCTGGCGATGGAGGGTCCGCAGTTCTCGAGCCTGGCGGAATCCAAGATGTACCGGGAAGCTTGGGGCTGCGACGTCATCGGGATGACGAATATGCCGGAGGCCAAGCTCGCGCGCGAGGCAGAGCTTTGTTACGCGTCCGTCGCGATGATCACCGACTACGACAGCTGGCACCCCGACCATGGCGAGGTGGATGTAGCGGAGATCATCGCCACGCTTCAGGGCAACGCCGAAAAGGCGCGGGCCATGGTCTCCGCCCTCGTCAAGGGCGCCGACCCGACCCGGCCACCCTGCCGGGACGGGTGCGACCGGGCGTTGGAATTCGCCGTGCTCACGGCACCAGACGCACGGGACCCGGCCATGGTCGCGAAGCTCGACGCGGTGGCAGGGCGGTTGCTTGGCTAGCAGCCCGTTTCGCGGTCGGTTTCCAACGCGATGAGGCGGTCGAACTCCGCCTCAGAGACCTCGCCCATCACGATCGTCTTGCCGATGGTCATCGCGGGCGTCCCGTAGACTCCGAGCGCGCCGGCGGCCCGCCTTGACGTGTCGAGAGCCGTCTCGACCTCGCCGCGAGACAGGTCTCGCGTGAACCGCTCCGTGTCGAGACCGAGCATGTCGGCCGTCTCGACGAGGAATCGCTCGGTTGGGCGGAACTGCGTCGCGGCCAGCATCTTCTGATACGTCGCATAGCGGCCCTGCAGGCCCGCCGCGATCGCCCCAAGCGCCGCCATCTCGGAAGACCGACCTAGAAGCGGCAACTCGTGCCAGAAGACCTCGATATCGTCCGCTCCGGAATCCTGACGATCATGCAACATCTGGATGAGCCGCCGGCAGAACGGGCAGAAGAAATCGGAAAAGACGGCGACAGGGGTTCGGCGCGTCGTCCGGCCCGGATAGAGCGCGTCGCAGAGCGCGGCAGCCGTGAGGGGGGCGCTGCTTACTGCTTCGCTGTCATCCAGACCGATCAACGCGGCATCCGACAGGCTGCGATCGTGACGCCCGTGAACTCGATCCGGCGCCACCCCGGCAATCCGACCATGTCCTCGAACGCGAAGGGCTTCGGCCGGCGGATCCAAAGCTGCCAGCCGCCGCCAACGGTGAGAATTGCGGCAGCGCCGATCAGGATGTCCCGTCTGCCGCTCATTCCGCTTGCTATCCTTTTCTCCTGCCGGTGTGATGCATCCCGACATTCCAGATAGGGCTGCCGATGAACAATCAGAAGAAAGACGTCAAAGACTACATCCGGACGATCGTCGACTTCCCGCATGAAGGGATCATGTTCCGGGATGTGACGACTCTATTCGCGGACCCGCGCGGGTTGCGCATTTGCGTCGACCAGCTTCTCCATCCCTTCGCCGGCGAGCGGATCGACAAGGTCGTCGGGCTGGAGGCGCGGGGGTTCATCGTTGGCGGCGCGATCGCGCATCAGCTTTCCGTGGGCTTTGTCCCCGTGCGCAAGAAGGGCAAGCTTCCGGGCGCGACGATCAGCGAGGAGTACGCGCTCGAGTACGGCGAGGCGATCATGGAGATCCATGACGACGCGATATCCGCCGGCGAGAAGATCCTGATCGTTGACGACCTTCTGGCGACCGGCGGAACGGCCGCCGCCGGGATCAAGCTGATCGAGCGGCTGGGCGGCGACATCATCGGATGCGCTTTCATTGTCGATCTGCCGGAACTTGGCGGGCGCAAGAAGATCGAGGACCTGGGAATGGATGTGCACACGCTTTGCGAGTTTGAGGGCGCGTGAGCGGTGGTAAACCCGATCTTAAGGATTCATGGGTAGTGAGTGGATACCGGTCCTTGAGGATCCAGTTCCCTAACCAGTTTTCGCCCCTCTGACTCTGTCAGGGGGGCGATCCTTTTCAGTCGAGCACAACGCCCGGGTTCAGGATGCCATGAGGGTCCAGCGCGGTCTTGATCGCTTTCATGACGGACAGTTTCGCCGGGTCGCCGTAGCGCGCGAGCTCTCCCGTCTTCAGGCGTCCGATCCCATGCTCTGCGCTGAAGCTGCCACCAAGCCGGACGACTTCGTCGTGAATCAGCGTGCTGAGGTCCGGCGCGGCGCTCTTGAACTCCGCCGCCGAGCGGCCCGCCGGGGGGAAGACGTTATAGTGCAAGTTGCCGTCGCCCAGATGCCCGAAGGCGTTGACGCGAACATCGGCAATGCCCGCGATTCGGGTAGGCATGCTTTCAAGGAATTCGGGCAGTTCGGACAAGGGCAGCGAGATGTCATGCGATGCGACGGCGCCGATCGCGCGGTTCGCCTGCGGAATGGTCTCGCGCACGGCCCAGAAGGCTTCCCGCTGGGCGCCGCTGGTCGCGATCAACCCGTCCGTCACCCAGCCCGTCTCAAGCGCGCTTTCGAAAGTGTCCGAGAGGATCTCCTCCGGATCGACCGCCTCGGATGTCCCGATCTCGACGAGCACGGTCCATTCCGGGTTGTGCCGAAAGGGACGCCGGACGTCCGGAAAGACCTCCGCTAGGAAGTCTAGACCTGTTCCAGACATCAGCTCGAAGGCTGAAACGACATCGCCCGCGCTCTCGCGGATCGCATTCAGGAGCTCCAGCGCCTCTTTCGGACCCGCGACCTCGAGGAAGGCCGTGCCGTGTCGGGCGGGCTTCGGCGCGAGCGATAGGGCCGCCGCCGTGATTATGCCCAGCGTGCCTTCCGACCCGATCAGAAGATGCCGGATATCGTAGCCGGTATTGTCCTTCCGCAGCCGTTTCAGCCCGTTAAAGACGGTCCCATTCGCAAGGACGGCTTCGACGCCCAGACAAAGGTCCCGCGCCATCCCGTACCGCAACACGTTCAGACCGCCCGAATTCACGGCAAGGCCGGACCCGATCTGCGCGGTGCCCTGGCTTGCGTAGCTCAGCGGGAACAGGCGGTTCGCATCGTCCGCGGCGTCATGTATTTCCGCTAAAGTGGCGCCCGCCTCCACAATCAGTGTGTTCTCGGCGGGATAGACCGCGCGGATCGCCCGCATCTTCTCCATCGAAAGAATGAGCGGTTCCGGCCCCTCTGTTACGATCTGCCCGCCAACGAGGCCGGTCCCCCCGCCATAGGGCTGTATTCCGACGCTGGCGTCGCTGGCCAATCGCACCACCCGCGCGACCATTTCGGTCGATGACGGCGCGGCCACCCAGGTGGGCAGGCCAATGAATTTACCGCGCGGTTCTTCAAGATAGCGGGGTTCGGCGGGTTTGATCGAAAGCCCGGGTATCTCCGCCGCCAGACGTCCGGCGAAGTCTTGGTCGCAAGGGTTCAGCATGGAAGGACGTTTTGGGGTCGGGCCGGTCGAAGTCAATCTTCCATATTGAGGAACCGGGGCTCCAGCACCATCACGGTCGGCCGGCTGGGCAGCGTTCTGAGGGAGACCTCAATCGACGATCTGTCCGTTCGTTCGATGGCGAATTCGCCGGACACGCCGTCAAGGAAGCGCTCAAGCGACGAACGAGTGAACCAATGCATCGGCAGAACGATCGAAGATTTCAGGCGGTTCACGATCCGGATCATCGTTGGGTGATCGACCGTCAGCCCTCCGTCAACAGCGGCCATGACCACGTCGAGCCGACCGAGTGCGGCGTATTGCGCGTCCGTTGGCTCATGGTGCAGGTGGCCCAGGTGCCCAATGCAAAGCCCAGCGACTTCGAAGACGAAGATTGAGTTCCCGTCGTTGATGCGGCCGGTTTCAAACCCGCCGCGAATGTCAGTGGTGACATTGCGCACGAGCATTTCGCCGAGATCGAGGTAATGATCCGCCGGCTCCCCGGCTTGCCGCCAGCCTTCGAGGACATGGTCGATGTCGGGGTTCGGAAACGGAGTCCAGTGGCTCGAGTGGGCGTTGTTCATCGTGACGATGTCGGGCACGAAGTCGACCGCGCCGATGAAACCTGCGAAATCCGTCACCGCGCTCAGCCCGCCGTGGGTTTGCAGCAGATACATCGAATGATCAACGAAGCTGATCCGGACAGCGAACTCATCCTCAACCGGCGCCCGCCAGCTTGCTTTGTGGAGGTACTCCAGTCCCGGCACGGCGTCCGCAACTGCGATGCAATGGCTAGGCCGACGATCCTGCGCAGCTACCGGGGTCGCCAGGACCAAAAGTGTTAGAAGAACTCTCAACATCGAAATGCGCTCCATTTGAGAATGACCTAGCCTCAGGATCAGTCTCGGCAATTCGACTGAACTTGCATTGCCAGCAGACTTGCGACACGAGAGAAGTAGCATTCACCGCGCTTCGGGAGCCTGTATGACGGAAGAGATCCGCGATGTCTTCGTGATCGGAGGCGGCATCAACGGAACCGGGATCGCCCGCGACCTTCAGGGCCGGGGCCTTTCGGTGACGCTTGCGGAAATGAACGATCTCGCGTCGGCGACGTCCTCGGCCTCGACCAAGCTCTTCCACGGCGGATTGAGGTATCTCGAGTATTTCGAGATCGACCTTGTGCGAAAAGCTCTGGTGGAGCGCGAGACGTTGCTTCGCGCCATGCCGCACATCTCCTGGCCCATGCGGTTCGTACTGCCCTACCACAAGGACATGCGGTTCGAGACATCGACGCCCGCATCGCGTCTTTTGGGCCTGCTAATGCCCTGGATGAAAGGCCGGCGTCCCGCTTGGATGATCCGGCTGGGCCTGTTCATGTACGACCATCTGGGCGGACGGAAGATTCTGCCGGGAACGAAGACGCTCGATCTTCGGCGCGACCCTGCTGGCGGTCCATTGGACGACAAGTTCCGCATGGCCTACGAATACTCGGATTGCTGGGTGGAGGACTCGCGTCTCGTGGTCCTTAACGCCCGAGACGCTGAAGAGCGGGGCGCCCGCATTCTGGTGCGGTCAAAGGTGACGTCCGCTGAACGCATCGATGGCGTCTGGGCCGTCACGGTTGAGGATGTTGAGACGGGAAGCGTTTCCACCCATCTCGCCAAGGCGTTGGTGAACGCCGGCGGCCCCTGGGTCGAGGATGTGATCCGCACCAAAGCACGCCTCAACTCGGGAGAGGGTATCCGGCTGGTTCAGGGCAGTCACATCGTGACCCGCAAGCTCTTCGACCACGGCAAGTGCTACTTCTTTCAGGGGACTGACGGGCGGATCATATTCGCCATTCCCTACGAGACCGACTTCACCCTGATCGGCACGACCGACAAAGAGTACGAGGGCGATCCTTCGAACGCGGCCTGTTCGGACGACGAAGCCGCCTATCTGCTCGAATTCGCGAATCAGTACTTTAAGGAGACGGTGTCGCGGGAGGACGTCGTCTGGACTTACTCGGGCGTCAGGCCGCTCTACGACGACGGCGCGAAATCGGCGGCGGCGGCAACCCGCGATTACGTGCTGTCCCTCGATGATGCAGGCCCGCCGATCCTCAGCGTTTTCGGCGGCAAGATCACGACCTATCGGAAGCTCGCGGAAGGGGTGTTTGAGAAGCTCAAGCCCTTCTTCACGGAGGCGCGGGGGAATTGGACGGCGGGCGTTCCCTTGCCCGGAGGGGACTTCCCGGTTCGGGGCTTTGACGCCGAAGTTGGCAAATTGCGGGACTCTTTTCGGTTCCTTGACGAGTTTTGGGCTAAGCGTCTGGTCAGGGCCTATGGAACCGAAGCCAGGGCGGTTTTGGGTGAGGCGGCGCGGGTGGACGATCTTGGCGCCTCATTCGGCGCCACCCTGACTGAGGCCGAAGTCGCATGGCTGATGGACAAGGAATACGCCCGAACGGCTGACGATGTGGTCTGGCGCCGAAGCAAGCTCGGATTGCGGCTGTCGCCTGAAGAGATCAGTGGCATCGGCGATTGGATGTCCGCGAAGCGTGAAGCGCGCGAGAGCGCGGCTGAGTAGAAACGGAAGGTGGAGGAGGCGTCATGTCTTTTGTAATGGCGATCGACCAGGGAACCACGTCGAGCAGGGCGATCCTATTCGACAAGGACATGCGCATCGCCGCCATCGCGCAGGAGGAGTTTCCGCAGCACTACCCAGCTTCTGGCTGGGTGGAGCACGAGCCGTCCGATCTCTGGTCGACGGTGGCTGCGACCTGCCGGGCCGTCATCGAGAAGGCGGGCATTGCAGCGGATGAAATCGCGGCTGTCGGGATCACCAACCAGCGGGAGACGACGCTGGTTTGGGACAAGTCGACCGGGAAACCCCTGCACAACGCGATTGTTTGGCAAGACAGGCGTACGGCCGACTTCTGCGCAGAGATGCGCGATGCGGGGCATGAAGAGACCATCATCGAAAAGACGGGTCTGCTCTTCGACCCTTACTTCTCCGCCACCAAGCTCAAGTGGATACTGGATCAGCACGAGGATGCGAGGGCGCGGGCGAAGCGCGGCGAGCTTCTGTTCGGGACGGTCGACAGCTATATCATTTGGCGCCTGACAGGCGGCGCGGTTCACGCGACGGACGCGACAAACGCCTGCCGCACGATGCTCTACGACATTTCCAGGGGCCGGTGGTCTTCGACGATCTGCGACCTTCTCGACATCCCAATGGAGATGCTGCCCGAGGTCCGGGATTCGGCGGGGGATTTCGGCAAGACCCGCGTGGATCTTCTGGGGCGCGAGGTGCCGATCCTGGGCGTCGCGGGCGATCAGCAGGCGGCAACGGTCGGGCAGGCGTGTTTCAAGCCGGGGATGATGAAATCGACCTATGGAACCGGCTGCTTCGCGTTGTTGAACACGGGCGGTACTCCTAAGAGATCTCAAAACCGGCTTCTAACCACCGTTGCCTATCAGTTGAACGGAGAGCCGACCTATGCACTGGAAGGCTCGATCTTCATCGCGGGCGCTGTGGTTCAGTGGCTCCGCGACGGGCTGAAGATCATTCGTGAGGCGGCCGAGACCCAGCCGATGGCCGAAGCGGCCGACACCACCCAATCGGTCGTTCTTGTTCCTGCATTCACCGGACTTGGCGCGCCCTATTGGGAGCCTGAGTGCCGGGGCGCCGTGTTCGGCCTCACGCGCAATTCTGGGCCTGAAGAGCTGGCCAGGGCCGCGCTCGAAAGCGTCGGCTATCAAACGCTGGACCTTTTGGAAGCTATGCGCGCGGACGCGCCGGACGGCACCGGCGGTGTCTTGCGCGTCGACGGCGGCATGTCGGTGAGCGATTGGACGATGCAGTTTTTAAGCAACATCATCGGCGCCCCTGTTGACCGCCCCGTCGTAAAGGAAACAACCGCTCTGGGCGCCGCTTGGCTGGCGGGCATGCAGGTGGAAGTCTATCCGAACCAAGAAGAATTCACGAAGAGCTGGCAGTTGGAGCGTCGGTTCGAGCCCGATATGCCTGAAGACGAGCGCTCTTTGCGGTACACGCGCTGGAAAAAGGCGGTCGCGGCGACAATTGCGGTCTGATGGCGGATTGACTTGCAAATAGGCCCTCTGCGCTAAATAAACGGAATCGTTAACGCTAACGGCTGTAAGCCCTTACAAGAACCTAGGACGCCGGCATGAGCAGTAATGGTTTCAAAGACCGGATTCACGCGCATTTGAAGTACTCGATCGGCAAGGACGAGGACCATGCGACCGTCTACGACTGGCGTGTCGCGCTTTCGCTGGCGGTGCGGGACCGGATCGTCGACCCGTGGTTCGAATCGACCAAAGCGACCTATCGGACGGATGCCAAACGCGTTTACTACCTGTCGATGGAGTTTCTGATCGGGCGCCTCATCGAGGACGCCATGGTCAACACCGGGGTCTATGACGACGCCAAGGCATTCTTCGATGATGCCGGGGTGTCCTTTGACGCCATCCTGCATGACGAGCCCGACGCCGCATTGGGCAATGGCGGACTCGGCCGTCTCGCGGCCTGTTTTTTGGAGAGCCTTTCGACGCTCGGCATCCCGGCCATGGGCTACGGCATCCGGTACGAGCACGGACTGTTCCGGCAGCGGTTCGAGGGCGGCCGGCAGATCGAAGAGCCGGAGGACTGGCTCACGCAGGCCCATGTCTGGGAGTTCGAGCGCCCCGAGGCCTCGTTTGAAATCGGTTTCGGCGGCCATGTGCATGAGCGCGGAGGGCGCGCCATTTGGCGTCCGAACGAAGCGGTTGTCGCGCAGGCCTTTGACACGCCGATCATCGGCTGGAAGGGCGAGTGGGCCAATACGCTGCGCCTCTGGGGCGCGTTGCCGACGACGCTTCTTGATCTGGCGCGGTTCAACGCAGGCGACTATGCCGCCGCCGCCGAGCCCGAGGCGCTGGCCCGGACCATTAGCCGCGTTCTCTATCCGGACGACACGACTGACGGCGGCAAAGCGCTTCGCCTGAAGCAGGAGTACTTCTTCACCGCAGCATCGCTCCGCGACCTCTTGCGCCGGTTCGAGGGCGAGGGGCGAAACCTGCGCGATCTGCCGGGGAAAGTCGCCATTCAGCTCAACGACACGCACCCGGCCATCGCTGGGCCGGAGCTCGTTCGGCTTCTGTTCGACGAGCGCGGGATTCCCTTCGACGAAAGCGTCGAGATCGCACGCGCCTGCCTCAGCTACACCAACCACACGCTTCTTCCCGAGGCGTTGGAGCGCTGGTCGGAAGGCCTGATGGGGTACCTGCTGCCGCGGCACCTTCAGCTGATCGAGCGCATCGACGATTCGCATCGCGCACAATACCCCGGCACCTCGATAATCGAGCATGGCGAGGTGAAGATGGGCGAACTGTCTTTCGTTATGGCGCACCGGGTGAATGGCGTCTCTGCCCTGCACTCCGAGCTGATGAAGAAGACGGTCTTCCAGCATCTGCACGAAGACCACCCCAACCGGATCGTGAACCAGACGAATGGGGTCACCCCCCGGCGCTGGCTTCGGACCTGCAACAAGCGGCTGTCCGACCTCATAATCGACACCATCGGCGAGGACTGGATCGGCGACGCTGAGCTTTTGAGTGAGCTCGAGCATCATATCGACAACAGCGGATTCCTGGACAGGTACATCTCGGCCAAGCGCGAGAACAAGGCGGAGCTGTCGAACTGGATCGGCGAGACGATGGGCATCCAGGTCGATCCCAACGCCATGTTCGACGTGCAAGTGAAGCGCATTCACGAATACAAGCGCCAGCATCTGAACATCCTCGAGACGATCGCGCTCTGGCAGGAGATGCATGACAACCCGAACGGGGACTGGACGCCTCGCGTGAAGATCTTCGGTGGCAAGGCGGCACCCGGATACCATTTCGCAAAGGAGATCGTCCATCTCATCAACTCGGTCGCGAGCGTCATCAACAGCGATCCGGTAACCAAAGACCTTCTGAAAGTGGTCTACCCCGCGAATTACAACGTCACGCTCGCCGAACGGCTCATTCCCGCGTCTGACCTTTCCGAACAAATATCGACCGCAGGCAAGGAGGCCTCGGGCACCGGGAACATGAAATTCGCTCTGAATGGCGCCTTGACCATCGGAACGCTCGACGGCGCCAACGTGGAGATCCGGGAGCGTGTCGGAGCGGAAAACTTCTTCCTGTTCGGTATGAACGCCGACGAGGTCGTGGCCCGTCGGCACGTCGAGGGCCACGCCTGGGACGCGATCTCCAAAGATCCGCGCCTTGCCCGCGCAATCGACTCGCTCAGGAACGGCACCTTCGCGCGGGGTGATCACGACCGCTTCCGGGGCATCGCCGACAACGTTTCGGGTCATGACTATTTCGTGGTCGCGTCCGATTTCACTGACTACTGGCGCGTTAGCCGCGAGGTGGACGAGGCGTTCCGCAACCCTGGCCGCTGGGCGCGGATGGCGGCGTTCAACACGGCGCGCAGCGGTTGGTTCTCGTCAGACCGCACCATTCGGGGCTATGCTTCTGAGATATGGGATGCTCTGCCTCCGCGACCGCTCCGGTCGATTGCGGCGGAGTAGGCGTGATCTGCCAGGGGGCGACCGCAAGAGATGCCGTCGAAATCAAAAGATAGGTCTCAGACGGTCAGCGCGTCCGACGCGCGGCGCATTTCGCTGGGCAATCACGATGACCCGTTTTTTGTCCTTGGACCGCGCGGTTCCGGCAAGTCCCGGCACGTAACCGCCTTTGATCCGGGCGCCTCTGAGGCCTGGGCGCTCGTCAGCGACGACGCCCATACTCTCGATCCTGTCGCCGAAGCGTCGGGCGTTTTTTCGGGGCCCGTTCCAGGTGACGCGCCGTACCGCCTCAGGTTCAGCGACGCGTCCGGCCGCGCCTGGGAGCTTGAAGACCCTTACCGCTTCGGACCGGTGGCGGGCGAAATCGATGAGTACCTGCTTTCCGAAGGCACACACGAGCGAGTCTGGAAAGTGCTGGGCGCCCATCCGATGGAGCACGAAGGCAGCAGCGGCACGCGTTTCGCCGTCTGGGCGCCGAACGCGCGGCGCGTCTCTGTCGTCGGCGATTTCAATCAATGGGACGGGCGCCGGAACCCGATGCGCCGTAGAGGCGCGACCGGGGTGTGGGAGATCTTCCTGCCGGGGCTGGGAGAAGGCGCCGTCTATAAGTACGAGATCCTCGGGATTGACGGGGCGACCCTGCCCTTGAAAGCTGATCCGGTCGGCTTCGGGTCGCAGCACGCGCCAGAGAACGCGAGCGTCGTTCGTGATATCGGCGGATACGGCTGGCATGATGGCGCATGGATGGCCGAGCGCGGCGGTCGCCACAGCCGCGAGGCGCCGATCTCGATCTTCGAGGTGCACCTTGGATCCTGGCGCAGGGTCTTCGGCGAGGGCGGGCGTTCGCTCTCCTACAAGGAAATGGCGCGGCAGCTGGTCGAGTACGTGGTCGAGATGGGGTTCACCCATATCGAGCTTCTCCCCGTCAGCGAGTTTCCGTTCGAGGGGTCCTGGGGCTACCAGCCGGTCGGCATGTTCGCCCCGACGATCCGGTTCGGGCCTCCACACGAGTTCCGCGACCTGATCGACGCCGCCCACCAGCAGGGCGTCGGCGTTATCCTCGACTGGGTGCCGGGGCATTTTCCGACCGACGCGCATGGTCTTGGACGTTTCGACGGAACGGCGCTTTACGAGCATGCCGATCCGCGCGAAGGATTCCACCAGGATTGGAACACCTACATCTACAACTTTGGCCGGACCGAGGTTGCCAACTACCTGATCTCGAACGCGCTTTACTGGCTCGAGGAATACCACATCGACGGTCTGCGCGTGGATGCGGTGGCCTCGATGCTCTACCGCGACTACTCGCGCAAAAGCGGCGAATGGGTCCCGAACAAGGACGGCGGACGGGAGAATTACGAGGCGATCGAGATGCTTAAGCGCATGAACGTGACCACCTACGGCAAGGTCGGCGGCATCATGACGATCGCGGAGGAATCCACTGCTTTTCCAGGCGTTTCCAAGCCCGTGGACGCGGGCGGGCTGGGCTTCGGGTTCAAATGGAACATGGGGTGGATGAACGACACGCTCGAATACATCCAGAAAGACCCCATTTACCGCCGACACCATCACCATCAGATGACCTTCGGCCTGCACTACGCCTTCAGCGAAAACTTCATTCTGCCGATCAGCCATGACGAGGTGGTGCACGGCAAGGGATCGATGCTGAGCAAGATGCCGGGCGACGCCTGGGAGCGGTTCGCCAACCTCAGGGCCTATTACGGTTTCATGTGGGGGCATCCCGGCAAGAAGCTCTTGTTCATGGGGCAGGAGTTCGGCCAGCTTGCCGAGTGGAACCATAATGCTGAGCTGGACTGGGGCGCTCTGCACGATCACAGCCATGCAGGGCTTCGGAACTACGTCGCCGATCTGAACGCGCTCTACCGGTCGGAGCCTGCGCTCCACCGGAAAGACTGCGAGCCTGCGGGGTTCCAGTGGATCGAGCCAAACGCGGCTGAGGAATCGGTCTATGCCTGGGCGCGATGGGGCGCCGAAGGCGATCGCCCGATCGCCGTCATCTGCAACTTCACGCCGCTTGAGCGGAGCGATTGGACCTGTGGCCTTCCGCTGGCGGGGCGCTGGCGCGAGGCGCTCAACTCGGACGCGGAACGTTATGGCGGGGGCAATCGCGGAAACATGGGCCATGTGATTGCAAAAGAACAAGAATGGCGCGGACAACCTGCTTCCGCGCGTGTTACGCTTCCGCCATTAAGCGCCGTCATGCTGGCCTATGAAGGGTCGGACTAGGCCGGCAATAAGGGGGGAGACCATGTCACCATCAATGAGCCGCTTGACCAACCGGTCCATGGCCTTCGTTCTGGCCGGGGGCCGCGGATCGCGTCTGAAGGAGCTGACCGACACGCGGGTGAAACCGGCGGTGTACTTCGGCGGCAAAACGCGGATCATCGACTTCGCGCTGTCGAACGCGCTGAACTCCGGCATCCGGAAGATGGCGATCGCCACGCAGTACAAGGCTCACAGCCTGATCCGGCACTGTCAGCGGGGTTGGAATTTCTTTCGCGCCGAGCGGAACGAATACCTCGATATCCTGCCGGCGTCGCAGCGCGTCGATGAGAACCGCTGGTACGTCGGGACTGCGGATGCGGTGACCCAGAACATCGACATCGTCGACAGCTATGACATCGACTACATTCTCATCCTGGCGGGCGACCACATCTACAAGATGGATTACGAAGTCATGCTGCGCGAGCATGTCGACACCAACGCCGACGTGACCGTGGGATGCCTGACCGTACCCCGGATGGAGGCGACGGCTTTCGGGGTCATGCAGGTCGACGATCAGGACCGGATCACCCAGTTTCTGGAGAAACCGGCCGATCCTCCGGGCATTCCGGGTGACGAGGGACACGCGCTCGCATCGATGGGCATCTACGTCTTCAAATGGTCCTATCTGCGCGAGCTTCTGATCATGGATTCCGAGGATCCGGAGTCGAGCCATGATTTCGGCGGCGACATCATTCCGCATATCGTCGCCAACGGCAAAGCGCAGGCGCACCGTTTCAACAACAGCTGCGTCCGCCATCGAAGCGATGCGGAGGCCTATTGGCGCGATGTTGGCACGGTCGATGCGTTCTGGAAGGCGAATATCGACCTAACGGATTTCGACCCTGAGCTCGACCTTTGGGACAGAAACTGGCCGATCTGGACCTACTCCGAGTCCGTCCCTCCGGCAAAGTTCATCCACGACGAGGATGACCGGCGCGGCAGCGCGGTCTCGTCTCTTGTCGCTGGCGGCTGCGTAGTTTCGGGCACCGTCATTCGGAACTCCCTTCTGTTCACGCAGGTTCAAACCAATAGCTACGCCGTTCTCGACCATGTCGTCGCGCTTCCTTACGCGAACGTCGCGCGATCGGCGCGCCTCAAGAACTGTGTTGTCGATCGCCGGGTGAACATCCCGGAGGGTCTGGTTGTCGGGGAAGACCCGGAAGAAGACGCCAAGTGGTTTCGCGTTACCGAAAACGGTGTGACGCTGATAACGCAGAAGATGCTTGATCGGATGGCCGCCGAGGCATGAAACCCGTCCTGTCGGTGACATCGGAGTGCGTTCCGCTCGTGAAGACGGGCGGACTGGCCGATGTCGCGGGAGCGCTGCCGGATGCCCTGAAGCCCTGCGGATGGCGGATGAGGACATTGCTGCCGGGCTATCCAAGGGTGCTCGAGGCGGCAAAGCGGGCGAAGGAGCTTGCGGGTTTCCCCAACCTTTTTGGCGGCGACGCGCGGGTGCTGGGCGGCAAGGTCTCTGGACTGGATATGCTGATCCTCGACGCACCGCATCTCTATGACCGGAACGGCACGCCCTATCTCGATGATCAGGGCCAGGACTACGCCGATAACCCGGAACGGTTCGCCGCGCTTTCCTGGGTCGCGGCCGAGATCGCGGAGCATGGTATCGGCGGCTGGAAGCCGAAGATGGTCCACTGCCACGATTGGCAGGCGGCGCTGACGCCCTACTACCTGGCCAAGCGTGGGAGTCCGGCGCCTTCCATTTTGACAATCCACAATGTGGCGTTTCAGGGCATCGCCGCTTTGGATCGCCTTCATTCGCTCAGACTAGACCCCGTGGACTTCTCGCCGGAAGGGTTCGAGTACTGGGGCCAGATCAGCACGCTGAAGGCCGGGCTCGTCTTTGCCGACCGCATCACGACGGTCAGCCCGAGATACGCGCTGGAGCTGATGACGCCGGAATTCGGTATGGGGATGGACGGCATTCTCCGCCAGCGCCAGAGCGTCGTCTCGGGCATTCTGAACGGGATCGACGAAGAGGTCTGGAACCCGGCGAGCGACGCGGAGATTGCCACCTTCAAGACCGCGCGCGGGAAGAGCCGGGCGAAGCGGCAGATCGTGAAGGAGCTCGGGCTGACAAAGACGGACGGACCGCTGGCCATCGTTATCTCCCGTCTGACTCATCAAAAGGGTCTCGACATCCTTCTCGACGCGATTCCGGCTTTTCTGGACGGGGGCGGGCAGGTCGCTGTTCTGGGCGCGGGCGAGAAAGCACTGGAGGCCGCCTTCGCCCGCGCGGCCGAGCATCCAAACGTCGCAGTTCGCATTGGATATGACGAAGGCCTATCGCATCGGATGATGGCGGGTGGCGACGCCATTCTGGTTCCGAGCCGGTTCGAGCCTTGCGGCCTGACCCAGCTCTACGGTCTGCGCTATGGGACGATCCCGGTTGTCGCGATGACCGGCGGCCTGGCTGACACGGTGATCCACGCCAGTCCGATGGCGCTCCGGTCAGGCGTCGCGACGGGGCTCCAGTTCTCACCCGTCGACGCCGCCGGTCTGGCGGCGGCCCTGAAACAGCTCATGGCGCTTTACGCCGAGCCCGACATCTGGGCTGAGTTGCAGGCCAATGCGATGCGGCAGCGCGTCGGATGGCATGCCTCCGCTCTGGAATACGCCGCGCTTTACGATTCGGTTTCGGGCGCGTCATGAGCTTTGAGCTGTCGGCCGGCGATGCCGTGACTCTTGGCGCGACTGTCAAGGAAGATGGCGTCAATTTCGCGGTCTTCTCCGAACACGCGACGGCCATGCACCTCTGCCTGTTCGATGATGCGGGTGCTGAGCGCCGGATCGCGCTGCCCGAATGCCATGGCGGGATCTGGCATGGCCATGTGGCGGGGGTTGGTCCGGGTCAACACTATGGATACCGCGCTCACGGCCCCTACCGGCCCGACGAGGGACACAGGTTCAACGCCAACAAGCTGTTGATGGACCCTTACGCCCGAAGGCTGACTGGCCACCCGGTCTGGGACGACGCGCTTTTTGGCTTTGACGTCTCTGCGGACGCCATGGACCTGAGCTTCGACACAAGGGACAGCGCCCGGCATATGCCCCGCTCTGTCGTCGAAGACGCGCGGCCGGCGCCGGCGGCGAGACCGGGCGCGCGGCTTGAGGACTCGATCATCTACGAGGGCCATGTCAGGGGATTGACCTGCGGCCATCCCGGCATCGATCGGCCGGGCAGTTTCCTGTCGCTCGCCTCCGATCCGATCCTCGAGCACCTGACCAACCTGGGCGTCACGGCGATCGAGCTTTTGCCGGTCCATGCCTTCATCAACGACCGGTTCCTTGTGGACAAGGGTCTCACCAACTACTGGGGCTATCAGTCCATCGGTTTTCACGCGCCAGATCCGCGGTATCTGTCGGGTGGAGGCATCGCCGAGTTCCGCGAGATGGTGGATCGATTTCACGCGGCCGGGATCGAGGTTCTTCTCGATGTGGTCTACAACCATACCGGCGAGGGTGATCAACTCGGTCCGACCCTGTGCTTTCGAGGGCTCGACAACGCGAGCTATTACCGCCTGGAGCCGGACAAAAGGTACTACGTCAACGACACCGGAACGGGAAACACTCTGGACCTTTCGCATCCCATGGTCCTGCGTTTGGTGATGGATTCCATGCGGTACTGGATCGAGGTGATGGGCGTTGACGGGTTCCGCTTCGATCTGGCCACCACCTTGGGGAGAACGCCGAGAGGTTTCGAGCGTCATGGTCCGTTCTTTCAGGCGGTGCTTCAGGACCCGGTGCTTGCTGGCGTGAAACTGATCGCCGAGCCTTGGGACATCGGATACGGCGGCTACCAGCTTGGCGCCTTTCCGCCACCGTTTCTGGAGTGGAATGACAAGTTCCGCGATGGCGTTCGACGGTTCTGGCGCGGCGACGCGGGACGCGCGCCGGACTTCGCGGATCGCCTGACCGGGTCGGCGACACAATTCGATCACTCGGGCCGGCAGTCCACCGCGAGCGTGAACCTTCTGACCGCCCATGACGGAATGCCCCTTCAGGATGTCGTCTCGTACGGCCGCAAGCATAACGAGGCCAACGGAGAGGACGGGCGCGACGGGCACTCCGAGAACTTCTCGGACAACATGGGGCATGAGGGCGCGACGGAGGATCCCACGATCAACGAGGCGCGGGCCCGGCGAAAACGGGCGATGATGGCGACGCTTCTGCTCAGCCAGGGGACTCCGATGATCCTGGCCGGCGATGAGCTTGGCCATTCTCAGGGCGGCAACAACAACGCCTATAACCAGGACAACCCGACATCCTGGATCGACTGGACCGACATCGATCAGGATTTCCTGGCGTTCACCCAACGCATGATCGCCCTTCGCAAGGCGCATCCGGTTCTGCGTCAGAAGCTTTTCCTGCATTCGCGAGAGCGACTGGCGGACGGGGTGGAGGATCTGTTCTGGTGGCGCGAGGACGGGTCGAGCATGACCACGCTGGATTGGCATGATCCGACCCGTATAATCCTGGCCGCCGAAAAGCGCATGGCGGCGGAGACGCCCGATTACTCGGCGCATGAGCATGCCATACTGCTGGTATTCAACGCGGGCGAGGGCGCGGATTTCATCCTGCCCCCAGCGCCCGAAGGGCGGTTATGGTGCCACGAGATCGAAACGGCGGATGTTGGTCATATGCGGCGCCTTGTTCGACAGGACAGTATCGCGATCCCAAAGCAGAGCGTTTCGGTGTTCGTTGCGGAGGAAGCCGAGTAGGTAAGTCCGGGAGGAGAAGTTCAATGGAGCGCATTCGAGTCGAGACGGCGCCGATAGAAGGCCAGAAACCGGGGACGTCGGGGCTTCGGAAAAAGACAGAGGTGTTCATGGGCGAGCACTATCTGGAGAACTTCGTTCAGGCGATCTGGAACGCCATCGGCGGCGTCGCGGGCAAGACTCTCGTCCTCGGAGGAGACGGCCGCTACTTCAACGACCGCGCAGCGCAAGTCATTCTCCGAATGGCCGCCGCGTCCGGCGCGGCGAAGGTGATTGTCGGCAGGGACGCAATTCTCTCCACACCCGCCGCCTCGCATCTGATCCGAACCAGGCAAACGGACGGCGGGATCATTTTGTCGGCGAGCCACAATCCGGGCGGACGCGACGAGGACTTCGGCGTCAAGTTCAATGCGGCGAACGGGGGGCCGGCGCCCGAAGACCTCACCGACAGGATATTCGCAGAGACCGAACGGGTTGCGTTCTACGACATCCTCTCAAGCCACGATGTCGATCTGTCCGTCGAGGGCGAGGTCGCGCTCGGCGACATGAGGGTCGAAGTCGTTGACCCGGTCGCCGACTACGCCAGCCTCATGGAGGCGCTTTTCGATTTCGACGCCATTCGCGCCTTGTTCAACAGCGGGTTCACCATGCGCTTCGATGCCATGCATGCGGTGACCGGCCCTTATGCCACCGAGATACTCGAGAACCGGCTGGGCGCTGCCAAGGGAACTGTTCTGAATGGGACGCCGTCGCCGGACTTCGGCGGCGGACATCCCGATCCTAACCCGATCTGGGCGAAACCGCTGGTGGATCTCGTGATGTCCTCGGACGCGCCGGACTTCGCGGCGGCGTCGGATGGGGACGGGGATCGCAACATGATCCTCGGGCGCGGCCTTTACGTGACGCCGTCCGACAGTCTGGCCGTCCTGGCCGCGAACGCCCATCTGACGCCCGGATATTCTGGCGGCTTAAAGGGGGTGGCGCGGTCGATGCCGACCTCCGGCGCCGTAGATCGCGTGGCCGAGGCCATGGGTCTGACGTGTTTCGAGACGCCCACGGGCTGGAAGTTCTTCGGCAACCTCCTTGATGCGGGCAAGGCGACGCTCTGCGGGGAGGAAAGTGCCGGCACAGGTTCTGACCACGTCCGGGAGAAAGACGGACTTTGGGCGGTTCTCCTGTGGCTAAACATCCTCGCCGTCAAAAGCGGGTCGGTCAAAGAGCTCATGCTCGATCACTGGCGGCGGTATGGCCGCAACTATTACTCACGGCACGACTATGAGGCGGTCGATGCGGGCCGCGCGAGCGACATGCTCGACGCATTGCGCGGGGGATTGGGCGATCTTCCCGGCAGGGCCTTTGCAGCCGGGGTGGTCTCGGTGGCGGACGAGTTCGCCTATGACGATCCTGTCGACGGATCCCGATCCGAGCGGCAAGGTCTGCGGATCGCTTTCGAAAACGGCAGTCGGATCGTTTATCGGCTGTCTGGGACCGGAACGGTGGGCGCGACGCTCAGGGTCTATCTGGAAACCTATTCGCCCGGCCCCGATGGATTGGAAGAAGCGCCGGAAGAGGCGCTCGCCGCCGTCATCGCAAGCGCGGAAGAGATCGCCGGCATCTCGGAACACACAGGCCGCGACGCGCCGGATGTCACGACGTGAACCGCATTACTTCCGGTGGTAGGGCGTTCCGGCGAGAATAGAGGCCGCACGATAGAGCTGTTCGGCCAGCATCGCGCGCGCGAGTTTGTGGGGCCAGACCATGGCGCCGAGGCTCAGCGTCAGATCCGCCTGCGCTCTCAATTTCGGATCGACGCCGTCCGCGCCCCCAATCGCAAAGGCGGCTTCCGATGCACCTTGATCGCGCCACGCTCCGAGCGCCTTAGCGAATTCCACGGAAGACAGGCATTTGCCGCGCTCATCCAGAACGCACAGGCGGTCGGTCCCGGAGATGGCTTTCTCCAGAAGCAGCGCTTCTTCCGCCATGCCGCCTTTCTTCGCCTCGACCTCCCGAAGCGTGGCGGGGCCGAGACCTTGCGATCGGCCCGTTTTGTCAAAGCGTTGCAGATAGTCCGCGACCAAATCCGCCTCGGGGCCGGAGCGTATCCGGCCGACTGCGGCGATGCGGACCTTCATGTCAGAGGCTCAGAGACCCGTCTTGGCGGCGGTTGAGGGCGCGAGCCACATCTTCTCGAGCTGATAGAACTCGCGGACCTCCGGCCGGAAGACATGCACAATCACGTCTCCGGCGTCGATCAGAACCCAATCGCCGGCATCCTTGCCTTCGACTTTGGACAGGCGCCCATGCTCCTGTTTGAGCTTCTCGACGAGATGCTCGGAAATCGCGGCGACCTGGCGCGTCGAGCGGCCCGACGCGATGACCATGTAATCTGCCATCTCGGACTTGCCGCGAAGGTCGATCTTCACAACGTCCTCGGCCTTGTCGTCTTCCAGTGATGTCAGGATGTTTTCGAGCAGTTCCTCGCTCGTCAGGGGGGCATGCTCGGTCATGGCCTGGCCGAAAGTCCCTGCGGTCTGATCACGGACCGCGTCGCGGAGGTAAGACAGGACATTGTCCTCCTTTTCAGCGCGCCTTTTCTCCAACCCGGCGCTGGGCTTAACCTCAACTTAGCATCGCAATATGGCAATTCCAAGAACACGCTTTCCCTAGTAGTCGCGTTCAAAGAAAACCCCGATACTTGTGTCTCCGTCATTCGACACCGAGCCCTTGACCGTGACTGAGCGTGAGACATCGAGGTTGAGGTTGAGGATCGTCTCGCCACCGCCGCCGACCGTGACATCGGTGTAGAGGTTGTCGCTCAGATACGCGCCCGCGCGGAACTGTGTGTTGCCTTCCTCGTCGGTGGTCACATCCAGGTCGGCAAGCCCTGCGCCCTGCCGGATATTGCCCACCACGCCTTCACCGCCGCGCCCGGCGAGCGTGCGGACGGCCAGAGCCAGACGTGCGGCCTGAATGGGGGAGAGCGTGTCCAGACCTCGCCCGAACAGGAGCCGGGAGATCACCTCCTCCTCAGGAAGTTCCGGTTGGGACGTGAATTCGATATCCGGCTCGGTCACCGGGCCCGTGACCAGAACGCTTATCCGGTATTCGTCAGCGTCCGCCGTCGCGCGTATGCGAACGACCGGTGTGAGCGAGCCTTCGAGCGTGATGGTCGCCTCATCGATGACAAGCCGCTGGCCGAGAATGTCCAGGCGTCCGCGGATCAGGTTGAAGGCGCCTGACGGGACCACGGCGCGCGTCGTGCCGGCGAGTTTGACCGCGCCGCCAAACTCAGCATCCAGCCCCCTGCCGCGGACAAAGACCCGGTTGGGGGCGGTCACGGAGATGTCGAGGCCGTATTCGGGTCCGCCTCCTCCGCCGTTCGCCTCCCCGTCCAGCAATCCCGCTCTGCGGCGGGTACCGCGCACCGGAGGCGGCTCATCTATATGGATGATGTCCGGCACTGCGCCCGCGCCGCCGAGGCCGGAGGAGGGGATGCGGACGGTTGTCGTACCCACGTCGATCCCGCCGCTGATCCGGGCGCCGCCGGCCAAAGGCCCGGCAATCCTGATCTCACCGTTCAGTACCGTCTCGTAGAGGCGCGGGTCGGTGAGAACGGCGTTCGAAAGCTTGACGACGATGTCGCCCGTGAAGGGCGCCGAGAGACCAGCGCCGCCTTCGAGAGACACCTGGCCGCCGGTTTCCAGCGCCCCCGTCGCAGCAAGGCTGGCCGCGCCGCCGGCCAGCTCGATATTGCCGGAGATGCTGTTCAGGTTGACGCCCACGTCCGGCGCGACGAACCGGGCGCTTGAGATGGCCACCAGTCCGGTTACGTTGCCGACCGCCGGCGCGCCATCGATCCGCAGATCGAAGCCGGCGCTGCCTGACAGCGATCTTGGCGCGACGAAACGGTCCATCAATCCAAGGGGGAGGGTTCCGCGCGCGCCGAGCCCCACGGAGGATACGTCTCGCTCCGCCGTCCCGGCGACCGCCACACGCGATCCGCCCGGACCTTGGGCCTCAAGGTCCAGTTCGATTGCGCCGTCGGCCGTGGGACGCAATGTGCCTGTGGCGCTGACCGGGCCGCTGAACCCCGGGGCGAAGGGCGCAATGTCCCGCAGATCGGCCTTCAATTCGATCGCCTCGCCTTTGTCGCCGAGAGCGCCGTCCGCCGAGGCCCGTAAAAAGTCGGACTCGAAGGTGAACTCGCTGATTCTGATCGCCTCTCCCGACTTCCGCGCATCGGCGCGAAGCGAAACCGGCCCCGCTAGCAGTCGGTCAGCATTCGGCTCGCCAATCCTCGCATCTTCGGCGTCCACGGCCGCGCGAATATCGAAATCGGACAGATCGAATGCGACCGATCCGGCCGCGTCCACCGAGATACGTCCTTTCAAAGGTCGGCCGGCGAATTCCGAGAGGACGGACGCATCGTCAACGGTTGCCTTCAGTTCGCCGTCCACAGCCGGCGAGTCGCCGAGGACATCCAGGGCCACGCCATTGGAGGAAAGCGATACGCCGGTCGTGGACGCTGTCAGATCGAAGGACCAATCGCGACCCTTACGGTTGGTCTGGAACGAGAACGGTAGAGGGGCCGAAGGCGCGCCTTCAAGCAAACGCGACAGATCGGAGATGCGACCGGTGACCGACGCCCCGCCTTCTGACGGCCCGTAGGATCCCTCTCCTCGAACCGAGATTTGGGGTCCTTCGATCGAGGACCGCGAGACCGAGTAGACGTTGTCGGACAGGCCCGCGTCAACGCTGATCGAAACGGCGCCTTCCATGAGCGCGTCGGCCTCCGGCTGGCCAATCCGCAGATTGTTCGCCATGCCTTCAAGCGACAGACTGGCGCGGCTCAGATCGCCGATGACGTCCCCCGAAAACGCCAAGTCGGCTCCGCCGCTCAGGGTCCGACCTGCGAGTTCCGAGAACGCGCCGAGATCGGGGGTCGTTAATCGTCCTACGCCGGAGACTTCCGGAATCTCGAAGACATTTTCCGCGACGCCTTCGGCAGCAACTTCGGAACCCGCGAGTACGCTCTCCAGTGTCCAATTCCAGAGACCATCGTCCGACGCCGCCTGGAAGCCGAGCGCTGCTCCGCCGGCCAGCTCCGGCACAACCAGCGAGACGTCATCTAGCTTCGCTTCAAGCGCGAGGCTGGACTTCCCGGTTTTCAAGGACGCCTGACCGGTGATGCGCGCGTGCGGCGACTTCAACGTCTGGAGATCGACGGTCATCCCAGAAAGGTCCCGCGCCGCCGCCAGCTCCAGCCGGGCGGTTCCGGAAAGGACGCGATCCAGCTCGGGTTGCCCGACCGTCAGGCTGGTCGTCTCGCCGCCCACTGTGACATCGAAAAAGCCGGCGAGCGGTTCAATTGCGAAGTCCGCGTCAACCTCAGCAGCGCCGGAGAGCGGTCTTTGGGCAAGGCCCGAGAAACGCGCAAGCTCGCGGGCCTCGACGCGCGCTTCTCCGGCAATCGCGAGACCGTTCTCCCCGCCAATAAGCTCGGCTGTTCCGGTCAAGCTGTAGGTTTCCCCGGACACCCTCAGGTCTTCCAGTTGGACAGGGTCTCCGCCGCGCCAGGACACCTCCGCCGCTCCTGTCACCCGCTCGCCCAAAGCGCCTTGCGCGTCCGGGTCGCCAAGATCCAGCGCCTCGGCCTCCACGCGAATGCTGGCGTCGACGGCAGGCGCCGTGCCCGCGGCGATCAATCCGTCGACATCCAGCGCCAGACTTCGCGCGCTGAATCCTGGTCGGTCGAGGTTTGAGATCTCGAACCTCCCGGTCCAATCCTCGCTGATTGCCGCGTCGAACTGGACCTCCAGATCGACCTGCCGGACTGTCGTTGGCGGTCCCGACAGGGGGAGCCGGACCGGGCCGCCATCGCCGGAAGAGATCGACCCGCGCAGGTCGATCTCGCGCGGCAAGCGATCCGCCCCGATCGCCGCAAACCCCTGGAGATCGAGCGTCTCGGCGCTCAGCGCGAGTTCGTCGAGGACGATCCTCCCGTCTTCGAACGTGGTCAGCTGGGTCTGCAGCGAGACGTCATCCCCGAAGAAGGGTCGGATGTCGGGTGCGAACAAAGGCGCGATATCGCCCGAGACATTCGCCTCGAACCGGATATTGGAGCCCGGCGCGTCCTCGGGTCGCAGGGTCGCGATACGGCCCGTCAGCCGCTCCGCATTGTCGGTTGCGAGGAGTATGTCGGCGGCGAAGGAGTCGACGGGTGCCTCGCCGGTCGCGGAGAACTCCACCGACGGCCGTCCGGGCAGGTCGAGAAGATTGGCCAGCAGCCCATCCGGCCCCTCAGCGACCGAAATGTCGAGTGCCAGAACGCGTGTTTCGTTGGAGTAGGACGCGTCGAGCCCCAAGTTCCCGAAATCGTTCAGACGCTCGATAGACAGTTTCGCGTCACCCTCCCCGCCCGACAGTCCAAGCGAGGCTTCGACGGTTGCGGTTGTCGCGGCCCCGAAAACCGGCTCGCCGATTTCCACGAGTTCGGCGGAGAGCGTTTCAATCGATATGCTGACGGGCAGTTCCGGCAAGCTGAAGCCCGACGCCTCGGGCGCGGGCGGCGCGTCTTCTGCCGGTGTGGGCAGCCGGGGCAGTTCGATCGTCCCGGCGGAGAGCTCGGCAACCTCGATCCGACCACGCAGAAGGGCCGCGCGGTTCCAATCCAGCACCACGTCCGACATGCGAAGCCAAACGCCCTCGGGATCGGAGATCGCAAGCGACTCGAGCGTCGCGCGGCCTCCCAGAATGCCGGCGAAACCCTCTATTTCGACATTGCGCCCTTCACCGGAAAGGTTCTCTTCGATCGTCCTTTCCAGAAATCCGCCCTGGTCCGTTTCGGCATCGGTATCTGATCCGAACAGGCGCTGCAGGAGGCCGCCCCCACCTTCCTGCGCCAGCAAGGGCGTGGCGATCATCAGGAAAGCTATGACCCAGAGGCGGTGCATCAGAAGGCCTGTCCGATACCGATGTAGATGTAGTAGTCCGACGCTTCGGTGTCGCCCGAGACGGGAACCGCGAGGTCAAGCCGGATCGGGCCAATGCCGGTGTTGTACCGCACGCCGATGCCCGCGCCCGCGTGGCTGTCGCCCGAGAAATCGGGGAAATCTTCGGCGCCGACATAGCCCCAGTCGGCGAAACCGACGACTTCGATGGTGTCTGTCACGCTTCTGCGCGCCTCAGCAGAGAGGCCAAGAAAGCTCTTGCCGCCGCTTCGGTCGCCACCGCCCAGATCAATGGCCAGCGACTGGTAATCCTGCCCGCGCACCGTGCCGCCACCACCGGAGTAGAAGCGATACGTCGGCGGGCTTTCCAGAAGATCGGGACCGGCCAAGGAGCCAAGCTGCAGCCTGCCCGCGAATGTAAGCTTCTCTTCCGGGCCGACGCTTTTGTAGTACCGGGCGTCCAGTTCCGTTCGGACGCCGCTCGCCGTGCCGGAAAGACCCGCGAAGGGCGTGATCTCAAGATCGACGAAGTAGCCTTGCTTCGGGTTAAGGGGATCGGATCGGCGGTCGTAGACGGCGCCAAGCGGCAGATTCGCGAGGCGATAGATCTCCTGACCGAAGTCGTCATCGACTTCGGAATAGAGGAAGCCGAGCCCGAAATCGACCACGAGCTCTTCAGTGGCGTAGCGGGTGAAGCCCAACTTGAACTCGCCGGTCGTGGAAGTGAAATCAGGCTCATCGAGACGTTCGAACCCGATCTCGGAGAAGAAGTCGACATCGGGTCTGGGCGTGGCCGGGCGCTCGTAGCGGACGTTGACGCCATAATCCGTTCCGCCCGTGCCTCCGCCGACGCCCGCAATCTCGCCGTCCACGCGGAACCGTTCTGCGCCGCCCAGAAAGTTCCGGTGCAGCCAGAAGCCGCTCAGACGAACGCCTTCGATGGTGCTGAACTCCCCGCCGAACCCAAAGCGCCTTGGAACTTGCTCCACCACGTTGATGTTCATGGGAAGCGTGTCGCCCGGTCCGATCTCATCGGCCTCTTCCACAACAACGGACTGGAAACTGCCGGTTCTTCGCAGTCGCCGCTCAGCGCCTTCGATCTCCTTGGGGTCGTAGACCGGCCCCTCTTCCAATCCGGCAATCGTACGGATGCGCCGGGTGCGGACATTCTCATTTCCGGAAACGGTGATCGCGCCGAACGTCAGCCGGGGGCCGGGCGCGATGCTGAGATCGGCGTCGGTTTCTCTCTCCCCGTGGCGGGCGACGATCCGCTGGCCCGCCAGATCGGCTTTGGCGTGCCCTGAGCGCCGCCAGGCGTCGACGGCTTCTTCCGCCGTGCCGCGGATCGTGTTCAAGGCGGCCGGTTGGCCCCGAGCGAACCCTTCCGGGATAACCGTGCCCGGCGCCAGCGGCGCCGCCCGAACCCGGCCAAAAAGGTAGCGCGGGCCTGCGGTGACTCTGGTCGAGATGTCATTGACCGTCTCAGGTGCTGAGAGCGGAGGTATCTCCGCCGCCTCGCGCCCGTCGACGCGGATCGAGATCACGGCGCCGTAGTAGCCCCGATCGTAGAGAACCCCGATCAGCCGCGCATAGTCCGCGTTGGCGGCGGCCAGGAGCTCCTGAGTGTCCGTGACGCCTTCCCGGTCGGCGCTTGCCAGAAGGGACGACCCGAACAGAGCGTCTCGCACGTCTTCGGGAGCGGCGAACTCGAACCTCAGGTCGGTTGCGGCTGCGGGGCCGGTCGCGGTCAGAAAGACGGCGGCCGAGGCGGCCAGGACATGGGACAAAAACTTGCGGCTCACAGCCGTACGACCCCCACAGGAACTGAGACCTGATCTGGATACAGGGTTCCGCCCCGAAGGGACAGTGGCTTGCGTCGGCTTCGCGCGTTCGCGGACAAACCCGCAGCCGCGTCGCGCGTGCGTCGTATTCGGGCGTTCTCTGGTCGGATGGACCTGACGCATTGCGGATTTCTGAGGTTTAATCCCGCGCGACAAGGGAAGGAATCGAGTCCATGAAAACGCAGGTTCAGGCATTGGTCGTCGGCGGAGGCGCGGTCGGGACATCCATCGCCTATCACCTCGCAAAGGCGGGCTGGTCGGACGTTATGTTATTGGAGCGGGACGAGCTGACCAGCGGGTCGACCTGGCACGCCGCTGGTCTTCTTCCCTACTTCAACATGTCCTACGCGACGACCCACATCCATGACTACTCGATCAAATACTACAAGACGCTTGAGGAAGAGACCGGCCTGAACCCTGGGTTCTACGTCGTCGGCAACCTGCGCATGGCGCAGACGCAGGATCGCATGGACGAGTACATGCTCTACGCCTCGACGGCGGAGACGGTCGGAGTTCCCTACGAATGGCTGACCCCCGCGCAGATCAAGGAGCGGTATCCGCTGGTGCGGACCGAGGACCTGAAGGGCGCGATCTATCACCCGACCGACGGCTACATTAATCCGGCAGATGTCACCCAGGCGATGGCCAAGGGCGCGCGGCAGCACGGCGTGACGATCGAGCGGAAGTGGCAGGTCGATGGCTATCACTGGACCGGCGATCATTGGGACGTCACCGTCACGAAGATGGTGGAGCAGGGGGGCAACCTCGTGCCGTCCGACGAGCAGATGACGATCCACGCCGAGCATGTCGTGACGGCCACCGGGAACCACTCACAGCGGACGGCGCGACTCCTCGGGATCAAGATCCCCGCAATTCCGGTCGAGCATCAATACATCGTGACTGAACCCGATCCGGCGCTCGTGGAGTGGCGCAAGACCAATCCAGAGCATCCGGTCCTACGCGACGCGGACGCGAAGTGGTACGTCCGAGAGGAGCGCGGAGGCTGGATCCTCGGGCCCTACGAGCAGGGTGCGCCGGCGCGGTTCAGCTACAACGTACCGGACAGCTTCCGGGCCGACCTCTTCCCGCTCGATCTGGAGCGGATCGAGGAGGAGTACATGTCGATGATTCACCGCATCCCGTCGTCCGAGACAGTGGGTCTGAAGGACGATTACAACGGACCGATCTGCTACACGCCGGATGGGAATCCGCTTCTTGGTCCCGCGCCGGGGCTGAGGAACATGTGGCTCGCCGAGGGGTTCTCGTTCGGGATCACGGCGGCGGGCGGCACTGGCCATTACCTCGCTCAGCTTATGGTCGACGGCGAGGCCGAGATCGACATGGCCTCGCTCGACCCCAAACGCTACGGCAGCTGGATGACGACGGAATATGCGGAGCGGAAGAACGAGGAGTGCTATTCCCACGTCTACATCCTCCACCATCCCGATGAGGAGCGAGAGGCCTGCCGTCCGCTCCGCACCGCCCCGGCCTACGACCGGCAAAAGGCGCTGGGCGCCCAGTTCGGGCAGGTGAACGGCTGGGAACGTCCGAACTACTACGGCCCGACGGGCGCGCCCGACAGCTTCGATCACGACGCGCGGAGCTTCCGGCGCGGCGGCTGGTGGCAGTACGCGGTCGAGGAGGCCAAAGCTGTGCGGGAGGGCGTCGGCCTGATCGACGCCACGGCCTTCACCAAGCACTCGGTGACTGGCGCGGGGGCGACGGCGTTCCTGGATTGGTTCACCTGTAATAGGCTGCCCCGCGTGGGCCGGATCAACCTGACTTACGCCCTGACCTCACACGGCACGACCCGGACCGAGTACACGATCGTGCGCATGGCCGAGAACAGCTACTACCTCGTCTCCGCCGGGGCCTGGACCGCCTATGACCAGGATTACCTCATCAAGGCCGCCGAGGATTTCTACGCGCGGACCAGTCAGCCGGTCATGATCTCCGATGTGACCAGCCAGTACGGGGTGTTCGCGATCGCCGGGCCGAAATCCCGCGACGTGATGGCGGAGCTGATCCGGGACGCCGAGCCGGAGACCGCGTTGTCGAACAAGCGGTTCCCCTGGCTGAGCGCGCGGAACATCGAGTTGAGCATGTGCCCGGTCACTGCGGTCCGCGTAGCCTATACGGGCGAGCTGGGCTGGGAGTTGCACCATCCGATCGAGATGCAAAATTACCTTTGGGATCAGCTTCTGGAAGCTGGCGAGACGCATGGGCTGAAACTTGTCGGCGCTCGGGCGCAGAACTGGCTCCGTCAGGAGAAAAGCTACAGGGCTTTCGGGACGGAGCTTGGCCGGGACGCGACGCCGCTGGAAGCGGGTCTCGACCGCTTCGTCGACCTCGAAAAGGACTATTTCGGCAAGGAGCGGATGGTCGAGACCGGAGTCCGCTTCATGTGCGTGACGCTTTTGATCGACGGGCCGGACGATGCCGACCCATGGGGGCGCGAGGCGCTTTATGACGGCGACACGCGCGTCGGTCGCCTGACCTCCGGCGGCTACTCGGTCGCGTTCGGCAAGTCGATCGGGATGGGCTATGTGACCCCTGAGCTGGCGAAACCGGGGGCGAAGCTCCGCGTGAAAATGCAGAACCGGCTGTGGGACGCCGTGATCACGGAAGACAGCCCGTACGACCCGAAGAACGAGACGATCCGCGCGGATGGGTGAGGGGCGTCAGTCCGGGCTGCCGGCGGCCTCTTCCTGCTCAGCCTGCGCCGCGAGTGTCTCCGACGCCAGGTCGTAGGCCTTCCGCATGACGGTCGGCATGTCGCTTGGTCTGAACTCGCGCCTTGCGATGAAACGGCCGCGAAGCGGGACCGCGTCATTGCCGAGGACTGCTGTCTGAACGGACAGTTTCAGATGAAAATGCGTGAACGTGTGACGCACTTCTTCGCCAAGCGGCGTCCATGCCGCGTCAACCGGGGGAGCGTCTTCCGACGCGTGATCTGACCATTCGGTGCCGGGCCAGCCGAGCATCCCGCCGAGAAGGCCCTTCTCCGCACGGGTTTCTACAAGAAACGCGCCGTCCTCTCGCCGGGCGACATAGACGGTTCCGAGCCTTGTGGGTTTCGCCTTTTTGGGCAGCTTCCTGGGCAAGTCGGCGGCGATCCCCCTCGCGCGCGCCTCGCAGCCGTCCATCAACGGACAAATCCCGCAGGTCGGGTTCCTTGGCGTGCAGATTGTCGCGCCGAGGTCCATCATCGCCTGCGCGTGATCGCCCGGTCGAAGCCTGGGCGTTAGCGTTTCGGCGTGCGCCGCGAGCGCGGATTTGGACGCGGGAACCGGGTCTTCCACCGCGAAAAGCCTTGCAACGACCCGCTCAACGTTGCCGTCCACCACGGTCACCGGTCTGTCAAAGGCGATGGCAGAGATCGCGGCGGCGGTGTACGGCCCGATGCCCGGCAGATCCAAGAGAGCTGCATAGTCCTCCGGGAAGCGCCCATTGAAGTCGTGCGTCAAGACGCGGGCGCATTTCAGAAGGTTTCGGGCGCGGGCGTAGTATCCAAGGCCCGCCCACTCGGCCATGACCGCTGCATCCTCCGCCGCCGCAAGCCTTTGAACGGTCGGCCAAAGCTCGATGAACCGCAGGTAGTAGGACTTGACCGCGGCGACGGTCGTCTGCTGCAGCATGATCTCGGACAGCCATACACGATAGGGGTCAGGCGACACGCCCACACGCCGATCCGAGGGGCCGACCCGCCAGGGCAGCACGCGCGCGTGCGCGTCATACCAATCTAGAAGGGTGTCCGCGCTGCTGGCGTCACGCATTGTTTATTCCCCGAACGGACCTTTCCGCTGGCCCAGGCGGACCGGTTCACTACAATGGAGGCCGAAGCAGTGAAGGCAAGGCATTGAGCGCCGCACGTCGAAAAAAGGGATTCGAGCGCGCCTCCAAGCTTGTTCAAAGCAACGTGCGGCGCGCCGGTGAAAGCCGGGGATTTGCCGTTTCCCGGCTCTTGACCCATTGGGCGGACATCGTCGGCCCCGAGCTTGCCGGAAAAGCGCAGCCAGCCGAGATCGTCTACGGAAAGGGGTTTGGCGCCACGCTGTCCATCCTCACATCCGGGGCCGAGGCGCCCATGCTTGAGATGCAGAAGCAGGCGATTCAGGACAAGGTCAACGCCTGCTACGGATACGCCGCGATCCAGCGCATAAGAATTGTGCAAACGGCGAAAACCGGGTTCGAGGAGCCGAAGGCCGGCTTCAAACAGAAACAAACGCCGCCCGAATCGCCAGCTCAGGATAGCGCTAGCATCGAGGCGGCAAGAAAGACGGCCTCCGGAGTGTCTGACGACGCGCTTCGCGGGGCCCTTGAACGATTGGGCTCAAAAGTCCTATCTCACAACAAACAAACTCTGAGGTAACCTTGTTATGACGCGCACCATTTCGGTTTTTTCCGCGCTCTTCTTTTCTTTCGCGATCGCGCTGGCGACATCGTCTCAGGCGCAGGGTGCGGACCAGGTCGATACATCCGGCATCGTTGAGATGCAGATCGGCGACCCTGACGCCGCTGTGACCGTGATCGAATACGCATCTTTCACCTGCCCGCATTGCGCGACCTTTCACGAGGGCCCGTTCAAGCAGCTGAAGGCTGACTACATTGATCCCGGCAAGATCAACTTCATCTACCGCGAGGTCTATTTCGACCGATACGGGCTGTGGGCGTCGATCGTGGCCCGCTGCGGCGAGGGCGCGGAGAACCGATTCTTCGGCATCTCGGACATCATCTATGAGCGGCAGCAAGAATGGGCCCGGCAGGAGGACCCCGCGGACGTGGTTGCGAGCCTCCGGCGCATTGGCAAGACCGCCGGCCTGATGGATGAGCAGCTGGACCAGTGCTTCACCGACGGTGACAACGCGCAGGCGCTTTACGCGCTGTGGCTGGAGCGAGCAGAAGAAGACGAGATCGAGTCCACGCCTACTTTCATCATCAACGGCCGGAAATACAGCAACATGTCCTACGCCGACATGAAGGAGCTGATCGACAACGCGCTAGGCGAAAGCTGAGCGCTCGCGTCTGATCCCTGGATCAACGGCCAGCCTTGGGGCTGGCCGTTTTCATTTCAGATTACCGATTCCCGCCGCCGCCAGCGCTTCGTCCAAGATGTCCGAACTCGTCAGCGTCAGCCGGACTGGCAGCGCCAGGACCTTGGCGCGGTAGGAGGGAGGCAGCCGCGCGGCGTCTTTCTCCGTTGTCGCCAGGTGAGCGCCCAGGTTTGCGGCTTGGCGCTCCAGTCGCGCCATCAGCGTGTCGGTGAGCGGCTGGTGGTCGTCGAGCGGGACCGGGCTGACCACCTCGGCCCCGAGCCGCCGCAGCGTTTCAAAGAATTTCTCCGGCTGCCCGATACCGGCGAATGGCATCACGCGAGCGCCGTCCCAGTCCATTCCGGTCGGAAGGGGGGACAGCCGCGCACGGAGGATCGGAGTTGTCATGGCATCGCCCCAGATAGTGTCGAAGGCCGATTGCTCCGACTCCTCACCAATGACGAGCAAGAGATCGGCGCGCTTCAGTCCTTCGGCCACCTGCTCGCGCAGCGGTCCGGCGGGGATGACCCGCCCATTCCCGAACCCGGCTGGAGCGCTCACCACGACAATCGAAAGGCTCTTCCTGACCGAAGGGTCCTGTAGGCCGTCATCAAGGAGAATTGCTTTCGCGCCCGACTCCTCGGCGGCACGGACCCCGGCTGCGCGGTCCTTGGCCACCCATACAGGCGCGAAGGACGAGATCAGGAGCGGCTCGTCACCGACATCATCGGCCGTGTGGCCGTGTTGATCCACGCGGACCGGGCCAGCGAGACTGCCGCCGTATCCCTTGCTCACGACATGGGCGCCATCTCCGAGCTTCTCGGCCAAGGCGATGACCGTCGGAGTCTTCCCGGTCCCGCCCGCGTTCAGATTGCCGACGCAGATCACCGGACAGGCGGCCTCGTAATCTGCCGGACGCTGAACGCGCCGGCGGGTGGCCAGCGCGTAGAGCCAGCCAAACGGGATCAACGCTGTCGACAGAAGTCCGGGCCGCGCGGGCGGGTTATGCCAGAACTCCGGCGCGCGCATCACGCGGCCTCTTCGCCGTCCAGCCTCGAGTCGATCACCGCGGCAAGCGTTTCGACCACATGCGCGCTCTCGGAGGTCACGGTCCAGCCGGCATGGGCCATGGCGGCGGCCTTGTCAGGCGCCAGGAGTTGCAGGAGTTCTTCGCCAAGTTGCGCCTCGGATGCCACTTCCTTCATCGCGCCGGCTTTGGACAATCGATCGAAACGGTATGGCGCTTTGCCAATCTCGGGGCCATGAAGGATCGCCGATCCAAGCGCGGCGGGTTCGAAGGGGTCGGTCGGAGTCCGCTCGGGCGAGAAGGTGCCGCCGAGATAGGAGATGGGCGCCAGCCTGTACCAAAGCCCCATCTCGTCTTCGGTATCCGCCAAATAGACCTGAACATCCGGGTCCGGCTCGCCGCCGTCCGACCGCAATGAGGTCTGCCAGCCTTTTTCTTCCAGCGCGCTCCGAATTGACGGACCCTCGCTGGCGTCGATTGGCTTTAGGATCAGCAGGAGACGGTGCGCGGCCTTTGTGGCCCGGCGGTGCGCCGCTTCGATCATGTCAATCTCGGAGAAATCGACAGACGCCGCCAGCCAGACGGGCCTCCCGCCGAGCAGTTGGGCGAGCGTATCGCGCTCCGCTTCGTTGCAGGGCAAGGCGCGGGTGGTGTCGGTCAGCGGGCCGGTGACGAAGACGCGTTTGTCTTCTATCTCTGCGCGGTAGAGGTCGGCTTCGGCGGAAGAGGGCGCGAAACACCCGGCGAACAATTCGAGCGCGGACGCCGTCGCTGCAGGAAGCTTGCCCGAAGGCGCGGCTGTGTCCCGCGTGGGCGATGCGAGGAAGAGGGGGAAGTCGCGTTTCGCGGCTTCATTAAGCAAAAGCGGTTTGTCGACAAGGCCCAGGAATACTCCGACTTCGGGGGTCCAGTGGTCGAGGAATCGCTGAACTGACCCGATCGTTTCGCCTGGCGCGAGTTGATGAACGGCGTTCCCGGCCACCGGTTCCGGCAGGTCGCCCGCTCCAGGCGTGGTGACGAGTCCGAAGATCGGGGTTCCGCGCAGCGCGGACAGCTCTTCTGTCAAAGCGGCGATCACGCCGACATCCTCCGCCCGGCGACAGTGCAGCCAGATCAGACAGCCGTCCGGACGGTCATGGCTTGGCTGGCCCAGGCGTTCGACCGCCCGCTCCGGCTCGGGCGCGGAGTCGCCCCGGGCCGCATCGCCGATGCGACTGACGGCGTAAAAAAGCCGCGACAGCAGCCTTGGGCGCGAGTTGGTCAGTTGCCGAGCTCCTCGGTTGGCGATGCTGCAGCTTCCTCATCCCGCAGCCTGTGCAGGTGCGCGATGTAGTAGCGCATGTGCGCGTTATCGACGGTTTTCTGCGCCTCGGCCTTCCAGGCGTCATAGGCCTCCGCGTAATCCGGGAAAATCCCGACGATGTGGATGTCGTCGATGTCCTTGAAGACGTTCTTTGATGGATCGACCAGCTCGCCACCGAACACGAGGTGAAGTCTCTGTTTCATGCTGTCTCCGGTTTTTTTTGGCCAAGGCTACCCGAGAGCGCCCATTGGTCAAGAAGGGCTGAGCGCCTTCGGAAGACGGCGCTTCAGGCGAGCGCCTCGTGGATTCCGCGCGCCAGTCCCGGGTTCGCCGCGATCACGCCCGCCGCCTTGCGGCTTTCGTCGTTGTAGTCGATGGGCCGCCCGAGCCGGTTTGTGACCGCGCCGCCAGCCTCTTCGATGATCAGGGCGCCCGCTGCGATGTCCCACTCCCAAGCGTCGCGCAGCGTGATCATCGCGTCGAACCGTCCCTCCGCAATGAGCGCGAGGCGATAGGCGAGTGAAGGTCTGAAGTAACGTTGAAACGCGGGAGGCGGTTCCTTCCAATGCTGAGCGTCCAGCGTGACGCGCGGGCAAAGCACTGTGGCGTTCGCGATCTCGCCTTGCGTCGATACCCTGATGGTCTCGCCATTCAAGGTCGTGCCCTCCCCTTCGGCGGCGGCGTAGAGCTTCTCGCGCACAGGAAGATAGACGCAGGCGGCGGTCACGCGACCGCGCTCGACAACCGCCAGGGAATGCGCCCAGGTTTTCTCGCCGTTGAGAAAGCTGCGGGTTCCGTCAATCGGGTCGACAATGAAGACGCGGTCTGCGGCGAGGCGGGACAGGTCGTCTTCAGTCTCCTCGCTCGACCAGCCGTAGTCTGGGCGTTCCGATAAGAGCCGCTCACGCAGAAACCGGTCCACGGCGATGTCGGCTTCACTGACCGGCCCGTCCGAACCTTTGTCCCAGACCTCCGGGTCCTTTCGCCAGTAACGACTCGCGATCCGTCCCGCCTCTTGGGCGGAATCGACGATCAATTCCAGGTCAGTCGCCGGCAATCGTCAGGCCTTCGACAAGGAGCGAGGGGACGACGCGGGACGCCCAGTCGCGGGCGTCGTTCGCGGGACGGATCGATATCAGCATCTCGCGCAGATTGCCCGCAATCGTGCATTCGTTGACCGGGTAGGCGATCTCGCCTTTCTCTACCCAAAATCCGCTGGCGCCGCGCGAATAGTCTCCGGTGGTGGGGTTGATCGAGGACCCAATCAGAGACGTGACCAACAGGCCCGTTCCCATATCAGAGAGCAGCTCGTCCCGTGTCTGGCCGCCTTGCGTCAGGGCCACGTTCCCGACCGACGGGCTCGGCGGCGCGGAGGTGCCGCGAGAGGCGTTGGCGGTGCTTTCCATGCCAAGTTTCCGAGCGGTGGCGAGATCGAGCGTCCAGCCGGTGAGCTGGCCATTACGAATGATCGCCCTCTCTGCGGTCGGCAGCCCTTCTCCGTCGAAAGGCTTTGAACCTGCCGTTCGAGCCCGATGAGGCTGTTCGATGAGCGAGAGGCCCTCCGGCAGAACTTGCTCGCCAAGCGCGTTGCGGAGCCAGCTGGAGCCTCGCGCGATGCTGCTCCCGTTCGAGGCCTGCAGCAGATGGCCGATGAGACCGGAGGCGATCCGCTCGTCATAGAGGACCGGATAGGCGCCGGTCGGCGGTTTGCGCGCGCCCGCGCGGGCGAGCGTCCGTTCGGCGGCGATCTTACCAACCGTTTCGGGATGGGGGAGGTCGCCGCGATGGACGCGGGTTTCGCCGTAGTAGTCGCGCTCCATCTCCGTGCCTTCGCCGACGATTGCGACGGTCGACAGACCATGAGCGGTTCTGGCGTAGCCTCCAGCAAAACCGTTTGTCGCCGCCAGATGAATAGCGGTGCGAGAGGTGTAGGCGCCGGACGATTGCACCTTGCTTATGCCGTCGATGGCCAGCGCCGCCGCCTCGGCCTGCAAAGCCTGCTCCTGCAAGGCGTCGGGGGACGGCGCGGCGCCCGCGTCCTCGAGATCGAATGCGGCGAGGTCCCAGGACGTCGCGACCTGCCCGGAATCCGCCAAACCGATGTAGGGGTCTTCTGGCGCCAGCCGCGCCATCGCGACTGCGCGCTCGGCGATGGTTGTCAGTGTTTCCGGGTTCGTGTCCGACGCTGACACGCAGGCCTGTCGCTGCCCGATCAGAACGCGAAGCCCGATGTCGACGCCTTCAGCGCGCTCGGCATGCTCAAGGGCGCCTTCGAGAACCTCGATGGACTGAGACACGCCCTCCATGGCGATCGCGTCGGCTGCGTCAGCGCCAGCCTTTCGGGCGGCGTCAAGAAGGTCTCCCGTCAGGCGGGAAAGGTCTGGCATCGGGCGCTCCTCGCGTGAGTTCCTCTGGCAGGTAGTTCACGCAAGGTGACGGCGCAAGTCGGCAAGGGGCGGTGTGAAGCCCGGCCCCGCTCAGCGAATGCGCTGGCCGTTCGCCAGAACCGAGCCGTCCTCCTTCATTTCAATCGTGGACACAAGGCTGTCCTCGCCTTCTCCGGGGCGCGCGAACAGCCCGAGCATCATGCGGGCGCCCATCGCCTGGTCTTGCGGCAGGAGCCCCATCATGACCAGCTTGTCCAGGAGGCCGTTGCCGCCGGTCAGCATCAGGTTCGCCACGCCGACAGGCATGGGGATCCCCATGGTGTTGTCGAACTCGAACGCGCCGTCGCCCGTGAGTTCCGCGCCCGCGACTTTCAGGCGAAGCGCGTTGACGGAGACCGCCTCCAGCTCGCCCGGCGGGCCGTTTTGCATAGCGGCAGGGTCGGAGATGTCTTGCGTAAGCTTGCCCGAGCCTTCCAAGTCGATGACCAACGTCGCCGGATCGCGGGGCAGGGCGCCCGTCGGGTCGAAGAGGCTCCAGACCACGTCATCGACCTCCAGATCGATCAAACCCAGCTGAAGCGCAAAGTTCTGGGTTTCCTCGCTCGGCACCAGCGGCATCTGGAACCGGCCGCTGCTTTCGGCCATCCGCGCGGTGACAGGGGGAAGGGGCAGCTGCGATCCGCCCACAGTAATCGTCAGGTTTTCCGTCAATCCACCATAATCGATGCCGTTCGGGCCGAAGTCCGTTTCGATCGAACCGCCCTCGGCCGCGGCCGCCATCTCAAAGCTGCCATCGGGGCCTTCGAACCGGACGTTGTAGGTGAGTGGCCCGTAGGTTCCGCTGCTGGCCTGCTCAAAGCCCGATCCGATCATTTCGGTAATCGTTCCACTGGGACCGATCGGTGTGATGGTTCCGCGCGTGATCTGGTTCAGGTCCAGCATGGACATGCTGATTTCGCCTGAACCGTTCCCGGAGTCGGGATCGGCGAACGACATATCCAATGTCAAAGCCGAGATGGACGAGGTGTTGTTGTAGGTGCGCGGGTCGCCGGCCGCGAAATCCAGCGTTCCCGCCATATTCGTCAGGCTCATATTGAATACGAGCGGCAAGTCCGCCGGGATTTCCGGGCCCGACATGGCCAAATCCGTGATGGCCAGGACGGGATAGTTGAAGAGGTAGCGCAGGTCATCACGCGACCCGCTGACCGTCAGGCTGGCGTCCGGCTGGCGGAGCGTCATGGTCACCTGGCCTTCCGCGCCTTCGTCGTCCGATACGCCGATGATCATGGGGATCGCGTCGGACATCGAGACGCCGACCGATCCGTCGCCATTGTCGGTGAAGACGATCTCGCCGATCGCCACGCCAATACTCGTTCCGGCCTCAGGCATGTCCGAAGTTATCTCGACCCCGGTCACTGTAAGGTTGCCGCTCGACGTTTCCTCGCTCCCGATGGAGACGCTCGCGCCATAGCTCTCGATCAGCGATTGCCAGTCGCTCCAAACCTCGTCAGGCGAAAGATCGGCCAAAGCGGGCGAGGCGATCAAAGCCATCGCGGCGGTGCAGGTCAGGGTCTTGATGGGGGTCATCTTGGCCTTCCGAGTTTCCATAGGGGCGAGATCTTCTCGCGGGTGGAGTCAGGTCGTGCGAGGCCTGTTGCATCGCGACGATGATAGGTAACAGTCTCTGCGACGTGATTATGACAGAGGCGAGGCGAAAATGGGAGTGGAAGGGAAGACGGTACTGATTACCGGGGCGAGCCGCGGGATCGGCGAAGCGGCGGCGCGGGAATTCGCCGGCGCGGGCTCGAAAGTGGTCCTGGCGGCGCGTGGGCGCGCGTCGATCGATAGGATCGCGAGCGAGATCGGACCGTCAGCTTTGGCATGCCAATGCGACGTTTCACGATACGCGGATCTGGAGGCGGCGGTCTCCGCGGCCGAGGCCGCGTTTGGACCGGTGGACGTCCTGATCAACAACGCCGGCGCGGTCGAGCCTGTCGCCCATCTCGCCCGGTCCGACCCTGAGGCTTGGGGGCGTGTCATCGATATCAACCTCAAGGGCGTCTACTACGGCATGCGCGCCGTGCTTCCCGGCATGATCTCGCGCGGAGGCGGCACGATCCTGACCATATCGTCCGGCGCGGCCCACGGACCGGTGGAGGCATGGTCACACTACTGCGCGTCCAAGGCGGGCGCGGCAATGCTGACTCGCATGGTCGACAAGGAAAACCGCGCCGACGGGATTCGCGCGATCGGGCTGTCGCCAGGGACGGTGGCCACGGAAATGCAGCGCGAGATCAAGAAGAGCGGGATCAACCCGGTCAGCCAGCTTGACTGGTCCGCACACATCCCGCCCGAATGGCCCGCCAAAACGCTTGTATGGATGTGCTCCGAGGCCGCCGATGACTGGATCGGCGAGGAAATCTCTTTGCGTGAAGAGAGCATTCGCCGAGCTGTCGGTCTGATCGCCTAGGTCAGTCCGCTCCTGCGATCCACTCGCGCGCGTCATCGATCTGACCGAGCGTAAAGACGCGCACGGTGACCGGCATGACCATCGCGGCGGCGTTGGTCATGATCGCGACCCAGGGCATGTCAGACACGACGGCGGCATGCGAGATGTCTTTCATGTGCTTCATGTCGAACTTCATGCCGTCAAGGACGGTGGTCGGATCGAAACCCTCGAACTTTTCGATGATCTCGATCATCCGGATCGTTCCGTGCTTTCCGATGAACGCCTCCATCTTGGGGAGGATCTCGTCCATATCATGCTCGGTCACTCGCCCGACAACGCGGATTTCGATGATCGGCGCGTCGGTGTGCTCAGTGTAAATGCAAGCCATAGCTTTTCTCCTCTCGGCGACGATGGCAGAGCCGGGCGAGGGAGGCATTGACCTGCGTCATCTCTGCGCCCGGCGCTTGCCTGGCGTTTTCGAGTAGAACTCCGGCGGGCGCTTGGCGATCCAGCTGATGAACTTGGCGAGCCTTGGATGGGTTTTGAGCGCCTCGATCGTGGCGTAGCTGCGGGCGAGTTCGGTCTCGGTAAGGGTCGCGTGGATTTCGTTGTGGCAAACCTGGTGCAGGAGAGCCGTCTCACCGCCCTTCCCGCCGCGGAGCTTCGGGACGAGGTGATGGACGCTCTGGCGGACGTTCGGCGGGATGGGGCGGCCGCAGAGCGGGCACACGGGATCGCCGGTCAGGTATGTCAAAGCGACCAGTCGACGATCGGTCCGGCCGGAACGATGCCGAGCGGGTTCCGAAGCTCTGAGGGCGAGAAGTACCCCTGCTTGTAGATATCGAAGCGCACGGTCTCGGCGACGCCCGGCATCGCAAAGACGCGGCGGGCGTAGTCCCACAACCCGGGGTAGTCGGTGAGACGGCGGATGTTGCACTTGAAGGCGTAGTGGTAGGCGACATCGAACCGGGCGAGCGTGGGGAAGAGCCTCAGGTCGGCCTCGCTGAAGGCGTCTCCGACGAGCCATTCGCAATCCTTTAGACGGGCCTCGATCGCATCGAGGGTATCGAACACCTCGGCCACCGCCGTGTCATAGGCTGCCTGTGTTCGCGCGAACCCGGCGCGGTAGACACCGTTGTTGACGGTCGCGTAGATAAGGGCGTTCCAGGCGTCGATCTCTTCCCGCAGTGGCTCGGGATAGAGATCGGGGCCTTTGCCGAACGCGGCGAGCATGCGAACGATGTCCGCGGATTCGTTTGAGACGATGCGGCGGGTGTCCTTGTCCCAGAGGATCGGAACGGTCAGCCGTCCGGTGTAGGCTGGCAATTGCTTGGCGTAGACTTCGTGCAATGCGCGAACGCCGAGGGCCGGGTCCGCATACTCGCCGATCTCGTCATAGACCCAGCCGTCTTCGGTGCGCCTTGGCCGGGCGTATGAGACTGAAATGAAGTCTTCGAGGCCCAGGATGGTTCTGGCCAGCAGGCTCCGATGCGCCCAGGGGCAGTTCCATGCCACGTAGAGGTGGTAGCGCCCCGGATCCGGCGTATATGGCCCCTCCGCCGTGATCCAGTCCCGGATATTCGACCGCGCGCGTTGGAATTCGCCCCCGACGCTCGTGTCGGGTCCGGGGTCATCCACGTGAAAAGTGCCATTGATCATCACGCCCATGCTGCAGACATAGCCCTGGCACCGGCGAACGGCGAGTTCAGATGCGCGCTCTTGCTGTTCGTCCGCGCGCAGTCGGATCGAGTCTTATCGCCGTCCCAGCCATGCAAGCCGCAGAAACGCGCGCTCGATGACCGCGATCTCCGGCACGGTGGCGGTCGATCTCAAAGTTAAGTCGGTGTCTAGGAGGAGCGCCAAAGCCCGCTCCAGCCTCGCCAAGCCCCAATCACTCGCCTGCCTTTGCAGCCGATCGCGTCTCGGACCAAAAACCGGCGGTCTGAGCTTGCCGATGGCCGCGCCCGGACCGCCGGGATCGGAGGCCAGCGTGTGAAGGGTCCGGAAGTGGCGGGTCGCGCTGATGCAAAGGCTGACCGGCCCCACGCCTTGAGACTCGAGTCGGCGCAGAACGGGGAAGAGCTCGTGCGCTTTCCCTTCGGAAACGAGAAGCAGAAGATCGTCGACGGCAGCCTCGGTTGAGGCGGGCGCGGACAAGGCGACCTCGTTGGCGGTGAGAGGGGTGTCGTCTTTGAGTTTGTAGAGCGCGATCTTCTCAAGCACCTGCCTGAAGTCGCCGGGGTCGAGCGCCCGCGAGAGGCTGGTGATCGCGTCCATGGCGTCCGTGTCGATATTGGCTATGCCTGCCGATTCCATCGCGGCCCCGACTTCTGCGCGGCTCGGCGGGTCGTCGTAGATGCCGACGGCGTAGGCGTTCGTGTGATCCTCAAAGAGCTTCCTTAGTTTGGATCGCGCCGCAAGCTGGGCGGCGGTGACAATGATCTGAGCGTCTCCATCGGCCCAGTCCTTCAACGCGTTGCTAATCGCCTCCGCCAGCCCATCGCTCGCATCCTCGACGAAGACCGCCCTAGGACCCGCGAAGAATCCTTGCGCCTTCACACCGTCGAGAAGAAGCGCCGGATCCTTGCGGAGATCGCCAGCGGCGATGCGGGTCAAACGCATCTCATCCTCGCCATTCGGCCCGATCAGTGCGCGGATGACCTCCTGCCGTCTGAGCGCGACCCGCATCGCGTCGGCGCCATAGATCAGCAGCCCGGTCTTCGATGGGTCAGGCTTCGCGAAATAGGATGCGGCGGTCTGGGCGTTCAGCTTCACAAGGAGGCCGTCCCGCTCAGGATGTCCGCGACAATGCGGTCGGCCAGCGTCACCATCAGGCGCTCGCGCGCGTCCCGCTGCGCGGCGATGGTCGCGACTGTGGTGGACGTGGCGGCATAGCTTGTGAAAGACTGCTCGCTGCCGCTAGCGACCTCGACCCCATCGGCGATGCGCGTCAGCCGCCAGTCAACCCGGCCCACGACGTTGTAGCGGGTAATCGTGCCATCGCGCAGAAAGCCTGCTGGCTCCTCATCGATCCGGATTCCGGCGTCGAAGGTTCTTTCGACGGCATCAGGCGTTCCCAGCCGATCCTGCAATCGGTTCACAAGCGCGAAGCCTTCCTCATCGGCGGGCGGAATGTACTCAATGCGTCCGCGAAGCTCGGCGGCCGCACCGCCTGGCGCGTAGACCGGCTCAAAGCCGCAGCCCGCAAGCGCGGTCACTGCGGCGAGAAAGGCTCTGCGGTCAAATGACGACATTCACGATGCGGCCCGGCACGACGATCAGCTTCTTGGGCGCGCCGCCTGCGAGCGCCCGCGCGACAGCATCGTCGGCCAGCACCAGCTTTTCAACCTCGTCCTTGGGCAAGTCCTTCGCCACCGTGATCTCGGACCGGCGCTTTCCATTGACCTGGATCGGCAGCGTCACCGTGTCCTCGACCAGATAGGCCTGGTCGGCTTTGGGCCAGGGCGCGTTGGCGACCAGACCATCCGCACCCTGCATCTCCCAGATCTCTTCGGCCAGATGCGGCGTCATCGGCGCCATGAGTTGCGCCAGTGCAAGCATGGCATCACGCTTGACGGCTTTGGAAGCTTTTGATTTCTGGAGCGTATTCGTGAAAGCGTAGAGCTTGGCGATCGTCGCGTTGAAGCCGAACGACTCGATGCCCATCGTCACGTCATGGATCGTCTTATGCATGGCGCGCGTCAGTTCCGCGTCGCCTTGCCCGGCATCATCCGCCTCAAGGATATCGGTCGAGATGCGGTGGACTCGCGCCAGGTGCTTCGCGGCCGCCTCGGCGCCGGAAGCGGTCCACTCCACATCGCGTTCCGGCGGGGAGTCGCTCAGGACGAACCAGCGCGCCGTGTCGGCGCCGTAGCGGTCTATGATGTCGACCGGGTCCACGACGTTCTTTTTCGACTTGGACATCTTGGCAGAGGGAACGATCTCCACCTCCTCGCCCGTCGCGCCAAGCCGGGCGCCGGATTCGTGCACCTCGACATCTTCGGGGAAGTGATAGACGGGCCGGTCGTTCTCATCCCGCGTCACGTAGATGGCGTGCGTCACCATGCCTTGAGTGAAGAGCGCGTCGAACGGCTCGATCGCGCCTTTGGGCAAATGTCCGCAGATGTGCATCGCGCGGGCGAAGAAGCGCGAATAGAGCAGATGCAGGATCGCGTGCTCAATGCCACCGATATACTGGTCGACGTTCATCCAGTATGCGGCGTCTTCCGGATCAGTTGGCGTTTCGGCACGGGGCGCCGTGAAGCGCGCGAAGTACCAGGACGAGTCGACGAAGGTGTCCATCGTATCGGTCTCGCGCTTGGCGGGATTGCCGCACCTGGGGCAAGGGACGTCGCGCCAGGTCGGGTGCCGGTCAAGCGGATTGCCTGGCTGGTCGAAGGCCACGTCGTCGGGCAGTTGAACCGGCAGGTTCTCCTTCTTCTCCGGCACCACACCGCAGTCGTCGCAGTGAACGACCGGGATTGGGCAGCCCCAGTAACGCTGGCGCGAGAGGCCCCAGTCGCGGAGGCGGTAGTTGGTGACGCCTTTCCCCCAACCCGCTTTCTCAGCGAAGTCGATGGTGGCGTCGATCGCCTCTTGCCCGGTCGTAACGTCGATCCCGGTGAAGTGATTGACCCAGCGCACTTTTTCCGTCTTCGGCGGCACGAAGGCTTCGGCTTCGACGGGTGCGCCTCCGTCTGCCGCGAAGAAGGTGTCGGTGACCGGCAGGCCGTACTTCCGGCAGAAGTCCAGGTCGCGCTGATCATGCGCCGGGCAGCCGAAGATCGCGCCGGTCCCGTAGTCCATCAGAATGAAATTCGCGATCCAGACCGGCAGCTCCCAATCCGAGTTGAGCGGATGCTTGACCTTGAGGCCGGTGTCGAAGCCCAGCTTCTCGGCCTTCTCCAAGGCCTCCTCCGTCGTTCCGCCCTTGGTCGCCTCGTCATTGAAACGCGCGATCTCTGGGTTCGCCGCCGCCAGGGCTTTGGCCAGCGGATGATCTGGAGAGATTCCCACAAAGGACGCGCCGAGGAGTGTGTCGGGCCGGGTCGTGTAGACCTCGATCGGGTCGCCGGCGTCCGAACGCTCGAACGCGAATTCCAGCCCGCGCGACTTGCCGATCCAGTTCTGCTGCATGAGTTTGACCTTGGCCGGCCACTCATCCAGGCCGTCGATCGCTTCCAGCAGCTCCTCTGCGAAATCGCTGATCTTGAAGAACCACTGCGTGAGCTCCCGCCGCTCAACCTCCGCGCCAGAGCGCCAGCCCTTGCCGTCGATCACCTGCTCGTTAGCGAGCACGGTCATGTCCACCGGGTCCCAGTTCACCACCGCGTTCTTGCGATAGACCAGCCCCTTTTCCATGAAGTCGATGAACATGGATTGCTGCTGACCGTAGTACTCAGGGTCGCAGGTCGCGAACATCCGGCTCCAGTCGAGCCCGAAGCCCAGGGGCTTCATCTGCGCGACCATCGTGTCGATGTTGTCGTAGGTCCAGGTCTTGGGGTGGCCGCCCGAGGCCATGGCAGCGTTCTCCGCCGGCATGCCGAAAGCGTCGAATCCCATGGGATGCAAGACGTTGTGCCCGGTCGCCAGCTTGAAGCGCGCGATCACGTCGCCCATCGTGTAGTTGCGCACATGGCCGATATGGATGCGCCCCGACGGGTAGGGGAACATCTCGAGCACGTAGTATTTCGGCTTGCCGCCCTCACGCGAGGCTTGGAAGGTGCCGGCCTCTTCCCAGGCATTCTGCCATTTGGGTTCGATTGTTTTGGTATCGTAACGGGACATGATTGCTCATCTCGAATGCGGAACGCCGGGCGGTCGCCCAGCGCGTGTTGGTCGGGCCGGCTGATTAGGTCTATAGGTTGAGGTCGCGGATGCGCAACTGACGCGCGCGGGTCAGAATGGCGTCCTCGATCGCGCGCACGGTCTCGGTCGAGGCGGGGCCCGAGCGCGTGGCGAGCGCCACGTTCAGCGAACGGGCGTCAAGCGCCGGGTCGCGAACGTAGATCGTGGCCCGGTAGGCCTGCGATCCGCCCGGCGGCGTGCCGAAACCGGTGACGATTATGCCCGAAAACGGGTCGGCAGACTGGATCGGAAGGAAGTTCAGGATGTCCAGAGAAGCGTTCCAGAGGTACTTATTGACCTCGATCGTGGTGTTGGGATCGTCCACATTCGCAAAGAGGTCGGTGAAGGTGGAACCGCGCGGCTCTGCCGCGGCGGCCGCAGCTTCGGATCCCGCCCCCGATTCGGCGTTCGAACCGCCTCCAAAGAACCCGCCGATACGGCCGCAGCCGGAGGCAAGCGTCAGGACGGCGATTGTGGCGATGACATGCCGGGCTCTGATTGCGCCGAGGACCCCCATGCGCTTGTCCTTCCATGGTTTTTCTGCATCACTATCCGAGCGCCTTCGACGTCTCAAGGCTTTTCCAGAAACGGGCTTTCATCCACCGACTTATCCACTGTGGCAAAGCTGCACCATCGCTTGCGGAGTCTCGCAAGTCCGGCGGCCTCAGCTTGCATTCCGGAGGGGTACGAGAGAAATACACCTCAATCAGTTCGGTGCGACCGGATTGAGACGCACCTTTTACACACGAGGGAAAAAAGATGAAAAAGGTTCTTTTGGCTTCTACCGCGCTGGTCGTGTCGACCGGTTTCGCGTTTGCAGATGCCCACACTGGTATGTCGCTGTCGGGCGGCGCTGTCGCCGGCTTCCAGTATGACGCCGACGCGGACGACGAGTTCGTGCTGCACACTGAAATTGATTTCAACGTCGTCGGCTCTGGCGAGTCCGACAACGGCTTGACTTTCGGCGCGTCGCTCGATCTCGACCTGGACGACACAGAGACGACGGCTGAGCATTCCGATCTTGAGATCTTCGTCAGCGGCGCCTTTGGGACGCTCACAATTGGCGGTGTTGACCAGGCGCCAGACCCGATGGGTTTCTCGGACGTTGGCTTCGATGGCATCGGTGTTGACGACAACGCTGAGGCGTTCCGCGCCATAGGTTCGGCCAACCTGCACTATTCGTACGAGTCAGGTCCTCTGACATTCGGCGTTTCGGGCTCCGTTGCTGATGGCGACGACTCGGCGACCGGCGACTACGGTGTTCTCGTCGGTTACATGGCTGGAGGCATCGACGTGCAACTTGGCCTCGCTCACGACAGCGAAGGTAATGCCACCCTTGGCGCTGACGCCACCGCGGTGTCGGTTGGTGTTAAAGGCAGCGCTGGCGACATCTCCTACAGCGTCTTCTTCCACTCCGCGGATGGTGATGCTCTTGAAGCGCAAGGCTACGGCGGCTCGCTCTCCTTCGCGAACGGCCCGATGACCTACACGGTCGCTGCCGGTGCGACCGACGTTGACGGCGACGACGCTGACTTCGGTGTTGGCTTCAAATACGATCTCGGCGGCGGCCTCGCGGTCGCTGGTGGCGTCGGTTCTGTCGGCAACCTCGGCGAAGCTCGCACCGTTGCTGATCTCGGCCTCACGATGGACTTCTGATCCTTCAAGAAATCCGATGGAAGGAGCGGGCATCTGTCCGCTCCTTTCTTTTTTGGCAGTGGTCGCGCGCTTCAATTTGAGGCAAGCGAACGGCTGCGGCAGGAACTATTGAAGTGATGCGGCTGCGATGCTCGTTTGGTTCCACGCCTGGAAGGTTCGCTGGACACTCCAAGGTCGAGCGGCCTAAACGCTTATCAGCTTGGGTCGCAATGACAGGATGTTCGAGCGTGGTGACTGCTCTTGAGTTGCAGATTGGGTTTGTTTTGGAGATCAGGACCTTTTACTAGTCTTTCACCCAAGACGATCGTCACTTTCCCATTGCTCCATGACAAAGCTGTCAGTCGATCAAGCGCTCAGACGCGCAAAAGCTTACGAGAAAGCCGGAGATGTGAGCGGCGCTCGGTCCGCATATCGCGCCATTCTCAAGAAATTCCCAAAAAACACGAAAGCCAACCGGGCTCTCAAGAGACTTGAGGTGCCGGAAAAGCCTTCCGGAACGCAAAACCCGCCGAAAGAGATTGTCGAGCGGCTGATTTACATGATGAAGCAGGGGCGGCCCGACGCTGCGGCGCAAGAAGCGGCTAAGCTCTCTCGGAAATTTCCCAGGTCCGCCACCATCTGGAACATCTTCGGTGCGGCGAATTCGGAGCTTGGCAAGCTCGACCTTGCCGAAACGGGTTTTCGAAGATCACTGGCCTGCAATCCGAATGCGACCAATGTGATGAAGAACCTTGGGGTCGCTTTGATTGCGCGCGCGAAAAATGAGGACGCCATTGTCCCGTTGCGCCAAGCCGTTGCTCTGAGACCTGACTTCGCCGAGGCGCATCGTGTCCTGGGGACGGCGCTCTTGCATCTTGAGATGTTCGATGAAGCCGAGACCCATCTACGACGGGCGACCGAGCTTGAACCAAGGAATGCTCAGGCGGAGAACAATCTTGGCATCGCGCTCCAGAAACAGGGCAAGCCGGACGAGGCCATCGCCAGTTTCGCGCGTTCCCTCGAGATCGATCCCAAACAAGCTGAGGTGTTGAGCAATCTCGGTACAATGTACCGCAATCGTGGACGACTGGAGGACGCGTATGAATGCATTGTCCAGGCGATTGTTCTCCAACCTGACGTCGCCAAACTACAAGCCAGCCTCGCCAGTGTTCTTTCTTCGATGGGAAATAGCGAGGAGGCCATTTCGCGTCACTTGAAAGCGCTCGACATTGATCCCAATCACTCGAAATCCGCCACCTATCTGGCGAAGTTTCGGAAGGGGCTCCTGACGGACCAAATTCTGGCGATACTGGAGGGATTCCAAGCGCTAGACGGAAAGCCGAGCCCAGATGGGAAAGATCTGGTCTTACGCGCGAACCTGCTTCGACACAGAGGCGACCTTGATGCAAGTTTCGCCACATTGCGCGAGGCGAACAAGATTGCGGAGGATGCCGAGGCCATTTCGGCGTGGCGAGACGAGTGCCTGGCCACGTCAGATGATATCACGCGTTGGACACCGCGTCAGTCCGGCCATCCGAACGCCACCGATTATCGACTGCTGTTCATTCTCGGCCCTTCGCGGTCCGGAAAAACGACGATCGAGACCCTGCTTTCGAAAAGCCCGCACGTCTTGAGCACTCGAGAGGGAATCCGAAAGACGGGAAAGGAAGCTCTCGCGGATTTGACCGATCAAAGAGCTGATACCGCCGTTAAGGTGGACGACCTGCTCTACTATACTGAGGATGAAATCCTCGCGGGCGGTTTCCATTTGGTCATAAACACAAACCCGTTCAATCTGAACGTCGCTCACTTGATCCATGACACCTTTGAGAATGCCTACTTCCTATTTGTCGAACGGGATGAAATCAGGACTGCATCAGAGATATTTGCCTATGACTACAGGTCGGGCAATCCGTTCGCCCAGAACCCGACCACCGCTCTGGAGCATGTGAAATGGTACAGGGACGCAAGCCGGTGTCTTGCTGGAAAGATGGGCTCAAGAGCGCTGACGGTCAGCTATAGTGATGTGGCAGGTGGGCAAATGAACCTTGCTGAAATGGTCGAAGGTCTTGTTGGTGTTGAGCTATTCGAAGGGGGGTCAGCGCCCGTTCAGCCCGCCCGGGCGGATGTCAGCACATACGAAGAGCACTTCAGAAGCCTTCTGCAGGAAAGCGGCGCTGGGTGATCGCGTTTAGTCGGCGTCAAGCCGACGGATCGAGTCCGTCTTTTGGCCTTTTGGAGTCGACAATCGCGCGGAAACAGGTCGCTTCGAAAAGCGTAATTGATTTCAGATGGTTGCAGGGAGTGCGACAATCAGAGGGGTTCTCGGCTGAGTGTGGCCTTGTGCCTTTGGTCCTCTTATGGGCAGAAGAAGTCTCTGAAAAGCGGAGCGCCCGATGAGTTTGGACGACATCAAACTAGGTATATCCGCCGCGGCCGAAGCGGCCGGGCGTGATCCGGACAACGTCACCCTCATCGCGGTTTCCAAGGTTCAGCCGCTGGAGCGGATCGAGGCGGTTCTCAAGGCGGGTCACCGCGTCTTTGGCGAAAACCGGGTGCAGGAGGCGGAGGGCCGCTGGCCCGACCTGATGAAAAAGTATGACGGCATCGAGCTCCACCTGATCGGCCCGCTCCAGACCAACAAAGCGCGGGCCGCCGTCCGCCTATTCGACGCGATCCATTCGGTCGACCGTCCCAAACTCGCCCGCGCGATCGCGCGGATTGCCGAGGAGGAAGGCAAGCGGCTTGACGTCTTTGTGCAGGTGAACACTGGGGACGAGAGCCAGAAGGCGGGTGTCTCGCTGGACGAGGCGGATGGCTTGATCGCGCTTTGCCGCGAGCTTGGGCTGCCGCTCAAAGGGTTGATGTGCATCCCGCCCGTCGACGAGCCGCCGAGCCTGCATTTCGCGCTGCTGGCCAAGATAGCCGCGCGGAGCGGGCTGGAAGGCCTGTCGATGGGGATGAGCGCAGATTTCGAAGAGGCGATCGCGCAGGGCGCGACACATGTCCGCGTCGGCTCGGCCATCTTCGGCGCGCGCGACTACAGCTAGGGCCGCACCACGAGGCGCGTCTCGAAACGGATGCGTTTCGCCAGCCACATCAGATGATCGGGACGAAGGGCGACGCAGCCTTCGGTTGGATACCCGGCCCGCCGCCAGCGGTGGATGAATATGGCCGATCCCCTGCCGCGTTGGGCATTAGGCCAGTTCCAACTGGTCAGGATGATCAGGTCGTAGAGCGGATCGGCCCGCTGCAATCGCTCCGCAGATGCGGGAAACGGCGCGCGGACCATCAGATTGTAGTCCTCGTGACCTGGATCGTCGCACCAAAGATCGCCCGGGCGGATGGGCAAGGCCCAGTCTGCGGGAGGCGCCATCCGGTCGGGACGGTAGAGCATTCCGACGATCCGATGCGCGCCGGCAGGCGTGGCGCCGTCCCCCTCCCGCTTGTCGCGCCGGACGCCACCCCGCCCGACCGCGCAAGGCAGGCGGCGGCCGAGGAACCGAAGGCCCGAGGGTGTCACAACAATGTCCGACGCGTGATGGCGATGGCAGTCCGCCATTCTACAGAATATGCCCCGACTTCTTCGCCTTCACGTCGAGATACTTCTCGTTCAGCGGGTTCAGCCCAACCTTGAGCGGCACGCGTTCCGATACCTCGATGCCCTGCGCTTCCATCATGCGAACTTTGGCGGGGTTATTGGTCATCAGGCGGACCGACGAAAAGCCGAGACGTTTCAGTAGGTCCGCGCCGGTCCGGAAGTCACGCTCGTCGTCTTCGAAGCCAAGGCGGTGGTTGGCCTCAACAGTGTCAAACCCCTGATCTTGAAGGGAATATGCGCGCATCTTGTTGGCAAGCCCGATTCCGCGACCCTCCTGGTTAAGGTAAAGGAGCACGCCTTCGCCCTCGCGACCCATAGCCTGAAGGGCGGCTTTCAGCTGCGACCCGCAGTCGCATTTGAGCGAGCCGAGCACGTCGCCGGTGAAGCAGGCAGAGTGCAGTCTGGCCAGCACGGGCTTGCTGCGGTCCGGCTGCCCGATCTCGCAGACGACATGCTCTTCCCCGCCATCCGCCGGCCGGAAGACATGGACGCGTCCTGCCTCAGACACGCTGAGCGGAACGCGGCCCTGCACGATTTGATTGTGGACTGCCGGCTGGTTGAGCGCCTTCTCCGTGGTGTTGGCGTGGAGCACCGTCAAGTCCTTGAGATCCGCAGCCTCGCCCATGAAGACCAATGCGGCGGGCAGCAGATGGGCGGATTTGACGAGCCGGATCGCGACCCGGTGCAACGCCGCCGACCCCTCGCGCTCGGTCGCGAACGGCCCCTTCATCGGCGCGTCAAGATCGCTTTGCGGGTCCGCCACATTGGCGATCCAAGCCGCGTCCGCATCCAGAGGCAAACGAATTCGCGCCACGTCGCCATCGTAGGCGCGGGCGCGTAGCGTTTCGGCCCGCCGGGACGTGATCGCGAGGACCGGCTGACCGATCTCGCGAGCAGAGGCCAGCCGGTCTTCGGTGATCCCCTCGGCCGCCAGAACGAAGGCAGTGGCGCCGTCCGAGCGCAGCACGACCGGAAGCCCGAGGCGCAGATCGGTCCGCGCCCGCGCGATCAATTCGGTCGGTGTCGGGAAGAGGCTCATGTCATTCCAGTCAGCGTGCAGCGCTCATTTAGACCCGTTTCTCAGGTTTTTGAAACAATTCGCATCACGCCGACACGAGGCCGTGAGAAAATGCAGCATTTCTTGTCAGTTTCCATCCAGCTGCGCATTTGTGCCGTAGCACGACCGTGGAGGACACGATGGCACAGAACGTTAAGAGAATTCTCCTTGTCGACGACGACGACGACCTGCGCGAGGCGCTGGGAGAGCAGCTTGTCATGACCGAGGATTTCGATGTCTTCGAGGCCGATAGCGGCGCGGGCGCGATGGAGAAGGTCAAGGTCGGGCTTTTCGACCTCGTCATCCTCGATGTGGGCCTGCCCGACACGGATGGTCGGGAGCTTTGCCGGGTTCTCAGAAAGCACGGCGTGAAATGTCCGATCGTCATGCTGACCGGGCATGACAGCGACGCCGACACGATCCTCGGTCTGGACGCCGGCGCGAATGACTATGTGACCAAGCCATTCAAATTCCCGGTGCTCCTGGCGCGCATCCGGGCCCAGCTTCGCCAGCATGAGCAATCCGAGGACGCGATCTTCCAGCTTGGTCCCTACACCTTCCAGCCGGCCCAGAAGATGCTGATCACCGAAGACGAAAAGAAGATCCGCCTGACTGAGAAAGAAACGAATATTCTCAAGTTCCTTTACCGCGCATCGGAAGGTGTTGTGGCGCGCGACGTGCTCCTCCACGAGGTCTGGGGGTATAATGCGGGTGTCACAACGCACACACTCGAGACACATATTTACCGCCTGAGGCAAAAAATCGAGCCGGATCCCTCAAATGCGCGTTTACTAGTGACTGAGTCGGGCGGTTACCGTCTGGTCGCTTAAGATACGGTTCCCGTTTCCATGTCCGGGTTATGGCATGGTACCTCCCTGTTGGACTGGCCGGGCCTCGCGCCCGGCCTTTTTTCGTCTCAAGCATAAAAAAATGGGGGCCGAAGCCCCCACAGGACAGGGAGGAGAATATCGCGAGATCAGTGCGCCATCAGGACCGGCAGGTTCGTCTCTGACAGCATATTCCGGGTCGCGCCGCCGAGAATCGCCTCGCGGAAGCGCGAATGCCCGTAGGCGCCCATAACAATCATGTCGGCCCCTGAATCCTGCGCGTGGCGCAACAAAACATCGGAAATCTTGGGCATTGTCTTGGCGAGCACCGAGATCTCGGCGCGAACCTCGTGCCGCGCCAGCATTGCGGCGAGGGCGCCGCCGGGGTCTGACCGGTCGGGGTCATGCTCCGGCGGATCGATGATCGTGATGTCGACCGTCGAGGCCTCTTTGAGAATCGGGAGCGCGCTGCGAACCGCGGCAAGCGCCTCGGCGCCCTGGTTCCATGCCAGAACCACCTTGTCATATTTTGGTGCCGTATCCATGCCATCCGGCAGCACGAGAACCGGCGTACGGGTCGCGAAAAGCGCGGCTTCCAGAATCGCCACGTCCTCGGCGGTGCGCCCGTCGCCATAGGGCTTCGGCAGAATCACGAGATCAGCCAAACCTGCGTGGCGGGCGACGATCTGTCCCAGAGCTCCGATCTGAGCGACGCCCGGCATGACCTCCCAGGCGCATCCGGCGACGCGCAGCCGCTCGCGGGCGCTCGCCTCGGCCTCTTTGGCCTCCTCGATGGCTTCGGTCATGGCCGATTGGATCGCCATGGCGGCCGCACCCGCATAATAGGCGCCGGGCTGCACCCGGTCGGTGCCGAGGGCCATGACCTCCAGATGTGCGGACCAAGCCTCGGCGAACGAGATCGCGGCGCTCAGAGCGTTCGAGTCCCGGTCTCCGTTCCGAACGACCGTTACGATTGTTTTGTAGGACATTTCGCCTCTCCCCTAGCCGGTCAAACTCACGATTCCAGCATTCTGACTGCGACGCATTGCGGCGGATCAAGTGACGGCACGAAAGCTGTTGATATGGATCAAGGCGACTTCCGGAACCCAACTCCAAAACGGTCCCATTCGACGGGGAGACGTGCGCCCTGTCCAAGGACGAAGGGACCGGATTTATGACCGATTACGTCAAGCTGGTGGTTCTGGGGGTGATCGTGCTTTTCGCGGCCGTGGCCGCGAATTTCGGTCGCGATTTGGCCTACCAGGTCCACGCCATCATCATTCTCGCCGTGGCTGGCTTCCTGTTTGTCAGGACCTTAAGGCGAACGGACGAGCCGAAACCGGTCATCGATCAGGGCGAATATATGGACGACGTGATCCGCTTCGGCGCGATCGCGACGGCTTTTTGGGGCGTGGTCGGTTTTCTGGTCGGCGTTGTCATCGCCTTCCAGCTCGCCTTTCCGGCCCTTAACCTGGACTGGGCGCAGCCCTATGCCAACTTCGGGCGCCTGAGACCGCTGCACACCAGCGCGGTTATCTTCGCGTTCGGGGGCAACGCGCTTTTGATGTCGTCCTTCTACATCGTGCAGCGCACCAGCGCCGCGCGGCTCTGGGGCGGCAACCTCGCCTGGTTCGTCTTCTGGGGATACCAGCTGTTCATCGTCCTCGCCGCGACTGGGTACCTCCTGGGCGCCACGCAATCCAAGGAGTACGCCGAGCCGGAATGGTATGTTGACCTGTGGCTGACCATCGTCTGGGTGGCCTTCCTGGCGGTGTTCCTGGGCACGCTGATCAAGCGGAAAGAGCCGCATATCTACGTCGCCAACTGGTTCCTGCTGTCGTTCATCGTCACCGTCGCGATGCTGCACGTCGTGAACAACCTCTCGATCCCGGTCTCGATCTGGGGGTCCAAGAGCGTGCAGGTCTTCGCCGGCGTCCAAGACGCCATGACCCAATGGTGGTACGGCCACAACGCCGTGGGCTTTTTCCTGACGGCGGGCTTCCTAGGCATGATGTACTATTTCGTGCCGAAGCAGGCCGGAAAACCGGTCTTCAGCTACAAGTTGTCGATCATTCACTTCTGGGCGCTGATCTTTCTCTACATTTGGGCGGGTCCGCACCACCTGCATTACACCGCGCTGCCTGACTGGGCCTCGACGCTCGGCATGGTCTTCTCGGTCGTGCTCTGGATGCCCTCGTGGGGTGGCATGATCAACGGTCTGATGACGCTCTCGGGCGCTTGGGACAAGCTCCGCACCGACCCGATCATCAGGATGATGGTGGTTTCGATCGGCTTCTACGGCATGTCGACCTTCGAAGGTCCGATGATGTCCATCAAGGCTGTGAACTCGCTTAGCCACTACACAGACTGGACCATCGGCCACGTGCATTCCGGCGCGCTCGGCTGGAACGGCATGATTACCTTCGGCGCTCTCTACTTCCTGGTGCCGCGTCTCTGGAACCGCGAGCGGCTCTATTCGCTCGCCGCCGTGAACTGGCACTTCTGGCTCGCGACCATCGGCATCGTGCTCTACGCGGCATCGATGTGGGTCACCGGCATCATGGAAGGCCTGATGTGGCGCGAGGTCGACGCGAACGGCTTCCTTGTGAACAGCTTCGCCGACACCGTGAGCGCCAAGTTCCCGATGTATGTCGTCCGCGGTCTTGGCGGGGTGCTGTTCCTCGCCGGCGCGATCATCATGTGCTGGAACCTGTGGATGACCATCCGCTCTGCGCCGGAGCGTCAGTACTCCGCAGCCGTTCCCGCTGAGTAAGGAGAAGTAGTATGGCAATTCTCGATAAGCATGCAGCTCTTGAGAAGAACGCGACGCTTCTTCTCGTCTGCTCCTTCCTCGCGGTTACGGTCGGGGGGATCGTGGAGATCGCGCCGCTCTTCTACCTCGAGAACACGATCGAAGAGGTGGATGGCGTGCGGCCCTACAGCCCGCTCGAGCTTGAGGGCAGGGAGGTCTACATCCGCGAAGGCTGCTACGTGTGCCACAGCCAGATGATCCGCCCCATGCGGGACGAGGTCGAACGCTACGGTCACTATTCGCTCGCAGCCGAGTCGATGTACGATCACCCGTTCCTCTGGGGATCAAAGCGCACCGGGCCTGACCTGGCGCGAGTCGGCGGACGCTACTCGGATGACTGGCACGTTCAGCACTTCACCGACCCGCAATCGGTGGTGCCGGAAAGCGTCATGCCGAAATACGCGTTCCTGAAGAACCGTTTGATCGATCCCGAGCACACGGCAGAGCTGATGGAGGTCCACTCCTGGGTCGGCGTGCCCTACACCGAAGAGATGCTCGAAAACGCGGAGGCGGACTTCCGCGTGCAGATCGACCCCTTCGGCGACATCGACGGGCTCCTGGAACGGTATCCGGGCGCGCAGGTGCGCAACTTCGACGGCGAGGCGGGTATTTCCGAGATGGATGCGCTCATCGCCTACATGCAGATGTTGGGCACCCTGGTCGATTTCTCGACCTTTGAAGCCGACGCAAGCCGGTAGGAGGGCGCAATGGACACCTATTCGCTACTGAGAGAGATCGCGGACAGCTGGGTGCTGCTGGCGCTCTTCATTTTCTTCATCGGTTGCGTTGTCTGGGCCTTCCGCCCGGGCAGCCGCGCGGTGCACCGCGATATCGCCGATATCCCTTTTCGACACGAGGATCGCCCGGCGCAACCGGGTGAGGAGGTTTAGTCATGGCCGAGGAAAAGAACGAGAACCAGGTCGAAACGACCGGCCACGTCTGGGACGAGGACCTCGAGGAATGGAACAATCCGCTACCCAGGTGGTGGGTCTGGACCTTCTATGCGACGCTGGTTTGGGGGTTGATCTACACTATTGCGTACCCGGCCTGGCCTCTGGTCGATCGAGCCACCTCTGGGTTCCTGGGCTATTCGAGCCGCGCGGAAGTCGCCGCGGACATTGACGCGGTAGAGCAGGCGAACGCCTCCAACATGGAATCGCTGGCCACCATCGAACTCGCGTCGCTTTCGGACAACGCGGACCTGCAGAACTTCGCCGTGAACGCGGGCGCCGCGATTTTCCGCGCGAACTGCTCGCAGTGCCACGGCGCTGGCGCGGCGGGCGTTCAGGCGTCGGGCTATCCGAACCTGTTGGACGACGACTGGCTCTGGGGCGGGTCTATCGATGAGATCGCATACACCGTCAGCCATGGCATTCGGAACGAACAGTCGTACGATTCCCGCTGGTCCGAGATGTCCGCCTTTGGCGAGATCCTCGAAGAGGAGGAGATCGCTCAGGTGGTCGCCTACGTTCGGTCGATCTCGAATCAGGAGGCGGACGCCGCGCTGGCTGCCGCCGGCGAGACCGTCTTTCTCGATAACTGCGCCTCGTGCCACGGCGACGACGGCGCCGGCATGCGCGATCTGGGCGCGCCGAACCTGACGGACGCGATCTGGCTCTATGGCGGGTCAGAGGAGCTTTTGACCGAGACCATCACCTACTCCCGCTTTGGCGTCATGCCGGCTTGGAGCGAGGAGTTCCGGGGCGCTTCCGGCCTGTCGATGGCAGAGGTTAATGCGGTCGCCGCTTACGTCCATCAACTTGGGGGTGGCGAGTAAGAGATCGGCCCCTTTCGGGGCTGGAAGAGAAGACTGGGTCCCGGTTCCTGTTCGCGCGTTTCCACGGGATCCCGGTCTGCGACGGCGGTGCCTCAGGGCGCCGCCGTTTTATCTTCTTCGATGACCCGTACCTCGGGCACGTCGCGCGACAAGATCGTCCGGACGTGTCGGGCGAGAATGCGGAATGTCTCCTCCCGCGCTGCCCCCTTCCGCCAGACCATACCCACGGTTCGCGCGGGCGCCTCGTCGTCAAACGGCATCGCCATCACAAGCGTCTCCCGCGCCACTTCCGAGCGGACATAGAGCGCGGGCATAAGAGAGATTCCGATCTCCATTGCGACCATCTGGCGAAGCGTGTCGAGGCTTGTTCCCTCGTAGTCGTGGCTGAGCCTCGCCTCGTATTCGTCGGCGAGGATGCGCACCTGCTCGTACAGGCGGTGGCCTGGCTCCAGGGTCAGAAGGTTCTCGCCGCGCAACTGTGTCCCGGAGACAGAGCGTGACGCGGCCAGCTCGTGATTGATCGGCGCTACGACCAGAAGCGGCTCCTCGAAGAGCGGAAGCGCCGCGAGACTTCTGCGTTCGACGGGCAGGGGGAAAAAGAGGAAATCGATCGCGCCATCCTCAAGCTGATCGAGCAGCTGTTTCGGGAGCCCCTCGCGAATGTAGAGCCTCAGCCCCGGCTCGCGGGCGTGAATGTCAGGGATGATCAATGGCATCAGGTACGAGCCGAGCGACTGGACGACGCCAAGCCGCAGGGTCCCGGCCATCGGCTGATTGGCCAGCCGGGCGAGCGCGCGGATTTCTTCGACTTCTGCCAGAACGCGGCGGCCGCGCGCGACGATCTCGCGCCCGGTTGAGGTCAGGACCACACTGGACCGGCTCCGCTCGACGAGGGTTGCGCCCAGCCGGAGTTCCAGCTCTTTCAGTTGGGCTGAGAGGGTGGGCTGTGTGACGTTGCAGACCTCCGCCGCGCGGCGGAAGTGACGGTGGTCGGCGATTGCAACCAGGTATTGCAGTTGTTTGATCGTGGGCATGCGTTTCGATAGATAAAAACTATCAAAATGTCGATATGTTTCGATTTCACCTATCAGATCCGCGCCCCATATATCGCAGCAATGAAACCGCTGACGCCCCCTTTCGATCCATCCGGAAAACTGTCGATTTGGCAGGCGAGGTCGCAGCGCAATTTGCCTGGGGCAATTTGTGACCCATTGGTTTCGCGCCCTGAAAGATCGCCTGCGAACACATGAAATCAGACGCCGCGCATGAAGCGCCCGCCAAGGCGGGCCAGGTGCTTTCTGGATGGCTTTCGGTTGCCATCGCTGCAGGGCTGTTCGCAGGATTCTGGCAAGCGCTGGGTCCTGTGGGCGGGGGCGAGGTGCTGCGATGGAGCCGGGACTGGGTGCCTTCGGCGGGGATATCGCTCAGCTTTCTGATCGACGGGCTTTCGCTGACCTTCGCGCTCCTGATTACCGGGATCGGCGCGCTCGTCATGCTCTATTCGACCAAGTACCTCGCCGGGCATCCGCATTTCGCCAGGTTCTTCCTTTATCTGACGCTGTTCATGGCCTCGATGCTTGGGCTCGTGCTTGCCGACAACCTGATCACGCTCTTCGTGTTCTGGGAGCTGACCTCGATCACCTCCTACCTGCTGATCGGCTTCACCCACACCAGCGCGGCTTCGCGCCGCTCCGCGCTTCAAGCCTTGCTCGTCACAGGCGCGGGTGGTCTGGCGCTGCTTGCGGGCATGATCCTCTTGGGCGATGCGGCGGGCACTTATGAGCTGTCGGAAATCCGCCTTATGGGCGATGCGATCCGAGAGCATGGGCTCTATCTGCCGATCCTGATCCTGTTTCTCATCGGGGCCTTCACCAAATCGGCCCAGATCCCGTTCCACTTCTGGTTGCCCAACGCCATGGCGGCGCCGACGCCGGTCTCGGCCTATCTGCACTCGGCCACGATGGTGAAAGCCGGCGTCTATCTGATGGCCCGAATTCATCCGACGCTGGCTGAGACCGACGTCTGGCTCTGGACGCTGACGATCGCGGGGGCGTCGACGGCGGTCTTCGCGAGCTTCATGGCGCTCAAGCAAACCGACCTGAAACAGGTCCTCGCTTACACGACGCTGATGGCGCTCGGGACGCTGACGCTCTTTCTCGCCGCCGATGTCGGTTACGCGATCACGGCGGCGATGACGTTCCTGATCGTCCATTCGCTTTACAAGGCGGCGCTGTTTCTGATTGCGGGGATCATCGACCACGAGACCGGCACGCGGGAGGTCTCCAAGCTCGGCGGTTTGGCCCGGTTCATGCCGGTCACCACGGCGGCGGCGGCGCTCGCCGCGCTCTCGATGGCCGGGTTCCCGCCGTTCCTGGGCTTTATCGGCAAGGAGCTGAAGTACGCGGGCGCCCTGGCGGTTCAATCAGAGCCGTTCCTGGTCGCGAGCGCGGTTCTTCTGGCCAATGCGCTGATGCTCGCCGTCGCGGGTGTGGTCGCGTTCAAGCCTTTTTGGCGGGGACAAAGCGCGACGCCGATGACACCCCACGAAGCGCCCTGGCGCATGCTGGCTGGCCCGGTGATCCTCGCGGCGCTGGGCGCGCTTCTGGGCATCATGCCCGACCTGATCGCGGTCCCGCTGGTCGAGCCGGGCGTCAAGGCGATCTCGAACGCCGAGTTGCAGCCCGCCGAGCTCAAACTCTGGGCGGGCGTCAACCTGCCGCTGATCCTCTCCGGCATCACCATCGCCGGCGGCGTCGCTCTTTACCTTGTCCACGAGAGGTTGCGCGACTGGCTGCAAAGCGCGGGGGAGCGCGCGCCGTCCTTCGACAAGGGCTGGGATTCGCTGATCGACCAGTTCAAGGCGGGCGCCGCCTGGCAGACGCGGGTGCTGCAATCCGGCGTCATGCGCCGCTACGTCTACACCATCTTCGCGACGCTGCTTATCGCGGTGGGCGGCACGCTTGTCTGGACAGGCGCCTTCGGCGGCATCCCGACTGTGCCCTTCGCCGACCTGCAGATGAAACACTGGGCAGTCGTCGCCCTGATCATCGCAGGCGCGGCCGTCACGACGGTCACCAACAGCAGGATCGCCGCCATCACCGGCCTTGGCGCCGTGGGCATTGGCGTGGCCTTGATCTTCATCATCTTCGGCGCGCCCGATGTCGCGATCACCCAATTGCTGGTCGAGACGCTGGTCGTGGTGCTCTTCGCCGTCGCCGCGCTCAGGTTGCCGCTGATGAAGCCCGAGGACGGTTTTCCGAACCGCAAGCTCGACGCGCTCATCGCCACGACGATCGGCCTGATCGTCACCGCGATTCTCGTCACCGTTACCGACGGCCCCATCGACCGCCGCCTGTCGGACTTCTTCGAGAGCGCGAGCTGGACCGAGGCCTTCGGCCGCAACATCGTCAACGTCATTCTCGTTGATTTCCGGGCGCTCGACACCTTTGGCGAGATCGCTGTGGTCGCGGTTGCGGGCGTTGCCGCCTGGGCGCTTCTCAAGGGCGGGAAGGAGGCTTCGAAATGAACTCGATCATCCTTCGCGCTGGCGCGCGGCTCCTCGTGGCGATCTTGCTGGTCTTTTCCGTCTTCATGCTGCTGCGCGGGCATAATGTGCCGGGCGGCGGCTTCATCGGCGGGCTCCTGGGCGCCGTCGGCTTCATCGTCTACGCGATCTCCTGCGGCACGGCGGAAGCGCGCGAGGCGCTCCGGTACCCGCCGGAGAATATCGCTTTGGTCGGTCTTGGCGCCTCGCTCCTTTCCGGCCTCGTCTCGATGGTCTTTGGGGACGATCCCTTTACCGGGCAATGGCTGTTCCTCGGCGCGACCGAGGACGACAAAGGCCTGCCTCTATCTACCGTCCTGATCTTCGATATCGGGGTCTATCTCGTGGTTATGGGCGCCATTCTCGCGCTGGTCTTCGCGTTGGAAGAGGAGGTCTGACGTGGAAGTCGTGATCTCTGTCCTGGTTGGCGCCCTGGTGGCCGCAGCCGTGTATCTCATGCTCTCGCGGGACCTTCTGCGGTTCCTCCTCGGGCTCATCCTGATCTCCAACGCGGCCAACCTGTCGATCTTCGTGGCGGGCCGCCTGACAACGGGCGCGCCCCCTCTTATCGCCGAAGGTCAGGATTTCCCCGCCGATCAGGTGGCGAACGCTCTGCCTCAGGCGCTGGTCCTGACCGCAATCGTGATCGGGTTCGGCTTGTTCGCCTTCACGCTCGTCCTCACTCTAAAGGCCTACAAACGCCTGGGCACCCTCGACACGTCAGAGATGCGCATTGCGGAGCCGCGAGACGAATGAGCTGGCTCCTCTCCCTTCCGATCCTGATTCCCTTCGCTGCGGCGGTGATCTCGTTTCTATTGAAGGACGGTCCCGGCGGCCGCTGGGCGTCTGTGATCGGCTCCGGCGCGATGCTGGTTTCAGCGATCGCGCTCATGTCCTCGGTTCTCGATCAGGGCGTCGTTGCGGGGCAGATGGGCAATTGGCCCGCGTCCTTCGGGATCACGCTCGTGGCCGACCTGCTCTCAGCGGTGATGGTGCTGATCACGGCGATCACGGGCCTTGCGGTTGCCGTCTACGCCATGGCGGATGTGAAGCCGGATATCGAACGGCTCGGCTATCACGCGCTGTTCCAGGTGCTGATCGCCGGGGTGGCGGGCGCGTTCCTGACCGGCGACCTCTTCAACCTTTACGTCTGGTTCGAGGTGATGCTGATCGCGTCCTTCGGACTTCTCGTCATGGGCGGGTCGAAAGAGCAGATCGACGGCGGCGTGAAATACGTGGCGCTCAACCTGATCTCTACGATCCTGTTCATGACGGGCATTGGCCTTCTCTACGCAATGACCGGCACGCTCAACCTCGCGGATCTCGCTCGCACGGTTCCCACGGTTGAGAACCAGGGCATGGTTACGGTCGTGGCGGTCATGTTCATGGTGGCCTTCGGTGTGAAGGCCGCGGTCTTCCCGCTCTTCTTCTGGCTTCCGGCGGCTTATCACACGCCCGCCTTCGCGACCTCCGCCGTCTTCGCGGGGCTCCTGACCAAAGTCGGGGTGTACGCGCTCATCCGCATGTTCACTCTGGTATTCGTCGGCGACATCTCGTTCACGCACGAAATCCTGCTCTGGGTTGCCTGCTTCACGATGGTCACAGGCGTTCTGGGAGCGGCGGCGCAGAACGATTTCCGCAAGATCCTGTCGTTCCACATCGTCAGTCAGATCGGCTACATGATCCTGGGTCTCGCCCTGATGACGCCTTTGGCCATTCTCGGGGCGATCTTCTACCTCGTCCACCATATCATCGTGAAGGCTAACCTGTTCCTCGTCGCCGGCGTCGCCAATGCCATCGCCGGGTCGACCGAGCTGAAGCGGATTGGCGGGCTCTACGCCACCGCGCCCATCCTCGCGGTTCTCTTTCTGGTGCCCGCCTTCTCGCTTGCCGGTTTCCCGCCGCTGTCGGGCTTCTGGGCGAAGTTCCTGCTGATCCGGGCGGCGCTTGAGGAGGGAGCGGGCTTCGTCGCCTTCGTCGCGCTGGCGGTCGGGCTCTTCACCATCTTCTCGATGACCAAGATCTGGGCCGAGGCGTTCTGGACTCCGCATCCGGACGGGGTCGAGCCACGCCTGTCCTCATTAGACCGCAAAACGCTTTGGCCGCTGATTCTGCCGATTGCGGCGCTGGCCGTGCTAACCTGCATCATCGGGCTGTTCCCGGAGCCCTTTGTCGTCTTCGCGGAGCGCACCGCCGATCAGCTTTTGAACCCGGCGCCCTATATCGCGGCGGTTTTGGGAGACGGCGCATGAGCCTCTTCGGGATCAACATCCTCCTCGCCATCGTCTGGTCGTCGCTGATGGCCAGCTTCGCGCTCCCCTCGCTCGCCACCGGCTTCGTCCTGGGCTACGCGGCGCTTTGGGTCGCGCAGCCGCTCTTCGGCGGTCCGTCGCTCTATTTCCTCCGGGTGTGGCGGGTCATCCGTCTGGTCGGCTTTTTTCTCTACGAACTGATCGTGTCGTCGCTCAGGGTCAGCTGGGATGTCTTAACGCCGTCCCATAAGTCGAACCCCGCGATTATCGAAGTGCCGCTGGACGTCGAAAGCGACCTCGAGATCCTGCTGGTGACCAATCTGATCTCGCTGACTCCGGGCACTCTGAGCCTAGACGTGACACCCGACCGCAAGACACTCATCGTGCACGCCATGTTCGCGGACGACCCGGAGGCGTTGATCCGCGAGCTGAAGGACGGCATGGAGCGCCAAGTCAGAGAGGTGTTCGCATTATGACGGGTGCGGAATTCCTGAGCCTCGCCGTCGACATATCCTTTGGGATCGTCGTGCTTTCGATTGCCTTGGGTTTCGTTCGCATCGCCATCGGACCCGGTTTCGGCGATCGCGTCGTCGCTCTGGATATGATGACGCTCTCGATCATGGCCTTTTGCGGTCTGTTCGCGATCTTTTCTGACGACGCCGCGTTTCTTGACGTGGCGGTGGTGCTGGCGCTGGTCGGCTTTTTGACAACGCTCGCCTTGGCCCGGTTTGCCGAGCGTCGGCGCGCGAGAGCCTCTGAGGTGGACGATGATTGAGGTTCTCGCAGGGGTTCTGGTTCTGCTAGGCGCGGCCTTTTCGCTGATCGCGGCGGTGGGCTTGCTGCGCCTGCCGGACATCTTCACGCGGATGCACGCTTCAACAAAAGCGGGCGTGCTTGGATCCTCGCTCATTCTGGTCGCGGCAGGCCTCTTCATGGGCGACACCGCGGCCTGGGCGCGGGTTATCGTGGCCATCTATTTCCTGCTGCTCACAGCCCCGATCGCCGCGCATATGATCGGCCGGGCGTCTCTCGACGACAGGTATCGTCCGCGCCAGGACTGAACGGGATTTGCAAAAGCGGAACGGCCCGCAGCACTGCTTGGATTTCCCGATTGGCGAAAAACCCTTGCCGAAACCGGTTTCGGTGGAGAATCCTCTGAGTCGGGAGGAAATCGGTTGCACAGTTCTGCGGGACAAGCGGGGCAAAGCGCCCGTCGAAATCGCGTGACGATCACGCAGCTTGCCGACGCGCTTGGCCTGACCAAAGGCACGATCTCTCGCGCTTTGAACGGCTATCCTGACATCTCCGCAGCGACCCGCCAGAAGGTGCGGCGGCAGGCCGAAATCATGGGCTATCGCCCGCTCGCGCAGGCGCAAGCCATTCGGACCGGCCGCAGTCGCGCCTTGGGATTGGTGCTTCAAATCGACATACCAGGGGCGCAGCGTCCATTCCTGTCTGACTTCCTCGGCGGCGTTACGCGCGCGGCGAGCGAAGAGAATTGGACCTTGACCGTGGCGACCTCGGCCGGTGGGAAAGAGATGCTGTCGACCTTGGAACGGCTCGTGGACGAACGAAAGGCAGACGGCTTCATTCTGCCTCGGACCTATGCGGATGACGCTCGAATGAAGCTCCTGCGGGCGCAGGGCGTGCCGTTCGTTCTGTACGGACGCGTGTCCGATCCGGAAGGCTGCGCCTGGTTCGACATTCTTGGCGAAGACGCCATGGAGGACGCGGTCGCGCGTCTGGCCGACCATGGACATACCAGGATTGGTTTCGTGAATGGCGGGCTCGAATACAACTTCGCGCATCTGCGAGAGACCGGCTTCCGCAGGGGCATGGAAGAGGCCGGTTTGAAGATTGACGAGACCCTGATCCTTGCAGGGGCGATGACCTCAGACGCAGGCAGGGCCGCAGCGCATCGGCTGCTTGGCCATGAATGCCCGCCGACGGCGATCATTTACGCTGTCGACAGCGCCGCGCTCGGCGCCTACGAGGCGGCGCGGCAGCTTGGTCTGATCATCGGCCGCGAAATCTCGATCATTTCTTATGACGGCATACCCGAGGGCGCTTGGGCACAACCGCCGTTAACGACGTTCCGCGTGGATAGCCGTAAAGCAGGAGAGCGACTCGCCGCGCTGCTTATCCAACGCATCCGCGGGGCCGCGCCCGAGACGCTGCGGGAAACCGCCCGCGCGACGTTGCAGCTGGGGGCCTCTGACGGGCCGCCGGTGATGAGTTCGCCTGACATCGCAGCCAGAGTGGCTGCGGTGACCTGAAAAGAAAGACCAAAACCCAATGGGAGGAGAAACATGAAACACACACCAACACGATCCCTCGCGCGCCTCATGGCGACGGCGTCGGTCGGTCTGGCCCTGATGGCCACGGCCGCGTCGGCCCAGATCCGGGTCTGGACGACCGAGAACCAGCCCGCTCGCCTCGAGCGGCAGGAAAAGATGGCGGCGGACTTCGCGTCGGCGACGGGTATCGAGGTCGAGATGATCCCCGTGGAAGAAAAAGACCTGAACACGCGCGCCACTGCGGCCTTCGCGGCCGGCGATCTGCCGGACGTTATCTACCATCCGTTGTCGGTCGCCCTGCCCTGGGTGGAAGCTGGCATTCTGGATGCAGAGGCCGCGACGGAAATCGTTGATGAGCTCGGGCGCGATACCTTCGCCCCCGGGCCATTGTCACTGGCAGCAACCGAAGATGGTGTGGCCGGTGTGCCGGTCGACGGCTGGACGCAAATGGTGGTCTACCGCAAAGACCTGTTCGACGCGGCCGGTCTGGAGCCGCCTACGACCTTCGCGAACGTCACTGCGGCTATCGAAGCGCTGCACAACCCGCCGGAGCTTTTCGCCTTCGTCGCCCCAACAAAAGTCGATGAGAGCTACATGAGCCAGGTTCTGGAGCATGTGCTTCTCGCGAACGGCGCATCGCCGGTGGACTCGGACGGTTTCTCTGGTTTCGACGCGGACAAGCTGAAAGAAGCCCTGGACTTCTACAAGGCCATCGCTGATGCGTCGCCTCCTGGCGAGCTGTATTGGGACCAATCCCGCACCGTTTACTTCGCCGGTCAGGCCGCGATGATCATCTGGTCGCCGTTCATTCTCGACGAGCTGGCGGGACTTCGCGACAGCGCTCCGCCGACGATCAATGACGACCCGACGTCTCGCGATCTGGCCGCTGCGACCGGTATCGCGACAAACTTTGCTGGTCCGTCGAATCCGGATGGCGCGGCATGGGCCGACTCCCGGTACTTTGGCATTACGGCAGACGCGGATACCGACGACGCCGCAGCGTTCGTGAAGTATGCGGTGGACGAGGGCTATATGGCGACGCTCGGCATCGCGCCGGAGGGCAAGTTCCCGGTTCGCCGCGGCACCGCTGACGCGCCCGGATCGTTTGTCGATGCCTGGTCCATGCTCGACGTGGGAGTTGATCGGAAGGCCCCGCTTTCGGAGCTCTATGATGCCAGCATGATCGACGAGATCGTTGGCGGCTTGGATGTCGCTCAGCGCTGGGGTGTGGCCGAAGGACAGCTCGCGCTCGCTTCCAAGATCATCAACAGCCAAGTCATCAACCGCGTGTTCCGCGAATATCGGGACGGCGCGATCGATATCGACGCAGCTGTTGCCGAGATCAACGAAGAACTCGCCAAGATCGAGTAAGCGCGCCAATACCCGGGCGGCTCCATTGCCGCCCGGGAAATTCCGACTGACGTTCGGAGAGATGTCATGACTTCTGCCACCCCTCCCACCGGGACGGGGCCGCTGGAAAGACGCGAAGCGCGTCTGGCCTGGAGCCTTCTGTTCCCAACGATCGCGATCGTGTCCGCCGTCGTGATCCTGCCGCTTCTTGCGATCTTCTGGATCAGCTTCAAGCCGATCGGACTGGCCGACCTGCGTCCTCCGACCCCCGTTGTGCGTGAGGCGATGCGCGGCGATCCGGGCGACTACACGCTTCGTTACCGGATCCGCAATTCCAGCCAGGAAAAGTCGATCTCGAACGTTGTCCTGACCGACGAACTGCCCGCGGAAGTTGCGGTGCGCGCCGCACCGCCCGAAGGCTGCGAGATAGGCCGCGAGAGCGTGACCTGTGATATCGGCACGCTTGAACCGGGGCAGCGGCTGGACATCGAGCTGCCCATAACTATCACTGGGATTGACGAAGACGCTGCGGAAGAGGCGCTTGAAGGCCGTCCCCCAGAGATCACCGGAAGCTCCGAGAACACTCTCACTAATTTCGAGTTCACGTCTGAGAACTTCGCCCGCATTTTTGACAGCGACGAGTTTTTTGAAGTCCTTTGGGTCACCGTTTTCTACACTGTGTTCGGGACCTTTGGCGCGCTGATCTTCGGTCTCTTCGCGGCGATGCTTCTCAACAAGGAATTCAAGGGCCAGGGAATTCTCAGGGGCCTCTACTTGTTTCCGTACGTGGCGCCGGTGATCGCCGTGGCTTTCGCATGGATTATCCTTTTCGATCCGTTCTCCGGTTCGGCCAACGCGCTGCTCATTCAGATGGGCGTCACTGATGAGGCGATCAATTTTTTCGGGGTGCGTCCGCTCGCGCTTATCATGGTCACGGTCTTTGAAATCTGGCGGTATTTCCCGCTGTCGTTCCTCTTCATTCTCGCCCGGATGCAGTCGATCGATCACGACATGTACGAAGCGGCCGACATGGACGGCGCCTCGCCGTTCCAGAAGTTCTGGTTCCTGAGCCTGCCCCAGCTTCTCGGCATTCTCTCGGTTTTGTTCCTGCTTCGGTTCATTTGGACCTTCAACAAGTTTGACGACATCTTCCTGTTGACCGGCGGCAATGCGGGCACGCGGACGCTGACCGTGAACGTCTATGAGCAGGCCTTCGCGATCTCGAACATTGGCGCGGGGGCTGCAGTGGCTGTCGTCATCTTCTGCTGCCTGATCATCTTCGCGTTTTTCTTCTTCAGATTCGTCAGCCGGGAGGAAGGGCTATGAAGGCGTTCTGGCATGGCTATATCGCGGGCCCCATCATCGGCGCCCTCTGGACCTTAACCATGGCGGTCGTCACCTGCATCGTCGTCAGTTTCTCGACTGGCGAGGGACTGGCGCCCAGCCTGATCGGGTCGCTGGCGCTCGGCGCGTGGCTTGGCTTCATCTGGCTCCCTGATGGCGACCGCACGCGCAATCAGAGGATTGCTTGGAGCGTCGGTCTGGCCATCGTTCCTGCGCTTGCCTTCCTTTTGGTCAATCCGGCAGTGATTGGCGCCGAAGGGACTTCGACGCTGACGATTCTTGTGGCGTGGGTGGTCGTCATCGTGGCTTCGGCCTGGCCGCTTGAGCGCATCCTTCACGATCTGCCCTACGGTGCCACGACACGGCACGAGTTCGAAGCCGCCGTCATCCGGTTCCTGACAGGGTTCGGCTACATTTTCTTCACGGCAATCGTCGCGATCCCGTTTTACGTGATGGTGATGACCAGCCTGAAGAACCAGTCCGAGCTGATCCAGAACCCGCTGGATTTCACCATCGACCTGTCCAAGGGGACGGACCTGTTCCGCAGCTACTTCGAGCTGTTCTCCGATTTCAATTTCGGCTCCTACCTCTGGACGTCGTTCTTCGTATCAGTCCTGACGGTCTTCCTGACGCTGCTCTTCTCGGTGCCAGGCGCCTATGCCGTCGCCCGGCTCAGATTCAAGGGCCGAACCGCCTTCTCGCGCTCGATCCTCTTGATTTACATGGTGCCGATGATCGTTCTGGCGCTGCCCATCTACATCGCCTTCTCGATGGCGGGGCTCAGGAACACGATCTTCGGAATCGTTCTGATCTACCCGGTGACGACGATCCCCGTCGCGCTCTACATGCTTCAGGGCTACTTCCGTGGCCTGCCGGCCGAGGTGGAGGAAGCCGGGTTGATGGACGGGCTTTCAAGGCTGGCTGTGATCTGGAAGATCACCTTGCCGCTCAGCCTCCCGGCACTCGCCTCGGTGAGCTTGTACGTCTTCATGATCGCGTGGAACGAGTTCCTTCTGGCGTTCATGCTTCTGGATGACCCGTCAACGTTCACGCTGACCCGTGGCATCGCCTCTCTCAACTCGTCCGAGGTTCCCAGACAGCACCTCATGGCCGGCGCGGTCGTCGCGACGGTGCCGATCATGCTGCTCTTCCTCGGTCTGGAGAGATTCATGACCAAGGGCCTGACGGCGGGTTCGGTCAAAGGATGAAAGACATGCCTTCCATCGAAGCGCTTGACGCGGAAGCCGAGGCCATCCTGCGAGGCAACGACAGGGGCGGGTACACGGTGCCGACTGACGGCCTTTACCCCTATCAGTGGAATTGGGACTCAATGTTCGCAGCCTGGGGTTTCGCCGCCTTTGACATCGAACGGGCCTGGGACGAGATTGACTCCCTGTTCTCGGGCCAATGGCCGAACGGCATGGTCCCGCACATCCTGTTCCATCGACCGGACCCGAGCTACTTCCCGGGGCCGGATGTTTGGGGCACAGACGGGATGGGGCCCATCGCTTCTTCCGGGATCAGCCAGCCCCCGGTCGCGGCGAGCTTCGCCAAAAAGGTCTTCGACCAGAACCCGAAGGTCGGCCGCGCTCGATTGCCGGCGCTTCTGCCGAAGATGAAGGCCTGGCACCGCTGGTTTCTTGAGGCCCGCGCCCACGATGGCGCGATCTGCATCACCCATCCCTGGGAGTCGGGGCGGGATAACGCGCCCGATTGGGACGGCGCGATGGCGGCGATCGATCCCGAAGGCGTCGGTTCCTATGAGCGGCGCGACCTGACGCACGTGGACGCCGCGATGCGCCCGACCAAGGCCGACTACGACAGGTATATCTGGCTCGTGCAGCGGGGCAGGCGTCTGGGATGGGACGAAAGCGCGCTTGCGGAAAACCGTCCCTTCATGGTTGCCGACCCGACGATGACCTTCACGCTCCTCCGCTCCAACCGCGATCTCGCGGAGCTTGCCGACATGCTTGGAGAGGACCGGTCCGAAATCGATGCATGGACGCAGGCGCTTGAACACGGCGCGGCGACGCTATGGAACGAGTCCCTTGGCTCCTACGATAGCCGGGACGCCGTATCCGGCGAATGGTCCGGCGCGATCTCGAACGCGTCATTCCTCTGCTGGTGGGCCGGGATCGACAAACCGGCCATGCTTCAGCAGCTCGACCGCATCTGCACCGCCGCGCCCTTCGCTGTCGCGAGCTACGACCCGGGCGGTCCTAAGTTCGATGCGAAACGCTACTGGCGCGGGCCGGTCTGGGGGATGATCAACAGCCTCATCGGGATCGGCCTGGAGGATTGCGGGCATATCGATGCCGCGAACCGCCTTTGCGAAACTACGCGCGGGCTGATCGAGAAAAGCGGCTTTGCCGAATACTTCGACCCGATCGACGGGTCGCCGGCCGGGGGAAGCCGGTTCACCTGGACGGCCGCCATATGGCTCGGCTGGGCCTCACCGAATGCAAGGAGAATCTGATGGGTGCGATCACGCTTCAGGCTGTCGAAAAGTGGTTTGGCGACCTTCAGGTCATCAAAGGCATCGACCTTGAGATACAGGATGGCGAGTTCGTCGTCTTTGTCGGCCCTTCAGGCTGCGGCAAGTCGACTTTGCTCAGAATGATCGGCGGGCTGGAGGAGATCAGCCGCGGAACGCTTTTGATCGACGGGGAGGACAAGACCGCCGATCCGCCGTCCAAGCGTGGCCTGACTATGGTGTTCCAGTCCTACGCGCTCTACCCGCATATGAGCGTGCGCGACAACATGGGCTTCTCGCTCAAGACTGCCGGCGCCCCGAAGGCCGAGATCATCGAGAAGGTCGACGAGGCGGCGCGCATCCTCAAGCTGGAGCCCTATCTCGACCGGCGTCCCAAGGCGCTTTCAGGCGGACAGCGGCAGCGCGTCGCCATCGGGCGCTCGATCGTTCGCGACCCGACCGCGTTCCTGTTCGACGAGCCCTTGTCCAACCTGGACGCGGCGCTTCGGGTCGAGATGCGTTACGAGATCGCCAAGCTCCACCAGAACCTGGACCGCACGATGATCTACGTCACGCACGACCAGGTTGAGGCGATGACGCTGGCCGACCGGATTGTGGTGCTGGAGTTCGGCACGATCGCCCAGGTCGGCGCCCCGCGCGATCTCTACGAGAACCCAGCCAACCTCTTCGTCGCCCAGTTCATCGGCAGCCCGAAGATGAATATCCTCGATTGCACGACCAACAGCGGGGCCTTCCATCTCCAGGGCGGTCGCGGAGGCGGATACAATGGCGATCATCCGGCCGTCAAAGTTGGCATCCGGCCGGAGCACATTCACATCGGCGCAGAGGGCGAAGGCATGATGGACGGGACGGTTGATGTGCTCGAGTACCTCGGCGCCGACACCTTCGTCATAGTCGATGGCGGACCGCTCGGACAGCTCACAATCAGGACTGACGGCGAGACGCGCGTCAAAGAGGGCGACCGTATCGGAATCGTCGCGCCGGAGGAGCGTTTGAGGTTCTTTGACGCGGAAGGTCTTGCGGTGAGGTAGGGGCGGCCGCCTTTCGACGCCGCCCATATTCGGTCTTCTGTATCAGGCCGCGACGGGAAGCGCGGCGATGGCGTATTCCGCCGCCTTGAGCGTCGCCTCTGGCTCGACAGCCAGCCGGTCGGCGTTGACGAAGATCACGTCAGTGATCCCGATGAACCCGAGGACATGCCGCAGGTAGCCCGTGGCGAAGTCGATGTCCGACCCGACCTCGGTTCCGCCTGACGCGACAGCGACGATTGCGCGCTTGTCGGACAAAAGGCCCTTCGGTCCGTTTTCAGTGTATTCGAAGGTAACGCCGCGCCGCGCGACCAGATCGATCCAGGCCTTGAGAGAGGCGGGGACGCCGAAGTTGTAGATCGGGAGGCCGATCACCAGCACGTCGGCGGCCTTGATCTCGGCCACGAGCTGGTCGGACTTGGCCAGCGTGGCCCGCTGAATATCGTTCCGCTCGGCCTCATCCGTGAAATTCGCACCGATCCAGGTCTCGGTCACGTGCGGCAGGGCGTCGTTCAGATCGCGCGTGTTAACAGCAATTTCGCCCGCATTGGCAAAACGCTCGATCACGCTGTCAGCGAGGCGCCGAGAGATCGAGCCCTCTGTCCGCGCGGAGGAATCGATGCGAAGAATTCGAGTGCTCATCAGGTGTCTCCTTCAAATCAAGCTCAGGATCACCTAGGTGCCATCGAGAGGACTCTGTATTCCGAGATTGCGAACGAGATTTGTGCAATTTTGCGTGATTTGGCGGAGATTTCGATTTATATGAAGATTTTCGCACTGTATCCACAAGCAGCCGCAGGGACCAACGGGCGAGGGCCGAACTGAATGTCGATCAGCACTTGGGATGAGATCCGGACCGCTTACCACGTGGCCCGCATGGGGACGGTCAGCGGCGCCGCCGACGCGCTGGGCGTGCACCACGCCACGGTGATCCGGCACATCGACGCTCTGGAGGGCCGCCTCGGCGTGAAGCTGTTCCAGCGGCACGCTCGGGGTTACACGTCAACCGAAGCGGGGCAGGATCTCCTGCAAGTGGCTCAGGCCACAGACGATCAATTCACCCAGCTTGTAGGCCGAATCAAAGGGCGCGGCGACGGCGTGAGCGGGGAACTGGTCGTCACGTCGCTGACCTCGGCCTCTCCGCGTTTGACCGGGACGCTCGCCAAGTTCCAGGCCGAGTACCCGGGTTTGATCGTGCGGTATCTGACCGGAGACGAGGTGTTACGTCTGGAGTACGGCGAGGCCCATGTCGCCGTCCGGGCGGGGCGGGCGCCGGACAATCCGGACAACGTTGTTCAGCCTTTCGTCCCGCAAGAAGTCGCGCTTTACGCCTCGCAAAGCTACATCGACAGGATGGGTCGTCCCGGCTCCCCAGATGACCTTGCGGGCCATACCTTTGTCGGACTGGACAATTTCGAGAGCCGTGCGCCCTTTGTGCGTTGGCTGGTCGATCGCGTCGCGCCGGAGCAGATCATCTTCCGGGGCACAGACAGCCGCGTTATACGCGATGCGATCATGGAAGGCGTCGGCATCGGTTTCATCACCCGTTGGGAGGCGGAAAAATTCCCTGGCCTGATCCAGCTTTTTGAGCCGCAGGAAGACTGGGCCGCGCCGCTTTGGCTGGTCACGCATGTGGACCTGCACCGCACGACGAAGGTTCAGGCGTTCCTGAAGTTCCTGAAGCAAGACGCCAAGAGCTGGTGACGCCCCGGTCAGTCCGGCACGGATGCGCCTTCCCCGAGTTCGTTTTCAAGGAATATTTCGAAAGCGTCGAGGTCAACGGCCTCGAACTGACCGAAACTCTGCATCCAGACAGATGCCTCGCGCAGGGCGTCAGGATCAAGCTTGCACCATTTGACCCGCCCGCGCTTCTCCTGATGGATCAGCCCAGCCCGCGTCAGGATCGTCAGGTGCTTTGAGATCGCGGCGAGCGACATCTCGAACGGCTCTGCCACATCCGTGACCGCCATGTCGTCTTCCAGAAGCATGACGAGGATCTTCCGCCGCGTCGGGTCCGCGAGCGCAGAAAACACCGTATCGAGATCGGAACGCATGGCGCCATAAGCGGGACAAACCCGGGCTGGTCAAGCGGTAAACTCAACCGATTGGTTGAATTTGCGCGGCGCGGCGCCTGAGCGCGACAGAATCGACATGTCATTTTAATTGCATATTATCAGATATATAGCCGAGATCGGCTCGCGTTGACTCAGAGCGTTCCACACCGTAAGTCCACGACAAAGGTCTCATGGGGGCTTTTGGATGGCCGAACCCGATCAAAACGATCAAAAGGCTCGTCTGGAAGCGCTTGAACGCCGCCTTGCTGAGAAGCGGGAGGCGCTGGCGCCCAAGCCCCACATGGAAGAGCACTACTCTCAGGCGCAGCACGCCTGGCGGATGGTGGTCGAACTTGTCGCGGGGCTAGGGATTGGCGTCGCCATGGGATACGGGCTGGATGTGCTGTTGGGAACGACTCCGTTCCTGCTGATCGTGTTCACGCTCCTGGGGTTTATTGCGGGGGTACGCACGATGATGCGCTCCGCCCGCGAGGTAGAAGAAGAAGCCAAGGCGCAGGCTGAGGCGGACAAGGAAGGGGATTGGCGTGGCTGAAGAAGCACATGGCGACGAAGGCGGCCTCGTATTCCATCCAATGGATCAGTTCATTGTGAAGCCCCTGTTCGGGGGCGACGTGGTCCATTGGTACACGCCCACCAATGTTACGCTGTGGATGGCGCTAGCCGTTCTCGCAATCAGTGCGCTGATGGTGTTCGGAACGCGGGGTCGCGCCGTAGTGCCCAGCCGGACGCAGTCGATTGCCGAGCTTGCCTACGGCTTTGTCTACAAGATGGTCGAGGACGTCGCTGGCAAGGACGGTGTGAAGTATTTCCCGTACATCATGACGCTGTTTCTTTTCATTGTTTTCGCGAACTTCCTCGGGCTGATTCCGATGAGCTTCACCACGACGAGCCACATCGCAGTGACCGCGATCATGGCTATGGCGGTTTTCCTCTCGGTGACAATACTCGGATTTGTGAAGCACGGAGCGAGCTTTCTGCAGCTTTTCTGGATCAGCTCAGCGCCACTGGTTCTGCGTCCGATCCTCGCGATCATTGAGATCATCTCGTACTTCGTTCGTCCGGTGAGCCACTCGATCCGTCTTGCCGGCAACATGATGGCGGGTCACGCGGTGATTAAGGTATTCGCCGCGTTTGGCGCGGTCGTGGCCATTGCCCCGCTTTCGATCTTCGCCATCACAGCCATCTACGCGCTCGAAGTGCTGGTGTCCTTCATCCAGGCTTATGTGTTCGCGATCCTGACCTGTGTGTACCTCAAGGATGCGCTGCATCCTCACCACTGAGTTGGGCCAGAAAACCAAACACGGAATTCCATCGTAGGGAGAAATCAAATGGAAGTCGAAGCAGCAACATTGATCGGAGACGGCCTTAAGTACGCTGGCGCCGGACTTGCATGCACCGGCATGGGCGGCGCTGCGGTTGGTGTGGGCCACGTTGTTGGCAACTACCTGTCCGGCGCACTTCGCAATCCGTCTGCCGCTGCTGGCCAGACGGCGACGATGTTCATCGGCATCGCGTTCTCAGAAGCCTTGGGGATCTTCTCGTTCCTCGTCGCGCTTCTGCTGATGTTCGCAGTTTAAACGCTTCCGCGATCCTTACGAGCTCGGTGCCATCGATTTGGCGCCGAGTTGATTTTCAGGGTTTGAGGAGATCGCGATGGCGACGGAATCAACAGAAAACGGCGCAAGCTCGGCGACCAGCTGCGTGCAGGACGGCAGTGCGGTGGGAATGCCGCAGCTTTGTTTGGACTGGTTCCCGAACCAGATCTTCTGGCTCGTTGTGACACTGGTTGTCATTTATCTGATCCTGTCGAAGATCGCCTTGCCGCGCATTGCATCAGTTCTGGCGGAGCGTCAGGGCACAATAACCAACGACATTGCCGCGGCGGAGGAACTGAAACTCAAGGCCAGCGAGGCGGAAGCCGCCTATGAGAAGGCACTTGCTGACGCCAGAACGGAAGCGCTGAGGATTGCCGCAGAAGCAAAAGCGGAAATGCAGGCAGAAGTCGATCTGGCGATGAAAAAGGCCGATGCCGAAATTGCTGCGAAATCGGCGGAAAGCGAGGCGCGTATCGCGGAAATTCGCACCGGCGCGCTGGAAGCTGTTCGCGAAGTTGCGCGTGATGCCGCCCGAGAAGTCGTTTCAGTTTTGGACATCGATGTCGAGGACTCGGCGATTTCGGCAGCCGTTGATGTTCGCGTGAAGGGATAAGTGATGAAGAGATTCTACCTTTTCGGCGTCGCACTCTATGCGACACCCGCGCTTGCAGCAGGCGACAAGCCTTTCTTCAGTCTCGCGAATACCGACTTCGTTGTTTCGATCGCGTTTCTTCTTTTCGTGGGCGTGCTCGTTTACCTCAAGGTACCCCAATTCATTGGAGGCTTTCTGGACAAGCGCGCCGATGGAATTCGTAGTGAACTAGACCAAGCCAGGAGTTTAAGGGAAGAAGCCCAGGCCCTTCTTGCGAGCTACGAACGCAAGCAGCGCGAAGTCGAGGGCCAGGTTGAGCGCATCATCGCGCAGGCCAAGGAAAGCGCTGCCGAAGCTGCCGAACTGGCAAAGGACGATCTGTCTCGCTCTTTAGAGCGTCGTATTCAGGCCGCGCAGGATCAAATCGCTTCCGCTGAGTTGAGCGCGGTGAAGCAGGTTCGTGATGAAGCCGCCCGTATCGCCGTAGCCGCTGCCGGAGACGTGATCGCCAAGCAAATGTCGGCGGCCAAGGCTTCGGCCTTGGTGGATGACGCGATTTCTTCGGTCAGAGCGAAGCTGCACTGATCTCGTTGCAGTGACTCATGGGCCCGGTCTTTTGGCTGGGCCTATGTTGAGATTGGCTGAGACGCGGCAAGCGCCACGGTAAGTCCTTCCAATTCTGCGATCTTCTCACTAAGCTGCAGTGCAGCAATACCGCTCGGGGGAGGAGTCGCATGTCCGGAACACCGCTTCTCATCAAACGCTATGCCAGCCGTCGACTCTACAACACCGAGACGTCGGACTACGTGACGTTGGACGATATCGCTGGCTTCATCCGCGATGGCCGGGACGTTCAGATCGTGGACCTGAAGACCGGTGATGACCTGACGCGGCAATACCTGCTTCAGATCATTGCCGAGCACGAAAGCCGGGGCGAGAGCGTCCTGCCGCTTGAGGTGCTGACAGATCTTGTCCGGTCCTACACCTCGCAGGCGCAATCGGTCGTGCCGCAATTCCTTGCCATGTCCTTCGAGATGCTCCGCGAAGGTCAGTCGAAGATGATGGAGAGCATGTCGAACCCGATGCAGGCGATGCCGGGTTTTGATGCGATGAAGGCGCAGCAGGAAGCATTCGTTAAAGCCATGACCGGCGGTTGGTCCGGGCCGACGGAGGACGACGACGAGGACGCTGCAGGTACGGAACTGGACGATATCCGCGCTCAGCTTGCCGAGATGCAGGCGCAGCTTTCCAAGATGGGCAAAAAGTCCTAGCGGAAGATCGACCGGACCGAATCCGCCAACAGCAACACGACGACCCTTTCGTTCAGATATCCCGTTCTGGGCAGATTTCGCGCGTTCTGATACCTTCGGATCGCCCGCCGGGTGTCTCTGTCGAACACGCCATCAATCTGCCCCGGACGCAGCTCCAGCGCGGCGAGCCGCTGTTCGATCGAGCGCCGCGCCGACGGGGAGAGATTCAGCGCGTTCTCCGCCGCGATCGCGGCCTGACGCTGATCCGACCGCTCCTCTTCCAATCGCGCGATTTGCGCCTCGGCCTCTTCACGAAACGCACCGTTTGGACGCAGCTCAAGATAGTCGCGGTAGGCCTGAAGCGTGTTCTCCATTCGCGCCTCGTTCCAAAGCTGCCGGTCAACGGCGTCCGCCTGCCTGCGCTTGGCGCGTTCGATGTCTTCAAGCTCGTCCCGTGCGATTTCGGCGTACTCGCCGTCAGGGTACCTGTTCAGGTAAGCGCGGAAGCCCGCCTCGTCGCCCAAGGCGCCGGTCTCTTCCCAGAACGCCCTGTCTGCGGCCAGCTCTTCCGCCTGCCGGCGCTCCGCTTCAGCCTGAAGCTCCGCTGCGCGGCGCTCGGCCTGGGCGTCGAGCCGGACCAACTGCTCCCGGTCGAAAAAACCGGTTTCCGGGAATCCGCTGTCGCGCTGCCAGCTTGTGATGGCGCCGCGCGTGCCGCGTCCGAAGATGCCGTCGATGCCGCGCGTATTGAAGCCGAGAAGCGTGAGCGCCCGCTGGATTTCGCGGCGCTGCTCGCGGTTGAGGTCGAGCGCCTGCTCCGCCCGCTCCGCGCGGGCCTCCGGCGTGTCCTCGAGCGCCGCGATCCGGTTCTCCGCCATGCGGACGAACTGACCTTGCGGGTTCGCATCGATGTAGTCGCGATAGGCGTCCGCCGTCCCGATGGAATCCGCCCTCCGCCAGGCCTGGATGTCCTGCCGAATCCGCGCGGCGCTGTCCCCCACCGGCGCCCGGTCTGGTTCGGTTTCGGCGACCTCGTCCAGAAACGCGCGATCGCGGGGCGCATAGCCGGCGACGGTCAATTGGTTCCGCCTTGCGCCCTCTAGTATGTCCGCGCCCGCGCTCGCCAGCGTTCGGTTTACAAATCGCGCCGCCGGCCGAGGTTCACCGCTGACCACGGTCACGCCTTGGGGTATCTGGAGCGCGCCCAAACCGATTTGCAGGAGCGGCCCGAAATCTCCCGATGTCTCATCCGTCGCGAGCACAAGCACGGCGCTCCCCGGAGCTTCAGCCAGGTAGGCCATCACGGTGCTGAGCGGAAGCGCTGTGGTTGACAGGGACGCGAGCGGCTGAGGCCTGATATCCGTGGGCAGGAAGTAGGTCTCGGTCATCGAGTGGACGAACCGCCCCGAGAGGACGACCAGAAGCCGATCCGATTCGAGGGCCCGAGCGCTGAAGCGCGTCAGCGCCTGACGGAGTTCCGCGCCCTCCACCTCCTCACTTGCAAAAACCTGCGCCCCGGCTCTCTCCAACGCTCGCACGGCGTCTGCGGGCTCATCGCCCCGCCTGACGTCGGAAACCGAGTCGTAATCCTCATTCGCGATGAGGAGCGCGGTCGTCTCAGCCATCGCGGGCAAGACAAAAAGAGCCGCCGCCGAGGCGGTCGCGAGCAGGCGTGCGATCATGACATCCTCCCTTTGGCGGCAAGTGTATGGCGCCCGCCCGAATGCACCAAATGTAATCGCATATCAGCCTTGAAGCCCGGCGCTCGGCGTCCATTATGCCTTTGGATTCGAGGAAAGGACGACACATGAACATCGCGCTCTTGAAGGCCCTTTGCGAGACCCCCGGCGTGCCGGGACATGAGGAGCGCGTGCGCGACCTGATCCTGGGCGAGATCGATGGTCTTTTCGACGAGGTCCATCAGGACGCGATGGGCTCGCTCCATTGCGTGCGGCAGGGCAAGGGTAAGGACCCGGAGCGGATCATGCTCCTTTGCCATATGGACGAGATCGGGTTTCTGGTCAGCCATATCAGCGACAAGGGCTTCCTCTACCTCCAGCCGGTCGGCGGTTTCGACCCTCGAAACCTGTTCTCCCGCCGTGTCATGGTCGCGACGTCCGCCGGCGATCTGAAAGCGGTGATGAACCCGGGCGGCCGCCCGGTGCACATCGCCAGCGCCGAGGATCGCAAGAAAGTGCCGCAGCCGCATGAGTTCTTCGTCGATACGGGTCTGGGCGAGGGGGCGAAGGACAAGGTCAAAGTGGGCGACATGGTCGTCATGGACGAGCCGTTTCTCGAACTGGGCGAGAAGGTCGTCTCAAAGGCGCTCGACAACCGTATCGCCTGCTGGCTTGGGATCGAGGCGATCCGTGGCCTGGGCAAGACCAAGACCAAGGCGGAGATCCATGTGGTCTTCACGACGCAGGAAGAGGTCGGTCTGCGCGGGGCGCGCACCGCGTCCTACCGGGTCAAGCCCGACATCGGCATCGGCATCGACGTCACGCTCTCCTGCGACACCCCAGGCGTGCCGGAGCAGGATCGGACGACGGTTCAGGGTCAGGGTTTCGGCCTGCACATCCGCGACGGTTCGTTCATAGCCGACAAGGCTTTGGTTGAGGAGATCGCCGCGCTCGCCGACAAGAAAAAGATCCCTTACCAGCGCACAATGCTCCGGTCCGGAGGACAGGACGGCGCGGCGGCGCAGCAGGCGGCCGCAGGCGCCCGGGCGGTGGGGATAACGGTGGGAACCCGCTATATCCACACCGTGACCGAGATGATCCACAAATCCGATCTCGAGGCCGCGCGCGACATTCTCGTCGCCTACCTGAAAGCGCGTTGATCTTTTCGAGCCGCCTTATTGAACCTCTGATGGTGTTGGGGAGGTCCGCCTCTTCATGTTATGAAAGCGAGAATTTGAACGGGAGCGAGAGATGACACAGTCCGATGACGACAAGGTCATGGGCCGCATTCACGGCGAGCAGGACGAGCCGAAAGACGAAGAGAACGTCTTCCTGCGCCTCGTCTACATGGTGATCATCTGGGCCATGCTGTCGATCGCGCAAACCATTCTGACGTTCTGCACGGTGGTCCAGTTCGTGATTATGCTGATCAACAATAAGAACCCGAATGAGCGGTTGGGGGAATTCGGCACCGATCTCGGCGTCTGGATCGCCAAAGCCGCACGTTTTCAGACGGCGGCGAGCAACGTCAAACCCTGGCCTTGGACCGAATTGGACTGAGCGGCAGCCGAAAACGAAAAACGCCGCCTCTTGGGGCGGCGTTTTCGATTAGAAGGTTTGATTGGCTCAGAAGCCAAGGCCCTCGTACTTCTTCTTGAACTTCGAGACACGGCCGCCCGTGTCCATCAGGCGCGTGCCGCCGCCGGTCCAGGCGGGGTGCACGGTCGGGTCGATCTCGAGGGTCAGCGTGTCGCCTTCCTTGCCCCAGGTAGAGCGCATCTGAACCACGTCGCCGTTCGTCATTTTGACGTCGATCATGTGGTAGTCTGGATGGATGTCTTTTTTCATCTCTCAGCTCCTCAAGCGTTCGATTTATTGAGAGGCTTGTAGCCGGTGTCTTCGGCGATCCGGGCCGACTTGCCGCGCCGCGAGCGCAGATAGTACAGCTTCGCCCGGCGAACCCGGCCACGCCGGACGACGGTGATCGACTCGATGTTGGTCGAATGCAGCGGGAAAACGCGCTCGACGCCCTCGCCGAAGGAAATCTTGCGGACGGTGAATGATCCGGCAACGCCGTCGCCGTTCTTGCGGGCGATGCAGACGCCTTCGTAGTTCTGCACGCGGGTGCGCGTGCCTTCCGTCACTTTGTAGCCGACGCGGACCGTGTCCCCCGCTTTGAAATCGGGGATGTCTTTGCCGAGCGCCGCGACCTGCTCGGCTTCAATTTCAGCGATCAGATCCATCTGACCCACTCCTATGTCGCCTCGGGTTTGTCCCGAGAGGTGTCTCGCGCCTCAGAGCTCCGCGTCTTTTGCCGGGTCCGCTTACAGCGCCCGCCGGAGGTGCAGGTCGTCATTCCTTATCTGTTCTGTCCGGCCGCCTCTTAGCCCGAAAGACATTGGGCAACGACCAAAACGTCCGACGGCTGAATTCTGCCTCGAACCCGCGCCGTATAAGGGGCGTCGCGGCTTCGATCAAGCCGAAAAAACGGGGCCGGTCGTCCAGGCTGTTTCTACTTGTCCCGCCTATGCTGGTACGCGTCCCAGAGGTCCGGCCTTCGTTCCCGCGTCAAACGCTCAGCTTCCGCGCGCCGCCAGTTCGCCACCCGGCTATGATCGCCGGATGTCAGAACCTCCGGTATCTCCCGCCCCTCCCAGGTCGCGGGGCGCGTGTACTGCGGATGCTCCAGCAACCCCTCCGAGAAGCTTTCCTCTTCGGTCGACGCCGCATTGCCAAGAACGCCGGGTCTCAGCCGCACCGCCGCGTCGATCACGGCCATCGCTGCGATCTCTCCGCCGGTCAGAACGTAGTCGCCGACCGAAATCTCCTCGATGTCGTAGTGATCAAGAACCCGCTGATCGATACCCTCGAACCGGCCGCAGATCAGGGTTACGCCGTCGGCAGCGGCGAACCGTTCCGCCGTTTCCTGACGGTAAGGCGTGCCCCGCGGGGACAGGCAAACCAGCGGCCAGCGGGCGCGGTCCGCCGCCGCGTCGCGGCTCGCGAAGCGAATCGCGCGGGACAGGATGTCGGCGCGGAGCACCATTCCCGCACCGCCGCCAGCAGGCGTGTCATCGACGTTGCGGTGCTTGCCCTCCCCAAAGGTCCTGAGATCGATGGGTTCAAGACGCCACCGCCCCGCGTCCAGCGCCTTGCCGGTGAGCGAGGCGCCCAGAACGCCCGGAAAGACTTCCGGAAAGAGCGTGATCACCTTCGTGTGCCAGGCTCCTTTGAGGGCAGGCTTGTCCGTCATCAGGTCGCGCGGCGCGTCTGAGGCGCCGATGGTCAGCCGGCCATGGGATTTCGGCTTGTCGGTCACTCGAACAGCCCCTCCGGCGGGTCGGCCACGATACGGCCCGCCGCGATGTCGATTGTGGGCACTGCTATTTGGGTGAATGGCAACAGTACCGGCTGCTTTAGGCCTTTCCCGGCGATCTCCAAAAGATCGCCCGCGCCGTGGTTGAGCACCGCCTTGACGCGGCCAAGCTCGCCGCCACCCGTGTCGTAGACCGAGAGGCCGATCAGGTCCGCATGGTAGAACTCGTCATCCGGCAGGGACGGCAGCCGGTCGCGCGGCGCGTAAAGCCGAACGCCTTTCAGCGCATCCGCCGCGTCCTTGCCTCGCACGCCGGTCAGGCGCGCGGCGAAGCCGCCTTTGACGGGTTTGCCAAGCTGGACCTCCCAGGTCGATTTGCCGTCTTCGGATGTCAGCGGGCCATAGGTCTCGATCGCCTCCGGCTCGGCGCAAAAACTCTTCAGTCGAACCTCGCCCCGCACGCCGAAGGCGCCCGCGATCGCGCCGACGCAGACCCGATCCGTCACGGCGCCTCGCCCAGCATGGCTTCGGCGATCACTGCGTAGTCCTCGAAGGGGATCTGACGATGGCTGCCGCGCATGTAGAAGCCCCAGTTTTTGGGCTTCTTAATCCAGCTAAGCCGCTCGAGGAGGTCGTAGATCGAGACCTCTTTCGGGTTCTCCGCCCAGGCGGCATCCCGCACCCAAAGCAGACGCCCGGCGCCCAGATCGCGCTCATACTCGCCTTCGCCGACAACCTCTCCAATCGAGGTGAAGGATCGCAAAACCTCGCCGTCGGGCGCAGTTTTGGGCGAGTAATAGACAACCTTGTCCCCAGGGTTCAGCTTGCGAACCCCTGACGGTCCGTCGATGCCGAGAACGACCACGCCGGATTCTTTGCAAAGCTCGGCGTGGATCCGTTCCGCGATCCCGAGGTAGCAGGCGGTCATTACTCCGCCGCCTCTTCCGTTGCCTCCTCGGCCGGCGTTTCCTCTTCAGCCGCAGTCTCTTCCGATGCAGTGTCCTCGGTCACGGCTTCGGCCTCGGAGGCTTTGGCGGCCTTCTCTTCGGCGCGCTCCTGGGCTTTCTTGCCGGGCTGCGCTTTCTGCGGGTTGTTGCGCTCGACCTTGTCGCGCTGGCCGGCGGCTTCGAGGAAGCGCTGGATGCGCTCGGTCGGCTGTGCGCCCTGGCCGAGCCAGTACTCGACCCGCTCCATGTTCATCTTGACGCGCTCTTCGCTGTCCTTGGGCAGGAGCGGGTTGTAGGTGCCGAGCTTCTCGATGAAGCGGCCGTCGCGCGGCATGCGGCTGTCGGCGGCGACGATCGAGTAATGCGGGCGCTTTTTCGAGCCGCCGCGGGCCAGTCTGATTTTCATAGCCATATGATTGATCCTTCTAGGTTATTTCTGGTGTTTCTGGTGATGTTGGATGACTTCCTGAATGATGAAGTTCAGGAACTTCTTGGCGAACTCGGGGTCGAGATCCGCCTCTTTCGAGAGCCATTCCAGGCGTTCGATCTGTTGCGCCTCGCGGGCGGGGTCGCTGGGCGGGAGGTCGTGCTCGGCCTTTAGCCGGCCGACTGCCTTGGTGTGTTTGAAGCGCTCGGCGAGCGTGTAGACGAGAATGGCGTCGAGCCGGTCGATGCTGTCACGGTGGCCCGCCAGAAGCTCGGCGGCGCGGTTGGTCGCGTCTGTCATGAAGAAATCCTCAAGGCAGCGAGCGCGGCGGCGGTATTGCGTCGGTATCGCGTGGGTATCGCGTCAGTGCCGACATGCGCGGCCTCTCTCATGATTCCGCCTCCTGGTTTCGGTACCGATAGACCATAACGTCGCCTTTCATCTTAGCCTCGGCCTCGGGGTCACGGCGGCCGCCGAGCTTCTCGGCAACCCGCGCCGAACGCTCGTTTCCAACGCCGATGTAGCTCACAAGCGTCTCGAACTTCAGAGTGGAGAACGCGAACGCGCGCGCGGCCTCCGCCGCCTCGGTAGCGACGCCCTTGCCTTCCGCGTCCTCCGTCAGAATGTAACCGACCTCGCGTTCGTGATCGCCCGGCTCGACCGAAACGAGGACGAATCCGGCGATCGCGCCCTCGCGCTCGATCGTCCAACTGCCGTGACCATGGAGCAGCCAACCGGAGGTGATCTGTGTGAATTCCGTCCACGCCTTCTTGCGCGACATCGGGCCTCCGACAAACCGGCTGCGCTCGGACGACAGGATATCAGCCAGCACGTCGAAATCGGACAAGCGCGGCGGCCGCAAGACCAGACGCTCCGTGCGGAGCGTCGGAATGGCGGATGAGATCCTGTCCGCCAGCGCCGTCGCGGCGGGGCTCGAAGGCCGTTCGTGCGCAGGGATCATTGCGGACCCTCTGGCGCGGGGTGGCGATAGACGAGGACCTGTTCTGAGTCGTCGCCGGGCGCTTCGGCCGAGGCGTCCAGCCGCGCGCCAAGACGTTCGGCCAGCGCGACCGATCGGTCATTGCCCGCCGTGATGTAGCTCACGGCGGTGCTCCAACCCAGATCGCGGAAGGCGTGATCTCGCGCGGCCGCGGCCGCCTCAAAGGCGTAGCCCTTGCCCTCGGCATCGGCGTCCCAAACGGTCCAGCCGATCTCCCTCTCAGGCCAGTCTTCGGGAACCCATGGTCCCGCCATGCCGAGCGGCGTGTCGTCTCTCTTGCGGGTGAAGACGAAAGATCCGCAGCCCTTGAGCGCCCACATGCCCACGACATGCGCGAAGCCGCGCCAGGCCGTCCGGGTCTCTCCGGGACCGCCGATGAACCTCGCCCGATCAGAGGCGAAGAACGCCTCCCACGCCGGATAGTCTCCCATCCGGGGCGCGCGGAGCGTCAGGCGCTCGGTCTCGATGACCGGGGTATCGGCGAGATGGGGCGTCACTTCTTCTTCCCGAACCCGGAAAGCCCCGGCGGCAGCCCGGCGCCCGCGCCCGGCATGCCCGGAAACCCGCCCGGCATCTGGCCCATCTGTTTCTGCGCCGCCTCGATCTCGGCCTGGCTGGGCATGCCGCCGCCGGGCATGCCGCCCTTGCCGCCAAACATGCCGCCCATCTGGCGCATCATGCCCTTTTTGCCCATGCGCCCGACCTTCTTCATCATGTCGGACATCTGGCGATGCATCTTGAGAAGTTTGTTGAGGTCCGAAACCTCCATGCCGGCGCCCGCCGCAATCCGTTTCTTGCGGCTGGCCTGCAGGATCTGAGGGTTGGCGCGCTCGCGCTTGGTCATCGACTGGATGAGCGCGATCTGCTGGCGGATGATCTTGTCGTCGAAGCCGGCCTTGTCCATCTGGGCCTTCATTTTGCCCATGCCCGGCATCATCCCCATGATGCCTTCCATGCCACCCATCTTCTGCATCTGATCGAGCTGGCTGCGAAGGTCGTTCATGTTGAACTGACCCTTCTGGAAGCGCTTCATCATGCGCTCGGCCTGTTCGGCCTCGATAGTCTCCTGCGCTTTCTCGACCAGGGCGACGATGTCGCCCATGCCGAGGATACGACCCGCGATCCGGTCCGGCTCGAAGGTCTCGATAGCGTCCATCTTCTCGCCGAGGCCGACGAAGCGGATGGGCTTGCCGGTGACCGCCCGCATCGAAAGGGCCGCGCCGCCGCGCCCGTCGCCGTCCATCCGGGTCAGGACGACACCGGTCACGCCGATCTTGTCGTCGAACTCCTCTGCAACGTTCACCGCGTCTTGACCGGTAAGGCCGTCGACCACGAGCAAGGTTTCGCGCGGCTGGGCCACGTCGCGCACGGCGGCGGCCTGCGCGATCAGCTCCTGATCGATGTGCAGCCGCCCCGCTGTGTCGAGCATGTAGACGTCGTAGCCGCCAAGCCCTGCTTGCGTCTTGGCGCGCTTCGCGATCGCGACCGGGTCCTCGCCCTTGACGATCGGCAGCGTGTCCACGCCGATCTGATTGCCGAGGATCGCAAGCTGCTCCATGGCCGCCGGACGGTTAGTGTCCAGCGACGCCATGAGGATGCGCTTGCCCTCACGGTCTTTCAATCGCTTGGCAAGCTTGGCGGTCGTCGTCGTCTTGCCCGAACCCTGCAGGCCGACCATCAGGATTGGCGCGGGAGGGTTGTCGATCTTGAGCGCGCCGGGGTCTTCGTCACCTGCCAGCACGTGGACAAGCTCGTCATGGACGATCTTGACGACCTGCTGGCCGGGGGTGACCGATTTGGTGACCGCCTGGCCCGTCGCTTTTTCCTGCACCGCCTTGACGAAATCGCGCGCGACCGGGAGCGAGACGTCGGCTTCGAGGAGCGCGACCCGCACCTCGCGGAGCGCGGTTTTCACGTCGTCTTCGGATAGCGCGCCTTGCTTTGTCAGCCGGTCGAATACGCCGGAGAGACGGTCTGAGAGGTTCTCGAACATGTCCGCGGCTCCTTTCGCCGGTTGATCCATGGCCGCAGATAAGCACCGGCCGTCTAAACGCCAAACGCCCCCATGGGCGCAACGCGCTGATGGGGGGCGATCCCGGGTCGTTCCGGGACCGGGAGATTTGAGGCTCCCGGAGGTGGCGCGGACTTATTCGCTCTGGCGGATCAAGTCAACCGCAGGGGCGTCAGCCAGGCCAGGCGAAAGATTGCGTGGAGCGCATAAGCGCGTCGACGGCGGGCGAGAACTTACGGCCCGGCACGGTGACGGCGACAACCGAGCGCTCGACCGTGGGCTCGATCAGGGGTCGCTGAAGGAGGCCGGGGAGCGTGACCGAGTATTCTGGCATGAAGGCGAAGCCGATGCCCGCCAGAACCATGGCCTGCACCCAGTCCTCTCGCTCGGAGCGAAATCGCGCGTAAAGCTCGACATTCATGCTCTCGCAGACGCCCATCACCATCTCGCGCATCTCGCAAGCGAGGCGGTCGACGTAGTTTTCGCCCGAAAGGTCTTTGAGCGAGATGGCGTTGGAACTCCCAAGCCGATGTTCGGGCGGGAACACAACCACGTAGCGTTCGCTGTATAGATGATGCGTGCGGTATTCCGCTTCGAGGTCGTCTGTGAGCGTCATAATCGCGACGTCGATCTCGCCATTGCGGAGCTTGTCTTTCAGCTCGCCGATTGGCGCCTCGCTCACGCCAAGCTCGAGCCCGCCGTTGTTTTTCTCGAACTGCGCGAGAAAGCGGGCGAGGCGGATGTGACCGACGGTCGACATGATGCCGAGGCGGATCGGCACCTGTTCCAGAAGGCGGAAGTTCTGGGCGAGTGTCTGCGCCGCCGCCGCCTCGTCGACGATGTGCTGAAGGTGGGGCAGCATGGTGCGTCCGAAATCACTAAGGAGAATGCGCCGGCCCTCGCGGTGAAAGACTGGGGAGCCCAGCTCGCCCTCTAGCGCCTTCACGCCCTTGGTGAGCGCGGGTTGGGACACGTTGCATTCAGCCGCTGCCTTGGTGAAGTTCAGGTGCTTGGCGGCGGCCAGAACGTATCTGATCTGGGACATCTCCATCGAATCCACCCTTCTATGCGGTCATTCAAATCGATCTTACATTAACCCAAGTTGCCCAAACCTGAGGTTATCGATCAATAACGAACCGCAGTTTTGATCTTTCGGCTTTTCGGCGTCCAATGGCGCCAGTCGATCAACGGAGGAATGGACATGTCGGTTTACATGGTGGAGCGGAACCTTAAGGGCATCAGCATGGAGGACCTCGCGGGGGCGCAGAAAGCGGCGATCGCGACGGCGGAGACCATGCGCGGCGGGGGCGATCAGATCAGCTATATCCGCTCGACTTTCGCGCCGGAGGACGGGCGGTGCATGTGCCTCTTCGACGGGGAGAGCGCCGAGCAGGTGGCGAAGCTGAACGACACGGCGGGGCTGCCCTATGAGCGGGTTGTGGAGGCGATGGATCTGACGCCGTAGGGCTTGTCAGAGGAGAAACGAAAGCGCCGTCAGAACCGACGGCGCTTTTCTACGCCACCATCGCCTCTGCCTTCTGGAGGTCCACCGAGACCAGCTGGCTCACACCCTGCTCGCTCATGGTGACGCCGAAGAGCCGGTCCATGCGGGCCATCGTGACCGCGTGGTGGGTGATGATCAGGAAGCGGGTGTCGGTGCGGCGGCACATCTCGTCGAGCATGTCGCAAAAGCGGGTGACGTTGGCGTCGTCGAGCGGCGCGTCGACCTCGTCGAGGACGCAGATGGGAGCCGGGTTCGCGAGGAAAACGGCGAAGATCAGGGCGAGCGCTGTCAGCGTCTGCTCGCCGCCCGATAGGAGCGACATGGTCGTCAGTTTCTTGCCCGGCGGCTGGCACATGATCTCGAGCCCGGCCTCGAGCGGGTCGTCGGATTCGACCAGGACCAGCTTCGCCTCGCCGCCGGCGAAGAGGTGCTTGAAGAGCATCCCGAAGTTCGAGTTGACCTGCTCGAACGCGTCCAGAAGCCGCTCCCGGCCCTCGCGGTTCAGGCTATTGATGCCGGAGCGGAGGGCGCGGATCGCTTCCTCAAGGTCAGTCTTTTCGGTGACGAGCGCCGAGTGCTCCGCCTCAACCTCGCGGGCGTCTTCTTCGGCGCGGAGGTTCACGGCGCCGAGCGCGTCGCGGCCCCGGCGGAGGCGCATAACATCGGCCTCGATCCGCTCGGCCGAGGGGAAGTTCTCCGGATCGGCGTCGAGGGTCTCAAGAAGCGCCTCTGGCGTCGTGTCCTGCTCCTCGGCGATCCGCTCGGCGGCTACGGCAACGGCCTCCCGCGCGGCGTCGGCTCGCGCCTCGGTGGCCGCGCGGGTCTCGCGGGCGTCTGACGCCGCGCGCTCGGCGGCGCGTTCCGCGTCTTTGGCGTCGCGCTCGGTCGTCTCGGCATCTGCGAGCGCGTCGGCGGCGAACTTGCGCCTGGTTTCGGCCTCGTCAAGCGCGTCGGCCAGATCGCCGCGCCGGTCGGCAATTCGCTCGGGTGCGCTGCGGGCGTCCTCAAGCTCGGTCTCGGAGGCGGCCTGCCGCTCTTTCAGTTCCGATATGCGCGTGGTTGCGGTCTCAAGACGCTCTTCCCAGGTCATACGCTCTCGCGCGATTTCGTCGAGACGTTTGGCGCGGGCCTCGCCCTCGCGCTTCAACTCGTCATGGGCGGAGCGCCGGGCCATCATCGTCATTCGGGCGGCTTCGACCGTGACCTTGAGGTCCTCGGCCGTCGCGCGGAGGACGGCCAGATCGTCGAGATCGGCCAGCGCGCGCTCGGCTTCGGTCACACGCGCCCGGGCGCCGGTCGCTTCGTCGCCGTGGCGGGACAGGGCCAGCTCCGCCGCTTCCCTCTTGCCGGACGCGATATTGCGATCGGCCTCGGCGCGGCTCGTGGCGCGGGAGGCCTCAGCCAGCCGGTGATCGGCGTCGCGGCGGGCGGTTCGCGCCTGAGTGACGGCGGCGGTGGCGGTTAGCAGGCGCTCGCGCAGATGATTGTGCGCCCGGGTCGCGCCCTCGGCTTTCGCCCGGGCCGCTTCCAGCTCCTGCTTCAGGGCTTCGAGCCGGTTAAGCTGTTCGAGCCTGAGCGCGGCAGAGGACGGCGCGTCGCCCGACCCGGCGCGGAACCCGTCCCAGCGCCAGAGATCGCCCTCGATTGAAACCAGGCGTTGGCCGGGAAGCAGATCAGCTTGCAGGCGCGGGCCGTCGTTGCGTTCGACCAGGCCGACCTGGCCAAGTCGGCGGGCCAGAACCGGCGGCACGCTCACGAAGTTCGAGATCGCCGCAACGCCACCCGGGAGAACCTGCGGCTGCGCGTAGCCGGGCAGCGACGCCCAGCCCGAGGGCGCCTCGCCGTCCACTGCGGGCGCGCGAAGGTCATCGGCCAGCGCGGCGCCGAGCGCCTTTTCGTATCCGGACTGGACGGAAAGCAGGTCCATCACCTGCCCGCCCTCCGCAGTGTCGCGGTCGACAAGCGCGGCCAGCGCGGCGACCTCGGCCTCAAGCGCCTTGACCTCGCCCTCGGCGGCGGAATGTTCGGCGCGGGCCTCTGCTTCCTTGGCCTGCAGCTCCTCGCGGGCCTCGTCGGCGGTCACCAGAGCGGTTTCCGCCTCGGTTGCCAGCGCGGAGGCTTGCTCAAGCGCGGATTGGGCTTGCGCCGCGGCGATCTCAGCTTTGGACAGGTCTTCTGCTGCCGCGCCGGCGTCTGTCTCCGCCTGCCCGGACGCGGCCTCGCTTCGGGTCAGCGTAGTGCGGGCGTCTTCCAGCAGACGTTCGGCGGATTGGTGGCGTGCGGCGAGGCGGGCGACGTCTTCGGTCAGGGTCGCGAGATCCGTCTCGCGATCCTGCAGGACCTTCGCCGCCTCATGCGCGTCCTTCTGCGCGGCGTCGACGGCCTCCTCGTGCCCCTCGCTCGCGGCGGCGAGCGTATCCGCCTCCTCCTCGAGACGTTTCAGGGTCTCGCCTGCGTCGGCGTTCAGGGTCGCCTCGCGCTCTGCGTCTTGCACGAGTTGGCCGATGCGGGCTTCGAGCGTGGCGATGGCCTGGGTCGCGCGGCTTTCCTCGTCTTCCAGCTGGGCGATCTGTATCTGAACGCGGTTCAGGACGGCCGAAGCAATCGCCTCTTCCTCGCGGAGCGGCGGCAGAGCCTCCTCGGCCTTCGCGCGGAGGCCGGTCGCGTGGCGGGCCGCGCGTTCCGCTTCCGAGGCCGCGCGGGTGCGGTTGGCAAGTTCGGTCTCCGAGGCCATGCGGGCGCTCTCGGCCTCCCGCCAGCGAAGGTAGAGGAGAAGGCCCTCGGCGTGGCGCAACTGCTCGGCGATCTCGCGGTAGCGTTTGGCCTGACGCGCCTGGCGGGCGAGGGAAGCGAGCTGGCTCGCAAGCTGCTCGATGACGTCGTCTACGCGGGCGAGGTTGTTCTCGGCGCCGTTCAGTTTGAGCTCAGCCTCATGTCGCCGCTGGTAGAGGCCGGAGATGCCGGCCGCTTCTTCGAGGATGCGGCGGCGGGCCTGCGGTTTGGCGTTGATCAGCTCGGCGATCTGGCCCTGACGGACCAGCGCAGGGGAATGCGCGCCGGTCGAGGCGTCGGCGAAGAGCATCTGCACGTCGCGGGCGCGCACGTCCCTGGTGTTGACTTTGTAGGCAGAGCCGGCGTCGCGGGTGATGCGGCGGACAATCTCGAGCGCGTCGTTCTCGTTGAACCCCGACGGGGCGAGGCGCTCGGAATTGTCGATGGCGAGCGAAACCTCGGCAAAGTTGCGGGCCGGGCGCGTTGCGGCGCCAGCGAAGATTACGTCCTCCATCCCCGAGCCGCGCATGGAGGTTGGCCGGTTCTCTCCCATGACCCAGCGGAGCGCCTCGAGCAGGTTGGATTTGCCGCAGCCGTTCGGGCCGACCACACCGGTCAGGCCGTCGGCGATGATCAAGTCCGTCGGGTCGACGAAGCTTTTGAACCCGTTCAGTTTAAGGCGGTTGAATCGCAAACTGCTGCCTGTATCGCGGATTGATTCCGTTGGTTGAGTGTCTTGCGGGGCGCGGGGGAAGTCAACTTGGAAGCGCTAGGGAGGGTGGCTGCGGACAAGTTGTCCACAAGATATGCTGGATTTTGACCGGGTGGCGGCTCAAAATGCGCGTAGGAGTTGCGTTTTGCGCAGCGACGACTAATTGCGCCCGGTGCAGGCAGGAACCGAGAGAGGCGCGCATGTTGCTTGGGATCTCCGGGTCGCTCCGGGCGGAGTCGACGAACCGCAAACTCATCCGCGCGGCGGCGCACCAATATGGCGTGCCCTTTATCGAGGCTGACATCCGCTTTCCGCTCTACGATGGCGATGAGGAGCGGGAGAAGGGCGTGCCTGCCGAGGTTCAGGCGCTGGCCGACCAGATCGCCGGGGCGGAGGCGGTCGTCATCTCGACGCCCGAGTACAACCAGTCGCTCTCGGGCAGTCTGAAGAACGCGCTCGACTGGATCAGTCGGACGGAGGGCAAGCCGTGGGCCGGGAAGCCCGTCGCGTTGATGTCGGCGGCGTCGGGGCGCGCTGGCGGCGCAAGGGGGAACTACGCGCTTAGGCTGGCCATGACGCCGTTTCGGACGCGGCTCTTGTCGATGGACGTTCTTGTCGCGGACGCGCGGAATCAGTTCGACGAGGAAGGATGCTTCATTTCGGAGCGCTACGAAAGTCAGATGGCCGACCTGATGGCAGCGCTGAAACTTGAGGTGGCGCGGGGGGCCTGACCGCGTTATCCCCGGTCCGATGACGGAGAAGAGCGGGATCTCAGAGCGTCGGATCGTGGACCGGGTCGACCCGGCGCGGGCCGCCGCCTTGGTCGCGACGATGTCGGATCGTGCTGAAACGCCCGATATCGGGGGAGCCCTGCCGCCGCTCGCGCATCATGCGTTTTTCTGGGAGCCGGTGCCGGAGAGCGGGCTTGGTCGCGATGGCCACCCCGAGCTTGGCGGACTGATCCCCGACCTGGGGTTGCCTGTTAGGATGTGGGCCGGCGGGCGTCTGACCTTTCACGGACCGTTCCGGGCGGGCGTTCAGGCGGAGCGCGTCAGTCGCGTCGTCAATGTTACCCGCAAGACCGGCCGCAGCGGCGCGCTCGCTTTCGTCACCGTCCGATACGACATCCGCCAGCGCGCGACGCCGGTGCTGTCCGAGGATCAGGATATCGTCTACCGGGAGGAGGGGAGCGGCGTGGCCGCGCCCGACCATGTTTCCGCCGAGGCGGATGAGAGGCGGGCTTTGAAGCTGTCGGAGGTCACTCTGTTCCGTTTCTCGGCGCTGACATTCAACGCGCACCGCATCCACTATGACCGGCCTTATTGCGAGGAGCTGGGCTATCCCGGCCTTGTGGTCCACGGGCCTTTGCTTGCTGCGCGACTAGCGGGCTTTGCGGAGGAACGGCTGGGGACGCTGAAGGAGTTCGCTTTTCGCGCGACGGCGCCGCTCTTTCTTGGCGATGTGGCCTGGCTGTGCCGCGCGGGCGAGCGGTACTGGGTCGAAGGACCGCGCCGGAAGCTCTGTATGGAGGCGACGGCGTCTTAGAGGCGGAAGTCCTCCGGGATCGCGTCCCTGCCGTCGAGGATCAGGTCGCAAATCACCTCGGCCACGCGCGGCGCCATGCCGAAACCGATTTTGAACCCGCCGTTGGCGACGAAGTGGCCGGGCCGGTCCGGCCAGGGCCCCAGGATCGGGGCTCGGGTCATGGCCCGGGGCCGGACGCCCGCCCAGCGTTCGACCACGCGCGCGCCCTTTAGAACCGGCATCAACTCGGTCGCGCGGTCGACGATGTCGTCGAGCAGATGATCGGTGGCGTCGGGCGCGTCGAACTCACGTTCGGAGGTTGAACCGATCGCCACAGTGCCGTCGCTATGGGGCACGAAATGGAGGCCCGACGCAAAGACCTGATGCGCGCCGCCCGCGTCGTGATGGAGGAGCGCGGCCTGGCCTTTCACGCCATTGCCAATCAGGTGGCCCAACCGTTCGCTCAGGTCCGACAACCCACGCCAGCCGGTCGCCCAGACAGTCGCGCCTTCCCCCTCCGCTTCGCGCGCGATCTCTCCGCCCTTCATGCGGATCGCGGTAGCGAGGCTTTCGACGGCGCGGCGCGGATGGATAAGCGCGGAGAGCGTGTCGCGGACGTAGAGACCGGTTGCCGAAGGCGGGCGCCAGGGGCCCGCGTCCGCTACGCCGATGACCTGCCATTCGGCGGTTCCGGCCCAGTGCTCAGCGGCGCCCCCCGCTCGGGCGCGGGCGAGGACGACGGCGCGTTCCTCGTCCAGCGGCTGGAGCCGCCCAGACGGGCGGTAGCCGGTGGCGATGCCGGAGGTGGCCTCGATCTCGCGCCAAAGCACCCGGGCGCGGATCAGGCTTTCGAACTGGAACTGCTTCTTGGCGTTCCAGACATCCGGCGTGTGCGGTTGAAGCGCGCCAACGATGCCGCCGGAAGCGCCGGCGCCGGGCCCGTTCGGATCGACCACGCGGACTTTGGCGCCGCGCGACAGCGCCTCCCAGGCGATGCAAAGGCCGAAGACGCCTGCGCCCCGGATTGTCAGGTCGACCATTGCCAAAGCCCGCTCTCCTTGCGAGTGTCGCGCCCGTTCGACCCCTCATTAGGACACGCCGTGACGAGAGACCAGCGCCCCGAGCTTGATTGGCAGGGCGGCGCGCCTGTGGCGTTACGCTTTGACGATCCGTATTTCTCCCTCTCGGACGGGCTGGCGGAGACGCGGCATGTCTTCCTGGACGGAAATGGTTTGCCGGGTCGGTTCCGTCCTGGTTTTCACGTGGCCGAACTGGGGTTCGGGACCGGGTTGAACTGTCTGGCGGCGCTCAGACTCTGGAATGTGGTGGGCGTGGCCGGGCCGCTCCGCTTCACCTCGTTCGAGGCCTATCCGATGGCGGCATCCGACATGGCGCGGGCGCTGGCCGAGTTTCCCGAGATCTCGGACCTGATCGAACCGTTGGTTGAGGCGGTCCGCGCCGGGCATCGCTCGCTGAAGAGCGACCGTCTGGATCTCAGAATTGTCGAGGGTGACGCGCGGGAGACGCTGCACCTTTGGGACGGACGGGCGGATGCATGGTTTCTGGATGGGTTCTCGCCGGCGAAGAACCCGGAGATGTGGGAGACTAAATTGTTGGCCGAGGTCGCGCGGCACACGGCGCCGGGCGGAACCGCCGCCACCTACTCTGCCGCCGGTTCGGTCAGGCGCGGGCTGGAAGCTGCAGGTTTCGAGGTGTCCCGGGCGCCGGGTTTCGGGCGCAAGCGGCACATGAGCCGGGCCGTTCTAAAATGAGCCCGCAGTCCACCCGGCTCGGCATCTTCCTGATGATCTCCACGACCTTCGTCTTCGCCGCGCAGGACGGGATCTCTCGGCATCTGGCGTCGGAGTACAACCTGCTGATGGTGGTTATGATCCGCTACTGGTTCCTGGCGGCTTTTGTCGTGACCATCGCGATGCGCCGCGCCGGCGGGTTGCGGGCCGCAGCGGCGACGCGGCAACCGGTGTTGCAATCGGCGCGGGCGATCCTGCTGGTGGCCGAGATTTGCGTGACGGTCTGGAGCTTTGTCATCGTCGGCCTTGTCGCCACGCATGCGATCTTCGCGACCTATCCGCTGATGATCGTCGCTCTCTCCGGCCCGCTGCTTGGGGAGAGGACGGGCTGGCGGCGATGGCTGGCGGTCGGAGTCGGGTTTCTTGGCATTCTCGTGATTCTTCAGCCGGGCGCGCCTTTCTTTTCCCCCTTTGTGTTGATCCCGCTCTTTGCGGCGTTCCTGTTCGCGCTCTATGGGGCGCTCACCAGATACGCCGCGCGACTGGACACCAGCGCCACGTCGTTCTTCTGGACGGGGACGGTGGGCGCGGTCGCAATGACGGCGGTCGGTGTCTGGTTCTGGGAGCCGATGGCGCCCGGCGACTGGGGTTGGATGGCTGCGCTCTGCGTGACCGGGGCGTTCGGGCACTGGCTTCTCATTCGCTGCTACGAGGTCGCCGAGGCGAGCGCGGTGCAGCCGTTCGCCTATTTCCAGCTGGTCTTCGCGACCGCCATCGGGATCGCCATCTTCGGCGAGGCGCTGCCATGGAATGTGGCGCTGGGCGCCATCATCGTAGTGACGGCAGGTGTGTTCGCCTTATGGCGCGAACACACCGTGAGGAAGTCTGAAAAAGACTAGCCCGCCCGGTTGAGCGCGTTGATCAGCCGGTCGATGTCGCGCCCGTTGGCGTCCAGGAGCGCGCCGACCTCGGCCCGTTCGGCTTTGAGCAGGCTGATCCCCTCGATCAGCATGTCGAAGAACCTGTCAGAGCCCGATCGGTCGGAGACCATGAAGCTGATGCGGAAGGGGTCTATGCCGCGAAGGGTCGCGACGGCCTGAACCTCCTGAAAGCTCTTCACCTGGCGGGCGTTCGTGACGGCGACCTCGCCGCCGATGAACTCCCGGAAGCGACGCCCGTACTTGCGGGCGAGGTAGCCGGTGAAGGCCTTGGAATACCGGTTGAGCTGATCCTGGGACGCTGAGCGGGCCGGCGGTCCCAGTGTCGAGCGGGCGATCGTCGGCACGTCAGCATAGCGCTCGAAGATCCCCTCGAAATCGCGGAACATGGCGCTCTCGGCCTTGCCGGAATTGATGACGCGATTGATGTCGCCAACGACGCGATCGATCAGGCTTTTTGCCTGCGCGGTGGTCAGGGCATCGGCCCGACCGGCGGCGAGCGCCAGAGCGGACGCCGTCATGCCCAGGAGCACGCCGCGCCGTCCGAAGGTCTTATTCGTAAAGGTCACTGTAGATATCCTCGTACAGATCCGTCACGGCTGCCGCCGCCTGACCCCCCCCAAGGTCGAATCGGCGGCTTTCGAGATAGAAGAGCCGCATTTGAACATAAGAGTCAGCGCTATCATATAACACGCTGTCGATCGTTTCCGTGAACTCAAACCTGCCGTTCACGGCGGTTGCGATGGCAGCGCCGGTGACGGCGTCGTCACCCTCGTCGACGAACGCCCCGATCGGATCGGTCAATGCGTCGACAACAAGGCCCGCCGCGTCCCTTTCGGTCGAAGGGCCGAGGAACGGTAGGACGAGATAGGCACCTTCCTCAGCGCCCCAGATCGCGAGCGTGTCGCTGAACCCCGTCTCCTTCGCTTCGATGCCAATGGCCGTTGCCGGGTCGAAAAAACCAAAGACGCCTACGGTCGAGTTGATCAGGAACCGGAACAAATTCCCCGCCGCGTCCTCAACGCTGCCCTGAAGCAGCTTGTTCACAGCGTCCGAAGGCGCCCCCAGATTCGACGAGGCGTTGTCAATTCCGCGTCGAAGCGGATCTGGCACGACGGTTCCATAGACTTGCGACACCGGTCGCAGCACAACCCTGTCAACCCCGGTGTTGAGGCCGTGGGTCGCACGGTTCAGGGGTTCGTAGGGATCATGCGCGTCAGTCGGCTCGCTAGGGACCGAGCAGGCGGCAAGGCCCAGAAACGCCAGAACACTGGCGGCGCGCGCGTATGTGAGCAGGTGTCTCAAGTCTTCTGTTCGCAAGGCTGTTTCTGCGGGCAATGCAGTCCTACATAGTGAATTGGCGGGGATTAAACAGCCCTGTCTTGGCCGGAGATGCCGGGGATGGGCTTTTTGTTGCCGTCGGCCCGATCTGAGTGCAGAAACTCGGTGTCTTGCAAACCGCCGCGCGCCATGCCGGCGTCTGGAGAGAGTACGATGAAGGGTGATATTGAAGCGCGGCTGAGCGAGCGCGGTCTCGCGCTGCCAGACGCGCCTGCGCCTGCCGCCAATTACGTGCCATATGTGATCACAGGAAGCCTCGTTTTCGTGTCGGGGCAGATCTCGATCGATGAACACGGGATGGTCCAGGGCAAGCTCGGGCAGGATATGGAGGTCGAGGCGGGCGCCAAGGCGGCGGCCCGCTGTGCGCTTGCGCTGCTGGCGCAGGTCAAAGCGGCTTGCGGCGGCGATCTCGGCCGCCTCAAGCGGGTGGTCAAGCTGATTGGCTTCGTCAATTCGACGCCCGAGTTCGGTGAGCAGCCCGCCGTCATTAACGGCTGCTCGGACCTTCTCGTCGATCTTCTGGGTGATGTCGGGCGGCACTCGCGCTCCGCCGTGAGCGCGGCGTCTTTGCCGTTTGGGGTTGCCGTTGAGATCGAAGGCATCTTTGAAATCGCATGACACCGCCGCTGCCTAAGTCCTTTGTCGAACGGCCGCTGGCGCATCGGGCGCTGCACGACATTGCGGATGGCCGGCCGGAGAACTCCCTCGCGGCGGCGCGGGCGGCGGTCGAGCGAGGATATGGGATCGAGATCGATATCCAGATGTCGGCGGACGGCTGTGCGATGGTCTTTCATGACTACGCGTTGGAGCGCATGACAAGCGCGACCGGGGCCGTGCGCCAGCGGACTCGGGCCGAGCTGGCGACGATGACTCTGAAGGGCGGGAGCGAGGGGATTCCAACCCTCGAGGAAATCCTCGATGTGGTCGCGGGCGCGGTTCCTCTGCTCGTCGAGATCAAGGATCAAGACGGCGGGCTTGGGCCGGAAGTCGATCTTCTTGAGATGGCGGTGGCGCGGGCTGTTGACGGCTACGGGGGCGAGGTGGCGCTGATGTCCTTTAACCCCCATAGCGTATCGGCGTTGCAGGCGCTTGCGCCCGGCAGGCCGCGCGGTCTGACAACCGAGGATTTTCCGGATGGCGTCTGGCCGATTGACGATGATCGGCTGCATGAATTGCGGGAGATTCCCGATTTCGCCCGCGTCGCGGCATCGTTCATCAGTCACGACCATACAGACCTTGCGCATGACCGGGTGACAGAGCTCAAAGACCAGGGCGCCAGCGTCCTTTGCTGGACCGTTCGGTCACCTGAAGAAGAGGCAGAGGCCCGCAAGGTCGCGCATAACATCACGTTTGAGGGCTATCTTCCTTGAAGGTGCTTGAAGCTGGTGGCGATTGGGCCACCTTCTTGTGGTAGCCTTGGAACTCCCATGACAGCCATCGATATCGAGATTTCCGTAGTTGGCGGATTGGACTCTGTCACGCCCGAAGACTGGGACGCCTGCGCCTGCCCTGAGGTCGCTGATGGCGGGCGTCCGATGGACCCGTTCACCACGCATCGGTTCCTGAAGGCGCTGGAGGAAAGCGGATCGGTTGGCACGGGGACTGGCTGGCAGCCCCGATATCTGCTGGCGCGGTCCGACGGCGAGCTGATCGGCGCGGCTCCGCTTTATGCCAAGAGCCACAGCCAGGGCGAATACATCTTCGATCACAACTGGGCGCATGCCTGGGAGCGGGCCGGTGGGCGTTATTATCCGAAATTGCAGATCGCCGTGCCTTTCACGCCAGCCACCGGGCGGCGGTTCCTGACCCGGCCAGGGCATGAATCGGAGGGTATGGCCGCGCTTGTCCAAGGCGCGCTGCATGTGGCGGCTGAGAACCGGTTGAGCTCGCTCCACGCGACCTTCTGCACCGAGGAGGAGGCCGAGCGCGGGGCGGCGATGGGCCTGTTGCATCGCGTCACCACGCAATACCACTGGGGGAATGAGCAATACTCTGACTTCGAAGCGTTTTTGGAGGCGCTGTCCTCGCGCAAGCGCAAGACGATCCGGAAGGAACGGCGGACGGCGCAGGCCTTTGGCGGGGACATTCTCCGGCTGACCGGCGATGCGATCCAGCCGCAGCACTGGGACGCGTTCTGGCGATTTTATCAGGATACCGGCGCACGAAAGTGGGGCACGCCTTACCTGACGCGGGCGTTCTTCGACCAGGCGCAGGAGACGCTCAGAGACGACATGCTTCTGGTTCTGGCGTTTCGCGAGGGGCGTCCAGTCGCCGGCGCGCTGAACTTCATTGGCCGCGAGACGCTTTTTGGCCGCTACTGGGGCGCGATCGAGCATCATCCCTGCCTGCATTTCGAGGTCTGTTATTATCAGGCCATCGATTTCGCCATTGAAGAGGGCTTGCAGTGGGTCGAGGCGGGGGCGCAGGGCGAGCACAAGCTGGCGCGGGGTTATCTGCCGCAGGAATGCCATTCGCTGCACTGGATAGCGGACGAGAACTTCGCGAACGCGGTTTCCGAGTACCTCGACGCCGAGCGGCGGGCGGTCTCGGACGATATTGAGGTTCTGACCCAATACGGGCCATTCAAGAAACTGACTGAGGAGCCGACATGAACGGGAAACTGGAAGGAGCGGAGCGCGAGGCGGCGCTGGTGAAACTGGGCGATAGCGGCTGGGAGGCGGTCGAGGGCCGGGACGCAATTCAGAAGACGTTTCGCTTCAAATCCTTCGTCGAGGCCTGGGGATGGATGTCACAAGCCGCGATCATCGCTGAAAAGATGAACCACCATCCCGAGTGGTTCAACGTCTACAACCGTGTCGAGGTAGTCTTGACGACGCATGACGCCGGTGGTCTGTCGTCGCTCGACATCGCCTTGGCGGAGAAGATGGACGGGCTTTCAGGATGGAGCAGGTAGATCAGTTTCTGACCCTTGAGCTGAGGGATGGGACGACTGTTGGCGACGTGCTGACGGTCGAGTTCATGCTGGGCGTGTTGGGGAACATCGTGCTCGCCGCCGTCATCTTGATCGTCGGCTTCTTCCTGGCTGGGTTCATTAAGCGCCGAATCCGGCGGCTTGCCGAGATCTCGGATCATGTCGACGCCACGACCGGGAGCTTTCTCGGCAGTGTCGCGCGCTACACGATCCTGGCGCTCACGGTCATCTTCGTTTTGCAGAACTTCGGGGTGCAGACGACCTCGCTGATCGCGCTTCTCGGCGCGGCGGGCCTGGCGATTGGCCTTGCTTTGCAGGGGGTGCTGGGCGGCGTCGCGGCGGGCGTGATGATCGTAATCTTTCGACCCATGAAGGTCGGCGATTTCATCGCGGTGAGCGGTCAGATGGGGACGGTGAAGGACATCACGATCTTCACGACCGAACTGGCCTCGCTCGACAACGTGAAGATCATCATTCCGAACGCGGAGATCTGGGGCAACACAATCACCAACTATTCGGTCTACGACACGCGGAGGGCGGAATGGGTTTTCGGCGTGGGCTATGGCGCTAATCTTGCCGAGGCGGAGCGGATCATTCGCAACACGATCCTGTCCGATCCGCGCGCGAAGACCGACCCTGAGCCATTCATCCAGGTGAACAACCTCGGCGACTTTTCGGTGGATTTCCTCGTGCGGGTCTGGGTCGACGCGACCGATTTCTTTCAGTTCCAGGCCGATATGAAGCGCCAGGTGAAAGAGGCGCTGGATGCGGGCGGTGTCGATATTCCCTTCCCGACGCAGACCGTCATCCGCACCGACGCCTGAACTCAGACCATCTCGAGGAGCGTTTCGCCCGCCGTCATCTCGCAGACGCCGCGGCCCTCTTCGATCTGGATCACATCAACCGCGCCGTCGCTCACGACCATCGCGCAACGGGCGATCCGGTCGATGAAACCGACGGGGGGCGCGGTGAAATTCAGCCCGATGGCCTTGGCGAACTCCGAGTTCCAGTCTGCGAGCATCGTGATGCCCGTCTCGGTCGCGCCGGTTGTCCCGCCCCAATGGGTCATGACCTGGATGTCGTTGACGGCCACGCAAATGACCTCGTCGACGCCTTTTTCCATGAAGTCGTCGTAGGTGCGGATGAAGCTCGGAAGATGCGCCATCGTGCAGGTCGAGGTGTAGGCGCCTGGCAGCCCGAAAAGGACGACCCGCTTGCCGGCCACATAGTCGGCGATGTCGATGCTCTCGGGTCCGCTGTCGGTCATCCGGATGACGTTGGCCGAAGGGATTCGGTCGCCTTTGGCGATTGGCATGTTGGATCCTCTCAGGTGTGTTTCCCTGCGCTTCGGCGGACGATATAAGCCGGGCTTGGAAGCTAGCCAGAGGGAACGGTTGGATGAGCGGGATTATTGTCGTCGGCGCCGGGCAGGCGGGCGCGTCGCTTGTCGCGAAACTGCGGTCGGAAGGGTACGACGGACAATTAACGCTGGTGGGCGCGGAGTCGAAACCGCCCTACCAGAGACCGCCGCTTTCCAAGGGGTATCTTCTGGGCGAGATGGCAGAGGAGCGGCTCTACCTCCGGCCCGAGAGCTTCTATTCCGATAACAATATCGACCTGCGCCTTGGCGCGCCGGTCACCGGTCTCGATGCAGGGGGGCGTGCGGTCGAGATTGCCGGCGAGAGCATGGCATTCGACCAGCTCGCGCTCACGACCGGGTCGGTGCCGAACCGGCTGCCGGCGCAAATCGGCGGCGATCTGGAAGGCGTGTTCACCGTACGCACGCTCGCTGACATCGACCGGTTGGCGCCCTATTCCGAGAGGAACGCGCGGGTCCTGGTGGTGGGCGGCGGCTATATCGGGCTCGAGGCGGCGGCGGTTGCGACAAAGCTCGGGCTTCAGGTGACGCTCGTCGAGATGACCGATCGCATTCTTGGCCGCGTCGCGGCGCCGGAAACGGCGGATTACTTCCGCGCGCTCCATCAATCGAACAGCGTCGATCTGCGGGAGGGCACGGGGCTGGTGGAGCTCACCGCCAAGGATGGGAGGGTTTCGGGCGCCGTTTTGAGCGACGGCAGCGAGATCGGAGTGGATCTTGTGATCGTCGGCACCGGCATCCGTCCGGATACCCGGCTTGCCGAAGCGGCCGGGCTGACGTCCGACAACGGGATCGTGGTGGACACTTTCGGTCGAACCTCGGCGCCGCACATCTGGGCGGCGGGCGACTGCGCCAACTTCCCGCTTGGCGACGGACGCCTGCGGCTTGAATCCGTGCAGAACGCCATCGATCAGGCCGAGGCCGTCGCGCGGAACATGCTCGGGGCGGGCGAGGGCTATGTCCCGCAACCCTGGTTCTGGTCCGATCAGTACGACGTGAAGCTGCAGATCGCGGGCCTGAACACGGGCTACGACCGCGTCGTCACGCGGCCAGGCGAGGCGGAGGGATCTGTCAGCCACTGGTATTATGCCGGTGGCCGTTTGCTGGCTGTGGACGCCATGAACGCGCCCCGCGACTACATGGTCGGCAAGCGGCTGATCGAAGCCGGGAAGTCTCCCGAAGCCGAGGCGATTGCCGACCCTGGCACCGATCTGAAGGCGCTCCTCAGGGGATGAGGATCGTCGGGGGCAGGTTTCGCGGACTTCGGCTGGCCGAGGTTGGAAAGGGGGACCGCTCCGCACATCTGAGACCCACGTCGGACCGGGTGCGGGAGAGCCTATTCAATTTGCTGACGAATGGCGCGCTTGGTGATGTCGTGACCGGAGCCGTCGCGCTCGACCTCTTCGCCGGAACCGGGGCGCTGGGTCTGGAGGCGCTGAGCCGGGGGGCGACGCGCGCGGTCTTTGTCGATGACGGCCGGGTGGCGCAAAGGCTGATCGCCGAGAACCTCGCGAAGGCGCGGGCGGAGGATCGGGCGCGTGTGCTGAAGCGCGACGCGGTGCGGCTGCCCCGGAACGACGGCGAAGCCGCGACGCTGGTGTTCCTCGATCCGCCCTATGGGCGCGGTTTGGGCGAGAAGGCGCTGGAAATCGCCGCCAAAGGCGGCTGGATCGCGCCGGGCGCCGTTGTGGTCTGGGAGGAGAACGCCCCGCAGGAAGCGCCGCAAGGCTTCGAGAGTCTCGACACGCGGGCCTACGGCGAGACGCATCTCACCATGCTGCGGCGATTGGAGGCATCGAACCCGGCGGAGTGATTACTCAGCCGCGATCGGATCTTCCGCCGGTTCCACGCGGACGGCGGCGTACTTGAACTCCGGGATCTTGCCAAAGGGGTCGAGCGCCGGGTTGGTCAGGATGTTGGCCGCCGCTTCGACATATGCGAAGGGCATGAAGACCATATCCTCAGCGACAGCGCGGTCGGCGCGCGCCATGACCGTCAGCACGCCCCGCCGCGTGGTCAGGCGGACGCGTCCGCCCGGCTCTACGCCCAGGCGGCGCAAAGTTCTCGGGTGCATCGAGCAACTCGCTTCGGGTTCAACAGTATCCAGGACGCGGGCCCGTCGGGTCATCGATCCGGTGTGCCAGTGCTCGAGCTGCCTCCCGGTGGTCAGCACCATGGGGAAACGCTCGTCCGGAAGCTCGGCGGGAGGCGTGACGCGGGCGGGCGTGAACTTCGCGCGGCCGGCCCGGCGCGGGAAGCCGTCGCCAAATACTACCGCCTGACCGGGATCGTCGTTTGCGAGCGAGGGGTAGGTCACCGCGCTCTCGCGTTCGAGCCGTTTCCAGGTGATGTGGTGGAGCGAGCGCATCGACATCTTCATCTCGTCGAAGACCTCGCGCGGATCGTCGTAGTCCCAGTCCAGCCCGATGCCGTTCGCCATGTCGACGACGATCTGCCAGTCCTCGCGGGCCTCGCCGGGCGCCTCCACGGCCTTGCGGGCGACCTGCACCTGCCGGTTGGTGTTGGTGACGGTGCCCGATTTCTCGGGGAAGGCCGAGGCGGGCAGGATCACATCCGCGAACATCGCGGTCTCGGTCAGGAAAATGTCCTGGACAACGAGATGATCGAGGTGGGCCAGCGCCTTGCGGGCGTGCTCCACATCCGGGTCCGACATCGCCGGGTTTTCACCCATGATGTACATACCCTTGATCTCGCCGCGATAGACGCGGTCCATGATCTCGACCACGGTCAGGCCGGGGCTCTCTTCGATCTGAGTTCCGTCCCAGATATGCCGGAAGAGTTCGCGCACCTCGGTGTCGGCGACGGATTGATAGTCGGGCAGGAATTGCGGGATGAGGCCCGCGTCAGAGGCGCCCTGCACGTTGTTCTGGCCGCGGAGCGGATGCAGCCCGGTGCCGGGGCGCCCGACCTGCCCGCAGAGAAGCGCAAGCGCGATCAGGCAGCGAGCGTTATCGGTACCGTGGATGTGCTGGCTCACGCCCATGCCCCAGAAGATCATCGCGGAGCGGGCGTCCGCAAATGCGCGGGCGACAGTGCGGATCGTGTCGGCGTCGATACCGCAGTGCGCCTCCATGCGTTCAGGCGTGAACGCGCGGATATGTTCGCGGAATTCGAAGAAGCCCTCGGTGAAGCCTTCGATGTACTGCCGGTCGTAGAGCTTCTCCTCCACGATCACGTTCATGATCGCGTTCAGAAGGCTCACGTCCGCGCCGGGCTTGAACTGCAGCATATGCGCGGCGTGGCGTTTGAGCGCCTGCCCGCGCGGGTCCATGACGATCAGCTCGCCGCCGCGTTTGGCGAACTGCTTGAAGAAAGTGGCGGCGACGGGGTGGTTCTCGGTCGGGTTGGCGCCGATGACGATGGCGACGTCGGCGTTCTCGATCTCGTTGAATGTCGCCGTTACCGCGCCGGAGCCGACGTTCTCCATCAGCGCGGCGACCGAGGAGGCGTGGCAGAGGCGCGTGCAGTGGTCGACGTTGTTGTGGCCGAAGCCCTGGCGGATAAGCTTTTGGAAGAGATAGGCCTCTTCATTCGTGCATTTGGCCGAGCCAAACCCGGCGACCGAGGCGCCGCCGTAGAAGGAGCGGAGGTCGACAAGCCCGTTCGCCGCTTTCTCGAGCGCCTCGTCCCAGGTCGCCTCGCGGAAATGGGTGAGCGGGTTGGAAGGGTCGATGTTCAGGCCCTTTTCTGGCGCGTCTTCGCGGCGGATCAGCGGTTTCAGCAAACGGTGCGGATGGTGGATGTAGTCAAAGCCGAACCTGCCTTTGACGCAGAGCCGCCCTTCGTTCGCTGGTCCGTTGATGCCGTCCGCCTTGACGATCTCGCCATCCTTGACCTTGAGCGACACCTGGCAGCCGACGCCGCAGAATGGGCAGACGGACTGCACTTCTTCGTCGAAATCCGCGCTGTCGCCGCGCTGGGCCTCGTCGAGCAGGTTGGCCTCCATGAGGGCGCCGGTGGGGCAGGCCTGCACGCATTCGCCGCAGGCCACGCAGGTCGAGGCGCCCAGGGGGTCGTCGAAGTCGAAGACCGGATAGGCGTCGTGGCCGCGCCCGGCCATGCCGATCACATCGTTGACCTGCACCTCGCGGCAGGCGCGGACGCAGAGGCCGCACTGGATGCAGGCGTCGAGGTTCACGCCGATGGCGACGTGGCTGTCATCGAGAAGCGGGATGCGGGGCTCTTCCAGCGTCGGCAGGCGGCTCTCTTGGACGCCCTGCGACTCGGCCATGTCCCAGAAGTGGCTCGACGTGTCATGCGCGTCCTCCCGCGACGGCTGGTCCGCCGCGAGCATTTCCATGACCATCTTGCGGGCAGTGGTCTCGCGCGGTTCGCTGGTGGTGACGACCATGCCCTCGGCGGGCGCGCGGATGCAGGAGGCGGCGAGGGTCCGCTCTCCTTCGATCGACACCATGCAGGCACGGCAGTTCCCGTCGGAGCGGTAGCCGGGCGCGTCTTTGTGGCATAGATGCGGGATCAGCGTGCCCTCACGCTTGGCGACCTCCCAGATGGTCTCGCCCTCGGCCGCCTCGACCTCCTGCCCGTCCAGTGTGAAACGGATCGCTTCAGCCATGTTCCCGGCTCCCTGTTCGAGGGCAGTTTAGACCACCTGAAGCGGCGTGAGAACGCGCCAAAGACGACAGCAGGCAGCGGGTTTGCGGCAGCGTGTTGGCAATTCCGGCGCGATCCAGTAACGCCTGCGCTCAGGAGGCGCGAATGGGCGAGATCATCCTTGTCCGGCATGGGCAGGCCAATTCCACGGCGACGACCGAAGAAGATTACGACCGGCTGAGCCCGCTCGGGCATCAGCAGGCTGCCTGGCTGGGCGACTGGATGCGGGCGCATGGCTATGCGTTCGATCACGTGTGGTCGGGGACGCTTCGCCGCCACCGCGAAACGGTCGCCGGCATGGCCTTTGCGGCGGACGAGGACGCGCGGCTGAATGAGATCGATTACTACAATCTCACGACGATCATGCATGAGGTCAAAGGTGAGCCCTTTCCGACGCCGGAGACGTTCGGAGACCATATGCCCAAGGTGCTGGCCGCCTGGCAGGCGGCGGAAATCGAAGGCGCGGAGACATACGATAACTTCGAGCGGCGGATCGCCGAACTGCTGGCAGAGGCCGCTGTGCCAGGGCGCCGCGTGCTTTGCGTCACCTCCGGCGGCGTGATCGCGATGGTTTTGCGACATCTGCTCGATCTCGATCTGATCAAGATGAGCAGGGTCATGCTGCCGATCTGGAACACGTCGATCCACCGCATTCATTTGCGGGGCGAGGAGCCGATCCTCGCCGGGTTCAATGCGATCCCGCACCTCGACCGACCGGATCGCGCCGAGGCGCGGACATACTACTGAGGTCTGACATGGCGCATTTGTGGGTGCGATCCGAAACCCGAGACAACGAGGACAGAGTCGGCGTCACGCCGGAGGGGGTCGCGGAGCTGGTTGACGCTGGATTTCGTGTCACCGTGGAAGAGGACCCGACGCGGGTGATCGGGATCGAGGCGTATCGCGCCGCCGGGGCAGATGGCGCGCCGTCGGGCGGTTGGGTCGGCGCGCCCGCCGAGGCCATTGTCTTCGGTCTGAAGGAGCTGCCTGAGGACGGCTTGGCGCTTCGCCATCGGCACATCATGTTCGGGCATGCCTTCAAGGGTCAGCCGGACGGGCTCCGACTGCTCGAGCGTTTCAAGGCGGGAGGCGGGGCGCTTTACGATCTCGAGTACCTGACCGACGAGACGGGCCGCCGTGTGGCGGCGTTCGGATACTGGGCTGGTTTTGCTGGGGCCGCTGTTTCGCTCATGGCGTTCGCGGCTCTAGCGGAGGGCGGGGTGTGTCCGGCGGTAGACACGTTCTCGTCCGCTGAAGAGTTGGCGGCGAAGGTCAATGCGGCGCTGGGCGCTCTCCGTCCACGCGTGATCATTATCGGGGCGCTGGGCCGCGTCGGCACGGGCGCTCGGGATCTGGCCGAGCGGGTTGGCTGCGAGGTCACCGGGTGGGACATGGCGGAGACCGCTTCAGGCGGACCCTTTCCGGAGATACTCGCGCATGAGGTCTTTCTGAATGCAATCCTTGCGACGCCGGGGGTGCCGGTGTTCGTGGGCGCGGACGCGCTCGCGGCGGACCGCGCCTTGCGGGTAATCGGCGACATCGCCTGTGATCCGATCAGCGATTTCTCACCTGTGCCGATCTACTCGGAACCCACAAGCTGGGCGGCTCCGGTTGTACGGGTCCACGAGGACCCAGTGCTGGACGTCATGGCGATCGACAACCTGCCGTCGATGCTTCCGAAGGAATCGTCCGAGGATTTCGCCGCGCAGCTTCTGCCACATCTGAAATCACTTGATCGGTTGGATGAGGGTGTTTGGGGTCGCGCCAGGCGCGTATTCGACACGCAGGTCGCCCGGACCTGACTTCAGGTTGCGGCGGCTGTGGCGCGTCTGGTCATGACTGCAACCAAGTGCGCGCGATAGTCAGGCTCCCCGTGAATATCGGCGATCATGCCTTCCGGATCGACGGTCAGGCCGTCCAAGGCGGCGACCGAGAAATCGGCTGAGAGCGCTTCTTCGGCCGCGCTCCAACGGAACACGCCCTCTTCCGAGGCGCCGGTTATCGCGACTCGAACGCCGCCTGTGAATTTCGCGACGAAGGCGCCGACGAGCGCGAAGCGGGACGCGGGCTGGTGAAACTTGGCGTAGGCCGCCTTCTCTGCGATCGGGATCTCGACCGAGGTGATGATCTCGCCCTCCTCCAAGGCGGTTCCAAACATGCCATCGAAGAAGTCATCCGCCGGAATGGTCCGCGCGTTCGTGCGGATTGTGGCTCCGGTGCCGAGCGCTGCGGCGGGGTAACAGGCGGAGGGGTCGTTGTTGGCGAGCGAGCCGCCGATGGTGCCGCGGTTCCTGACCGCGTGGTCGCCGATCTGCCCGGCGAGCGCGGCAAGTCCGGGGAAATGCGCCGCCGCTTCGCGGGCGACGACCGCGTGCGGGGTCGCGCCCCCGATGTGTAGCGCGTCGCCATCGCGGCAAACGCCCTGCATTTCGGGGATGCCGGTCACGCTTACCAGGACGGACGGCGAGGCGAGGCGCTGTTTCAGGGTCGGGATCAGCGTCTGGCCGCCCCCGAGCGCCTGCGCGTCTTCCTCCGCGAGCGCGGCGACGGCCTCGTCAATCGTTGATGGTCTGGAGAACTCAAAGCTGTACATGCGGCCGCTCTCGACTCACTCTGCCGCGACGGGCGGCAGCTTCTGGCCGGAGGCCGCCAGAATGGCTTTGACAATGTTGTGGTAGCCGGTACAGCGGCAGATGTTGCCCTCCAAGTGGTCGCGCACCTCGGCTTCGGTCGGTTTTGGGTTCTCCTCAAGGAGCGCCGCTGCGGACATGATCATGCCCGGCGTGCAAAACCCGCACTGAAGGCCGTGGTGCTCGCGAAACGCCGCCTGAATCGGGTGAAGGGCGCCGGCATCATCGGCCATGCCTTCAATGGTGGTCACCTCGGCCCCGTCGGCCTCGACCGCCAGCATCGCGCAGGCCTTCATCGCCTGGCCGTTCACATGCACAGTGCACGCGCCGCACTGGCTGGTGTCGCAGCCGACATGGGCGCCTTTGAGATTGAGTGTCTCGCGCAGGAACTCGACGAGAAGCGTCCGTCCTTCCACCTCTGCGGCGATGTCTTTACGGTTAACCGTCATTGCTACCGGGTACATTCGGGTCTCCAACGCGCTGGCAGGGCTTAGTACACATGCGCGATGTAATCGCCCGGCGCCGCTTCGCCAGTCCGGTATTCGGGTCCTGGCAGGCGCCGCGTTCGACAAACGGCATTCGCTTGTGTATTGGCCGGGCGGCGCCGCAACATGTGGCGTCGGCATTGGATACAATTCTAAAAATGCCGCAGGATTGAATACCTAAAGGCTTAGTCGCGCCACAATATCGGCCCATTCTGCCGATAGCCCTGAGCTGTCGCAGCGCGTAGTGGGCGGCTGAATGTGAGCCTCTGGCTTAAGGAGGCATTCATCGGCGCCCCTGCACAAATGGCGGCAGAGAACCGGGTGTACGATGGACGCAGGGCAGCAACAGTACGACGCAGGACAGGCCGAGACCTTCGCGGACTCGCTGAAGCCTGGTATCGAGCTGTTGCACGGTCAGTTCCGGATCGAGAAGTTCCTGAACGCGGGCGGGTTTGGCATGACCTACCTGGCCCGGGACAGCCTCGACCGGATCGTGGTTATCAAAGAATGCTTCCCGTCCTCGATGTGCTGCCGCAGCGATGGCAACGTCATGGCGCGGTCGAGCCAGCATCAGGCGGAATTCGACGCGGTCGTGAAACACTTCGGGGCGGAGGCGCGGCGGCTCTCAAAGCTGCAGCATCCGCATATCGTCGGCATCCACCAGGTCTTCGAGGACAACCAGACCGCCTATATGGCGCTGGACTTCGTTCGCGGTCGGGATCTGCTGGACACGATCGAAGACCCGCGGATGAAGCTGCATCCGCGCGACGTGAAGGACATTCTGCTGAAGGTCCTCGAGGCGGTTCACTACATTCACACGAATGACGTCCTTCACCGGGACATCAGCCCCGACAACATTCTGATCGACGGTAAGGGCAATCCCGTCCTGATCGACTTCGGCGCGGCCAAGGAGGAGGCGACGCGCGCCTCCCGCGCCCTGTCGGCGCTTCATGTCGTCAAAGACGGCTACTCGCCGCACGAGTTCTACATCGCCGGATCGACGCAGGACGCGTCTTCAGACCTCTATTCGCTAGGCGCCACCTTCTATCACGTCCTGACCGGTGTCGCGCCTCCGGACAGCCAGGCGCGGGTCTCCGCCATCGCCGCCGAGCGTCCCGACCCCTACGTTCCCGTCTCCGGCAAGTTTCCGATGTTCGAGGACGCGTTCCTCCACGCCATCGACATGGCGCTGAACGTCTTCCCTCGCGATCGCCTGCAATCGGCCCGCGAGTGGATCGAGCTGATCGATACCGAGCGGCGCCGCTCCGCGGCTCTCGCGCAGGCGGAGCTGGACCGGCAGATCGAACTGTCGATCTCGCGGCTCGTTGCCGAGACCAACAAGGCGGTTGAAGAAGACATCAAGGCGCGCGAGGAGCGCGCCCGCGAGGAGCGCAAGGAGGCCGAGCGCCTTCAGAAAATGGCGCAAGAGCAAGCTCGACAGCGCAAGAAAACGCTGGATGAGCTGGCCATGCTGGACGACCAGACCTTCCAGGACGAGCAGGAGGCCGCCGCGGAAGAAGCGGCCCGTCGCGCCAGCATGGGGCAGGACTACGACGATGAACTCCCCGGACGGCGGCGGCGCAGGACCTTCCTGAGCCGTCTCCTTCCCTTCGGGCTATTGCGCGGAACGATGCGCGGTAACGGCCGGTCGGACTATCTGTGAGAGGCAGAGCCATGAAACTGTTCAAGAATATCATGTCACGAAAGCCCGAGCCGGAAGAAGCGGTCGGCAAGATCGACTTCGATATGGACGTCGAGCCGCTCCGCCGCCGGAGGGATCCCGTCGCCGATGACACGGGCGAGCGCAACGCCGCCGCCCTGCGCGAGGACGCTTCTACGGGAGAGCCGCATTTGGACGACCCTTCGCTTCTGGAGGGCGTGCGCGAGGAAGAGCCTGAGGAGGCCGCCGGCGCCGGTTGGGGTGACAACGCCTGGGAAGACGACGACTGGGATGAAGACGAGGACTGGGGCGACGACGAGTTTGAGGAATTCGACGACAACCCGAACCTAAAGGAGAATATCCGCGAGGCGATGGGCTCGATGAACCATATCGAACCGGATCCCGAGCCGGAGGTGAAGCCCAAGCCGGTGTCCTATCCGCCTGGTTACGAGGATTGGTCGAACGACGAGGAATTCGGTCGCAAGGCTATCGCGAGAAGCCATCTTGGCCGTGCGGCCGACGACGCCGAAGACCGCATTCTCGAGCGGACCGACACCGAAATGACAGACCGCGAGACGAGCCGGCGCCGCTCGGCCATGGCGCATCTCAAGGCGGCGGCGGCCGCGACCAAGGCCGACCGCGTGCTCAAGCATGTCGTCGGGCGCGATCCGACCGCCGATCCGGAGGAGCAGAGCCCCTATCGCGATGACCTTGCGAAAGTTGTGAAGCCGCGTCCTACGACACGCCCGATCAGCCGTCCGGCCAATCGCCGGCATTCGGAAACGCCGGAATGGGACGAGGCGGAAGCCGAGATCGAGGCGGCGGAAACCGATGGATTCGATGACGTCGGGTCGGAAGAGCGCATGCCCGAGGATTTCTCGGACCGCTTCGCGAGCGACGAGGAGGCGATCGAGAATAATGCCGCCGACCGTTTCCTCACCGATGAGGAAGATGAGGAAGGCGGCGCCTTTGGCGACGAGGACAACCCCTTCGAGGAGGAGGCGGGAGGCCGCTTCGCCTCGGATGGCGAAGACCTGGACGCACATGCCGCCGCGCCGGAGAACGGTTTCCCCGACGAGCTGAGCGAATCGGATTTCGCCGATGACGACGGGTTCGACGACGACCGCTTCGCCGATGAGGGCGAGGACCTAGACCGGTTCGACGACGGCGCGGCTGCCGCGCGGTTAGGTGGTGACGAGGACGAGTTCGACGAGTTCGACGCCGAGGCGCCGGATGAAGAGGACGACTTCGGCGCCGGTTTCGACGCTGTCGAGCAGGAGCTTGCCGAAGAGGCGGGTGAGACTTTTGAGGGCGCTGGCGCGCCAAGCGAGGACGACGAGATCGTTCACAAGAAGATTTGGGAGGTCGCAGGCGACATCCCGGTCGTGCGGGACCCGGCCGACGCAAAACAGCCGGACGGCGAGGCATTCGTGAACGTCGCGCAGGCGGCGGTGACTGGACGTGCAGGCAGAGGCGCCGGAGCGAAAGCGGGCCGGGTCAAAACACGCCTCCTGGGCTTCCAGGGCGCAGAGGGCGCGAAGGACGTGTTCGAAGCGGCCGCAGCGAGCTCCTCCAGCCAATCGGAATTCCCGGTCGGATGGATCGCCATCATCGAGGGCCCGGGACGCGGCAAGTGTTTCACGCTTTTTAACGGCGTCAGCCAGATGGGGCGTGGCGAAGAGCAGGCCATTCGCCTTGACTTCGGCGACACGTCGATCTCACGGAAAAATCACGCTGCCGTCGCCTATGACGACGAGCTGGCCAAGTTCTTCCTTGGTCATGGCGGCAAGTCCAATCTTGTCCGTTTGAACGGCGCCCCGGTGCTGTCAACGGAAGACCTCAACACAGGAGACGAGATTCGAATTGGCGAAACGACCCTGAAGTTCATCGCATTCTGCGGTGAGGACTTCACCTGGACTGAGTCCGAAGGAGACGACGCGGATAATGGCGACGACGCCTGACATAAGGTTCGACGTCTCGTCTGTCCTGAATCGCGGCTGCCGCGAGTATCAGGAAGACGCGATCGCGACGGACTTCCAGCAAGGCGCTGAGTTCGGCTATGCCGTCCTGTCGGATGGCATGGGCGGGCACGCTGCCGGCGACGTCGCGTCGAAGATCGTCGTGACCGAGGTCTTCAGCGAGCTGAAGTTTCAGTCGTCAAACCCCAGCCGGTTCGCCAGGAACGTCGTCGAGATCCTGAAGGGCGCGGCGGTCTCCGCGAACGCCTGCATGGCCGCGCATGCGTCGAGCAACCCGGATACGGCGGGGATGGGCGCGACGCTGGTGGCGCCCGTCGTGATGCGGGATCGGTTGTTCTGGATCTCGATCGGGGATTCGCCTCTGTTTCTCTTCCGCGATGGCGAGTTGCGACAGTTGAACGAGGATCATTCGCTCGGACCGCACATCGACTACATGGTTCGGTCCGGCATGATGTCCGAGGACGTAGGGCGCAACCATCCGGATCGAAACGCCCTGACTTCTGTACTCATCGGAGAATCCATCGAGCGGATCGATTGCCCCGAACAGCCGATGCGTCTGATGGATGGCGACATCATCGTTGTCGCGAGCGACGGGCTTCAGTTTCTGTCCAATCGCCGCATTCGTCAGGTTCTCTGGCACAACCGGTCCGCTGCGAGCGGTCGGATTGCTGACACGCTTCTGGAAGAGCTCCGCGCGCTGGATCATCCCGAGCAGGACAATGTCTGCTTCTCGGTCATCAAGATCCGCTTCGGCGCTGAGAAAGACGAAAGCGCCAACATTTTCACGCCTGAGTTCGACAATCGCAAGAAACGGCGCCGAGCTGTGACCCGCCCGATAAAGCCGCAAGAGGCGCCGGGCGTGACCGGCCCCGTCGAGCCGCCCCAGGTGCCCGCGCCCAGTCCGCAGGCCAACGGGCAGACTGAGCAGAAATCGCCAGTGTTCCTGAGGCGCCGCTGGATGGCGACTGATGGTGGCGGGGCATGAAAGACCACGCGCCCGATGAGTCCATTGTAGATGCACTCCGCGATGCGCTCTCGACTGAAGCGCTGCCGAGAGCGGCCCGGGGACACGCGACCCACCTCCTGAACCGCCTGTCGTCACCGGTTCGAGTGACCCTTGTCGGCACTCCGGGCGCCGGGAAGACGGAGCTGGTCAACATGTTCCTCGGCAAGGCAGTCGTGCCGCGCGGGCTCGCCATGCCGACCACGGAGGTGGTGTACGGCGAAGAGGAATGCCTGCACGCCACCGACGCGCGGGGGCGGATCACCAAGATCCCAGGCCTCGATTTCATGAGCCTGTCCCGATCGAAGCCCGCCTTCGTCCGGATGGAGCTTCCCTTGCCGATTCTGAAGAAGATCTCGCTGCTCGAACTTGTCACGGACGGTAATGCCGACGAGCTTCGCTCGGCGATCGACTGGGCGATCCGCCGCACCGACATCACGCTCTGGTGCAGCCAGGAGTTCGGCGAGTCGGAGCGCGCGCTTTGGGCGCGTGTGCCTGACGGCCTGAAGGACCATGCCTTTCTGGTGCTGACGAAGGCGGATGTTCTTTCTGCGAAGAACGCACTCTCGGACCTGATCGCCAGCCTTGAGACCGTCGTGGCGGAAGAGTTTCACTCCATGTTCGCGGTGGCTACGCTTCAGGCGATCAAATCCTTTCGTCCGAACGGCACACTGGACGAGGTGATGTACCACGGGTCGGGCGGAAGCGCCCTCTCGTCCGAGGTTCTGCGCCACGCCGAACGCGGCCGGCGTGCCGATATCGACAGCGCTCAGTTCTTCCTTGCGCGGTATCAGGCCAGCGGCGAGCGGGTGATCTCGAGAGACATCGGCAAGCCGGCGTCGCAGGAAACGGGCGAGACCGCTGAACGGATGCCGGCGCCCAAGGTCTTCACGGATGCGGTCCGGTTCCTTCAGAGGCGCGGCGCGACGCTTTTCGACGCGGTGCGAACGGCGCAACCGGGGCAAACAAAACCCGTTCTGGATCAATGTGTTGATACGGTGGAGCACCTGATCGACCTGTTCTCGAGCGACGACAGCGGCTCGCAAATGGCGGACGATTTCATCGACGATCTGAGCGAGGCGGCCGAAGTGATGGTGTTGATGCAGGTCGAGAAGGGGGACGCGCCCGCAGCAGACGCGGCGACCCTTCTTCTGCAGCTCCGCCGCGAGATGGAAATGAAAATCGCAGCCTAGGGAAAACGACGCCGGATTGACCCGAAACACGCCACAAAAAGGCCATGTTAACCGGGGATTTTGCAGAATTAGGAAAAAGTGCTCTTCGCGCCCCTGACGGTTCTGTTGGGCGCGCGCGGGGAACGGGAATTGGTTGAGTTGCTGTGATGAAGCACGAGACGACGATAATGGACCAGGCCGCAACGCCGACGTCAGGTAACGCGCATCTTCTCGGGCGGGGGTTCGAGGGGCTGGAGCCGTTTCTCGCCAAGTCGCGTAGCCTGCGGCAGACGCTGGTGAAGCTGGGCAAGATTGGCGACAAGGAATCCAACCGCACCGCCCGCCGTCTCCACCATCAGCTGAAGCACGCCGAACCCTCGATCACAATGATCGGGCAGGTGAAGGCCGGGAAGACATCGCTGGTGAACGCGATGGTCGGCTGGCCTGACCTTCTGCCAGCGGACGTGAATCCCTGGACCTCGGTCGTGACCTCGCTTCACCTGAACCCGCATGTCGCGCCCGAAGACAACCGGGCAAGCTTTCGCTTCTTCGACATGGCCGAATGGGGCCGTCTTCTGGACCGTGGCGGCCGGATCGGCGAGCTGGCCGCGCGCGCCGGGGCCGAGGAAGAACTGGAGAAGGTTCGCGAGCAGGTCATCGAGATGCGGGAGAAGTCGCGCAACCGCCTTGGCGAGAAGTTCGAGCTTCTGCTGGGGCAGCAGCACGACTACGGGTATTTCGACAGCGATCTGATCGAGCGATATGTCTGCCTCGGCGACGATTTCGAGGACGACTACGAGACGAGCCAAGCGCAGGGCCGCTTCGCTGACATCACCAAATCGGCCGAGATCTTCATGCACCGCCCCGAGCTTCCGATGCCCTTGTGCATCCGGGATACGCCGGGCGTGAACGACACCTTCATGATCCGCGAGCAGATAACCATTCGCGCGATCCGGGAGAGCCGGATCTGCGTTGTGGTCCTTGCCGCGCACCAGGCGCTCTCGTCGGTCGACATGGCGCTGATCCGTCTGATCGCCAACGTGAAGTCCCGCGAGGTGATCATCGCCGTAAACCGCGTCGACGAGCTGAGCGACCCTGTCAATCAAGTGCCGGAGATCCGCGACAGCATCCGGCAGACTCTGATCGATCATGACGGTCCGAAAGACGCGGAGATCATTTTCTGCTCGGCGTACTTCGCCACGGCGGCCCTCACCGGCCAGCTTGACGCGGTGGACGAGGAGACGGTTGAGCTGATGCGCAACTGGGCCGTGTCGGAAGAGGCGCTGGACGAAGAGGCGGAGCTGTCGACGGAAGAGCTTCTCTGGGATCTGTCAGGGCTGCCCAACGTCTACGCTGCCATCTCGGAGCGGGTCAAAGAGGGCAACGGGCAGGAGATGCTTGATCGCATCGCCAAGTCCGCCATGAACCTCGCGAATGGTTTGAACGCCGCGCATATGGTCGTTTCGCGCCGAGAGAGCGACAAGGGCTTGCCCCCGCTCGAGCCCGGCCAGCTTGAGGCAGAGCTGAAGCGGATCGAGGATGAGGCGATGCGGTCCATGGGATCCGCTCTGGATGCCTCGATCTCGGAATTCGAGAAACGCCTGGACCGCGCCCAGCGCAGCTTTCTTGAGCGCGCGACCGGCTCCTTGTTGCAGCATCTGGAAGACATCGGCGCCGGCGAGGTCTGGCAATACGACCCGAGCGGCCTGCGCATTCTGCTCAGAACGGCCTATCAGGTCTTCGGCCGGAACGCGCAGAAAGCGACGAAGAACGTGATGATCGAGACGGCCGAGAGCTACGCCTCGATTTATCACCGGTTGTTCGAGCTATCGGATGAGGACTTCGGTATCGAAGCGCCGGCGCCGCCGCGCGTTCCGCCCCCGGTTCTGCTGGGTCAGACAATCGCGCTCGACCTTCAGGGCAGCTGGTGGTCGCGCTGGTGGCACAAGCGGCGGGGATACAGGTCCTTCGCGACCGAGTTCGCCGAAATGATCAAAGCGGAAACCGACCCGATCGTCGAGAGCCTCCGCGGCACGCATTCGGATTCGATCCGTGAGGCGGCGGTGCGGTCTCTTAGGGAGTTCATGGACGAGCAGCGCGGCATCCTGACCCGCGTCGGCGCCGAGGCGGACGGCAGCGCCGGCGACTCTGATGGGCTGCGCGACGTGGCGGGGGCGTCCGAGAAGCGGTCGCAGCTCAGGCAGGCCATGCAGACCCTTACCGACATTGCGGCGTGAGACCCATGCAGATCGAGAACGATATGAGTGACGAGAGCCTGAACGAGGCGGAAATCCATGAAATGCCAGCGCCCGACGCAGGCGGCGACGCCGGACCGGCCGAAGCCGAGTTCGAGGTGATCGATACCGAGACGCCGGCTTTCGAGCAGTCGAAGTATGTCGGCGCGGCGGAAGAGCAGCGGCAGAAACCGCGCCTTTGCCTCATGGGCGAGTTCAGTGCGGGCAAGAGCACGCTGTCGAATCTGCTCCTGGGCAAAAAGGCGCTTCCGGTCAATGTTACCGCGACACAGCTCCCGCCGGTTTGGATTTCCAAAGGCGACGAATCCCCTTATCGGGTCGCGCATGATGGCGACGAGTTCGACATCGACCTCGAGCACCTCGAGGCGGTATCGGTGGATGACACCAGCCACATTCGGGTGTTCCTCGACGCCGATTTTCTGGACGAATGCGACCTGATCGACATGCCGGGTATTTCGGATCCGAACATGGACGCCGAGGTCTGGCAGCGGGTCCTTCCGATCGCCGATGCCATCATCTGGTGCACCCATGCCACGCAGGCCTGGCGTCAGAGCGAGGCGGCTGTTTGGGCGACCATCCCGCGCGAGCTTCAGGAGAAGAGCTTTCTTCTGCTGACGCGCATGGACAAAATACTTTCTGAGCGCGATCAAGGCCGGGTGATCAAACGTGTCGCGCGCGAGACGATCGGCATGTTCCGGGGGCTCTACCCGATTTCTCTGACCCGCGCGCTCGCCGCCGGCGATGACGACGAGAAATGGGAGGCCAGCGGTGGCAACGCCTTTCTTGACGCGTTGGTCGAATTGCTGGGCGAATTGAACGATGGATTCCGGGCGGAGCAGGCTGAAGCCGCCGCCGCGCTGGCCGCGTCCCGGGTCGTCACGCCGTCCCGGATCAGGACGCGTCCGATCGACTCGATCCGCTCCCGGCGGCCGAGCCGACCCTCCAGCACGCCGCTTCTGCCTGGCTCTTTCGAGTAACCCCTCGCCTCAAACGCCCGGCTCTCTGACATCGGGGCTTGCGCAGCCCCCTGCGCCCGCCCGATAAAGACGCCAAATCGGGCGCGATGCCGCAGCGTCGTGGAAGGCCAGGCACATGGATGTAGCGCAATCACTGGACAGCCTTCGCCAAGAGGTCGAAGGATGCGACCTGGTAGCCTTTGCCGATTTGTCGTCGGGCATGGTCCTTTGCCATTCAGCCGCGACTCCGCCGCCCCAGGAAGAGCTCGACGCGCTTTGCGGCGCGGCGACCGAGCTTCTGACCGGCGATGTCGCGAAGGGCGCAGGCGCGGCGGCGGGCGCGAGCGATGAGGATCACGCGACCAAGGCGCTGGTGGCGACGGGCGAAGAGGTGCGTCTCTATATCCGGGCCGAGGCGGAGAAGCCCGAAGCGCTGATCTGCGTCTGTTCGCCGGAAGGCGACCTTGTTCGGATACTGGATTGCGCCCGAACGACGCTCGATTCTATTGTGGCCTCGGGTTGAGGTTGGAGCACGGCGTGAGCGATTTCAGTCGCCTGGAAGGGATGATCGCAAAGTTGAGGCGGCGCGAGCGCGCCCCCGGCGAGAGGCGGGCGATCAAATCCGCAAATGGCGACCAGTTATTGACGCTGCTACTGACGGAGATCGACGAAACCATCCTGCCACGCCGATTGACGCTAGAGACCTCGGCAGGTCAGGCGCTGCACCTTGGCGTCGCCAACAGACGTTTGCAGGGCCTTCTGGCCCCGGCGACCGACGGCGAGGAGCTTGCCGGCAAGCCGCTGGTGGACCCGGATGAGGCGTGGGTTAAGAGCTTTCGCGAGGCACTCGGCGCGTTCTTCGGCGACGGCGGCGAGTTTACGATCACCGCCACGCGCCTTGGCGACGACGACATGGGCTCGGACGCCGGGCTTTCAGCCGAGGTTCTGGCCAAGGCCTGGGACGTTTCGGCTCCCGGACAGGCCGCAACCGACCCCGGAGAGGTAATTGCCAGTTTCCTCGACCGTCTGGGAGAGGATCGCTCCGCCTGGTTGAAGATCGCGGGCGAGGAAGTCGTCGATCAGGGCGGGGACGAGGCGTCTCTGAATCAGCTGTCGGATGGCGCCGCGGTGTTCATGGACGCCTATCTGAACCGCCGCGGCCAGATCGGCATCGACGAGGGCGGGAGCCATGGGGTTTCGGTCGCCTTCGCGGGGGGCGCCATGTTCTTCGCCGACTGCGGAAGCCATGCGGCCGTGGTCCTCGTGCCAAGCGAAGCCTTGGGCCGGGTCGCGGCGTCCTGGCAGGCGGCCGTTGCCTAAACAGCCAGCTCCGCGTCCAGCAACTCGCTCACCAGAGGGTTCGGAAAGCGCCTGTCGAGCGTCACCGCGAAGAAGGTTTCGCGGATTTCGGGCAGCGCGGCGGCTTCGATAATCCGCCCGTTCGCCAGTTCGTCGCGCACGACAATCGGAGGCAGAACTGCAAGCCCCGCATCCTCACGCGCGAGAAGCCGCATCATCGCCATGTCGTCGACTTCCGCCGCGATCTCGGGCCGGATTTCGAGCCGGCTGGCGAAGGCGTCAAAGCCGGTTCGGATGCTGCTTTGAGCGGTGGGAAGGATCAGAGGCTCGGACGAGAGAAGATCCTGCAAGCTCCTGCCGGCGCCGACCCTAACGGGGGTGCCGACAAGGCTGACCGTCTCCTCTTCAAGCCGGTGGGCGATGCGCCGGGTCGGGTCGTCCCGCTCAGGCGGCTGGTTTGTCAGCACTACGTCGAGCGCGAGACGGTCGAGTGCTGAAATCAGTTCGGCCGGGCTGCCGGAGCGTAGAATGACATCCACGTCCGGCCGCCCGATGAGCGGGCGCAGGAATCCGATCTGAAAGTTCCGGCTGAGTGTCGAGACCGCGCCCACGCGAAGCGCCTTGCGCCCGCGCCCGGTCTGGGCGAGCTCGCTCAAAAGCTCCTCCCCCCGCGCGAAGATCGCGTTGGCGTGATCCAGAGCGATGCCGCCTGCTTCGGTGAGCACCAACGCGCGCCCGCGCCGCTCGAACAGCGCGTGACCAAGCCGGGTCTCGAGCGTTTTGATCTGAACGGAAAGCGCGGATTGAGACAAGTTCAACTTTCCCGCCGCTCTCGTAAGGTTTCCTTCCAAAGCGACCGCTTGGAAATAGCGCAGGTGGTTGTAGTTCAGGGCGGCCATAGTTCTAATTAATAGAACGAAGTGTGAAGAACAATGTATTTTTCTTCATTCAGACTGCCGCCTAAATCCCCCCGAAAGGCTCTCGGGAGTGTTGGATGTCTTTCTTTCTCTTGCCATTTGCAGCGCCGCTGCTGCTCATCCTCGCCGCCGGAATTGCGTTCCTGTCGCCGGGTATGCGCCCCTTCGCGGCGGTTCGCGTCAGCGAGCTGGCGGGGCTGGGATCAATCGCGGTGGCGATCGCGACAATGGCCGTCCTGCTGACTCAGGGCGCCGGAACCGGGGTATTGTTCGCGCTGGCGGGTTTCGGCCTCGCCGCCCATGTCGACGCCATCAGCGTCACCATGCTTCTGCTCGTTTCCTTCGTCGGCTGGGTCGTGCTGCGCTACTCGCGCACCTATATGGACGGCGAACCGATGCAGGGCCGTTTCACCGGCTGGATGTGCCTGACGCTGGCGGCGGTTCTTTTGCTTGTGACATCCGGGAATCTCGTCCAGCTCGCGCTTGGCTGGTTCGGTGCGAGCTTCGGCCTGATCCGGCTTCTCCTGACCTACCCTGACCGGCCGGGCGCTCAGCGCGTGGTCCGCAAGAAGCGGGCCATTGCCGGCGCCTCGGACGCGGCGCTGATCGGCGGCGGAGTCCTTCTCGCCTATGTTTTCGGCACAGGGGACATCGCGACCATTCTCGCGGAAACCGGCGCCGCCTCCTCCGCCCTCGTCCCGATCGCCGCCGCCGCGATCGCGCTCGCCGCGATCCTGAAGTCGGCGCAGCTTCCCTTCCACGGATGGCTGACGGAAGTTATGGAAGCGCCCACGCCTGTTTCCGCCTTGCTCCATGCCGGCGTGATCAACGCGGGCGGCTTCCTGCTGATCCGGTTCGCGGACGTGATGCTGGCGGCGCCCATCGTGCTCGCGCTTCTTCTCATGATCGGCGGCCTGACCGCACTGATCGGCGGGCTGGTCATGCTGACCCAGCCGGCGGTCAAGACGTCGCTCGCCTGGTCGACCGTCGCGCAGATGGGATTCATGATCCTGCAATGCGGCCTTGCGCTTTTCCCGCTCGCGCTTTTGCACATCGTCGCGCACTCACTATACAAGGCGCACGCCTTTCTGGCCTCGGGCGAGGCGGTTCAGCGCGTGGCAGCCGCCAAACGGCCTGGTCCGGTGGCCATTCCAAACGGCAAATCGGTGCTCCGCGCCTTTCTCGTAGCACTCGTGATCTACGGGATCGTCGGTGCGATCTTCGGGCTGCCGTCGAAGTCACCGCAGGCGATCGCGCTCGGCGCCATCCTGATCTTTGGCGTGGCCTACCTGCTCGCCCAGGGGTTCGCCGACGCAGCGCCGAAAGCGCTGACCCGGCGGACCGCGCTCTGGTCGGTCGCCGCATCGACGAGCTATTTCGCGCTTCAATCGGCGAGCGACTGGATCACCAGCGGGGTTCTGCCCGCGACGCCCGCGCCCGGCCCGCTGGAATGGGCGCTGATCATCCTCGCGCTCGTCACCTTCGGAGCGACCGCCGTCGCGCAGGCGACCTTCCCGCTCTGGTCCGGCCATCCGTCGGTCGCCGGGTTCCGCGTGCATGTCGCGAACGGGTTTTACATCAACGCGCTGGTTGACCGCTGGCTCGGCAACTGGCGGCTGAAGGAGGTTCGGTAATGTCTGAGCATTGGACTGTAGCGGCTGCTGACAACGCCATTCGCGCCATCCCGCCGGCTTGGAGCCTGGAAGCGACGGTTGCTGTGAACCCCTTCCTCGGCCAATCCGACCGGCCGCTTGCCGAGGCCGCGGCGCTGATCGCGCGGGTCGCAGGCGCCCGGGTGTTCCCGGATCGGGTCGTCTGGCGGGAGAAACACGACTCGGGTGAGATCACTGACGACGATCTGGTGGACGCACTGATGGCGGCCGGGGCGCCTGTCGACCTTGCGGACCTGAAGAAGTGGATGAAGCGCGACCCGAAAGAGGCCGCCGCGCTTCCCACCGTCGCCGAGCTGGCGACCAAGGCAGCATGTACCGATTGGGCGACGCTTGTCGCTGAGCGGATCGGCGCCTTCGCGTCGGCGGAGTTCGATGAGGGGCAGGCGCTTTGGGCGCAGCCCAAGCGCGCGACCGTCTGGGACACCTGGCGGGGTTGGGCGCGGCGCGATCTGACGCCGGAGATCCACGGATTGACCGGCTTCGCGGCGCTTGTGGCCGCATTGCCCCTGGACACACAAGCGGCGCTGGTGGAGCTGAGCGACCGTCTGGGCGTGACCGAAGATGCGGCGCCGACGCTCTTCCACCGGCTTCTGATGGATTTGGGCGGCTGGTCGCAATTCGCCCGGCACAGGCTTTTCGAGGCCGAGAAATCCGGCGGTGGCGACGATACGACGCTCGAGCTTCTCTTGATCCGCATGGCCTTTGAGGTCTCGCTGCTGGAGCGCTTCGCGGATCATATCGGGGAGACCTGGGCCGGGGTGGTCGAGGCGCATGCGGCGCCGGTTGAAGCAGAGGGCGACGACATCATTGACGCGATCCTTCAGTCGGCCGGCGAGCGCGCCGGACAGCGCAGGTTGGCGACCGCGCTCGCCGAGGAGCAGCCCGATGCGCGGAGCGGGCGCGCCGCGATCCAGGCAGCGTTTTGCATCGACGTGCGGTCCGAGGTCTTCCGCCGCTCGCTCGAAAGCGTCGACAGCGGGGTCGAGACTCTCGGCTTCGCCGGGTTCTTTGGTCTGGGCGTGGCTCACAAGGGTTTTGCGTCGGATGTGGTCGAGCCGCGCTTGCCGGTTCTGCTTTCGCCGGGGCTGACGACCACGTCGGAGGGCGGCGAAGCCGACCTAGAGGCGCGCTACCTGACCCGCGCGAAGCGGGCGTGGGGTCGGTTCAAGCTGGCGGCGGTGTCATCTTTCGCCTTTGTCGAGGCTTCCGGACCGCTTTATGGCGCCAAGCTTGTGACGGACAGCCTCGGCAAAGGTCACAAGCACGACCATGGCCCGGCGCCGCGCCTCGATCCCGCGCTTCCGGTCGCTGAGCGGGTCGCTGCGGCCAAGACGGTTCTCTCGGCGATGTCGCTCACCAGTGATTTCGCGCCGCTGGTCATTCTTGCGGGCCACGGAGCGTCGGTCACCAACAACCCGCACCAGAGCGCGCTCCATTGCGGCGCCTGCGGCGGTTATGCCGGGGACGTGAACGCGCGGCTGCTGGCGGGTCTTCTGAACGACGCGATCGTGCGGAACGGCCTACACGAGCATGACATCCACGTGCCGGAGGACACGTTGTTCCTGGGCGCGCTGCATGACACGACAACGGACGAGGTCACATTGTTCGATGAGGACGTCCCGACCGCCGCGCATGTCGAGCGGATCGAGGCGGCGAAACGCGCTCTGACCGAGGCGGGCAAGCTTGCGCGGGGCGAGCGGGCGGCGCGGCTTCCGAGGGCCGCCACCGGCGGCGGGGTCGTCAGGCGGAGCGCCGACTGGTCGGAAACCCGTCCGGAATGGGCGCTCGCGGGCTGCTCGGCCTTCATCGCGGCGCCGCGCGGCCGGACCGCCGGGCGCGATCTGCGCGGCCGGGCGTTTCTGCACAATTACGATTGGCAGGAGGACGAGGATTTCGCCGTCCTCGAACTGATCCTGACGGCGCCCGTCGTCGTCGCAAGCTGGATCAGCCTGCAGTACTACGGATCAACGGTCGCTCCCAAGGTCTTCGGGGGCGGCACAAAGGTACTCCATAACGTCGTCGGCGGGATCGGCGTTTTGGAGGGCAACGGCGGGCGGCTTATGGCCGGTTTGCCGTGGCAGTCGGTTCATGACGGCGAGCGGTTCGCACACGAACCGCTACGTTTGAGCGTGGTTGTGGAGGCCCCTCGGGACGCCATGAACCGAATTCTCGAAAAGCACCCGCATGTGGCCGAGCTTTTCGACAACGGCTGGCTGTCGCTTTTTGCGATGGATGGTCGGGGCCGTTTGGCATGGCGGTACCGTCCCGACGGCGAGTGGGACGGCGTGGGCGAGGGCTGGTCCCCCAATACCTTGCCGATTGCCGCCGAGTAAAACGGTTGAGGGGCGGGCGTCTAGTCCGCCCCTCTTACCTCGATCGTGGCGTCCGGGTCGGGGTGGAAGAGCTTCTGCACCAGATAGGCCGCCACGGCGATCGCCGCGCCGATCACGTCCGTCATGAGACCGCCCGCGATCAGGAAGAGCGCCGCCGCGATCTGGGCCAGGCGTACGAACCAGGCGCTCCTCGCGCCGACGAACCAGCCCTGAACGCCGCCTGATAGCAGGAAGACGCCGATGACGGCGGTCGCGCCGGCGCGGATCACGTCAAACCAGCTTCCGTCCATCAGGATCGCGCCGTTGTAGAAGAACATGAACGGCACGATGAAGGCGGCGATGCCGATCTTGAATGAGGAGACGCTGGTTTCCATCGGGTTCGCGCCGGATATCCCCGCGGCCGCGTAACTGGCCAGCGCCACGGGTGGCGTGATGGCGGATAGGACCGCGAAGTAAAAGACGAAGAAATGCGCCGTGAGTTGCGGGATACCGAGCTGCACCAGACCCGGCGCGACAACGGACGCCGCGACCGCGTAGGCGGCGGTGGTGGGCATGCCCATTCCAAGCAGGATCGAGATGCACATTGCGAAGAAGAGCGCCAGGAGCTGGCTGTTCTCGGCAATCCCGAGGAGGAGAGCCGAGAAACGCGCGCCGACGCCGGTCAGGCTGATGACGCCGACAATGATCCCCGCGCAAGCGCAGACCGCGATGATCTGGATGGACATTATGCCCGCGAGTTCGAAAGCCTTGACCACCGAGCGCGGTCCCATGCGGAACGGGGTTAGCCAGGAGACGACCGCGGCAGCGACCGTGGCGAGGGTGCCCGCGCGGATGACCGAATAGCCGACGAAGAGCGCGTAGATCAGGATGATAATCGGAATGAAGAGATATATCTGCCGGACCATCTTGTTGAACTTCGGCAGCTCGTCCTCGCGCATGCCGCGCATGCCGAGCTTGGCGGCCTCGAAGTCCACCATGAAGTATACCGAGACGAAGTAGAGGACGGCTGGGATGATCGCCGCGACGGCGATCTCGGTGTAGGGAATGCCCGTGATCTCGGCCATGATGAACGCGCCCGCGCCCATGATCGGCGGCATGATCTGCCCGCCCGTCGAGGCGGCGGCCTCAACCGCGCCGGCGGTCTTCTTATGGTAACCCACCTTTTTCATCAGCGGGATGGTGAGCGAGCCGGTCGCGACCACGTTTCCGGCCGAGGTGCCGTTGATCATTCCCATCAGGCCGGAGGCGAAGATGGCCACCTTGGCCGGGCCGCCCCGCGCGCGCCCTGCCGCGGCGAAGGCGAAGTTGACGAAGTAGTCGCCCACCTTCGAGGCCTGCAAAAAGGCCGCGAAGATGATGAACAGAATGATGTAGGTTGAGGAGACGGCTGTTGTCGGCCCAAGGATGCCCGCGTCCGAGTAGACATGGCCGAAGAAGCGCTGCCAGGTGTAGGGCTGGTCCACCTTCAGGATGCCGGGCAGGAGGTGCGCGGTGAAGGTGTAGACGAGGAAGATGCCAGTGATGATCACAAGCGCCAAACCTGCAACCCGGCGGGTGAGCTCGAGGATCAACGCGGCGCCCGCTGTCGCCGAGAAGGCGACGCCGATCGGCACGAAGGGGGTGCCGACTGAGTTCCGAGCGGCGGTGCCGTAGATTGGGATCAGATAAGCGGCGACCGCGATGCCGCAGACGGCGAGAACGATGTCGCTTGCCCGGAATTGGTCGCGTCCCTGGCGTTCGAACCAGCCAAGAACGATTGCGCCGAAGGTGGCGATCATCAGGGGCAGACCGAAGTACCAGACCTCCTGGTTGTAGATTGGCGTCCCTTCGAAGGCCGCCCAGGTCGTCAGTCCGCCCATCACGGGCAAGGTGCCGCTTGCTATGACCGACATGAAATAGACTGCGGTGCCCAGTGAGACGAGCGCGGGAACCAGCAGCGCGAGGGTGATGCGAGAGAGAAGCGGCGTGTCCTCGCGGCCTTCGGCTCGGAATGTTCCTGAGCTGAAGATCAGAAAGCCGAGGAACAGCGCACCCGCGATGTGGACGATGCGGAAGTTCCAGGTCTCGAGCGGGAACTGCGGGAGAAAAGGCACATCGATGCCGGTGAGAGACGAAATAGACACGCCGTTCAGCGCGGCCATGTGGAAGGCGGCGTAGCAGGAGGCGTAGAAGACGATGAGTTTGAGCCGCCAACCTTCGAACAGGCGCCGGTTGCCTTCGACCGGTTCCTCATCGACGCCTTCCGCGATCAGGTGATCGTCGCTCTGCGACGCGCTGGTATCGGTCATAGCCATCCCCCGACGGACGCGCGGACCGCGACGGCCCCGTCCGCTGACTGTTTTCTTATTCTGTTTGTGGAGAATACTCAGAGCGGGCCGGGGGGCAATGCCCCCCGATCCTGTTGCGGCGCGACTGGCGCCGCTTTGTCACTTACATGCCGTAGATCATGCTGTCGGGGATGTCGGCCCCGGCGTTTTCCTTGAACCACTTGGCCGCGCCTGGATGCCACATAAGCACGCCGTTCTTGTCCCAGTTCTCGGGGAGAGTGGAGCGGGCAGCCTTGTGAATGTTCACCATCCGCTCGTTGTCGGACATGATGGTGTCGACCACGGCTTCGACGAAGGTCTCCGGCAGGTCGCAGTTCGCGATGGCGAAATTCCACATCGAAACCGAACGCGCGTCGGCTTCCAGTGTGGTGTAGGTGTCGGAGGCGATGGCGAAATTCGAGACCGGGAAGGCGTCGAGGATCTTGCCCTGCTCTTCCTCCGTGAACTCAATGATGTTGACGTCCGTCTGCACCTCAAGCTGGCTGACGGCCGGAACCGGCACGCCGGCGGCGAAGGCGATGACGTCCAGAAGGCCGTCCTGAAGCTGGCCGCCGAGGTCGGACCAGCCGCCGTTTCGGCGCTCGAAGTTGACGCCCAGCGTCTCCATCATGCGCGGGAAGTAGGTGTCGGAGGTCGATCCTGCTGGGCCGAAGCCTATCCGGGCGCCGTCGGGGATGTCAGCGACGGACGCGATGCCCGAAGACGAGAGCGCGGTGATCGAGAACGGCGTCTGATACATCGGGAACATCGCGCAGGCGCTGGTCATCTGCAGGCCGGGGGCGATCGGGTTGGTGCCCGCGAGCGATTCCGCCGCCGGGCCCATGGTGGTCATGCCGAACTGGGCGTCGCCAGTGTGCACCAGCGCCATATTCTGCATCGGGCCGCCGGTGACTTCGCCGCCGCCCGAGAGGCCGAGCTCTTCGGCGACCAAGTTCGCCCAGCCGGAGCCGTAGGCGAAATAGGTGCCGCCCTGGCTTGCTGTGCCGACGGTGAAGCTCTCCGGCCAGCCGGTTTTGTCAAGATGGCCGCCAGCCTGAGCAGCGCCGGCGGCAAGCACGACGGCTGCGGCCGTCATTGTAGTGAATTTCATTTGGTCCTCCCAAGACAACTCCGGCGGGTTGCCGGATACAATGATTCACCGCGCGGCGTCCCGCCGCGCTTAAGATTGGTTTAGTGCGCTGGAGTGTTTTTCAAGTTCAAGCGAATTTGTGCGGCGTGTTGGCGTTAACATGGCTCTTCGTGGGGCGGATTCGGGTGTTGCGGCTCCTGAAGAGCGCTGGTTTCTAGACAGGTGTCCCTAATTGTTCCCTCTTCGGCCACAATGGTGCCCGGATTTGGGTTTTGATAAAGAATCGTAGTTAATGGCTTCGGGGGCCCGCGGCAGAATCGCGCCGCATGTCCCAATGTCTCTCTTTCGGAGGCGCCAAACGGGGCATATAAGGGCAACCGGTCCGTGCGCAGGCAATACATTCGCGGACCCAACAGAGTGAATTGAGGCGCGAAATGGCCTTCGGCGGATTGTTTTCGACAGATATGGCGATCGACCTCGGCACGGCGAACACGCTTGTCTACGTGAAGGGCAAGGGCGTCGTTCTGAACGAACCGTCCGTTGTCGCCTACCACGTCAAAGACGGGCAGAAGAAGGTGCTCGAGGTCGGCGAGGACGCGAAGCTGATGCTGGGGCGCACGCCGGGCTCGATCCAGGCCATCCGCCCCATGCGCGAAGGTGTAATCGCGGATTTCGATGTGGCGGAGGCCATGATAAAGGAGTTCATTCGCAAGGTTCACAAGCGTACGACATTCTCGAAGCCCAAGGTCATCGTTTGCGTCCCGCATGGCGCGACGCCGGTTGAAAAGCGGGCTATCCGTCAGTCGGTCCTTTCGGCGGGCGCCCGGCGCGCCGGACTGATCGCCGAGCCCATCGCGGCGGCCATCGGCGCGGGCATGCCGATCACCGACCCGACAGGCAACATGGTGGTCGACATCGGCGGCGGCACCACGGAGGTCGCGGTGCTTTCGCTCGGCGACATCGTCTACGCGCGCTCGGTGCGGGTCGGCGGCGACCGGATGGACGAGGCCATCGTCTCGTACCTTAGGCGGCAGCATAACCTGCTCATTGGCGAGCAGACGGCAGAACGGATCAAGACGTCTATCGGCACGGCGCGGATGCCCGACGACGGTCGCGGGCAGTCGATGCAGATTCGCGGGCGCGATCTGTTGAATGGCGTGCCCAAAGAAACAGAGATCAACCAGGCCCAGGTGGCCGAGGCTTTGGCCGAGCCGGTGCAGCAGATCTGCGAGGCGGTGATGACGGCGCTCGAGGCGACGCCGCCGGACCTGGCCGCCGACATTGTGGATCGCGGCGTGATGCTGACCGGTGGCGGCGCCCTTCTGGGCGAGCTTGACCTGGCGCTGCGCGAGCAGACAGGTCTGGCGATCAGCGTCGCGGACGAGTCGCTCAACTGCGTCGCCATGGGAACCGGCAAGGCGCTGGAATACGAGAAGCAGCTTCGCCACGTGATCGACTATGACAGCTAGGATTGGCGATCTGACTTATCCACAATGATGTGATAATCTTCGCGCGGGGCGCGCGCACCAGAGGATGACGTGGCACGGCAGAGCAGTTCAGGCGAAGACTATGCCCGCCCGATCCGGCGTCTCTTCGTCGGCGGGCTGATCCTTGTTTTGTTCGCCATTTTCCTGCTTTGGCGGATTGATTCCCCGCGTGCCGAGCGTTTCCGGGCCATGCTGGTCGATGCGGTGGTGCCGCGCATGGACTGGGCCCTGGTACCCGTGACCCAGACGGTCGAAATGGTGCAAGGACTGCAATCCTACGCCCGGCTCCAGCAACAGAACCAGGATCTCCGGCGCGAGCTGCGTCAAATGAAGGCCTGGAAGGAAGCCGCGCTTCAGCTTGAGCAGGAAAACGCGAAGCTACTCGATCTGAACAGGGTTCGGCTAGACCCCTCTCTAACCGTGGTGACCGGACAGGTGATTGCCGATTCCGGCTCGCCCTTCCGGCAGTCGGTTTTGTTGAACGTTGGCGCCGCCCGGGATGGAATCAAGGATGGTTGGGCTGTGACCGACGGCTTGGGGCTTGTGGGCCGCATCTCCGGGGTTGGACTGAATTCCAGTCGCGTCCTCCTATTGACCGACATCGCCAGCCGCATTCCTGTCACCATCCAGCCGTCCGGTCAGCGCGCCATGCTCTCGGGCGACAATTCAGCGCTACCGGTTCTCGAATTCATCGAATTCCCCGAGGAGGTGCGTCCCGGCGACCGTGTCGTGTCCTCCGGCGATGGCGGCGTCTTTCCGGCGGGCCTGCTTGTCGGCAACGTGGTCCTCGCCCGTGACGGAAGACTCCGGCTGCGCTTGTCCGCCGATTACGAGCGCCTCGAGTTCCTTCGCGTTCTCAGAAGCCAGCCGAAAGAGCCAATCGACGCGCCGGCCTCGCTGATCGGACCGTTGCTGCCAGAGATGACGGCGGAAATTGAGGAGGCGGCGGATGGCTGAGAACCTGGCGCGGACCCGCTGGCAGTACAGAGCACTCTTTGTGTGCATCGCGGCGGCGATCGTTTTCGTGCAGCTCCTGCCGCTCCATCCTGGGCCCGGTCGCATGCCGGGGCCGGACGTGCTGCTTCTCGTCGCGATCTCCTGGGTGCTGCGCCGTCCGGATGTGGTGCCGGTGCCTCTCATCGCCGCCGTGTTTCTCATGGCTGACATTCTGTTTATGCGGCCGCCGGGCCTGTGGACGGCCCTTGTGGTGCTGGGGCTGGAATTCCTGCGAAGCCGGTCAGGCGCGACGCGGGACTGGTCGCTGTTGATTGAATGGCTGGTCGTGGCTGCTACGGTCGCGGTCATGTTTGTGGCGAACGCGCTGGTTCTTTTCGTTTTCATGGTTGATCAGCCGGGTCTTGGTCTCACCTTGATCCAACTGCTGGGCACGATCCTGGTCTATCCGATCGTCGTCGCGCTCGCCGCACGGGCGTTCGGGCTTAGACGGCCAATTTCCGGTGATGGGGACGGAATAGGAGCCCGGAGTTGAAGCGGTCGCCGAAAGAAACCGACGAAAGCGCGGGCCTTGTAACGCGCCGTGGCCTTGTTTTGGGCGGGTTGCAGCTTGGCTTCATGGGCGCGCTCGGCCTTCGTATGCGGCAGATGCAAATCGAAGAGGCGGATGCCTATCAGCTGCTGGCGGAAGAAAACCGGATCAACGTGCGCCTGATCCCGCCGTCTCGCGGCGTCATCTTCGACCGCAACGGCGTTCCCATTGCGGACAACTCGCAGAACTACCGTATTGTGATCGTGCGCGAAGACGCCGGCGATGTCGAAGAGGTCATCGCCCGACTCAGACGGCTGGTCGATCTGGATGAGGACGATCTGGAGCGTAGCCTGAAGGAGATGTACCGGCGGAGCCCCTTCGTGCCGATCACCCTCGTGGACCGGCTGAGCTGGGAGGATGTGGCTGAGGTCGCCGTCAACGCCCCGGCGCTGCCGGGCATCACCCCCGACGTCGGACTTTCGCGGCACTATCCACTCGGCGAGGATTTCGCGCATATCGTTGGATACGTGGGCCCGGTCAGCGACAACGACCTGTCCAAGCTGGAAGATCCCGACCCGCTCCTTCAAATCCCGAAATTTCAGATCGGGAAAATCGGGCTTGAGACCAAGTTGGAAGCCGACCTGCGCGGCAAAGCGGGAACACGGCAGATCGAAGTGAACGCCGCCGGCCGCGTGATGCGCGAGTTGAACCGCGACGACTACACGCCCGGCACCGACATTCAGCTCACCGTCGATCACGGCCTTCAGAACTATGCGCAGGCCCGATTGGCGGGAGAGAGCGCGGGGTCGGTTGTGATCGACATCGAGACCGGCGATCTCCTGGCGATGGCCTCATCCCCGTCGTTCGACCCGGATCTCTTCGTGCGCGGAATCTCGACCACGAACTACCGGGAGCTGACCGAGAACAAGTACCGCCCGCTCTTCAACAAGACGGTTCAGGGCACCTATCCGCCAGGGTCCACCTTCAAGATGATGACCGGCCTCGCCGCCTTGAAGGCCGGCGTGATGGGACCGGAGGAAACGGTGTACTGCCCCGGCCACATGACCGTCGGAGGTCGGCGGTTCCACTGCTGGAAGCGCGGCGGGCACGGCTGGATGAACCTGGACGACGCGCTCACGCAATCCTGCGACGTCTATTTCTACGAGGCGGCGCAGCGGACGGGCATCGACACGATGGCCGAGCTTTGCCATCAGTTCGGATTGGGCGAGCGCTTCAAGTTGCCGGTTTCCGCGGTCGCTGAAGGGCTCATCCCTTCGACCAAGTGGAAGGCGCAGGTTCGCGACGAGGTCTGGCGCCCTGGCGACACGATCAACGCCGCGATCGGGCAGGGCTATGTGCTGTCCTCGCCGTTGCAGCTCGCCGTCATGACGGCGCGCATCGCGTCGGGGCGGGCGGTCGAGCCGCGGCTTGTGAAATCCATTGATGGCGTCGAAGTCACCCACGAGGAGGCGCCGCCGCTGGAGGTATCGACCAGCCACCTGAACATGATCCGCCAGTCGATGTACAACGTCTCGAACGGTCGGCGCGGAACCGCGCGGCGGTCCCGGATCGTGGCGGACGACATTCGTATGGCCGGCAAGACCGGCACCAGCCAGGTCCGGAACATCACAGCTGCCGAACGGGCGCGGGGCGTGTTCCGAAACGATCAACTCCCCTGGGAGCGCCGGGATCACGGGCTCTTCGTCTGCTACGCGCCGTTCGATAAACCGAAGTACGCCGTAGCAACCGTCGTCGAGCACGGCGGCGGCGGGTCGAGCGCCGCCGCGCCTCCGTCTCGCGACATCCTGCTCTACGCGCTCTACGGCGACGTGCCGCCGCTCGACGCCTACCCGAGCGATCAGCGCGAGGGCATTCAGGAGATGCATGATTCGATGGTCCTGCGCCCGCGCCAGAAGCCGCCTTCGGGACCGACGCGCGCATGAGCTATCTGGAGTACAACGTCCAGACGGTGCCGACCGGCGCGCGGAAGCTCCTGCACGCGAATTGGGCGATCGTCATCCTTCTGACCGCCGTCGCCTGCATCGGCTTTCTCATGCTCTATTCAGTCGCCGGCGGCGATCTCGGCCGCTGGGCCGAGCCGCAGATGAAGCGGTTCGCGCTGGGCGTGGTGGTCATGATGATCATCGGCCTCGTGCCGATCTGGTTCTGGCGGAACATGGCGGGCCTGGCCTACCTGGGCGCGCTGGGCCTCTTGATCCTTGTCGAGTTCTTCGGCGTGGTTGGCATGGGCGCGCAGCGCTGGATCGACTTGGGCTTCATGCGCCTGCAGCCCTCCGAAGTCATGAAGATAGCGCTCGTCATGATCCTCGCGGCCTATTATGACTGGCTGCCCCTGTCGAAGGTGTCGCGGCCTTTCTGGGTTCTCTTCCCGGTCGGGCTTATCCTCACGCCCACCGCGCTGGTTCTGAAGCAGCCCGACCTCGGCACCGCCATCCTCCTGATCGCGGGCGGCGGGATCGTCATGTTCTGCGCCGGAGTGTCCTGGTGGTACTTCATCGCGGTCGCCGCCGCTGCCGGCGCTCTGGTCTTCGCGGTCTTCACCTCGCGCGGGCAGGATTGGCAGCTTTTGCAGGATTATCAGTACCGCCGGATCGACACCTTCCTCGACCCGTCGACCGACCCTCTTGGCGCCGGGTACCACATCACGCAGTCCAAGATCGCGCTGGGCTCCGGCGGCTGGACCGGCAAAGGGTTCATGCAAGGAACGCAATCGCGGCTGAATTTCCTGCCCGAGAAGCATACAGATTTCATCTTCACGACCTTGGCTGAGGAGTTCGGGTTTGTCGGAGGGTTCTCACTCCTGACGCTCTACGGACTGATCATTCTTTTCTGCATATTGTCCGCAATTCAGAACAAGGACCGGTTCGGGTCGCTCCTGACACTGGGGGTCGCCGCGACGCTGTTTCTGTTCTTCGCCGTCAACATGTCGATGGTGATGGGCCTCGCGCCCGTGGTGGGCGTGCCGCTTCCGCTCGTCAGCTTCGGCGGGTCGGCGATGCTGGTTCTGCTGGCGGCGTTCGGTCTGGTTCAATCCGCCCATATCCACCGACCGAGAAGCCGATGATCCGCGTTCTCTTCGCCGCCCCGGCCAAAGATTGGGAGGAATACCGCGACGTGTTGCCCAAGGCGATTACGGATGCCGGAATCGAAGCGGAGATTGTACTTGAGACGCGGGAGCCGGAGACGATCGCCTACATTGTCTATGCACCCTCGAGCAGACTCAGGGATTTCGCGCCCTTCATAAACTGCAAGGCCGTTTTGAACCTCTGGGCGGGAGTCGAGAAGATCGTTGGAAACGAGACGCTGACCATGCCACTGACCCGCATGGTCGATTTCGGTTTGACAGAGGGAATGGTCGAATGGTGCGTCGGGCATGTCTTGCGCCACCACCTCGATATCGATCGGGACATCTGCCGGACGGACAGCGAATGGGCGCCGCATGTGCCGCCTCTCGCCCGAAATCGCAGCGTCGGGGTTCTGGGGCTGGGCGCGCTGGGGTCGGCAGTGGCGGAGGCCCTGGCGGCACTTCGGTTCCGCGTTTCTGGATGGAGCCGCAGTCCGAAGGCGCTGCCGAATGTGGACTGCTTTGACGGCGATGCGGGTTTGAACGCGGTGCTCTCGCGGTCCGAGATCCTCGTCCTTCTGCTGCCGCAGACTCCGGGCACCCGCGATCTGATGAATGCCGAGCGTCTCGCCGCGATGCCCCAAGGCAGCGTCATCATCAATCCGGGGCGCGGGCCGCTGATCGTGGATGGAGATCTGCTGTCGGCCCTGGATAGCGGGCACCTGAGACATGCAACACTGGATGTCTTCCGGACCGAGCCGCTCCCGTCGGACCATGCGTTCTGGAGTCACCCGAAGGTTACCGTGACCCCTCATGTCGCGTCGGACACAAGGGCGGGGAGCGCTGCGGAACAGGTGGCGGAGAACATCCGCCGGTCGGAAGCGGGCGAACCGCTCCTGCATCTGGTGGATCGAGGTCTGGGCTACTGACGCTGGGCGTTCACTTCAGTCGTGGAGGCTTGTCTGTGTCCATGCCTGGCGCGAAGGGCTGAAGGGGCGCTTCGGCGGCCGGAAGGTCGAACCTAAGCCCGACTTTGGCGAGGCGCGGCGTCAGCGGGTCGGACGACGCGAAGAAGGCCACATCGATTTGCAGGTCCTCGGCGCCGGAAAAAACAAGCGCCTCTGAGACGGCCTGGGCGAGGGCCGACGCAGCTTCGGGCAGGGGGTCGATGAACGCCAGAAGGTGACTTGGGCCGCGCCCGTCATGCATTGCAGTGACCAGATAGGCGGATTTGGCCAGGCCGACGGCGGTCGCAAGTTTGGTGTCGAGCGCACCCAGAACCTCCGGTGGAAGATTGGCTGGCGAATGCAATTCCTGCGGCGCGGCCTCGATCTGCCCCGGTTCCGATTTAAGCACGGCCGAGAGCCAAGAGACCGCGTCCTCGGGCAGCAGGATGGAAGAAGGCGCGACGCCGAGGTTCAATCCGATGCCGATCTTCTGCCCTGCGATCATCCCGATCAGCGAGCGCCCCGAAAGCGCTGCATAGGGAGATATCCCGCCCGCGAATTCCGCCAGCCTGTGCTCGCGGTCGAAAACGAGCGCGAACCGCCCCTCCTCGGTATCGAACAGGCGCGGGACGATCTGGTTTCCCTCCGCCTCCTTCTCGAGCAGGAGGAACAGCTCGGCGTCGGCCACGCGCTCAAAGAATTTCAGCCGCAGCCGATCATCCTCCGGCGCGTCCGACATGGACCGGTGGGCGCTGTCGAGGGGGGTTTCGGTCATGCGAGCGCCTCACCGACCCGCTCCTTGAGGCGCGGCAACAGCTCGGCCTCAAACCACGGGTTCTTTTTCAGCCAGCCGGTGTTCCTCCACGAGGGATGCGGTAGCGCGATAATGTCTGAGGGCAGGTCTTTCCACGCCATGACGGATGACGTCACGCCGCCCTTGGCGCGCTCCCCGAGATGCCATTTCTGCGCATATCCCCCAACCAGGATCGTTAGGCGCAGGTCACTGAGGCTTAACAGCACGCGCTCGCGCCAGGTCGCCGCGCAGATAGGCGGCGGCGGCAGGTCGGAGCCCTTCGCGTCGTAGCCGGGAAAGCAAAAGGACATGGGAACGATGGCCACTTTCGCCCTGTCGTAAAACGCGCTTGGCTCCAAACCAAGCCAGTCCCGAAGTCGATCGCCGGAGCGATCCGCGAATGGCTTGCCCTTGGTGTGAACCTGCAGGCCAGGCGCCTGCCCGGCGATGAGCACCCTCGCGCCCTTTTCGAACCAGACGACCGGACGGGGTCGGTGTCCGGTGGCAGTCGCGGAGAACCGCTCCGCGCAAATCTTACAAGCCGCGATTTCGAGCGCGAGGTGTTTTGGGGCCGACATGTCACTGGAGGTAGCCTCGGCAGCCGCCCCCCGCAACGCGCTTTCCGAGGATCGCGATGCAACAGCATAGGCGAATAATGGATCATCGCAGGGCGAGTTGTTTGCGTCTGCTCGGCCCGGTCGGCCATAAAGTTGCCAGAAATTCGCCACAAACCCGGCATCCCGCAAAGGTTAAGATCGGGTAAAGGGCGCGAGAGCAGAGACCGCATGATCGAGTTCAGGAATGTCAGCAAGTCCTTTCGGACGAGCCAAGGGCGCAAGGTCATCCTTGACCGCGCGTCGTTTAGGGTCGACCTGGGCAACTCGCTCGGCATCCTGGCACCCAACGGCACGGGCAAGACCACGCTCATCAATATGATGGCGGGGCTTGAGAAGCCGGATGAGGGCGCGATCGCGCGGGGCGCGCGGATTTCCTTCCCGCTCGGCTATATGGGCGGGATCGTCAACCGCCTGTCGGCGATGGAGAACGCGCGGTATATCGCCCGCCTCTACGGCAAGGATCCTGATTACCTCGAGGCCTTTTGCCGGTGGATGTGCGGCCTCGACGAATACTTCGATATGCCGGTCGGAACCTACTCGACGGGCATGCGATCTCGCTTCAGCTTCTCACTGATCCTGGCGCTCGATTTCGACATCTACCTGATCGACGAGGGCATGCCGGCGGCGACCGATGCCGAATTCAATATGAAGGCCGGGTCGGTTTTGCGGGACAGGCTGAAGACGGCCACGGTCGTCGTCGTCTCGCATCAGGCCGAAACGCTCGAGAAGTTCTGCCGGTCCGCGGCCGTCTTGCGAAACGGCCAGCTCTACATGTTCGACACCCTTGAAGAAGCGAAAGAGCTTTATGACTACCAAGCCAAAGTCGCGTAACTTCCGCATCCGGCGTTCGGCGCCTTCGGAGTCCATGTCGCGCGGCGCGCCCGGGCGGACGGCTGAGGACGGGTTCGGCGACCGGCCGTTTCCCGGCTCCGCCAAGGCGGAGAAGCCGGCGACTGGCGCCTCCGACAGGATCGCGGAAATACGGCAGGAGGGTCTGACCGGCCGGCAATTGCGCATGGCGCGGCGCCTCGCCCAGAAGCACGGTCTCGAGCCGGCCTCGGATTTTGACGCGGTCCGGCTGCTCCGAGCCAACGGCATCGATCCCTTCGACCGCGCGAACCTTATCAAGCTCGTCTCTGCCAAAAAGGAGGCCGCGAACGCGCCTCCCGCCTCCACCCCGCCTAAGAGCGCGGCGAAGCCCACGCCGAACCTGCCTCAAAAGGTCGACACCGAGGTCAAGAACCTTCCCGGCGCGCCGGCGCCCAAGTCGTCCGTGGGCCTGCACGAGCTCGAGCGCATTCAGCGGGATATCGCAAAGCGGCGCCGTCGAAAGACCGCCTTCCTGGCGGCGCGGCTTTTCGCTTTCGTTCTGGCGCCAACAGCGCTCGCCTGGATGTACTACGCGTTTGTCGCCACGCCGATATTCGCGACGAAATCGGAGTTCATCGTGCAACAGGCCGAGGCTCAGGCGGCGGCGCCCGGCCTTCTTGGCGGGACCGCGCTGGCTGCCAGCCAGGATTCGATCATGGTCCAGGACTTCCTCAAGTCTCGCGAGGCGATGCTCCGTTTGGACGCGGATCACGATTTCCGAACGCACTTCAGCGATCCATCGATCGACTGGTTCCAGCGCGTTGAGGCGGACGCTTCGAACGAGGCCCTCTACGCCCATTATCAAGACAGTGTCCGGATCGGGTTCGATCCGACCGAAGGCGTCATACGCATGGAGGTCTCGGCGCTTTCTCCTGAGGCCAGTCGCGTCTTCTCCGAGGCCTTGATCGGATACGCGGAAGAGCGCGTGGACAGCGTGACCGAGCGCATGCGCGAGGATCAGATGCAGGGCGCCCGCGAGAGTTTTGACGAGGCCGAAGCCAAGATGATCGAGTCGCAGGAGCGCGTGCTCACCCTCCAGCAACAGTTGGGCGTCGTCGACCCCGCTTCGGAGACATCGGCGTTGATGAGCCAGATTGGAACCTTCGAGGTACAGCTTGCCGAGAAACGCCTTCAGCTCCAGCAGCTTCTGGACAATGCGCAACCGAACCAGGCGCGTGTCTCTGGCGTTCAAGGCGATATCGACCGCCTGGAAGACCTGATTTCGGATCTGCGCGCCCAGCTGACCGTCGAGGATCGGAGCGCCGGCTCGCTGGCTTCGGTTTCCGCCCAGCTGCGCATGGCTGAGGTCGATCTCGAGACCCGCACAATGATCATGCAGGAGGCGCTTCAGCATATGGAGGCCGCTCGGATCGAGGCGATGCGGCAGGTCCGCTTCCTTTCGATCAGCGTCGCTCCGATCCCGCCGGACGAGCCGACCTATCCGAAGGTGCTCGAGAACACGCTGATCGCGTTCTTCGTGCTCGCCGGCATCTATCTTTTGCTTTCGATCACGGTGGCGGTTCTGCGCGACCAGGTTTCGAACTGATCCGTCTCGTCCTGGACGTCTTGCATTTTTGGAAGGCCGGGGCTTGCGCCGCTCAGGCGGGCTGAGTAAGTAACGCCCGCCTGCTGGGGTGTAGCCAAGTGGTAAGGCAGCGGTTTTTGGTACCGTGTATCGTAGGTTCGAATCCTACCACCCCAGCCAGCCACTCT
>JASJAU010000133.1 GCA_030066855.1 Paracoccaceae bacterium | reverse complement strand
ATCCGGAGCTCTCCAAAAAGCGTGGCGGGGTCGACGCCGACCGATACGCGCTCCGCTTCAAACATCGGCTCCGGACCGGCCCAATCCGCGTTTTCGATCCGCACCGCGCCTGCCGACAGACCCAGGACCGGCCAGAGCGACGGACGGATATCCCCTTCAATAGCGAGCGCCCGGCCTGTCGCGGCCTCGAAGCGATCGGTCGCCAGAGACGCGATACGATCCGCCGGAACGAGAAACAGAGCGCCTGCGGCCAGCACTGCCAGCACGACGATGATCGCCAGAACGCGCCAAAGCCATTTCATGGGATCATCCTGCTTGTGAGAGGGTCCGAAAGGCAACCGGCTTTTCGGGATTATATGCCTCGTTCGATCAGCGCGCGCTGGTCTGCGCGCCGCTCGTTCAGAAGGTCCAACGCAGTCTGACCAGGCCGACCGTCGAATGCGCCCCCTCGACGTGACCATTGTTCAACGAACGCCGGAAGCCCAAGTGGAACTCGGTGTTCTCATTGATCGGGCTGCGGAAGTCAAAACCCAGGTCGAGCTGGCTGGCGGACGGTCTCAGGTCGATCTCGTGGGTGGCGTACTCCAGCGCGTTCAACGGAGTGCGCCCCGACGCGACTTCCACGTAGGCCGACCCGTTTTCGACCCGAACCGGCCGTTCGACGTGGAACGTTAGAGCGTCGCCGTTTCGGAAAACATCTGACCGGTCAAACGAAACACCAAGCGTTGAGTAACTCAGCTGGCCGAAATCGCTGATCAGTCCCGCACCCTCAGCCGATGCGACGCCATAATGCCCGGACAAACCAAATGCCGATCGCTGGTTCAGGGGAATGGAGGCTGCCAGCTCCAGACCAATGGTAATCGAGTTGAATGCGTCGCCGGAGCTCGCCGCCTCGATGCCGAGGACCGAATCCGCATCCCGAACGGCCGAGAACCCCAGCCTGAGACTGTTTCTACCGACCCGCGTCAGGTAGGCGGCGCCGAATCCGAGGGCATCTTCGCCAGCTTCCGGAAGCAGAACCGAGAGTTGGGTGTTGTCCTCGGTGAACGCGTGGGACCGGCCGCCGTATACGTCGAAAATCGCGCTTCCACCAAAGGCCGAAAATAGCGCGTCTTCGTCAAGCGTGTTGCCGCCTGGCGTCGCGCCCAAGCGCGCCCGCGCGGCCGCGCGCTCGGCCTCTAGATCAGCGTGTCGCGCGCGCTCGGCTTCACGGATCAGGGGGCTTGGTCGGGTTGATCGCGCCGCGAAGGACGCTGCGCTCACCTGGTAGTCCCCGCCCATCTGATCGGTTGAGAGAACCGAGATCTCGGACAATCCTTCGAACAACGCGGCCCCGCCAGCGCCGCCGGCGACAACGGAGGCCTCTCCCGCGATCAGCGGCGCGCCCTCGGCGGAAAGGGTCGACATCGTCCCGATGGGCAGAAGCGCGGCCCGCAGATCCATCAACCCGTGCCCGAACTCGGCATTATAGCCGTGGATGAAACCGCCTTCGAACTCCATCGCGCCCGTATGCGTGAAGAACGTGTTGTCTGCGGAGGCCAGCAGCCTATTTCGAAGGTCCGGAGCCTCCAGCGCGGGGAAGGCCTCTGCCAGGAGGGCCAGAGCGCCCGACACCTGCGGCGCGGCGAAGGACGCGCCCGTTCCGACACTGTAGCCGGTGTCGCTGGTGGCGTTGGCGAAAACGGTCGACCCGTCCGCGCCGAGGCACCAACGGGCGGCTTCGAGGCATCCGGCGGAAAGGCGCACCGGCGTTCCGAATGTGTCGGAGTCCGGGTCATAGGGAACAAACAGGTTGATCGCCTTGAGCCAGCCCCTTTCGAGTTCCGGCACCAGCACCGGCAGCGCCGCCAAGTATTGGCTGTCAACGCGCGTCTCATCGTTGTCAGCCGCGAAAACGACAACCGTCTCCCCGGTGAAAGCGGTCAGGGACTCCAGGAACCTTTCTTCCGGAAACGAGCCCTCGAAAAGCGAGAGGTCGTTTGACGCGATCCCGAAGATAGTCCCGCCGCCGTCCGAAAGCGCCCATGAATTGTTGTGGGCGATAACGCCATGGTTCGCCGCGTCCCGAATCGATGTCTCCCAACGCGTGCGCTGGCCCCCGAGCGTAGTCCAGCCATAAAGCCTGAGGTTCGCCCCCGGCGCGACGCCTTCGATGCGGCCGAAGTTCGCGGAGCCCCCAGCGATCGACGCGACCGCGGTCCCGTGGCCATCGACAGCCGCGCCGTTTACGTCGGTGACCGTTCGACCGGCAGCTGAGAGCTCCTCATGGGAGAAGCGGAACCCGTTATCATAGATGGCGATGCTCCGCCCTGCGCCGGTCAGGCCCGCGCCCCGCGCGAATTCGAGATTTATGGCGGAGTAGGACCAGTTGGTGTTCGAAGGGAATCGCTCGGCGCCAAAAGTATCCTGCCAGCGGGCGTACCGCTGCGCGACAAAGGTGGCCGTGTTTCGCGCCGCAGTCACGGCGGTCGCAAGAGACGCTATCGTGTCAAAATCTGAAGTCGAGTTCAGCTCGACGTCGATCCCGTCGTCATCGTAGACAAAACCGCCAAAGTGGCCGAGACGGAAACCGCTCGCAAAGCCCTCACTCGCGACGGACGGCGCATCGTCCTCGTCATCGCCACCGCAGGCGGACAGGAGGGCGGCGCATACGACAAAAGCCACCACCCTCGGCGTCACGCCTTTGCGCGTCGCGCCCACACAGGCCGTGGCTGTTGATCGAAGACCGTTCATGTCGCCTTCCAATACTCGCGGACTTCGTGAGAGCATGAGAATTGGAAGAGTTTTTGACAGCATCGGGGCAAATCGCAGGCCAGTGTGAGGAAGACCGAAGTCAACAGCACGTGCCGAGATCATCCCTTTTCGAGAAGGAGACTCCCAAATTCGATTGAGCCGCGCCGCGCCGCATCGGTTGCCGGTCTTGCGGACACGCCGCCGCCCACTTTGGGCGAATTGCGATACGCCCCTGCGGGTGGTTGGGCTCGCCCCGACCAACAACCGGGAGCGGGGCGACATGAAACGCATCAATGACTTCGGCCGGGGCCGCGACGAGCATGCCAAGTTCATGGAAGCGCATGACAAGTGGATGCAGTGGTGCGCCCGCAAGGGCCGGGCGGCAGCGCGTGTACATCTGCTTCTTGCGGGCGCGGGTACGCTCCGTCGCCGCCACGCTGATGTCATGATAGGTGCCGAACCAGCGGTCGAACGGGATCTCGGAGGTGCCGTAGTTGCACTCGAAGTACCGGTGATGCAGTTGACGAATGGAATCTCCTGACCGGGCGGATTGCGTTTCTTTCACCAGAGACTTTTCAAGTCCTGCGTGAGAGAATAGTGGGCTGATCTGCTGGAAATGGGCGTGAAACAGCACATGAAGCGGGTTCGACATCACCATCAGGTGGATAAAGTCGGTCGAGAAGTAGAGCAGGTTCTCGTACCATTGGCCGGAAATCCCTGAGCGGGGCTCGATGATGACGTTGCGGTGATGAACCGCGTGGACATGTTTGTGGAGCTTAGGGTGATGCGCGAGGCGGCGCGCCCAGTAGAAACGCGGGCTTGACCACATCGGATTGAGGAGCGTCCAGACGACGATAAAGACTGGAGCGTTGTCTGCGGCGAAGCTCGGCGCGTAGCCGTTGGTCATGGCCCAAAACACGAGGCATCGGTAGATGGTGGCCACGGTGATTGCGCTGCCGAGCGTCCGCCATATGTTGCCCCAAACCTGATTGCGGAAAGTGAAGATGCCATTGCTGCGCATGAGGTCGCGTCGGTCGAACTTCGTGCGACTGCCCTGACCCTTTCGGATGTAGCGCCACCAGTGCGGCGTTCCGGCCACCAGTGTTTGCGGGACAATGCTCACAAGCCAGATCGCGATCATTCAGCCAGGACCAAAGCTCTGCATCGCTTCGAGAGGCGGAAGACTCCAAACGTTGGCCGCCACCGCGATCAGAAAGCAGAACGTCGGCGACGTCACCTGGGGCCAGGCCCCTCGACTCTATGCGAGAATGGCGGCAATGTCTGGCGGCCAGCTGTACAATGGGTTCAACCGCACCGGGCCTTCCGGCCGGTGGTTCCACCGCTCGGTTTCCGGATCATGGCCTGTGTCGGTCATCGGTCGCTCTTGGCCGCGCGGCGATTCCCCCCGCAGTCTGCGCGCTTCTCGTGCCAAAAGAACGTCCATTTGCGACCGGAATCAACTCCCCGAGGCGAAACCGTTGTTCGGCCAGTCAAGTAGATGCGTCGGCCAGGTCTTGAAGAGCGTTTTTCATCGCCCCAAGGAAATCGCCACCGCCGCCGGGGCGATTGGCAAGAGGCGGGAAGACGACGCTCGACACGCCCAACTCGCGTGCGCGGGCTGTCGCCTCCTCCGGAGGTTCGGCTTCCCAGATTAGAACTACGCGGGCGTCGTCTTTCAGGCGCGCCTCCAGGTCGGCCCATTGCGCCGCGCTCGGCATGTCTCCAGCGGCCCAGTCGAGCGACTGGATATCGAGGCCGTAGGCGCGGGCGAAGTACTGATAGCGCGGGTGCGTGACGATGATCGTCCGACCAGCCAGCGCGGCGCCGGCTGCCTCCGCTGCAGTGTCCAGACCCGCCAGATCGGCGGTCAGACCGGCCAGCCGGCCCTCCATCCCTTCGGCCGTCTCGGGAATGCGGCGGGTCATAGCGGAGGCGAGGGCCGCGGCCTGCGCCGCCGCCTGATCGAAGTCGAGCCAGGTGTTGGTGGCCGCGCCCGTATGCGAGTGCTCGCCGCCGGCGCCGTGACTGTGGGTGACCTTCTCGGTCGCGATAAAGGCGTCGGAGAAACCGGCGGAGGTGTCGACGAGACGGGAGCGGGGCAGCGACGCCTTGGTCGTCCACCGGGCGAAGCCCGCGCCGTTGAGCGCGATCAGATCGGCGGACTGCATGGCGGCGATATCGGAAATGCCGGGCCGCCAGAAGGCGGGGTCAATGCCGTCTGGCACCGGAAAGAGGACGTCGACGGCGCCTCCGCCGAGACGCTCGGCGAAATACGCCAAAGGATAGCTGACGACCGCGACGGCCGGACGGTCCTGCGCCATCGCCGGGGTGGCGATCAGGGCGAGCATCAGCGCAAGCGATCTCATCCGTCAGCCTGCCTCTTCGCCGCGGGCGATATCTTCGGGCGTCAGGATCCAGTAGTCGTCATGCCCATCGCCCGACTCCACCTCGATGGTGAGCCCGGATTCGGCATGCGCCGGGTCGAGCGGGAAGGTCAGCTTGCCGTCCTCGCCCAGCTCCAACGTTTCAATCTGATCGCCCGAGGCGTCGAAGACGCGCACCTTCCCGAACTTGGGCGCCCTGCCGCTGGAGAACTTCGCCTCCACAATGACGCTGCCTTCCTCGACAAAGGCGAAAACCTTCAGCTGGTGCGCCGCCGCCGGCGAGGCGGCAGCGACCAGAGCTAGTGCGAGCGCGCGGATCATTTGCCCCATTCCTCGAACCGGACCCAGATCACAGCTCCAAGCTCGTGATCCTTATCCTCTCCTTCGAACTGCATCGGCTCCTCGGCGGTATTGAGCGCGGCAAAACCCCACCACCCGGCAGCCGGTGTAGCGTAGGTGAAGACGCCGTTCTCGTCTGCCTTGATCGTCTGGGTGATCATCAGATCAGAAGGCACGGAA
>JASJAU010000006.1 GCA_030066855.1 Paracoccaceae bacterium | reverse complement strand
GTTGCGATGAAAATGGAAGGTGTAGGTGTCGTCATCCACCGGCTTGTCAGACTTTCCGAAGCCAAGCCAGTCCGGGGCGATTACCCGCGCGCCGGCATCAACGAACACCGGGATCATCGTGCGGTAGATGTAGCTCCAGCTCGGCTCCCCGTGCAGGCAGAGGAATACCTCATCCGCGCCCTTGGCCCCCTCGTCGACATAGTGGCCGCGCAAACCTTCGTATCCCGGAAGATCATCGATGTAGTTTGATTCGAACGGGTAGTCCGGCAATCCGTCAAACCGGGCATCAGGTGTTCTCAACGCTTCAAGCATGGCACATTTCCAGCTTTGGTCACTTGACCAAAATCTGCTAGGTCACTTGACCAAAATCGTCAAGCCCCTAATCTGGCCACCCGTGCGCGGGCGTGCTCCTGCGCGGAAAGCAACAGAGTGCAGACCATGGGCGCCAACGGCCGTTCAGCCAAAGAAACTCAAATTTTGGATTGCGCCCTTCGGATGCTGATCGAGACCGGTGATGCAGGTCTGACCCTGCGCAAACTGGCCGAAAGCTCGGGGATGCGGCTCAGCAACGTGCAGTATTACTTCAAGTCGCGCGACGATGTTCTTGCCGCCATGGTCGAGCGCTACTTCGATGAATGCACAGAACACCTGTTGGCGATTACCGAGGAAAGCGATGCAGAAACCCCGCGGGACCGCGTCAGGTTTCTCGTGGATGCTGGCCTTGCCCATGGGCACGAGATCAGCGACATGTGCCGCGCGTTCCGAGAGATTTGGGCAATCTCAAGCAGGAATGACGTCATCGACCGATGTCTGATGGAGTACTATCGTCGGTTCGCCGATGCGATGGTCGGCTATGCTTTGGACGGCACCACGGGAGAGGCAGGCCGTGCGCGCCTCATTGCGCTCCTCGTCCCCTATTTCGAAGGTTACTCGGTGACAGCGAGGTCTTTGGCCATGGAACTAGACGCAATTGCAGAAATGCTGACGGACATGGCCATGCGTGCGGCACTGGATGAATGCTGAAGATAGCCACGGCTGTTGGCACGACGCGCTCGCGACTTGTTTGTGTTCGCGCAAAGATTGCAGCTCTGGTCGGCTATGAAGAGCGCGAACCATCGCAGTTGCGGCACGCCCTCAAGTGGCCGCTTCGTCCGCAGAGCAGACATTCGTCCAAGCTGCGATGAACGACCGCCCCGAACCCTAATGATCTGCCGCTTGTCAGCGCATTAGTGCGCAATACGGCTTTCGCAACTGACACTCCTGACAGGATAATGTCAGGAGAGGTCTGCAATGCGACGCCTGGCAGCATAGGATGATCCCAATGATACAACTCGAACGCTCCCTCGAGCTGAACGCCTCTCCTGACATGGTCTGGGCCGAGCTCAGCCGCTTCATGCATATCAACGATATCGCGCCCGAGGTCGCCTCGGTCGATGCGCTCTCCAAGAACGAGACCGGCGTGGGCGCCAAACGCCGCTGCAATTTTGCGAACGGCTCCTCGATGGTCGAAGAGGTGACGGAATGGAGCGAAGGTCGGAGTTACCGGGTGCGGGCAACCGACAGGGGCGCGATGCCGCTTCACGACATGCAGGCCGGGATCGCGGTGACGGCGGCCGGCGAGGGGTCGAGGGTCGCATGGTCCGTGGACTACCGGGTCAAGTACGGGCCCCTTGGCTGGCTCGTGGGTCAGACGCTGATGAAGGGGATGATGAGGGAAGTTCTGGACGGCAACCTCCGGGGGCTTGCCGCGAAGGTTCAGGCAGCTAAGACGATGGTTTCTCCGGCGGCCTAGGGCGGCCCGATGCCTCACCCCTGCAGCGATCGGACGCCAAGCGCTCCTTCGTTCCGCGACACCATCGACCGCGCGGCCGCATGGGCCGCCGCGGCTGTGGTGAAGTAGGGGATCTTGTCCATCAGCGCGACGTTCCGCATCGACCGCGAATCCTCGACCGCCTGCGCGCCCTCCGCCGTGTTCATGACGAGCGAGACCTCGCCGTCCTTCATCACGTCCAGGATCGTCCGTCCGCCCTCATAGGCCTTGTTGACCACGTCCGACGGGATGCCGCTTTCGGTCAGGAAGGCCGCCGTTCCCCGCGTCGCCAGAATGCGCAGCCCGAGGTCGTGCAGCATCTTCGCCGTGTCCACAAGCTGGGGCGTCTTGTCGGCGTCCTTGATCGAGAAGAACACTGTGCCCGCCTCCGGAAGATGCGTCCCGGCGCCGAGCTGCGCCTTCAGAAACGCGCGTGCGAAACTCCGGTCCCAGCCCATAACCTCGCCGGTCGAACGCATCTCGGGACCCAAAAGCGTGTCGACGCCGGGGAACCGCGCGAAGGGCATCACCGCCTCTTTCACGCTGAACCAGGGCGTCTGGAAATCGGCCAGCGCCATGGGGTCGCCCATGGGGATCACCACGTCATCGCCGACCGGCTCGTGCGGCGGCTTCGGCGGGAAGGCGGAGAGCTTCTCGCCCGCCATCAGCCGCGCCGCGATCGACGCGATTGCGGAATCGGTCGCCTTGGCCACAAAGGGCACGGTGCGCGAAGCGCGAGGGTTCACCTCGATCAGATAGACCTCGCCGTCTTTCACTGCGAACTGCACGTTCATCAGGCCCACAACTTTTAACTCGCGCGCCAGCGCTTCGGTCTGGCGGATCAGCTCGTCGACAGTCTCCCTCGGCAAATCGTGCGGCGGGAGCGAGCAGGCGCTGTCGCCCGAATGCACGCCCGCTTCCTCGATATGCTCCATGATGCCGGAGACATGCACCGCCTCGCCGTCTGAGAGCGCGTCAACGTCGACCTCGGTAGCGCCCGCGAGGTAGGAATCGAGCAGCACCGGGCTGTCGCCCGACACCACCACGGCGTCGCGGATGTAGCGCTCGAGGCTCGGGGTGTCGCGGACGATCTCCATCGCGCGACCGCCCAGCACGTAGGACGGCCGGATCACCAGCGGGTAGCCGATCTCCTCCGCCGCCGCCATCGCCTGCGCATCAGTGGACGCGATCGCATTGCGGGGCTGCTTGAACCCCAGCCGGTTCACGAGGTCCTGAAACCGCTCGCGATCTTCGGCCAGGTCAATGGCGTCCGGCGTCGTGCCAAGGATTGGCACGCCCTCGGCCTCAAGCGCGCGGGCCAGCTTCAGGGGCGTCTGCCCGCCGAACTGGACAATCACGCCATGAAGGGTCCCCTTTGACCGCTCAACGCGCAGGATCTCCATCACATGCTCGAAGGACAGCGGCTCGAAATAGAGCCGGTCCGAGGTGTCGTAATCCGTCGACACTGTCTCCGGATTGCAGTTGATCATGATCGTCTCATAGCCCGCCTCGGTCAGCGCGAAGCAGGCGTGGCAGCAGCAGTAATCGAACTCGATTCCCTGTCCGATCCGGTTCGGCCCGCCGCCCAAGATGACGACCTTCTTTCGGTCGGTCGGGCGTGCCTCGCATTCAACCTCGCCCATCACCGGCGCCTCGTAGGTCGAGTACATGTAGGGCGTCTGCGCCTCGAATTCGGCGGCGCAGGTGTCGATCCGTTTGAACACCGCCGTCACGCCGAGGTTCTGGCGCGCCCGGCGGACGTTGCCTTCGTCCCGGCCCGTCAGCTTGGCGAGCCGCGCGTCGGTGAAGCCCAGCATCTTGAGGTCGCGAAGCCCGCCCTCGGTCACCGGCAGGCCGTTCGCCCGCACAACTTCCTCGGCCTCGATGATCTCGCGAGTACGCTCGAGGAACCAAGGATCGAAGGCTGTCACGGCCTGAATCTCGTCGTTCGACAGCCCGTGGCGCATGGCCTGCGCGATCACCCGCAACCGATCCGGCGTTTGCCGCGACAGCGCCGCGACAATCGCTGCCTTGTCCGGGGCGCCCGGGATCTCGATCTCATCGAACCCGGTAAGTCCAGTCTCCATCGACGCCAGCGCCTTCTGGACCGACTCATGGAAGGACCTGCCGATGGCCATGGCCTCGCCGACGCTCTTCATTGCCGTGGTCAGCGTCGGCTCGCTGCCGGGGAACTTCTCGAAGGCGAAACGCGGAATCTTGGTGACGACGTAATCGATCGTCGGCTCAAAAGCGGCCGGCGTGACCTTTGTGATGTCGTTGTCCAACTCGTCGAGCGTGTAGCCCACCGCCAGCTTGGCCGCGATCTTCGCGATCGGGAAACCGGTCGCCTTGGAGGCCAGCGCGGAGGACCGAGAAACCCGCGGGTTCATCTCGATCACAACCATCCGCCCGTCCGCCGGGTTGACCGCCCATTGCACATTCGACCCGCCGGTCTCGACCCCGATCTCGCGCAGAACCGCGATCGAGGCGGTGCGCATCATCTGGTATTCTTTGTCGGTCAGCGTCAGCGCGGGCGCGACGGTGATCGAATCGCCCGTGTGCACGCCCATCGGGTCCACGTTCTCGATCGAGCAGACGATGATCGCGTTGTCCGCCCGGTCGCGGACCACCTCCATCTCGTATTCCTTCCAGCCGAGCAGGCTCTCGTCGATCAGGATCTGCGCGACCGGCGAGGCTTCGAGCCCGCGCCGGCAGATCTCGAAGTAGTCGTCGCGATTATACGCCACGCCGCCGCCGGTGCCGCCGAGCGTGAAGGCGGGGCGGATGATGGCGGGCAGGCCGATCTCTTCGAGCGCGCGCATCGCCTCTTCCAGACCGACCGGGATGTCGTGCTTGCCGTCCGCTCCCTTGGGCGCCGCGACAATCGTGGCGCGAGGGTTTTCCAGGCCGATCCGGTCCATCGCCTCGCGAAAGAGCTTGCGGTCCTCGGCCATCTCGATGGCCTCCCGCTTGGCGCCGATCATCTCGACGCCGAACTTGTCGAGAACGCCCATCTCCTCCAAAGCGAGTGAGGTGTTCAGCCCGGTCTGCCCGCCCATGGTGGGCAGGAGCGCGTCGGGCCGCTCCTTCTCGATGATCCGCGCCACCACCTCCGGCGTGATTGGCTCGATGTAGGTCGCGTCCGCCAGCCCGGGATCGGTCATGATCGTCGCCGGGTTCGAATTCACCAGGATGACCCGGTAACCCTCCTCGCGGAGCGCCTTGCACGCCTGGGCGCCGGAATAGTCGAATTCGCAGGCTTGCCCGATGACGATGGGACCGGCTCCGATGATCATGATCGACTGGATGTCGCTGCGTTTCGGCATGCGCGGGCCCCCGGCTGGATCGCAAATTGCTGCGTCTTATAGGGATTGCCAAGGGGGATGCAACCGGACCCGGGCCGCTGGCGGCCGGTCGCGGGGTCAAGGGGTTTCCGCCCCCGCCCGCAAGCGTGCTGGCGGTCTCCCCCCGCAGGGTTCTGTGAAGCAAAGAAGATGTCTTCACGCGCCTTTATCGTTGTTCGGCCAATCCGAGACCGCGGTACGGGATGAGGAGCCGATGACCGCAAGCGAAGAGGCTCCCGGGTGCCTGTGTCGGCGTTAGGGAGTGGTTCGCACCTCATTCCACTTCCTTGCTTCCCAAGTACCTCCGCCGGAGAAATGAAAAACTTGGCGCGACGGCTCTCATCTTGACTTCCGCCCCGGTCCAAGGTGTATCGGCGCGAATTCCAGAGACGCCTTCCCGAAGGGGACCCGCCATGCACGCCTTCCGCAGCCATACCTGCGCCGAACTCAACGCCTCGAACGTGGGCGAGACCGTCCGCCTCTCGGGCTGGGTCCACCGCGTGCGCGACCATGGCGGCGTTCTGTTCATCGACCTGCGCGACCATTACGGGATGACGCAGGTGCTCTGCGACCCTGACAGTCCGGTCTTCAACGAGGTGGAGCATGTGCGCTCCGAATGGTGCATCCGCATCGACGGCAACGTGAAGGCCCGCGACCCGGAGCTGGTGAACCCGAAGATCCCGACCGGCGAGATCGAGGTTTTCATCCGCGATCTCGAGATCCACGGCGCCTCCGAAGAGCTGCCGCTCATCGTCTTCGGCGATCAGGAGTACCCGGAGGAGACGCGGCTGCGCTACCGCTTCCTCGATCTGCGCCGCGAGGCGATGCAGGAGAATATGAAGCTCCGCTCCGACGTCGTGGCCTCGCTCCGCCGCCGGATGTGGGATCAGGGCTTCCGCGAGCATCAGACGCCGATCATTACCGCCTCGAGCCCCGAGGGCGCGCGTGACTTCCTGGTCCCCTCGCGACTCCATCCCGGCAAGTTCTACGCGCTTCCCCAGGCGCCGCAGCAGTTCAAGCAGCTTCTGATGGTTTCGGGGTTCGACAAATACTTCCAGATCGCCCCCTGCTTTCGCGACGAGGATCCCCGCGCCGACCGGGCGCCGACCGATTTCTACCAGCTCGACATGGAGATGAGCTTCGCCAGCCAGGAAGACATCTTCGACACCATCCAGCCGGTGATCGAGGGCGCCTTCGAGGAGTTCGGCGGCGGGCACACGGTCGACAAGCTCTGGCCCCGGATCAAGTTCGCTGACGCGATGAAATGGTACGGAACCGACAAGCCGGACCTGAGAAACCCGATCAAGATGCAGGACGTCTCCGAACATTTCCGAGGCTCAGGCTTCGCGATCTTCGCCAAACTGCTTGAGCAGGAAGGCACCGAGATCCGCGCCATCCCGGCTTCGGGCGGCGGCAGTCGGAAGTTCTGCGACCGGATGAATGCATTTGCGCAGAAAGAGGGCCTGCCGGGGATGGGCTATATCTTCTGGCGCGACGGTGAGAGCGGAATGGAGGCCGCCGGACCTCTGGCCAAGAACATCGGCCCCGAGCGTACCGAGGCGATCCGTCAGCAGATGGGCGTTGGCAAGGGCGACGCGGTCTTCTTCCTGGGCGGCAAGCCGCAGGCCTTCGAACGCGTCGCCGGCCTTGCCCGGAACGTGATCGGCGAGGAGCTCGGCCTCACCGAGCAGAACCGTTTCGCCTTCGCCTGGATCGTCGATTTCCCGATGTACGAGAAAGATCTGGACACGGGCGTGATCGACTTCTCGCACAACCCGTTCTCTATGCCGCAGGGCGGGGAGCAGGCGCTCGACGGCGATCCGCTCGAGGTGCTGGGCTTCCAGTACGACCTTGCCTGCAACGGCTATGAGCTCGTCTCCGGAGCGATCCGGAACCATCGGCTCGACATTATGTTCAAGGCCTTTGCGATCGCTGGTTACGGCGAGGACGAGGTGCGCAAGCGTTTTGGCGGCATGGTCAACGCCTTCCGCTATGGCGCGCCGCCGCACGGCGGCTGCGCGCTGGGCATCGACCGGATGGTGATGCTGCTGGCCGACGAGCAGAACATTCGCGAGGTCATCCTCTTTCCGATGAACCAGCGCGCCGAAGACCTGATGATGGGCGCCCCCTCCGAGCCGACGAACGAGCAGCTGCGCGAGCTGCGCCTGCGCGTGTTGCCGCCGGAAGAATGAACCTCCGGGACTGGACCCCTCCACCGCTGCCGTCCCGGTCCGTGATCACCGGTCGCTATGCCACGCTCGAGCCGCTCTCGCGCGACCACATTTCCGGCCTTCGCGAGGCGCATGCTGAGGACGCGGATGGCGCAATGTGGGCTTACCTTCCTGTCGGCCCTTTCGACGACGCTGGCTATAAGCGATGGGTCGAAGCCGAGCGGATCAAACACGACCCCCTGCAATTCGCCATTCGCATGGCAGACGGGCGCCTCGGCGGCACGCTGTCTTTGATGCGCATGAAGCCTGACGCAGGATCGATCGAGACCGGCTGGCTCACCTTCGCGCCGCGCCTGCAACGGACGCGGGAGGCAACCGAAGCCGTCTATCTGCTGATGCGCTGGGCGTTCGATGCTGGATATCGGCGGTTCGAGTGGAAATGCGACGCCGCCAACCGCCCCTCTCGCCGCGCGGCGGAGCGGTTCGGCATGAGCTACGAGGGTGTCTTCCGGCAGGCCGGGGTGGTCAAAGGGCGCAACCGCGACACCGCCTGGTTTGCGGCCATCGACAGCGAATGGCCCGCGCTCAGAGCCGCGTTCGAGACCTGGCTGGCACAGGAGAATTTCGACGCGGATGGGCGGCAGAGGCGGGCTTTGGGCGAGCTGACCGCGCCTGTGCTCGTTTCCCGGGATCCGGCGCTTCAGTAGACAGCGCGCACGGCTGGGGATAGAGCGGGCCGCATGCTCAACCGCCTCACCGATCTTGGGTTCGACGTCCTGACCCGCAACCACGCCGAGGCCATTCTTGCGCATGACTTTCCGGGCGATCTCGACCTTCTGATCCGTGTACTGAGCGAGTTCCGCATCCCGCTATCGGAGGTCGTCACCGGCGGCGGCGGGGAGGCCGGGCCGACCCAGCGGCTCCGCTTCGAGCTTTCCGACCTCAACTGGCGCAAACACAACTTTAAGGTCCAGACCGTGGTCGACGGACGCGAGCGAACCGGCGTCAGTCACGAGGTCGACCACATCAAGTTCGCGGAAAAGGGCGCGCTTGCGCTTGAGATCGAATGGAACAACAAGGATCCGTTCTTCGATCGCGATCTGGAAAACTTTCAGCGTCTCCATGCCCTCTCCGCCATCAGCCTTGGAATCGTTGTCACCCGAGGCCGCTCGATGCAGGACGCCTTCCTGCCTCGGATCACCGGTTGGATGCAGGCGCGGGGATTGACCTCGGAGGATGATCTGGACCGGCTCGGGATCGGCGCGCGGACCTCGGCGCAACAGCGCGCGGTGGCCGATCAGGTGGCCAGAGGCTCGTCCTTTGCCGAGGCCTTCGCCCGGAAATTCGTGGCCGACAAGTTCGGACAGGCGACGACCCACTGGTCGAAACTCGAGGATCGGGTGCTACGCGGCGTGGGCAACCCTTGCCCGCTTTTGCTGATCGGCCTGCCCGACGCGATCATCACCGACGACTGATCGCTACTCTGCCGCCATCCCCGAATTATACCGATAGGTCTCCCAATCCGGCTTGTAGTCCGCATCCGCCTGATTACCCCAGACAGTCCAGCCCTTGCGCACGCCGCGCCCGAACAGCTCGAGATACGGGCCCCAGGAGCAGCCTTCGATGATCTCGTATTGCTCGTCGGGTTTGCGCGAATGCTCGCGCTTGCGGCTTTGGATCATGTTGACCTGCCGGCGACCGGGCGCCTCGGTGCGGACGTTCTTGCCACGCGTGCCGAACAGGATCACTTCGGTCACGTTGCGGAAATAGAAACCGACACCGCGCCCGTCCGAGCCGCCATCTTTGCGGACCTTGTGCCAGATGATGTTGGACTTGTAGTCGAACCCCCAGGCTTGCAGCACCTGAAGCCCCTCGGGCAAAAGCGCGTTCGGCACCCAGAGATAGCAATGCGCGCGATCCTCAAGATGGTCGGCCACGGGGAGCGCGCAGATCTCTTCGAGATCCATGGTCGGGTAGCGGGCCAAGCGCTTGTGCTCCGGTGCGACCTTCCCGGTCCGGTTCACGAATCGCCAGGGCGGATCCGCCAGAACCGCGCCGAACCGGTCACCGTTCAGGAAATCGGCCAGGTCTTGTGATGCGTTCGTGCCCATATCCAACATGATGCGTTTTCCCTTCGCGCCGGGGAAGGCGAACATTAAGGGAACATTCGGGGTTTTTCAATTGCGGAATGCGGGGCCGGGTCAAACCGGCTGCTCTGCCTTCAACCGCTCCCGCAGGAGGTTCTGAAGACGGGCGCGGGCGCCAGTTGCGCCGTGCCCAGCGCGGAGCGCGCGGGCCGCGTCAGCCAGCGCCGCGTCATCCGAGGCCTTGGCGAGGCCGCGCAGGAATCCGGAGACGTACTCGAGCGTCTCGTTCGTGGGGTTGTCCGACAAAAGCTCGTCAGCCAGCGCCAGATCGTCGCGAAGCGCGATCCGGTCCGGGATGACCGCATCCGAGGTGACGGGTCTGAGGCCCGCCGGCCGCGCCTCGCGCGGCATCTCCGCCAGAATGGCTGCCTGAAACGCAGAGACGGAGTTGATCGGTTTGGCGAGAAAGGCGCGCGCCCGCCGATTTCGCCGCGTCCGCCTTGGCGTCGTCACCTGACATCGCGATCACGACTGGATAATCCTCTTCCCCGGGGGAAAGCGCCTTGATGAGCTCAAGCCCCGATCCGTCCGGCAGCCCGAGGTCGACCAGCACGATTCCGGGGCGATAGGTGCGCAGGTGCCGTTCGGCCGATCTCAGACTGTCGGCTCGCCGTATCCGCGCGCCCGAGCGCTGGCAGATCATGCGCAGCGCCTCGCAGACATAGCGGCTGTCTTCGACGACGAGGATGGTCTGGCCCAGCAGCGGACGCTCCGCTGTCGGTTGCCGTGTCATCAGGAAGTCTTCAAGCGTCTGGGGCATTGTGCTGCTCCTGCCCTCAATATGAGTCCCGCGCCTGACTTGTCGCCATCTTAACCTAAAGAAGCGTTAATCGCGAGAATATCTGCGGCGCCCTGTCCCTTGTCGCGGCAGTATCCGACCGCCATAACCCGCCACAGAAAGGGAGACCGCCATGATTGGACGTCTGAACCATGTGGCCATCGCCGTCCCGGATCTCGAGTCGGCGGCGGCGCAGTACCGCGACACGCTCGGCGCCGATGTCGGTCCGCCGCAGGACGAGCCGGATCACGGCGTGACGGTGGTTTTCATCACTTTGCCGAACACCAAAGTCGAGCTGCTCTATCCGCTTGGCGACAACTCTCCCATCGCCGGATTTCTTGAGAAAAACCCGTCCGGCGGCATCCACCACATCTGCTACGAGGTCGAGGACATCGCCGCCGCCGCCGCCAAGCTGACAGCGGATGGTGCGCGGGTGTTGGGTGACGGCAAGCCCAAGATTGGCGCCCACGGCAAGCCGGTTCTTTTCCTCCATCCAAAAGACTTCACGGGTACCCTCGTCGAGCTGGAAGAGGTCTGATGTCCATCGTCTCCGGTCTCGTCCTCTTCGCCGTCATCTGGTTCATGACCCTGTTCGTCGTCCTGCCGATCCGGCTGGAGACCCAGGGCGATGTGGGCGAGCGTGTTGAGGGAACGCAGGCAGGCGCGCCGTCGTCCTCCTTCTCGATGCGGCGGAAGGCCAAGATCACGACCTATTGGGCAGTGGCCATCTGGTTGGTCATTGCCTCGGTCATTCTCTGGGGCGGGATTGGCGTGCGCGATATCGACATCTTCAATCGGATGGGCGCGCCGTCAGAGGCCGGCTAACCCCGGCTTTCCAGCGAATGATACAGATGGGTGAACGCCGCTGCCCCGATCACCGGGACGAGGAGGTTCGCCAGCGGGATCGTCAGCGGCACCGCCATCAGCGCGCCGGTGGCCCAGATCGCGCCGATATGGCGGCGGAAGGCCTGTCGGGCGCCCTCACGGCCAAGACGGCGCACGGCGATCATGCGGAAATATTCCCTGCCGAGCAGAAACCCGTTCAGCGCGTAGAAGATGATCGGCGCGAAGGGCGCCAGCAGGATATAGGCGATCAGAGCCAGCAGGTTGGCGCCGATGATCACGCCCAGGAACGTCAGCGCCTCGGTGATTCCCTCAGCCAGCCCAAGGCGCGGGGCCGGGGGAAGGGTAGGATAATGCTCCGCCTCCACCGCGTCGGCCACGTCATCGAGGAATATGCCTGTGAAGGCCGAGGCGACCGGCACCATCAGGAAGATCGAGAGGAACAGCATCAGAACGAGCGAGCCCCAGGAGAGGAGGTCATCGACGAACCGGATCTCGCCGATCCAGGGGAGTGTGAACGCCTCGGGCAGGAGCAACTGAACCAGAAAAAAAACAATGGCATAGACGATGGCCAGGAGACCGATGGTCAGCCCGACACCCAGCGCGATGACCCGGCGAAAGCGCGGGTCGCTGATTTGGCCGAGCGCCGAGAGGATCGCGTTCAGAATCACGCTTCGATCCACTCCACCTTGGCGTCCATGTCCGGGCGCGGGCGCTCAGGCGGCGCGCTGGTCTCGGACCCGATATGGATGAAGCCGGCGATCCATTCATGCGGCATCAGGCCCAGCGCCTGCTCGCGCCATTCCTTGTCATGCGAGGCCCAGCCGCTCAGCCAGTTCGCGCCCCATCCGGCGGCGAGCGCGGCGTTCAGAAGCTGCAGGCACACAGCGCCGGCAGAGAGCGTTTGCTCGATCTCCGGGATCTTCTCGGAAGGCTTCGGCGAGGCGATGACCGCGACGGCCAGATCGGCGGAGGCGAGCTGATAGACCATCTTGTCGACTTTATCGGGCTCCACACCCAATTCCGCCCCGCGCGGCGGGATCGTCTCGGAGAGACGCGCGAGCGCGGCTTTCTTCAGCACCAGAAACCGCCAGGGCTCCAGCTTGCCGTGATCCGGGCAACGGGCGGCGATGGTAAGAAGCTCGGATAACTCGTCGCGCGACGGCACCGGGCCTGTCAGCGTTTTGGCGGGACGCGAGCGGCGGGTCTTGAGAAAGGCGGTCGCCTCCCGATTGGGCGCGGGCATGAGATCCTCCGGCTGTTCGCGGGGTTATTTATTGACGGCTCGGCAGGTTTTCCAGACGGCCCCTGTCAAAGCGCCGCCGCCATTTCATCGATCAACCCGTCCACAAACGCGTTGAACCTTCGGCTCGGCTGCCGTTTCTCCAGGGTCTCGGAGAAAGGGTCGGGCGCGTCAATCGCGCTGCCCGCCATCTCGGCCAGCGTCGCATGGCCGCAGAAGGGCACGTACATCTCGGAGTAACCGCCCTCATGCGCCATCGCGATCCGCCCGCCGCAAATGCCATCGGCCAGCTCCATTGTCGCGCGTGTCATCTCGCGGAAAGTCTCGACCGTGGCGAGCGTCCGGCTGAGCGGATCGAAAGCGGCGGCGTCAAAACCGCAGGCGACGACGACGAGGTCGGGCCGGAAAGCGCGGATGGCGGGCAGGGCGAGGACGTTCAGCGCCCGAACCCAGCTCTCGTGGCCGGAGCCGGGGGGAAGCGGGATGTTGAGGTTATTCCCTTCGCCCGGCCCGCGCCCCCGGTCACCGAAATCACCGGTGTCGAGCGGGTAGTTCCGCTCCTGATGCATCGAGACCGTGAGGACGTCGGGACGCTCATAGAAGATCGCCTCGGTCCCGTTGCCGTGATGCACGTCCCAGTCCAGCACCGCGATCCGCTCGGCCCGGCCCTCGGCCAGCGCCGCCTCGATCGCGATGGCGATATTGGCGAGAAGGCAGAAGCCGTTCTGCCAGTCGGGAAGGCAGTGGTGGCCGGGCGGGCGCGAAAGCGCGTAGGCGTTCCGGTAGGTCCCGTCGAGGACAGAGAAGAGCGCCGCCTTGACCAGCCCGGCGCTTTGCAAAGCGATGTCGTAGCCATCTGGACCATAGGGTGCGCGAAGCCCGGTTTCGCCGCCGCCCTTTCGGGAGAGCGTACGGAACTCGGACAGGAAGTCGCCCGCATGGATGCGGAAGAGGTCTTCGCGGGTGACGGGCTCTGCGCCGGACGGCGAAAGCTCGCGCCAAAGCCCCGTGACCTCAAGAAGGTTCTTCAGCCGGCGCTTGGTTTCCGGATTCTCGGGCAGGCCGCCAGCGGCGGTCGGCTGCACCAGACCGCCCACAGGCGACATGAAGGCGTAGTTCCCGCCCGAATGCCAGAAACAGCGCTCATCCCAGAAAAACCCCGTGGCCATCCCCGGCATCCCCAATCTTTATCCGGGCGGACACTAGCGGGTCGCATGTCAGGGAGCCACAGCCAAAAGGGCCGCAGGGGAGGCCTGCCGCCATGTCAGTCTGTCGCTTTTGGCGTTCGGAAGTTGGTCCGAAGGAGAGAAAAGGAGCCGCCGCCCGATTAAGCGGCGTTCCGGGTGGCAACGACCACCCGGCCTGATCGGGGGTCGGCCCGGGAGAGATGCGCAAGGTCCAGTCGCGCGGGTCGCGCGAGGCCTCTCGTCTGCGGGTTGGGTGACCCGCGTGCTAGCGAGAGGGGATATTCGCTTTCTTTCTTAAGAAGAAGTGTCGAAAACGTTCGTCGTGACGGCCATCACGCAACACCAACTTACGAATGATCCGATATTCGCGGCCAGGCGGAATAACAAGGAAATGACCGGCCGTTCCGCCGAACCGGAGTAAACTGCAACCATGTTCCGCGCGATCCTCGCCCTCGTCCTTATCCTTGCCGCCCCCGCCGTCGCCGCGCCGCTGGTCTACACGCTCGACGCAGAGGACAGCCGCGTCGGTTTCAAGGTGCCCTTCGGCCCTGACCAGATCACCGGCGCCATGCCGGTGCGTTCAGCCGAAATTACCTTGGACTTCGAGCGCGCGGCCCGAAGCAAGGTCTCGGTATCGCTCGACGTCGCGCGCGCCCGCGCGAACTTCCCCTTCGCGACGCAAGCCATGACCGGCCCGAAGGTGCTCGACGCCGCCAACCACCCCACGATCACCTTCGTGGCGACCGAAATCATCGCAATTCAGGGCGTAGGCGCCAAGGCGCGGATGGCTGGCGACATCACCATCCGGGGCGTGACACGGCCCGTGGTGCTGGATGCCGAGGTCTTCCGCCCGCAAGGCAGCGCGGAGGGCGAGCGCGGCCGGCTCTCGGTCTACATGACCGGCGCAGTCGCGCGGAGCGACTTCGGCGCGACAGGATGGAGCGATCTCGTCGGCGATGAAGTCACGCTCGACATCCTCGTGCGCATCGATCTGGCGGAGTGAGCGGCTTGAGCGCGCTGAACACGGAGAGCTCCTTCGGCTGGGTCACGCGAGCGATCCACTGGGCGATGGCGCTGGGCGTGATCGCTATGCTGGGGCTCGGCAGCTACATCGCGCGGATGGAGGTGGGGATGTCGAACCTCTGGCTCTTCGGCCTGCACAAATCGATCGGAGTGGTTCTGCTCGCGCTGCTGATACTGCGGTTGATCTGGCACCTTGCGTCGCCGCCCCCCAGAAGCCTGCCCGCTGACACCCCATGGAAGGATAGCGCGGCGCGATGGGTTCATCGGTCGTTCTACGTCCTTTTGATCGCCGTTCCGCTCAGCGGCTGGGTCGGCAGCGGCGCCTCCGGTTTGGATGTCGTGATATTTGAGCGCTTCACCCTGCCGCCGCTCGCCCCGACTTCCGAGGCCTGGGAGAGCTCGGCCTTCGCCGTTCATTTCGTCCTGACGAAGCTTCTGGCGCTTTGCGTGGTTCTGCACGTCGCGGGGGCGCTGACCCGACGCGATGGCACGCTCAGAAGGATGGTGCGGGGTTAGCCGCCCGCGCCTTTGCGGCGATAGACACCCTCGGGCAGGTTCAGCGCCGCCGTCAGATCGGCGAGCTGCGCGAGCGACAGCGTGATCTTCTGCATCATCTCGTCGCGTGGATCGAGCTGCTCAATGGTCACGCAATCCTCAAAGGCGGTGATGGTTACATCTTCCTGTCGGTGCGGCGCGGCCTCGTCGACTAGGGTGACAACGGTAGCGTCGAAATCGTGCTCGATCGTAAACATGGCGGCAGCGTGGCGCGATTGGCGGGTCTCCGCAAGGGGCGCGGAATTCGCTTGCAGGCGGTCGGGTGCCATGGGCAGTCTGTCAGCGGGTCTGACAACGGAAAGTCCTGATTTATGAGGTACCTCGCCCTCTTCGCCTTTCTCCTCGCCGCCGCCTGCGAGGCGCCGGCCCCGTCGGTCCCGGCGCCGCGCGGTCCCTTGCCGGACCTGCCGGCAGCGCAAGGGGGATCGCCCCAGAAACTCTCCGATTTCCGCGCCGTCGTTCGGCGGGTTGAGCCGGTGGCCGAGCGCGCCTGCCGCGAGAGGCGCCCTGGCGCGGACTGCGACTTCCGCATTGTGGTCGACGACCGCCCCAACCTGCCGCCGAACGCCTACCAGACGCTGGATCGGGATGGCCGCCCGGTGATCGGGTTCACGCTCGCCTTATTCGACGAGATGCGAAACCGCGACGAGATCGCCTTCGCGCTGTCGCACGAGGCGGCGCATCATATCGAGGGACACATCCCGCAAACGCAGAACACTGCGGCGCTTGGCATGATCCTGGGCACGGTTTTCGGTCAACTTGCTGGTCTTGACGCGCAGGGCATTGAAACGGCCCAGAATATCGGGGGCACAGTTGGCGCTCGCCGGTATTCGAAGGCGTTCGAGCTGGAAGCGGACTCGCTCGGCGCGGTCATCGCCCGGCGGGCGGGATACGATCCTTTGCGCGGCGTCCTCTATTTCCAGCGGGCCGTCGATCCGGGTAACCAGTTCCTCGGCACTCATCCGCCGAATGCCGAACGAATTACGGTTGTGCGTCAGACGCTTGCGCGGAACTGACGGTGGTTTGATCCAGATCAGGGCCGTTTCGCGTCGTACTTGAGATCCCTTTCCCAAGGAAAGGGAGACAGACATGAGCATTACGTCCCGTCTGGCCCATCACGAGCGGCTGGTCGAACGCATGGCGGACCGGAATGGTGTCGATCTGGAATTGGCACTGCAATCGGGCGCGCTGAACCCCGGCGAGTTGCAGGCGGCGGTGCTGTCCTGCGCAGGGTGCGCCGCCCCGGAGGATTGCGAGACGCGGCTGGATCGCGGCGATCATGGCATTCCGGGGTATTGCCGAAATGCCGACATGCTGCGGTCGCTCGCAGGGATCATGCCATCCTTTGATTGACCGGCTGACCTGTTGAAGCCATCACAAGGCGATGAAGTCCATCGCCGCCTTTTTCGCACGTCTGAGACTGCGTTTCATCTGGAGCTGGAATGGCGTCCGCGACGCTTGGGTTGAACAGCATTCGTTCCGGTCCTGGGTCTGGGCGAACGCGGTGTCGGCCGCGCTGGCGCTCGCGCTGCCGTTGACGGGTGGTGAGCGGGCGCTGATCCTCGCGCTCGGCGTTCTGGTGCTGGCGGCGGAGGCGTTCAACACCGCGATTGAGTACACCGTTGACTACATCTCGACCGAGCGGCACCCGCTGGCAGGCCGCGCCAAGGATGCGGGAAGCGCGGGCGTCTTCCTTTCCGCAATTGCGGCCGGAGTGGCGTGGTTGGCGGTGCTGACGCGCCTCTGGTTGGGGTGAGCCGTTACCCGACGCCCCCATAGGCCACGCCTGTCAGATCCGACATCTCCTTCTTCCACGTTGTCAGATCGCCGGCGTTGAACTTGCTCAGATGATCGTGACCGCAAGCGCGGGCCATGACCTGCATAAGCTCGACCGACGCCTCGAAAAAGTTCGCAAGCTGGCGGGCCGACTTCTCGACGACCAGCCGGCTAACCAGGTGCGGCTTCTGTGTCGCGATGCCGACCGGGCAGTTGTTGGTGTGGCAGGCGCGCATCGCAAGGCATCCGATGGCCTGCATGGCTGAGTTCGACACAGCGACAGCGTCTGCACCGAGAGCGAGCGCCTTGATGAAATCTGCAGGTTTCCTGAGGCCGCCCGTGATCACCAGCGTCACGTCTGACTGGCCGGAGACGTCCAGATGACGCCGCGCCCGCGCCAGTGCCGGGATGGTCGGGACAGAGATGTTGTCGCGGAAGATAATCGGCGCCGCGCCGGTGCCGCCGCCGCGTCCATCAAGGATGATGTAATCCACGCCGACCTCGAGCGCAGCGTCGATGTCTTTCTCGATATGCTGGGCCGAGAGCTTGTATCCGATGGGAACGCCGCCGGTGCGGTCACGGACCTCGTCCGCAAAGTCCTTGATTTCGGCGGGCGCGGTCCAGTCGGGAAAGCGCGGCGGAGAGATCGCGTCCTGACCGGCGTCCAGCCCGCGCACTTCCGCGATCTTGCCTTTCACCTTCTTGCCGGGCAGGTGCCCGCCGGTTCCGGTCTTGGCCCCTTGTCCGCCTTTGAAGTGGAAGGCCTGAACGCGGTCGAGCTTGTCCCAGGAAAACCCGAACCGGGCAGAGGCCAACTCGTAGAAGTACCGGCTGTTCGCCTGCTGCTCTTCAGGCAGCATGCCGCCCTCGCCGGAACAGATGCCGGTGCCGGCCAGCTCCGCGCCGCGCGCGAGGGCGATCTTGGCAGGTTCGGATAAAGCGCCGAAGGACATGTCAGAGACGAAGAGCGGGATGTCGAGCCGGAGTGGTTTCTGCGCGTTCGGTCCGATCACAACGTCAGTGCCCACCGGGTCCTCGTCGAGAAGCGGCGCTTTGTGAAGCTGCGCCGTAAGGAGCTGCAGATCGTCCCAAGTTGGAAGCTGATCGCGGGGCACGCCCATCGATTCGACCTTGCCGTGATGGCCGGTCTTAGAGAGGCCGTCGCGGGCGTACTGCTGGATCAGCCCGTTTAGCGGCTCCTCCTCCGTCCCGTGCGAGGTGTCGGCGTAGAGACCGAGATAGGCCGATCGGTCGAAGGGTTGAGGGTTCTCCAGCGCCCAACCGGCGATCTCGTCTGGGTCGACCCAGACCTGACCGTCCTCGACCCAGCTTCGAAACTTGGGCAGCGCCTCGTCGTTTGCGTACTCCGATACGCCGCTGTCGAGCCGGTAGTCCCAGTAATGCACGCCGCAGATCAGGTTCTTGCCGCTGACGAATCCGTCGGCCATGAGCGCGCCGCGATGCAGGCAGCGCCCGTAGAAGACCGAGACCTCCTCATCAAAACGCACCACCACGAGGTCAACCTCGCCCACCAGCGCGTATTGCGGCTTGCGGTCGGGGAGGGCGGCGAGGTCGGCGACGGCGGTTCTGTTCATCTGGGCATCCTTGACGAGTTTGTCTGCGGGTTTCGTGCAGACAAGCGGCGAGGCGGGAGCGGGTCAAGTGCGGTTCAGCCTCGCGCATTCACAAGATGATCTATGCGACGAGTTCCTCCACGCAGCGGCGCGAAAGTCCGCGACGGTTTGAACGTCGCCTATGGCTGAGCTGTGGTGTTGCGAACGAACGCCGCAAGGTCATCTAGGAAGGGCTGTTGAACCCGGCCTGTCGCGCGGTCCGTGATGCCGTGACCACCGTCGGGATAGACCTCGATCCTGACGCTGCCCGGCAGCCCGCGAAATCGCCACACGCTCTCCTCGACCGGCACGTTGGTATCCCCGCCGCCGAAAGCGGCGAATACGGGCGCTTCGATGCCGGCCCAGTATGGCATCGGGTCGAAACCCGCCGTCGGCCGCCATATTGACGAGGCCTGAATGCGCGGAACCGTGATCCGCGCGATCAGCCGGGCGACGAAACGGAACGTGCCCATCTCGACGATGTTGTTGACCTCCTCAAACCAAAGCTGCTCTTCGGTGGTCACACCGGCGCCTGCAATGCTGACCACAAAGGCGGGGTCAATATCGGCGGCGGCGACCGGCGCGATCAAGCCACCCTGGCTCAGCCCGATCAACCCGACGCGCCCCGCGTCGACCTCAGGCGTTTCGGCGAGCCGGATGTAGGCGGCGACGGTATCGGTCGCCAGAACCTCGAAACTCGCGCCACGCCAGTCGCCGCCGGAGCTTTCCGATCCGCGTTTGTCAGGCAGGAGGACAGCGATTCCGTTCTCCTGCAAGTGTTGCGCAAAGGTCAGATACCAGGCGTTGTCGCGGCGGCTGGGACCGGAGCCGTGGATGAGCGCCGCGCCGGGGAACGGGCCTCCGCCCTCAGGCAGGAAAAGAAGTGCGGAAAGGGTCAAGTCGCCGTTTTGAAACGAGATTTCTTCGTATTTCAGGTCTGCGAGTTTGGGGCCGACGACCCCGCCTCTTGGCGGATCTTTGAGGAAGAAAGGAATGAAGAGGAATGCCGCGAAGAGGACAGTCGCACCGATAGCGCAAAGGATCCATCGCATTGTCGCGCTCCCACCAAATGGCCGCGTGGGCGCACGCCGCCTTTCAGAGAGCGTACGGGGACTTGGAGGGCGCTCGAATGATGGAGATCAACCTTTTCGGGCCGACCTAAGACCCGACGGGCCGCCCCCAAAGATCATATTCGCTCGCCTCATCCACCTCGACCGTCAGGATGTCGCCGGGGTTCAGCCCCTCGAATCCCTCATCGATGAACAGGCTGCCGTCGATCTCCGGCGCGTCGGCCTTGGTGCGGCATGTGGCGGCTTCGGCGTCCACATCGTCGACGATCACCTCTAGCCGCGCACCTACCTTCGCTGCGAGTTTAGCCTCGGAGATGGCCTGCGCCTTCTCCATGAACCGCTGCCAGCGGTCGGCTTTCACGTCCTCCGGCACATGGTCGGGGAGCGCGTTCGAGCGGGCGCCTTCGACGTTCTCATACTGAAAACAGCCGACCCGGTCGAGTTGTGCCTCGTCGAGCCAGTCGAGCAGCGTTTCGAACTCCGCCTCGGTCTCGCCCGGATAGCCGACAATGAAGGTCGAGCGGATCGCAATCTCGGGGCAGACCTCCCGCCAGGCGGCGATCTCGTCAAGCGTCCGGGCCGAGGCGGCTGGCCGCGCCATGCGGCGGAGGGTGTCGGGGTGGGCGTGCTGGAACGGGATGTCGAGATAGGGCAGCAGCCTGCCCTCCGCCATCATCGGCACCAGCTCGCGCACATGCGGGTAGGGGTAAACGTAGTGGAGGCGAACCCAAGCCCCGAGGCTGCCCAGATCGCGGGCGAGATCGAGGATGGGGAACTTCGCCTCCCGGTCCTTCCAGTCGGTGCCGTAGGCGGAGGTGTCCTGGCTGATCACCAGAAGCTCGCGCACGCCCGTCTCGATCAGCTTCTCGGCCTCCCGCATCACCGCGCGGTGCGGCCGCGAGGCGAGTTTGCCGCGCATGTCGGGGATGATGCAGAACTTGCAGGTGTGATTGCAGCCCTCGGATATCTTCAAATAGCTGTAATGGCGCGGCGTCAGTTTGACGCCCTGCGCTGGCAGGAGGTCGATGAACGGGTCGGGCGCGGGCGGGACCGCGTCGTGAACCGCGTCGAGCACCTGCTCGTATTGATGCGGGCCGGTGACGGCGAGAACCTTGGGATGCGTGCCAGTGATGTACTCCGGCTCGGCGCCCAGACAGCCGGTGACGATAACCCGCCCGTTTTCGGTCAGCGCCTCGCCAATGGCGTCGAGGCTTTCGGCCTTGGCGCTGTCAAGAAACCCGCAGGTGTTCACGATCACCGCGTCCGCGCCGCCGTAGTCGGGCGAGATCGCGTAGCCCTCGGCGCGAAGGCGGGTGAGAATGCGCTCGCTGTCGACCAGCGCCTTGGGACAGCCGAGCGAGACCATGCCGATGGTCGGCTGGCCGTCGCGCGCCGTCTCGGGGACATGAGCGCGGGCGAGGTCGGGGCGGAGGTCGGGCGGGTTCTGGCTCATCGCAGCGCGATATAGCGGGGGCGCCGCTCCTGGGGAAGGGCGCTTGACGCCCGCGTGCGCGAGCATGGATGCTTAGCGCAGGTCCGATGGAGCCAGGCGGAATGACATCGACGGATGAGTTGGGGCCCGTTCTGAGCGAAGCCCTGGCGGCCATGGAGGATGGGGTCGCCGTTTTTGCAGAGGACGACGCACTTGTCTTCGCGAACGCGCGTTTTTCCGCGCTGGCGGAGCGGCTAGGCGGCAGCGCGGACGTTCGCGCCTATGCCGATTTGTGCGCCGCGCCGGGCGCTGAAGCGTTGCCGGAAGCGTCTACCGGCGCGGTGCCCGACATCCTTCTGTCTGGCGGCGAGTTACGCTGCCGGCTGATACCGCTCGACGAGGGCCGCGCGCTTCTCATCCTCTCCGACATCTCCGCGCAGGTGCAGGCGGAGCGTCTCTCGCGCGCGCGGGCGGACCAGCTGGCCGCCATACTCGAACATGTGCCGCACGGCGTTTCCTATCTAGGCGCGGACGGGCGGCTGGAAGTGGCCAACGACGAGTTCTTCTCATCCTTCGACTTCCCGCCCGACCTGACCGCCGGCACGCAGGGGCTGGACTTCACCCGCGAGATCTTGCGGCGGCAAACCGGACTTGAGGGTGATGCGCTGGACAGGGCCGCTGACGCGCGGCTCGCCCGCATCTATCGGGAGTGCGAGAACGGCGCGGTCTCTCAGGACACGGAATGGCTCGACGACGGGCGCGTGATCGAGATCCGGCGCCGCCTGACGCCGCAGGGCAGCCTGGTCGAGACCTATATCGACGTCACCGACCGCGAGAACGCGCTCGAGGAGGCGCAGCGCGCTGTCCGCCAATACCGCGCGGTTGTCGAGGATCAGACCGAGATGATCTGCCGCTTCGATCCCGCATTTCGTCTGACCTTCGCCAATTCGGCTTATCGCGCGGCCTTTGCCGAGCCGGGCGGGGAGATCCTGGGTCGGAGCCTGTTCGAGATTTTGGGCGACGAGGCGCTCGGGGAAGAGATCGGCGCAGGGCTCTCCCGCCTCTCCGCCGAGAGGCCGGTCTTCACAGGGACCTTTCGCGAGACGACCCGGCAGGGTGACGCGGTCTGACAGAGCTGGATCAATCGCGCAATCTACGACGAGGACGGGGCGCTTGTCGAATATCAGGCGGTCGGCCGCGACGTCACGGCGGAGCGGGAGGCGCGGGAGGCGCTGAGTCAGGCCGAGAAGCTGAGCGCCATGGGCTCGCTTCTCGCCAGCGTGAGCCATGAACTGAACAACCCGCTGTCCATTCTGGTCGGGCAGGCGCAGCTTCTGGAGGAGCGGTCCGAGGACCCGGCGGTGCGCGAGCGGGCGGAGCTGATAAAGAACGCCGCCGATCGCAGCGCCCGGATCGTCCGCACCTTCCTGTCGATGGCGCGCCAGAAACCGCCAGTACGCGTGCGGATCGATCTGGCGGAACTCGCAAGGGAGGCGGTGGCGCTAGTCGACTACGCGTTCCGCACGAGTTCGGTGGAGGTGGAGATCGAGACGCCGCCAGAGCCGCTGATTGTCGAGGGCGATCGCGATCAGCTCATCCAGGTTGTGGTGAATGTCCTGATCAACGCGCAGCAGGCGCTCTCGGACTGCGAAGACCCCCGGCGTGTTTCGATCCATGTGAAGGCGGGCGAGGGCCGCGCTGTGCTCATGATTTCCGACAACGGGCCGGGCATCGACGCCAGGATGCGTGAGCGCATCTTCGAGCCGTTCTTCACCACCAAGCCCGAAGGCGTCGGAACCGGAATCGGCCTTGCCGTGAGTCGGAATATCGCGACCGCTCACGATGGAACGCTTGAGGTTGAGGCCCCGCCCGAAGGCGGCGCGGTGTTCCGGCTGAGCCTCCCAGTCGCCGCTAGCGGTGAGACCGGCGGCACGGAGGATGAAACGGCCCGGATCTGGCGCGCCCTGCCACCGCTTTCGGTGCTCTTTGCCGATGACGAGCCAGCCATCGCCATGACCGCCCGGGACGTCCTCGAGGCCGACGGGCACCGGTTGCTGACCGCCGGGAACGGGCGCGAGGCGCTCGACATCCTCAGACGGGACGAGGTCGACGTGCTGATCACCGACCTGCGCATGCCGGTGATGGACGGGATGGCGCTTTGGGAGGAGCTCCGGCGCTCCGGGCTGCACCCGACCTCCGCCGTCGGCGTCGTCACCGGCGATACGCTCGGTTCTGAAGTCCGGCGGTTCTTGGAGGACACCCGCGTTCCGGTGGCCGAGAAGCCGCTGTCCTTCGACGATCTGCGCAAGCTGATCGTGGAGGTCGTGTCGACCGAGGTCTGAAAAAAGCCGCCCGACCGAAAGATCGGACGAGCGGCCAGTCTGGCTTGGGAGGGAAAATCGGGTCTCTTCAGAGATCCGCGAGGAAGGCCTTGGCGCGGAGAAGCGCGAGCGACCGGTGGGTCGATGGGTGGCCGCGGCGGGCGGTAAGGGACTGGCGTCGCATGGAAGGGCTCCTTTTCTTTGTCGCGGGCCTACATCACGCCGCGAAAGGTGAAGGCGACCCGGCGCTTTTTCGCCTTCGGCTCAGGCGTCCGGCGAAGCTCGCGCGGGGACAGAAGGATGCGGGCGATCAGGGGGGGCATGTCGGCGCTCCTTGAAAGGCCGGATCAGAACCGGAAGTCGCCGGGGCGCAACGGCTGGAAGCCCGGGAAGACGACCGGGTGGCGGCGAAGCTCCTGATGCAGCTGGATTGGCCGGTTCGGGTGCTGATGACGGAAACGGGGCATGTCAATTCTCCTTGCTCAATGATGCGTTTCAGGTCTCGTTTCGATGCGGGGACATTGCCACCCGCTTGTTTCATTCGTTTTTCCGTACGGAATCGTTGTGTTAACGGAATGTTTCACCGACACTTCACACGGGCGCCGGCAGCGGGGTTTGGCGCGTGGGGCCGGTCATGTCGGACAAGCGGCACATTCTGATCGTTGACGACGATCCGGGCATCCGGGTGACTGTCGCCGAGTACTTCGCCGAAAACGATTTTACAGTTCACTCCGCCCAAGGCGGTGACGAGATGCGGGCCGCGGTCGCCGCCCATCCCGTCGCGCTCGTCCTTCTCGATCTGCATCTGCCGGGCGAGGACGGCTTCACGCTCTGCCGCTATCTGCGCGAGCATACCCACGCGGGCGTCGTGATGCTGACCGGGTCCCAGGACGCGGTGAACCGGGTGATCGGGCTCGAGATCGGCGCCGACGACTACGTCAGCAAGCCATTCGATCTGCGCGAGCTTCTGGCGCGTGTGCGGAGCGTCCTGAGGCGACTCCAGCCGCCGGCGGCCGCGCCCGCCGCCGCGGCGCAGACCATCCACAATTTCGGCCAATGCGCGCTCAACGCCGACACCCACACGCTCCGAACCGCGCGGGGCGAGGAGGTCGTCCTGGGCGCGATGGAGCTCGACCTCCTTCTGGCCTTCATCGAGAACCCGAACCGCGTCCTCACCCGCGACCAGCTTCTAAACATCGCCCACAACCGCGACTGGGACCCTTATGATCGCTCGATCGACGTCCGCGTCACACGGCTGAGGAAAAAGATCGAGCCGGACCCCTCATCACCCAGGCACATCAAGACGATCCGGGGCGCGGGGTACCTGTTCTCGCCGGATGGGGGATAGACTGAGGGCCTCAGCCCGACAACGCGAAAAGGTTCTTCTTCCCAAGCCAGTGAGGGCTAGGCGAGAGAACGCGGATAGCCCCCGACCCGCTCTTAGAACGCCCAGCGCGCGTAGAGTCCGATTTCTGTGCTGGGCCTGGCGGAGAGCGAGTAGTTTGGAGGGAGCGCGCCTGAGAGGTCCGAATCCGGGAGTTCGCGATTGATCTCGGGAATCCCGCCAAAGTCGCAATCCAGATAAAGGCCGGACGAGAAGTTCCCTCTTTGCCTGTCGACCCCGAACCTCAGAGTGGCGTCAATAAGCTCGTCATTGAACTGATAGTTAGCAGCGTTGCTGTAGTTCAACGCGCCGCCAAGTCCGTTCGCGTCGACAGTCTCCTGAACATCCACATCGTAGAAGTTCACGCCTAGAGTACCCGTCAGGCTGAAGGTTGTCTTGAGGTCGCCGGCGCCGCGATATGTGCGGCTGAAACTCGCGCCGAGGTAGGCTCCAAAGTACTTAGCGTCATACTCGGTGCCATACTGCGCGTCCCACGCCGAGTTGATACCGAAGGCCGGGGTGTCTGCGATGAACTGGGACTCCAGGCTTTGATCGAATGTCCCGGCCCGCAGCCCCGCGTAGGCGGTGGTGACGCTGGTGGACGGGCCGCGGCGGTTGTAGCCGAGGTAGTTCACCGGCTTTCCCCCGAAAGGGCCGGCGCCGGCGGGATGCAAACCGAAGCGCTTGGGCTTGCCCAACTCGAACGACAGTTCCGTGCCTCGGCGGTCGGCATCGACCGTGCCTTCAATCAGATCGGTCGGCGCGCCGATAAAGACGCCGGGTATTCCGCCGATTCCGGTGACGCCAAGACCTTCGAGGTACTGCTCATTGTTGACCGAACCCGATCCGCTGAGGTCGTAGCCGGACGCGATGATGGCGAGGTTGTATGGCAAGACGCGTCCGACGTCCCAGCCGAATTCGGCCTACGCCTTGAATCCGACGCCGCTCAGGCCATAGCCCACCGTCGTCGCGGGGTTGACGATGTCGCCCGCGTCCTCGGTCGCGAACACGGTGTACTCCCAGTCTTTCGGCTGCGTCGTGATGAAGCTAACGACTCCCGCGACGGCGTCCGAGCCGTACATGCCGGATGCGCCATCCCGCAAGACTTCGACCCTCTCAACCAAACCTGCCGGAATCGTCTCATTCCGGAAATATGCGCTCCCCGAGGGCCGCCGCTTGCCGTTGAAGAGTACCAGTGTCCTGTTTGTGCCGAGCCCGCGCAGCGAGATGTTGCCGCCGGTGTCCTGAACGGTCTGTCCGACCCCGGGGAAGGTCAGAGTAGGAAGGAGGGTGGAAAGATCGTTCACAACGCCGGACGACTCCAAGAATTCATCGTTCACGACCGTCACTGGTCCCGATGTTGCCCTAATTCGGCTCCCCGTCAGCGAGCTGGCGCTGGCATGCTCGGCAGCGACTCCAAAAACCAGTATGAATACCGTGACGGTTGACGTGAGTTTCGACATTTTTCCCCCCATGCGCCCGACGTAGTGGCGTCTGGGCTTTCTGAAGCCACCGGGAAAAAAAAGCGATAGGCGGTCCCGACGGACCCTGAAAACAGGGGAAGGTTAGCGCGAGACCGCCTGATTGACCAGGCGTAAACTTGGTTGTGTGCCGGGGAGGCGATTGCTTGTCGCCAGCGTTAAGCCTTTCGCTCGCGGCGCGCCGGGTCTGACGTCGGCTGCTGCGGTTTCAGCGACGCCGGTCGCGCCGGTTCGACATCGGCTGGAACGCCACACTGACATGCGCCTCGCAGTAAGGCTTGCCCTGCTGCACTGCCAATCCGCAGAACCAGAAATCGTCCGTGGCCGGATCGCCGATCGGCCATTTGCAGGTGCGTTCGGTCAGCTCCATGAGGGTGATCCGCTTGGCCGTCTTCTCGACCTCGCGGACATTGGCGAGCGTCTCGGGGCTGATCTCGTTCGCCGACGGCTGGGGCGGCAGGGGCTGGCCGGCGGGCACGATGGGCTTCCGGGGCTGCACCGTAACTTCGATCACCTTCTCTTCCGGCTTGGTCTTTGGCGCTGCCTTGGCGGTGGCGGCTTTCGCCGGCTTCTTCTCCGGCGCGGGGGCCGGCGCGGCGCCGGCGCGGTTCGAGAGGCCGAGACGATGCACCTTGCCGATCACGGCGTTCCGGGTCACGCCGCCAAGCTCTTTGGCGATCTGGCTGGCCGACTGGCCTTCGCCCCACATCTTTTTCAGCAACTCAACCCGCTCGTCCGTCCACGACATGCCTGCGCACCTTTCCTTGGAAGGCTCTTATTCTAGTCACCGCTGGTCCGGTTACAAGGGCGGGTGGCGCCATGGCGCGAGGCGTCGCTCATCGGCAACGCAACGACCGCCGCCCTGACAGCGCATTGCCGGCATTTCGTCTTAAATCAGCCGGATTCTCCGGTTGATCTGCGCCCGACAAACGACCGATCGAGACCCCGATGATCCTTTATCGACTGCCAACAGCGCTCGCGTTTCTGACACTTCTAATCCTCGCCGCCATATAGCGCTCGACACGTGCAGCGCTTTGGCGTAGGCGGTCGCGCATGATGATGACCCGAAAAACAGGCTTCCGACGCCGACGCTGATCCAGCGTCTCGTTTCGCGCATCCATCCTCCTGACTTCATTGACATGGGCGTCGCCGCTTGGCACGTCTCACATTCCGACCCGAGAAGGAGCGGTTTCATGACCTCCTCGATCCTGCCAACCTATTCCCGCGCGCCGATGCGGTTCGTTAAAGGCGAAGGCGCCTGGCTAATTGCAGAGGACGGGCGGCGATACCTCGATTTGGGCGCGGGGATCGCGGTAAACGTGCTTGGTCACGCCCACCCCGCCTTGGTGGGCGCGCTGACCCATCAGGCGGGAGAGCTCTGGCACACCTCTAACCTCTACCACATCCCGGGCCAGGAGACGCTGGCGGACCGGCTGGTCGAGGAAACCTTCGCCGACACTGTGTTCTTCACGAACTCCGGCACCGAGGCCTGCGAGCTGGCGGTCAAGATGGCGCGGAAATACTGGCACGAGAAAGGCGAGGAGCGGAACGAAGTCGTTGGTTTCACCGGCTCCTTCCACGGCCGGTCCTCGGCTGGCATCGCGGCAGCGGGGGCCGAGAAGCTGACCAAGGGGTTCGGGCCGCTTCTGCCCGGGTTCATTCAAATCGACTTCGCCGATCACGAGGCCATCCAGACCGCGGTCACCGACAAGACGGCTGCCGTGATCATCGAGCCGGTGCAGGGCGAGGGCGGGATCGTGCCCGTGCCTGACCAATGCCTTAAAGGTCTCCGCGATCTCTGCGACGAAACGGGCGCGCTCCTGATTTTTGACGAGGTGCAATGCGGCGTCGGGCGGACTGGCAAGCTCTTCGCCCATGAATGGGCGGGCATCGCCCCCGACATCATGATGGTCGCCAAGGGGATCGGCGGGGGCTTCCCTCTGGGGGCGGTCCTGGCGACGGCCGAGGCGTCTGCGGGGATGACGGCGGGCAGCCATGGCTCGACCTACGGCGGCAATCCGCTGGCGATGGCCGTCGGCAAAAAGGTGATGGAGATCGTCGCGGACGAGGCCTTCCTCGCCGACGTTCGGCGCAAGGCAGGGCGGCTCCGGCAGAGGCTCGAAGGCGTCGTCGCCGGCCACCCGGAGGTGTTCGAGAGCGTGCGGGGCTCTGGCCTCATGCTGGGGCTGAAGTGCAAGGCTCCGAACGCAGATGTGATTGCCGCGGGCTATGCAGCCGAAGTGCTCGGCGTGCCCGCCGCCGACAACGTGGTGCGCATCCTGCCGCCCCTGAACATCACAGACGAGGAGATAGACGAGGCCGCGGTGCGTCTGGACCGCGCCGCAGTGGCGGTCGAGGCCGCGAAGGCGCCCGCCTGACATCTTCCTCCTGGCCAAAAACTCAACGGCGCGACCGCGCCAAGGTGACGTTCGATGACGCATTTTCTGGACATCCACAAAACCGACCCTCAGGCGCTGAGGTCGATGATCGACAGTGCCCGCGCGATGAAGATGGCACGGGACGGCCTGCCCAAGGCGGCGCCCGACGACGATCTGCCGCTTGCCGGGCGCATGGTGGCGCTCATCTTCGAAAAGCCTTCGACCCGGACGCGCGTCTCTTTCGACGTGGGCGCACGGCAGATGGGGGCGGAGACGCTGGTACTTTCCGGCAGCGAGATGCAACTGGGCCATGGCGAGACCATCGCCGACACGGCCCGCGTGCTCTCGCGCTACGTCGATCTGATTATGATCCGGACGTTCGAGGAGGAGGCGCTTCTGGAGCTCGCCGACCACGCAACGGTGCCGGTGATCAACGGGCTGACGAACCGCACGCATCCCTGCCAGATCATGGCCGACGTGATGACCTACGAGGAGCATCGGGGCCCGATTGTGGGCAAGAAGGTCGTTTGGTGCGGCGATGGCAACAACGTCTTCGCCAGCTTCGCCCATGCTGCAGGGCAATTCGGGTTCGACCTGACTTTCTCGGGGCCGGAAACGCTTGATCCTGAAAGGGAATTTCTGGAACTGGCGCGATCGAAGGGCTCGCGCGTTGAGATCGTGCGCGACCCGGCCTCGGCAGTAAGCGGCGCCGATCTTGTGGTCACCGACACCTGGGTCTCGATGCACGATAGCCAGACTACAAAGGAGCGTCGGCACAACCAGCTGCGCCCATATCAGGTCAACGAGGAGCTCATGGCGCATGCCAAGGACGACGCCTTGTTCATGCATTGCCTGCCTGCGCACCGGGACGAGGAGGCGACGAGCGCGGTGATGGACGGCCCGCATTCGGTGATCCTTGACGAAGCCGAGAACCGGCTGCACGCGCAAAAGGCGATCATGCGCTGGTGCCTCGGTGTCTAAGTCTCTGACTCTACTGTCATAAAAAGGTCAGGATTTGGTATCAGATTCGTCTGCGCACTGAGCAGGAGTCAATTTGATGCGGATCGAGCTCTATAACCTCGAAGAGGACATGCCGTCTGTCTGGAAATGCGGAACGGACGCGAATGGCCAGAGCTACGTGTCGTTCGGCATTCTGGGTTGCGAGGCGACCATTAGCTTGCCGCCGGCAAGCGAGCAGATCCTCGAAAGCCAGATCGCGAAGTACCGGGCCAAGGGGTATCGCGAGCTGCGGCCGGGCGAGGACATGCTGGTCGCAGAGATCGCCAAGAAACAGGCTGCTCAGCTTGCGGCCGAGATCGAAGCCGCTCAAGCGGAGGATGCCGTCGCGGGCGACGCCGGTGTAGACCCTGCCCATCTCTGCATCCAGTGGGACATTGGCGACCGGTCGCCGGAAGATGCGCTCGATCAGCGCAACGAAGTGTTGGTTCAAGCCGAGAAGGTGCTTGAGGACACGGGTCTGCTTGTTGACTGGGACGGCGCCTCGATCGGCATGGGAACGGTGGAAACAACGTTCGCGGTGACCGATTTCGAAGCGGCGAAGGCGAATGTCTGGGACAGCCTGAGCGATGCGCAGAAGGCCTGGAACTGCCGGATCTTCGACGAGGAGGCGGGTATCTAACCGCGCACTTCCGCCCGCAGATCCTCCGGCAGGAGCTTTGACGCGCCCGTAATCGTGCTTCGCTTCAGCCGACCCTTGTTTTCCATCAGGAACGCAACGAGCGCCCCTTGATCGCGCTTCCCCGCCTCGCGCGTCCAGGAGGCGATTGCTTTCTGCACGTATTCGTCAGGATCGTCCGCGAGCCGGGTTGCGATGCGAAAGATGTCGCCTAGCTCGCCCCGCTTGGTGAAGGCATGGCAGGCCACGATGGCGGTGCGGCGCCGGTGCGGGTCATCTGAGGCGGCAAGGTCGTCCAGCACCGAGCGGTCCTTGTCGACGAGGTGCTCGCCCACGACCCGGATCGCGGCGCGGTCGATCAAATCCCAGTTGTTGATGCGGTCGTGACGGCGGAGATAGAGGTCGAAGAGCGCCATCCGATCAGTCTCCGCCAGCTTGCGCTGCGCCTTGAAGTCCAGGATCGCGACGGCGGCCATGCGGACCTCGTAGCGCGGGTCCTCCAGCAAGGTCTCGACCTCTTCCAGGGATAGGTCCCGGTAGCGCTTGGCGACCGGAAATACCTTGCCGATGGGGACGCCCATGACCCGCGTCCCCGGGTCGCCGCCTTTGAAGAAGCGCCGGACTCTCTCAACCTCCGCCGGGTCTGCGATGGCCTGTAGATCGGCTATGACCGCCGATACGCTCAGAGGATCTTTTGCCCGGTCGACGCCCAGTCTTTGAGGAAAGCGTCCAGCCCTTTGTCGGTTAGCGGATGCGCGGCCATCTTGCGGATGACGTCGGGCGGCGCGGTGGCCACGTCGGCGCCGATCTTGGCGGCCTTGGTCATGTGATTGGCCGACCGGATCGAGGCAGCGAGGATCTGTGTCTCAAACCCGTAGTTGTCGTAGATCTCGCGGATGTCAGCGATCAGGTCCATGCCATCGAGGTTGATGTCGTCGAGCCGCCCGACGAAAGGCGAGATGAAGGTCGCGCCGGCCTTCGCGGCCAGAAGCGCCTGGTTCGGCGAGAAGCAGAGCGTGACGTTGACCATGTGGCCCTGATCGGTGAGCGCCTTGCAGGCCTTCAGCCCGGCCCAGGTCAGTGGCACCTTGATCGCGATGTTGTCGGCGATCTTTTTCAACTCTAACCCCTCTGCGATCATGCCGTCCGCGTCAGTCGCGACCGTCTCGGCGCTAACAGGGCCGGGGATCATGTCGCAGATCTCTTTGGTCACCTCTTTGATATCGCGCCCGGATTTCATGATAAGCGACGGATTGGTTGTCACACCATCGACCATGCCCAGCTCATTCAGCTCGCGGATGGCGTCGGTGTCGGCGGTGTCTACGAAGAACTTCATCGGCTGGCCCCTCTGGCGTCGGCGTTCGGTTTCGTGGCACTGATACCGGAACCGGCCCTCGGGCTGAACCCCCAAACCAAGCCTCGGGACAAACGGTGATCCGGCATTTCGACGAAGGCGATCTGATCTCGGTCCTGACCACGCAGCCGCTCGACCGGACGCTGGATTACAAGGCGCCCGAAGGCGGGTGCCTGACCGGCGCCTTTGTTGAGGTGCCGCTCGGGCCGCGCAAGGTGCTGGGCGTCGTCTGGGGCGAGGGCGAGGGGGGCTACGACCTCGCCAAGGTCCGCTCGGTGATCCGCGTGCTCGATGCTGCGCCGATGCGCGAGGAGATGGCCGAGTTCCTGACCCGCGCCGCCGAGTACACGCTGACGCCGATGCCCGCGATGCTGCGGCTCGCGACCCGGTCGCCGGGCCTTGGCGATCCGCCCTCGATGCGGACAGTCTACCGCAAAGGCACGGGCGCGCCCGACCGCTGGACCGACGCGCGGCGACGCGTGATGGAGACATTGGAGCAATACGGCGGTCTGGCCTTCACGCTCTCAGAGCTGGCGGAGATGTCTGGGGTTTCGACCTCGGTCGTGAAGGGCCTGGTCAAGCAGGGCGTGGTGGCCGAGGAGGCGAGCCCCCGCGACCTCCCTTACCCCCGTCTCGAGCCGGGAGAGGCGGCGCATGAACTGACCGAAGAGCAACGCGAGGCGGCGGAGGCGCTGAAGGCCGGGGTCGCGTCGGGAGACTATGGAACCACGCTCCTGAAGGGTGTGACCGGCTCTGGCAAGACGGAAGTCTATCTGGAGGCGGTCGCCGCCTGCCTTAAGGCCGGGCGGCAGGCGCTGGTGCTCCTTCCGGAGATCGCGCTGACGGCGGAGTTCCTGACGCGGGTCGAGGCGCGGTTCGGCGCCAAGCCCGCCGAGTGGCATTCCGGCGTGACCATGACCGAGCGGCGGCGGGCCTGGAAGATGGTCGGCGAGGGGGGCGCCCAACTCGTGGTCGGGGCGCGCTCGGCGCTGTTCCTGCCGTTTCGGGAGCTCGGGCTGATTGTCGTCGATGAGGAGCACGACACGTCCTACAAGCAGGAGGACGGTGTTCTTTACAACGCGCGGGACATGGCGGTTCTCAGGGCCTCGATCACCGGGGCGCAGGTGGTTCTGGCCTCGGCGACGCCGTCACTCGAAAGTTGGGCGAATGTGGAGGCGGGGAAGTACAAGAAGCTCGATCTGACTGCGCGGTTCGGCGAGGCGGTGATGCCGGAGCTTGCAGCGATCGACATGCGCGAGGAGGCGCTGCCATCGACCCGCTGGATCTCGGAAGCGCTGACGCGGGAGGTGCGGGCGCGGCTCGATGCGGGGGAGCAATCGCTCCTGTTCCTCAATCGTCGGGGCTATGCGCCGGTCACGATCTGCCGGGCGTGCGGTCATCAGATCGGTTGCGATCATTGCGATGCGCGGGTGGTCGAGCATCGGTTTCTCAAACGGCTGGTCTGCCACCAGTGCGGGGAGACCAAGCCGATGCCGACGGTCTGCCCTTCCTGCGGGGCCGAGGATCGGCTGGCGCCTGTGGGCCCGGGGGTGGAGCGGCTGGCGGAGGAGGTGGCGGAGCTGTTCCCCGAGGCGCGAGTGGCGGTCTTGTCTTCGGACCTATTCGGGTCTGCCCGGGCCTTGAAGTCGGCGATCGAGGAGATCGCGGCCGGCGGCGCCGACATCGTGATCGGCACGCAGATCGTCGCCAAAGGGCACAACTTTCCGCTTCTGACGCTGGTCGGCGTGATTGACGCCGATCTCGGGCTGCAAGGCTCGGACCTGCGCGCCGCCGAGCGGACGTTTCAGCTCATGCGACAGGTCTCCGGCAGGGCGGGGCGCGCCAACAGGCCAGGTGTCGCGCTCTTGCAGACCTATCAGCCCGAGCATCCGGTCATCCGCGCGATCCTGTCGGGCGAGGAAGAGGCGTTCTGGCGGGCCGAGGCCGACGAGAGGAAACGTGTTGGCGTGCCGCCTTACGGGCGGTTGGCGGGGATCGTCCTCTCGTCACCGGACGTGCAGGAGGTCTTTGATCTGGGAAAGGCGCTGGCCGAGCGAAGCCAGCCGCTCAAACGGATCGGCGCCGAGGTCTTCGGCCCGGCGCCCGCGCCGATTGCGCGGATACGGGGGCGGCACAGGGTCCGGCTTTTGGTGAAAGCGGAGAAAACGGCGCCCTTGCAGGGCGCCCTTGCCGAATGGGTCGGGCAGGTGAAGCTGCCGTCGAACCTGAGGCTTTCGATTGATATTGATCCGCAGAGTTTCTACTGAGTCTTATGGCTCTCACCTATTTCCGCACAGCCTGGGGACTTGTCGGACCCGATCTACCCTGGCCCGACCTCGCCGCCTTCGCGCGTGACGCGGCGGCAGAAGGCTATGACGGTGTCGAGTTCGCCGTGCCGATGGCGGCGGGCCTGCCCGGGGGCCTCGACGGTCAGATGGGCGCGCTCGCCCCGGTGCTGGAAGAGACCGGGCTGAAGGTCATGCCGCTGATCGCCACGCGGCCTGTTGAGCCCCGCGACTACGGCGACGCGGCGCTTCATCTCGAGAGCTTCCGCGAGCAGCTCGCGGTGGCGGTCGAGCTGGGAGCGCCCCGCGCGGCGGTCCACGGCGGCGCGGACAGCTTCGATCATTCGACTTCGGTTGCGTTCTTTCGCGATTGCATGGCCGCCGCGTCGGACGCGGGAGTCCATCCGATGTTCGAAACCCATCGGGGTCGCCCTTTGTACACCCCATGGGCCACGCGGGATCTGCTGGAGGCGCTGCCGGAGATGCGGCTGACCAGCGATCTCAGCCACTGGATGCCGGTCGTCGACCGCTGGCCGGATGACGTGGGGGACCTGTTTCTCGAGGCCTCCCGCCGCTCCGATCATCTCCATGCGCGCGTCGGCCACGAGAAGGGACCGCAAGTCCCCGATCCCCGGGACCCGGTTTGGCAACCGCATGTGGAGCTGCACCGTGGCTGGTGGTCCGAGACGATGCGGACCGCCGAGGCCGAGGGCCGGGATCTGGGCGTCGCGCCGGAGTTCGGACCCCCGCCTTACATGAACGCCACGCCTTACGCGCAGGTGCCGGTCGCGGACGTGATTGAGGTGAATGAGTGGATGGCGCAGCAAATCGTCGATTGGTTCGAGTAGGCGCGGCCCCCGGCGGGCATGCCGGACGCGGAAAGCCTCATCTGTTGAGCGACATGCGGCAATGACCTACACCCGGCCCGGGATCTCAAGCAAACACCCAGAACCTCCGAAAAGGAGCGCGGAATGATTGGCTATGTGACCGTTGGAACCGACGACATTGCCCGGGCGGAACGGTTTTATTCGGCCTTCCTGCCGGCCCTTGGGTACGTGGTGGAAAAGTACCACGGCGACCTGAGCTACGTGCTGCCCGTGGAACCGGGACAGTCTCCCGCTCAACCGGATTTCTACGTCAAATCCCCTTTTGATGCCGGTCCGGCCTCTGCGGGCAACGGCTTTATGGTGGCGTTCGAAGCGCAGAGCCAAAGCCAGGTCCGCGCGCTTCACGCCGCCGCGCTGGCCGCAGGCGGCGCCGATGAGGGTCAGCCGGGCTTCCGCGCGTCATACGGGCCGCACTTCTACGTCGCCTACCTCCGCGACCCGCAGGGCAACAAGATCGCGCTCTATTCAAGCGACCCGAACGAGCCCGGGCGCGACGGGTAGCGCGGTTGCGAGGGAGGACAGGGCGGAGGATGGGGCGGATGCCTGTTTGGAGCGAGCGTGAGTGACCGCTTTTCTGACCTGGCTGCCGTTTGTTTTGGCCGGGCAAACCGAAGCCTCCGGCCCTAAGCTGATATTCGGGCGCACTGCGGCGAACGAATGTTCCGAGCCCAAAGCGGACGGTCAAGTGGTGCGGCTTTGTGCCTTAATCGAAGGGCCGAACTGACGTTGCCGTCCACCGAGGCCTGGTAGTGCTCGGACTGCTGCCACAACATGTGCTACTGGTTCGAGCAAGATGCTGAGCCGAGAGATTTCGGAATGGTCCTTCCGATGAACTTCGGCTGAAGCACAGTTCATTTCCTCGCACTGCTTTCGCAAACCGGGAGTGACGTTCTGGGTTGGCAACCCTGCGAGGATAGTGGCGTCGTATTGAGTGAGCACCTGATGTCTCCTATGGCGGATGACACCAGATTGTCGGATCAATTGAGCCTTCGCTTGACGGTTCTCCTTCGAAAAGCTTCTGGTTTCCTTTCGATGTTGCTTCAGACTTGAGCGGTCTCGCAGTGCACGCCTATCATATTGCATGATCTACAAATTCGCGGATTGCGCGTTCGACACTCAACGCTTGACGCTCGAGCGAAACGACCGCGTCGTTCCCCTGGAGCCCAAGGTCTTCGACCTGATCCATCTTCTCCTTCGAAACGCCGGCAACGTAGTGACAAAAGACGAAATCGTCGAAGAAATCTGGGATGGTAGAGTGATTTCGGAAAGCGCTATCTCCGCGCGCATCTCAAATGCGCGCAAGGCGCTAGGCGACAGTGGCAAACAACAAAAGATCATTCGAACAGTGGCCCGGAGGGGGCTCGAATTTATTGCTGAAGTGGCGATCGAAGGGGAGAAACCGGCAAGGACATCTGGCAACTCAAATCATGCAGCCTCCGCGGAACAAATCAGGGTTCGTTTCACCCACAACAGGAACGGAAAAGCTGTTGCCTTTGCCGTAGCCGGGGCGGGCAAACCTGTTGTCCACGTCGGTCCAGCGATGATGACCGATGTCGAAGTGATGTGGCGTGAGCCCACGATACGAGCTCTGTTTGACGTCCTTTGCGAGCAGCATCAGTTGCTTCGGCACGACCACGTTGGATCGGGGCAATCCGATCGCGAGGCCGACAGCTTCGATTTCTGGGACCATGCTGAAGACCTGAAGCAGGTGCTCGAAGCTGCCGGATGGGAAAAGACCGCTATGATGGCGATCTCAGGTGGAGCCCATACGGTACTGAGGTTCGCTGCGCGCTATCCCGAGCGTGTTTCGCGTTTGATCATTGTTGGAGGGTACGTGTCGGGGCGAGCGCTTCGAAGTGACGCGCCTGATCCGATGAAGGCGCTGCTGGAGGCAGGGGGTGCTGGCGAATCTATGAGCCTCACAGAGGCATTCATGCTGCTCTATTGGCCGGAAGGCCCAATGGAAGCGTTGCGTGAACGCGCGCGCCTTGTTCGAAGTGTCGCACCGGAGAAGAACACGCTTCGTGTACGCGACGCCTTCGACAATGTCTCGAATGCAGGCATCCTCAAAGACATCCGTTGCCCGACCCTGATTATCCACGGGCGACACGATGGAGTTCATCCTTTGTCTGAGGCTCGCACGCTTGCTGCCGGGATCCCGGATGCAGAGCTTGTGATTTTGGAAACTGCAAACCACTGGCCATTACCTGGCAATACTGTGTGGGAAGAGTACCTTTCAACGGTTCTTCAATTCCTTGACCGTTAAGGTCAACGGCGACCTCAGCTTTGGGACCGCTCCGTCCGCGTTCCTGACATTGGTGCTTAGATCGGCGAACGGCTGCATCCCGCCCATTTTGGTCCTTCGACTCTTAGACAATGAAGCACTGCTATCAGGCTCCTCGCGATCTTCGCTCCGACCGCGCCTTAGAGCCTGTCGAGTTTCTCCAGGAACGCCTCACGCTCGATCTCCGTCATCTTCAACACGTTCCCCTCGCCCGGAAAGCTCTCCGCCTCCACATCCGCCTTGAATTCACCGAACGCCGCGATGGCGTCCTGGTGCAGACGGGCGTGTTCGGCGGCGTGGTCGCGGTAGGTGCGGGCGTGGCGGGGGATGTGCCCGTCGTTGTAGCCCAGGATGTCTTTGGCGAAGAGGTATTGCGCGTCGCAGACCGTTCCCGCGCCCATGGCCACGGTGATGATATCGATCCGGTCGGTGATCTCCTTGGCGACGGGGACGGGAACGAGCTCGACCTCGATCGCGATGGCGCCCGCATCGGCGTAGGCCTTGGCCCGTTTGAAGACGTCGATGGCGCCGACAGCATCCTTGCCGACGGCCTTGAAACCGCCGGTCCAGGTGCGCTTGTAAGGGACGAAGCCGACATGGCCATGCACCGGGATCGCCTCGCGCGCCAGCGCCTCGACCACGGGCAGGCTCATCGGGCAATAGATCGCGTCGGCGCCCCGCTCCATCAGTTTGAACGAGGCGCGGATGGCCTCGTCTGCATTCGCATAGGTCCCGTAGACCAACCCGGCGGTAAAGAAGGTCTCGGGCGCGGCGGCGCGGAATTCCTCGATAGGGCTCCGCTCCCAGGTGATGATCATGTCGATCCCGGCGGCCTCGCAGGCAGCGGCCTCGCGCTCGGTGTGCACGTTGATTTGCGTCATCTTGCGGACGCCCTTGAGCGCGAAGAGGTCTTTGACGGTGAGTTTCGGCATGGCTTCCCTCGGATGGTGGTTTCGCGGAGCCTAACCGAAGGCAGGGGATTCGGAAGGGGCGTCAAGCGAGACGCATGCCGTGCGCAGGTTCCGCGCGCCGCGCCATTCCGCCTAGTCAGGCATGGACAAAAGGCGTAAGGCCGGGACGTGAAGACCGTAACTCTCGAAGACGCAAAGGCCTTTCCGATCTGGCGAAGGCCCGTGACGCTGCTGTTCCTGATGGCGGCGGCGATGCCCTTGGCATTTGCGACCTGGTCGGCGCTTCTGAACAACTTCGTCATCGAGCGCGCCGGCTTCACCGGCGTCGAGATCGGGTGGCTGCACACAGTACGCGAGATCCCGGGCTTCCTTGCGATCGGCGTCATCCTGATCATCGCGGTCATGCGCGAGCAATGGCTGGCGCTCATGTCGCTGACGACCCTTGGCGCGGCGACGGCGGTGACGGCGTGGTTCCCGACCTATGGCGGCATCCTGATGGTGACGCTGATCTCGTCCATCGGCTTTCACTATTACGAGACGGTCAATCAGTCGCTACAGCTTCAATGGCTGCCGAAAGACAAAGCGCCGGAAGCGCTCGGCTGGATTGTGGCGGTCGGATCGGGCGCGTCGCTTCTGTCTTATGGCCTGCTGGTCGCGACGTGGGACGTGTTCAACCTGTCCTACAACACCGTTTACCTGATATCGGGCGGCGCCTGCGTGCTGATCGCGGTCTACTGTATGTTCGCCTTTCCGCAGTTCGAGGCGCCCAATCCGCAGCTGAAAAAGATGGTTCTGCGCAAGCGGTATTGGCTCTACTACGCGCTTCAGTTCATGTCGGGCGCGCGCCGGCAGATCTTCGTTGTCTTCGCCGCCTTCATGATGGTCGAACGCTTTGGCTTCCAGGTGCATCAGGTCTCGGCGCTTTTGCTGATCAACTTTCTCGTCAACATGGGGTTCGCGCCATTGATGGGCAAAGCCGTGGCGCGGTTCGGAGAGCGCAACGCGCTGATCTTCGAGTACGTCGGATTGATCTGCGTCTTCATGGCCTACGGTGGCATCTACTGGTTCGGCTGGGGCGTCGCGCTGGCGGCGGCGCTATACATCCTCGACCATCTCTTCTTCGCGCTGGCCTTCGCCATGAAGACCTATTTCCAAAAGATCGCTGATCCGGCGGACATCGCGCCCACCGCTGCCGTCGCCTTCACCATCAACCACATCGCGGCGGTCTTTCTGCCGGCTTTCCTTGGATATCTCTGGATCGCCACGCCCGGCGGCGTTTTCCTTCTGGCCGCGGCGATGGCGGCCACATCGCTGGCGCTCGCCCTTATGATCCCGCGCCATCCCGAACCGGGACGCGAGACGATTTTCGCCCGACCCCGCCTCCCTGCCGCAGCGGAATGACGCGAACGTTGGGAAAGCCGGCCGCGAATACCTATATTCGTGACAGCGAAGGATCAGGAGACCCGCATGTTCTTCTTCACTAAGAAAGCCGAGATGGTGGCGCCCGAAAACGCGCTGCCGGGGCGCGGCGCCGTTATTCCCACGGCCGAGACGCATTTCGTCTCCGGCCGCCCGCTCACCCTCGATGTGCCGGAGGGGCACGAGGTCGCCATGTTCGGCATGGGCTGTTTCTGGGGCGTGGAGCGCATGTTCTGGAAGCTCGACGGCGTCTGGCTCACCATGGTCGGCTACGCGGCGGGCATGACCCCGAACCCGACGTATGAGGAGGTTTGCACCGGCAAGACCGGCCACAACGAGGTGGTGCGGGTGGTCTACGACCCCTCGGTCGTTTCTTATGAGGATCTTCTCAAGGTGTTTTGGGAGGGTCACGACCCGACCCAGGGCATGCGCCAGGGCAATGATGTCGGCACCCAGTACCGGTCGGGAATCTATGCCTATTCGGACACTCAGAAGACTGTGGCGGAGACGAGCCGCGCCATGTTCGCCGAGCGGTTGGGCGGCGCCGGATTTGGCGACGTCACGACCGAGATCCTGCCCGCGCCTGAGTTCTATTTCGCCGAAGATTACCATCAGCAGTACCTGGCCAAGAACCCCAACGGTTACTGCGGGTTGGGCGGCACCGGCGTGACCTGCCCGATCGGAACGGGCGTCTCGGCCTGACGGTTGACGCTGGCCGCGCCGGCGCGTAGGCGCGGCCCATGACCACCTGGACCGCGCTCACCACCCTTGCCGGCAAGGACCGCGCCGAGGCGCTCGGCGCCGCTCTGGAAGAGCTCGAGCCGGAACCGACGGGCGTCGGCGTTTTCGAGATCGAGGACGGCGCCGACCGATGGGAGGTCGGCGGGTATTTCGAGTCGCGGCCGGACGACGTAGCGCTGTCCCTTTTGTCCGCGGCGTTCGGCGCGGCAGAATTCGCGGTCTCCGAGCTCCCCGAGACCGACTGGGTCGCCCATGTGCGCCGCGAGCTCAGCCCGGTCGAGGCGGGAAGGTTCTTCGTTTTCGGCAGCCATGACGCGGACAAAGTGCCCGAGGGCCCGGTCGCGCTCCGGATCGAGGCGGCGATGGCCTTCGGCACGGGGCACCATGGCACGACACTAGGCTGCCTGCGGGCGCTGGACCGCTTGCTCGATCAGGGAATTGAGGCGCGGTCAGTGGCCGACATCGGCTGCGGCACGGCGGTGCTCGCGATGGCGGCGGCGCGGGTCTGGGAGGGCGCAGTAATCGCCTCCGATATCGACGCGGTGGCAGTCGAGGTTGCCGACGCAAACATTCGTGCCAACGCGCTTTCCAACCGTGTCCGAACCGTCGAAGCGGCCGGTTTCGAACACCCGGACTTGTCCGGCGCGGCGCGCTTCGACCTGGTCTTTGCCAACATCCTGAAAGGGCCGCTATTGGCGCTAACGGAGCCTATGGCCACGGCGATTGAACCCGGCGGACACGCGATTCTGAGCGGAATCCTGCTCAGCCAGGCGGACGAGGTGACCGCCCATTATGCCTCCTCCGGCTTCAATCTGATCTATCGGGAGGACATTGTTGACTGGTCGACGCTAACCCTCGCCCGAAACCGCTAAACTTAAGCAAAATAAAGGCATCCCGGCATTCCCCGCCACAATCTGGCCATAATCGGCTTCCATATTTGATCCGTCAGTTTTGGGGACTGACGTTTTGGAGACTGCCGAGATGTCCGCTTACCAGTTTGAGGAATTTGAACGCCGCATGCGCCGAATCAACCGGCGCCACACGAAGCTGTCGCAGGGTTATGTGACCGCCGTCAACGATGACGGGCTGGTCGTCGCGCGGCCCAAGCGCCGGAGAAGCGGGGCCACGCTCCGCTCGGTCGCGCTGATCTGCCTCGTAGTTTTGGTGTTCAAGGGCTTCCTTTACGCGCAACTCGGCCCGAACGCCTATGACGAGCGGATCGGGGCTCTCCAAAACGGAAACGTAATCGAGCAGGCAGGCGCCTGGGCGATGACCGCCGATCCGGTCACGCTTTGGCTATCACAGCACTTCGGTTCCCTCGTGCGTTAAAGGAGCGTCAGGCGAAAGCCGGTTTCAGAGCACGAAACGGCCGCGCCCTGTCGGGCGCGGCCGTTTTGTTCGGACCTGCCGAACGTCTCAGAAACGGTGATAGCGCGAGACGGTATCGACGTCGCCTCGCGTAAGACCGATGTCGTCCAACTCGTGATCTGAGAGGTCGAGCAGGGCGTTCCGGGTGCGGCGGGCGTCATCCCAGCGCACGAAAAGAGCGGCGGCGCCGCCGGAGATGCGGGCGATCCAATCGGCGAAAGACGTCGAGCGGCTCGGAGCGCGGGCAAGATCGAGAAGGGCCATCACGGTCATCCTTTGATTGGACGGGAGCCTTTGCTCCCGGTCGAAAGCTGATCGGCAGATAGGGAGGACCAAGAGGCGCGACAATGGACGAATTCGCATGCCCAATATGCAACCCTCGCATAGGTCTAATCCGTGACCGTTAGGATAAAAATTCTCAAGGAAAACACAGGGTGCGCCCGCGGTTCGCTGAGGTCGTCGGCCCGCGTTTCGTGCGGAGAAATGCCTTCGGCCCGCGTTAATCTCTTGGAGAATGTTCCCGTTTCGTGCTAATTCGGGCCGCAAAAGCAAGAAGAGCAGGTTGCGCATGCGGGTGATGGGGCTGGATCCAGGTCTGAGAGCGCTGGGATGGGGGGTCATCGAGGTCTCCGGCTCTCGGCTGTCCCATGTCGCCAACGGCGTCTGCCGGACCGGGACCGGTCCTCTGGGCGCGCGACTGGTGTCGCTCTTCGATGAGCTTTCAAGCCTTTGGGACGAATACCTTCCCGACACGGCGGCGGTGGAGCAGACTTTCGTCAATAAGGACGGCGCCGGTACGCTGAAACTCGGCCAAGCGCGCGGGATCGCCATGCTGGTCCCGGCCCGCGCCGGGGTCGAGGTGGGCGAGTACGCGCCGAACGCCGTCAAGAAGGCGGTGGTGGGCGTGGGCCATGCCGACAAATCCCAGGTCGACCATATGGTTCGGATGCAATTGCCCGGTGTTGAGATCGCAGGGCCGGACGCGGCGGACGCGCTGGCCATCGCGATCTGCCACGCGCATATGGCGGCCACGTCGCGACGCATCCAGGCGGCGGCGTTATGATCGGCAAGATCGCGGGACGGATCGACCACCGGGGGTCGGATCACGTTCTGATCGATGTGCGAGGCGTGGGCTACATCGTCCACGTCAGCGAGCGCACGCTCGCGGCGCTCCCCCCGGTCGGCGAGGCGGCGGCGCTTTTCACAGATCTGTTGGTGCGGGAGGATCTGCTGCAGCTCTTCGGCTTTACGACGCTTGCTGAGAAGGAGTGGCACCGGCTCCTGATGGGCGTTCAGGGCATCGGAGCAAAGGCCTCGATGGCGATTCTTGGCACTCTTGGGCCCGATGGCGTGGCGCGGGCGATCGCACTGGGCGACTGGTCGTCAATCAAGGCGGCGCCGGGGGTCGGGCCCAAGATCGCGCAGCGGGTGGTGAACGAGCTGAAGGGAAAGGCGCCGGCCATGATGGCGATGGCGGGCTCCGCAGCGCCTGAAAGCGGCGGAGCGGAAGTAGTCGAAGACATCCTCGTGCCCGTCGCCGCGCCGGCTGCCACCTCCTCGGCGCAGGCCGAAGCGATGTCCGCTTTGGCGAACCTCGGCTACGGCCCGTCCGAGGCGGCGGGCGCGGTGGCTGAGGCGGCGGGCGCCGAGGAGGGCGCGGACACCGCCGTTCTGATCCGCGAGGCGCTGAAACGCCTCGCTCCGAAAGGATGACGGACATGGCGGCACCTCATTTATGCGTTCAGGAACACCTCGCGGGGCGCGGCGCCGAAGCCTGCGCAGAACCTGAAAGCTGGTGATGTCCGAGCCTGATCCGACTCTCCGCCCCGACCCGCGCCCCGAAGACGCCGATCGCGCGCTCCGGCCACAGTCCCTAGACGCTTTCGTCGGGCAGGCGGAGGCGCGGGCGAACCTGCGCGTTTTCATCGAAAGCGCCCGGACGCGAGGCGAGGCGATGGATCACACGCTGTTTCACGGGCCCCCCGGGCTCGGCAAGACGACGCTCGCGCAGATCATCGCGCGGGAGCTTGGCGTGAACTTCCGCATGACCAGCGGGCCGGTTCTGGCCAAGGCCGGCGACCTCGCGGCGATCCTGACCAATCTGGAGGCGCGGGACGTCCTCTTCATCGACGAAATCCACCGGTTGAACCCTGCCGTCGAGGAGGTGCTCTATCCGGCAATGGAGGATTTCGAGCTGGACCTCGTGATCGGCGAGGGGCCGGCGGCGCGTACCGTTCGGATTGAGCTTCAGCCGTTCACGCTCGTGGGCGCCACGACGCGGCTCGGCCTGCTGACCACGCCGCTTCGGGACCGGTTCGGCATCCCCACGCGGCTTCAGTTCTATTCTGAGGACGAACTTTTCGAGATCGTCACGCGCGGCGCCCGACTGATGGGTGTGCGGGCCGAAGACGGTGGCGCGCGCGAGATCGCGCGGCGGGCGCGGGGCACGCCCCGCATCGCCGGGCGGCTCCTGCGCCGGGTGGTCGATTTCGCGGTGGTCGAGAGCGACGGACATCTCACCCGCGGCCTCGCCGACAGGGCGCTGACCCGGCTGGGTGTCGACGAGCTGGGGCTCGACGGCGCCGACAGGCGATATCTCGGGCTGATCGCGGAGCATTACCAGGGCGGGCCGGTGGGGGTCGAGACCTTGTCGGCGGCGCTATCGGAGGCGCGGGACGCGATCGAGGAGGTGATCGAGCCGTACCTCCTCCAGCAAGGTCTCATCCAGCGCACCCCGAGGGGGCGGATGCTGGCGAAACGCGCCTGGGAGCACCTGGGCCTCGCGCCGCCCAAGGCTCCGGGGCAGGCGGAGCTGTTCTGAGACCTTCGGAAGAAGGGCTGGCGGTTCCCTGCGCCTGAGGATAGGCGGAGGAGATGGATCATGCGGCGATCGAGCGGTTCTTCACCCGGTCTGACGGAAACTACCTTTTCGCGCGATGGGGCCGCCCGATCGTGCCGGTCGTCTTTGGTGTAGATGACGCGACGCTGGGGATCGTGAAGGGCGCGATCGAAGCGGTCGTGGCGCTCGCCGACTACCGGATGTCCGACACCGACCCCGAACTGGGCGCAAACCTGCTCATGTTCTTCTTCAGGGAATGGGATGAGCTGCTTGAGACGCCCGATCTGGACCGGCTGGTGCCGGACCTTGGTCCACTGGTGGACCGGCTCAAGGCTGGTGACGCGAACCAGTACCGGCTCTTCCGCTTCGACGAGGCGGGCGCGATTAAGGCGGCGTTCGTCTTCGTGCGGATGGATGCCGCCCTTGCGGAGTTGCCGGCGGAAGACCTCGCGCTCGCCCAAGCGGCGGAGACCATTGTCCTCTGGTCGGATACGGCGTTTCGGGAGAAGGGACCGCTCGGCGAGGTCGCAGGCCGGATCATCCTCAGGCCGGATGTGGCGGCGGTGATCCGCGCGGCCTATGATCCGGTCATGCCGGCTGTTACGGATGATCCGAGCCACGCCCTGCGGCTGGCGGCGCGGGTGGGGTCCGTGCAATGACCCACCGGATCGAACTCCGCGTCTATTACGAGGACACCGATCTCGCCGGGATCGTCTACTACGCCAACTACCTGAAGTTCATCGAACGGGGGCGCACCGAGTGGGTGCGGAGCCTCGGCGTCGATCAGGGCGTCCTCCGAGCGGAAACCGGCATCGTCTTCGCGGTTAAGCGGCTCGAGGCGGATTTCGTCTCTCCCGCACGGTTCGACGACGTGCTGACGGTCGAGACCTCGGCGACTTCTGTTACAGGCGCGCGGGTCGTGTTGGCTCAGCGGGTATTGCGGGTCGGCGAACTGCTCTTCGCCGCCGACGTGACCCTTGCGGCGCTGACTGAGACCGGCCGTCCGGTGCGGCTTCCGGCGGAGTTCCGCGCGCGGTTGAGCGTCGGCTAGGCGGGCCTTGCCGCCCACGCCTTCTTATTGGCATTCGCCCTTGCATTCGGCTAAGGTCCGGCCAACGAGGGACCCAAGAAAACAAAAGCCGGGTCAGTAACGAGAGCAGGATTCATGGAGACGGAAACCCTCGCGCTTGCGCAGGAGATCGATTTTTCGATGTGGGGGCTCTTCGCCCGCGCGACGATCACGGTTCAGCTTGTCATGTTGGTGCTGGTGCTGGCATCGGTCTGGTCCTGGGCGATCATTCTGGTGAAGCATCGCGACTACAAAAAGGCCCGCGCCAACGCGGCGGCCTTTGACGAGGCCTTCTGGTCGGGCGAGCCGCTTGAGGGGCTTTACGAACAGGTCGGGTCCCAGCCGGGCGGGCGCGTGGAGCGCATCTTTGCCGCGGGCATGTCGGAGTGGCAGCGCTCCTACAAGGAAGACGGCGGGAAGCTCGCCGGCGCGCAGGTGCGGATCGACCGGTCCATGGACGTGGCGATCCAGAAGGAGGCGGAGGATTTGCAGTCGAATCTGCCGATCCTGGCCACAGTCGGATCGACAGCGCCCTTCGTCGGGCTTTTCGGCACGGTCTGGGGCATCATGAACGCCTTCATCGAGATCGGGCAGAGCCAGAGCACGAACCTCGCCGTCGTGGCGCCGGGGATCGCGGAGGCGCTTCTGGCGACCGGCCTCGGTCTGCTGGCCGCGATCCCGGCGGTGATCTTCTACAACAAGCTCTCGTCGGATGCTGATCGGATCGTGGCAGGTTACGAGGCCTTCGCCGATGAATTCGCGACGATCCTGAGCCGGCAACTGGACGCGGCCTGAGATGGTCGCCGGGGTTCAGGCGGCGGAAGGCGGATCGCGGCGGCGAGGAAGGCGGCGCCGGGCGAGGCCAATGTCCGAGATCAACGTCACGCCGTTTGTCGACGTGATGATGGTACTTCTGATCATCTTCATGGTCGCTGCGCCCCTGCAGGTCGTCGGCGTGCCAGTAGAGCTTCCGCGCACGGCCGCGCCATCCTTGCCGACCGAGCAGGAGGAGCCCTTGACCGTTACGCTGACCGCCGAGGGCGTGACGATGATCCAGACAAGCGAAGTGGCGCAGGACGAGATCGTGCAGCGGCTGATGGCGGTTCTTACCGAACGGACCTCGGACCGGGTGTTCGTCCGCGCCGATGGCGCCGTGCCTTACGCTCGCGTCGTGCAGGTCATGGGGGCGCTCAACGCCGCCGGGATCACGAACATCGGGCTGGTGACCGACACCGGCGGGCCCCGCATGACCGGGCCGGACGGGTGAGCGGCCTTTGCGCTGGGGCTGGTATATCTCGGGTGGCGCCCATGCCGTCCTCATCCTCGCGGTGCTCTTCGGCGGACTCTTGGCTATGCCGGACCGCGCGGAGGTGAGCGTGTCGGAAGTGACGCTCTTTTCGGAAGAGGAGTTCGCGGCGCTGGTCCCGCCGGCCGTCGCTCCGGACATCGAGACGGCGACGCCGGATCTGACCCTGCCGCCGGAGGATACGGCGCCTGAAGCTCCAGAGGCCGAGAGCGCCCCGGAGATCAGCGAGCCGGAGCCGGTTGAGGTGCCCGAGACGCCGGAAGAAAGCCCGGACGTCGCCGTGCCGGAGCCCATGCCGGAGGCTGTGGTCGACGAGACAGCGCCGGAGGTCCCGATGCCGCCGACCGAGATCGACGGCACCTCGCTGGAGCGCGACGCGGTGGCTGAACCGGCCCCGAGGGTCGCGCCGGTGCCGAAGGTCGCACCAGCGCCTGAGGCCGAAACGGCGCCGGTTATCGTTGAGGAGACCGCGCCGGACCCCGAGGCCCCACCCGAGACCGAGGTCGTCGAGGAAAAGGAAGCTGCGCCGGAGCAGGCGAGCGACCGGATCGTGACCGAGGCGGAGGAACAGCGGGAGTACGCGCCCGCCAGTTCTATGCGGCCCCGGGCGCGGCCCGAGCGCCGGGTGACCACGCCCGAACCGGAGCCGGAAGAGAGTTCGACAGATGATGCGGTCCGCGCCGCCCTGGAGCAGCCGGAAGAACCCGCGCCGGCTCCGACCGGGCCCCCGCTAACGGGCGGCGAGCGGGATGCGTTACGTGTGAGCGTGAGCCAATGCTGGAACGTGGGATCGCTTTCCACCGAGGCGCTGGGGACCACGGTGGTGGTCGCTGTTGAGATGCAGCAGTCCGGGCGGCCAATCAACGAGAGCATCGAGATGATCTCGTTCTCAGGCGGCAGCGAGGCGGCGGCGCGGCAGGCGTTCGAGGCCGCGCGGCGGGCGATAATCCGCTGCGGATCGCGGGGCTTCCCGCTGCCGGTGGAAAAGTTCTCGCAATGGCGCGACATAGAAATGACATTCAATCCGGAAGGGATGCAGTTCCGATGAAGTGGTTTTTGGTGCTTGTCTTGGCTTTGGCCGCGCCCGTTACGCTGGCGCAGGAGCGCTCCGGCCCCCTAAGGATCGAGATCACCGAGGGGGTGATCGAGCCAGTGCCGATCGCGGTCGCGCCGTTCATCGCCGAGAACGCGGCAGCGAACGACTTCGCCAGGCAGATCACGGCAGTCGTCTCGGCCGACCTGACGGGAACCGGGCTCTTCCGCGACATCCCGCAATCGGCCTACATCAGCCAGGTGACGGATTTCGACGCGCAGGTGCAGTACCCCGATTGGCGGGCGATCAACGCCGAAGCGCTCGTGGTGGGCGGCGTCACGCTGACAAGCGACGGGCGGCTCATCGCCAAGTTCCGGCTCTTCGACATTTTCTCGGGTCAGCCCTTGGGCGAGGGCCTGCAATTCGCAGGCGGCACCGACAGCTGGCGGCGGGTCGCGCACAAGATCGCCGATCAGGTCTACAGCCGCATCACGGGCGAGGACGGGTACTTCGACAGTCGGGTGGTCTATGTCGAAGAAACTGGGCCCAAGAACGACCGTCGCAAACGGCTGGCGATCATGGACTACGACGGCGCGAACGTGCAGTTCCTGAGCGACAATGCCTCGATCGTGTTGGCGCCGCGCTTCTCACCCACAGGCGACCGGGTTCTTTTCACGAGCTATGAGACAGGTTTCCCGCAGATCTACGAGCTGTCGGTCGGCACGGTAGTGAAACGCCAGCTCGATGTGCAGGCGGAAGGGATGACCTTCGCGCCGCGCTACGCGCCGAATGGGAGGACGGTTGTCTATTCGCGGTCGGACGCCGGGAACACGGATATTTACAAGCTCGATCTCGGCTCCGGGCAGCGGACCCGACTGACGAGCGCCCCGTCGATCGAGACGGCGCCCTCGTTCTCGCCCGACGGCAGCCGGATCGTCTTTGAAAGCGACCGTTCGGGGAGCCAGCAGATCTACACCATGTCCATGGACGGCGGTGAGCCGACGCGCATCAGCTTCGGGCAGGGGCGCTACGGCACGCCCGTCTGGTCGCCACGCGGCGATTTCATTGCCTTCACCAAACAGAACGCGGGGCGGTTCCACATTGGCGTGATGCGGACGGACGGAAGCCAGGAGCGGCTTCTGACCGCGTCATTCCTCGACGAGGGGCCGACCTGGGCGCCAAATGGTCGCGTTTTGATGTTTACGCGCGAGAGCGCGGGCGCGGACGGGCAGCCGGCGCTCTTCTCGGTCGATATCTCAGGGCGGAACCTGAAACGGGTGCCGACCGCCACGGCAGCGTCGGACCCGGCCTGGTCGCCTTTACTGCCCTGACGGGAAAACGCTGCGAGACAAAGCGAAAGTAATCGGCGGATCGCCACTGCACCCGTTTTCATTGGCCGGGATGAGTGGTACTGTGCCGCCAAGAGCAGAAAAAACTGAGTGAACAGGTGACTCCATGACAGTTTCAAGATTCGCCCTGACCATGTGCGCCGCGCTGGCGCTGGGCGCATGCACGAGCGCCGACCGCTTTGGCGAGGACGCGGGCGGTTTCGGCGCGGATGGCGCAGGCGGCATCGCGGGATCGGTCAGCGACCCGACCTCGCCCGCCTATTTCAACCAGACGGTTGGCGACCGCGTTCTCTTCGCGGTCGATCAGTCGGTTCTGACGCCCGTGTCGCAGTCGACGCTGGACGCGCAGGCGCTCTGGCTCGCCCAGAACCCGGACTACAGCGCGCTGATCGAAGGTCACGCGGACGAGCAGGGCACCCGGGAATACAACATTGCGTTGGGCGAGCGGCGGGCCGAAGCAGTGCGGACCTACCTCGTGACGCGGGGCGTCGCGCCCGGACGGCTTCGCACAATCAGCTATGGCAAAGAGCGCCCGATTGAGGTGTGCTCGGATGAGAGCTGCTACGCCCAGAACCGCCGATCGGTGACCGTGTTGGCCGCTGGAGCCGGGGTCTGATCTCAGGAGAAAGCCGATGCGCGCGTTTCTGATCGCCGCTTTGCTCGTCGCCGGTCCCGCCGTCGCGCAGGACCGGAACCAGACGCTGGCGGATATCCGGCAGGAGCTGACGGTTCTCTATGTCGAGATCCAGAAACTTAATCGCGAACTTTCCACGACCGGCGGGGTCAACACGAACCTCGCGGGGACGAACGTGCTCGACCGTCTGAACGCGCTTGAGGCCGAGGTGCAGAGGCTGACCGCCTCGACCGAGCAGCTCTCGAACCGGGTGAGCGCCGTCGTGGCGGACGGCACAAACCAGATCGGCGACCTCGAGTTTCGGCTCTGCGAGCTCGAGGCGGGATGCGACATCGCCTCGCTGACCGACACGCCGACGCTTGGCGGCGGGGCGCTTCCCACTGTTTCGACGGCGCCCGCTCCCCAGCCTGCGCCTCTGGACTCTGGCGGCGTCGAGCTGGCCGTGGCCGAACGGGAGGATTTCGACCGGGCGAAGGCGCGGCTGGACGCGGGCGAGTACGACCTGGCGGCGGAGGCGTTTCAGCAGTTTACGGAGACCTATCAAGGCGGGCCGCTGACCGGGCTCGCGCATCTCTTGAGAGGCGAGGCGCTGCAGAACCTCGGCCTGACCTCTTCTGCGGCACGGGCCTATCTGGAGAGCTACTCGGGCACGCCCAATGGCCCGACATCGCCCACCGCGCTGCTCAAACTCGGGCTGGCGCTGAACGGGCTGGGCCAGACCTCGGAGGCCTGCATAACGCTGGGCGAGGTCACGCTGCGCTTCCCGAGCTCGGACGCCTCGATCGAGGCGCAGGCGGCGCGGGCGTCGATGGGCTGCGCATGAGCGACGAGGTGCTGCCGGACGAGATGCTCCGGCATTTCATCGGCTCGGGTTTCATCATCGAGAAACCGAAGAAGCTCGCGGTCGCTGTGTCCGGCGGCGGCGACTCGATGGCCTGCTTGGACCTGATGCTGGCGCACGGGAGAGACTCCGAGTTCCCGGTCGAGGCGGTTACAGTCGATCACGGGCTTCGGCCGGAAGCGGCGGACGAAATCGCTTTGGTCGCCGCGTATTGCGCCGATCGCGGCGTCAGGCATTCGGTTCTCGACTGGTCGTGGGATGGAACGGGTAACCTTCAGGCTGAGGCGCGCGCGGCGCGTTACGGGCTGATCGCGGCCTGGGCGAAGGAGCGGGGCGTCGATTGGGTGGCGCTTGGCCATACGCAGGACGACGTGGCCGAGACCTTTCTGATGCGCCTTGCCCGGCGCTCGGGCGTGGACGGGCTCGCCCAAATGGAACATCGGTTCAAGCGTGACGGCGTGACCTGGACCCGGCCATTGCTAAATGCCGGCAGGGCGGACCTGCGCGATTATCTGCGCCGGCACGGGATCAAATGGGCGGAGGATCCTTCGAACGAGGACCCGGAGTTCGAGCGGGTCAAGGCGCGGAGCGTGCTTGCGGCTCTGGCGCCACTCGGGATCGACGCGGACGTGTTGGCGGACGTCTCTCATAACCTCTGGGTGTCTAAATCGGCGCTCGATCACGTGATGCGGGATGTGGTCTATCGTTATGTCGCCGAGGATCGCGGGGATTTGATCCTGCCGACCGAGCACCCCGAAGTGGATCGCATTATTCCAAGTGAGATCATCTTCCGCCTGCGCCGCGCGGCCATCCGATGGGTGGGCGGAGCGGATTATCCGCCCAGGTCGGACGCGATGATTGAGCTCGATATGGGCCTGAGAGAACAGGACAGCTACACGTTGGGCGGCTGCCGTTTTCACAAGATGGAAGGCGAGAAATTCTATCAGACTCGTTGGAGGATTTCGCGGGAATTCAACGCCGTGAAGGATGTGATCACAAAAACAGACGCGCTCTGGGACGGTCGCTGGCGCCTCGACGGCCCGCACGACGAAGACCTCGAGATCCGGGCGCTCGGCGAGGCGGTGAGCAAGTGTCCCGACTGGCGGGATTCCGCTCGACCGCGGGCCGCTTTGATGGCCTCGCCGTCGATTTGGCGCGGCGACAGCCTTATTGCCGCCCCATTGGCGGGGTTTGGTGAGGAATGGTCAGCGTCAGCTACAGGTCGCGGCACATTCGCCGCATTTCTTCATTCCCGTTGAAGAATGGCCTCGGATGGCTATTTAATCTCCTAGTCGGGCGGGCCTTGTGCCGGCCATGGGGAACATTCCAAAGGAGCTTCCTTTGAACAACGCGCGCAGCATTGCATTCTGGGTCGTCCTGTTTCTTTTGATTCTGGCGCTCTTCAACCTGATTTCGGGTGGTCAGTCGACGATGGCGACCAGTTCGGTGAGCTACTCTGACTTCGTCGAGCGGGTCGAGTCTGGCGAGGTGTCGAACGCGACCATTGACGGCGAGCGGCTGATCTTCCGCAGCGCCGACGGACGCGACTATGTGACGATCCAGCCTGAGGGCGCGGATACGACAAATCTGCTCGTTGACAACAACGTCAGCTTCCGCGCCGAGCCGCAGGAGCAGTCGGGCTTTGTCACCGTTCTGATGACCTTCCTGCCGTTCCTCTTGCTAATCGGCGTCTGGATTTACTTTATGAACCGGATGCAGGGCGGCGGCCGCGGCGGCGCTATGGGCTTTGGCAAGAGCCGGGCCAAGCTTCTGACCGAAAAGCATGGGCGCGTGACCTTCGATGACGTCGCCGGCATCGACGAGGCCAAGGAAGAGCTGGAAGAGATCGTGGAGTTCCTGCGGAACCCGCAGAAATTTTCGCGCCTTGGTGGCAAGATCCCGAAAGGCGCGCTCCTGGTCGGCCCGCCGGGCACCGGTAAGACGCTTTTGGCCCGCGCGATCGCGGGCGAGGCGGGCGTGCCGTTCTTCACTATTTCGGGCTCGGACTTCGTTGAGATGTTCGTCGGCGTCGGGGCGAGCCGCGTTCGCGACATGTTCGAACAGGCGAAGAAGAACGCGCCCTGCATCGTGTTCATTGACGAGATCGACGCGGTCGGCCGGTCGCGTGGCGTCGGTTACGGCGGCGGCAACGACGAACGCGAGCAGACGCTGAACCAGCTTCTGGTCGAGATGGACGGGTTTGAAGCGAACGAAGGCATCATCATCGTCGCAGCAACCAACCGTCCGGACGTGCTGGACCCGGCACTCCTACGCCCGGGCCGGTTCGACCGTCAGGTTCAGGTCCCGAACCCCGACATCAAGGGCCGCGAGAAGATCCTCGGCGTGCACGCGCGCAAGGTGCCGCTGGGTCCGGATGTGGACCTGCGCATCATCGCGCGCGGCACCCCCGGATTCTCCGGCGCCGATCTCGCGAACCTGGTCAACGAGGCGGCCTTGATGGCGGCGCGCGTTGGCCGGCGGTTCGTGACGATGGAGGATTTCGAGAACGCCAAGGACAAGGTCATGATGGGCAGCGAGCGCCGCTCGATGGTCATGACCGAGGACGAGAAAAAGCTGACCGCCTATCACGAGGCGGGCCACGCCATCGTCGGTTTGAACGTGCCTCAGCATGATCCGATCCACAAAGCGACGATCATTCCGCGCGGTCGCGCGCTGGGCCTTGTGCTGTCGCTGCCGGAGCGCGATCAGCTTTCGGTGACGCTGACTAAGTACAAGTCCAAGATCGCTATGGCGATGGGCGGACGCGTCGCCGAAGAGCTGATCTTCGGCGCCGAGAACGTGACCTCGGGCGCGGCGTCTGACATCCAGCAGGTATCCAAGATCGCGCGGGCGATGGTCACCCAGTTCGGATTTGCCGAAGAGCTTGGATACATCGACTACGCCAACGAGCAGCAGTCCTATCTGGGCGCGTATCAGGGCGGCTCTGGCCATTCAGAGGAGATGCAGAAGCGTATCGACAGCAAGGTCAAAGAGATCGTCGATGAAGGCTACGAGACTGCCAAGCGGGTTCTCACCGAAAAGCATGATGATCTGGAGCGTCTGGCGCAGGGCCTTTTGGAGTATGAGACCCTGACAGGTGACGAGATCACCAAAGTTATCGCTGGCGAGCCGCTCAATCGCGGCGATGACGAGGACGACACGCCCGACACCGGCGGCACTGCCTCGGTCACGGCGATCCCCAAGACCAAGCCCAAGAAACGGCCCGAGGGCGACGGGGGCCTGGAACCCGAACCGACCGGATGACAATAATGCCCCGCCTCGCGCGGGGCATTGTTTTTTTCAGGGCGCGGGCGTTTCATTCCGAAGGCGCCGGTGCCTCCGGCACCCTTCTGAATGACAGGAGAGCTCCCCTTTGCCCGCGCTTTCGCCGACTGACCACTATGGCACGATCACCTGGCTCGGACGCGTGGAGGACCGGGAAGCGTCCCTGTCCTCCGCATCTCTGGACCGAGTATTTGCGGCGTTCGCCGGTGTGGAGGGCGAGACGCATGGCGGCCTGACCCGGCCGTCCTGCAGCCGCGTCGCCAGCCAGTACCCGAGGGGCACCGAGATTCGGAACGTACGGCAGTTCTCCGTTCTTTCCGCCGAGGAGCTCCGCGCGATTGCCGACGCGATGAAGATCGACACGCTCGATCCTGCGATGGTTGGTGCGTCGATAGTGATCGAGGGCATTTCGGACTTCACCCATATCCCGCCGTCCTCCCGCCTGCAGGCGGAAAGCGGGGCGACATTGACAGTCGATATGGAGAACCGGCCATGCCTTCTTCCTGCCGCCGTGATCGACGCTGCGTTGCCTGGCCATGGCAAAAGGTTCAAAGCAGCGGCGAGCGGGCGGCGCGGCGTGACGGCATGGGTCGAGCGTGAGGGATGGCTGGCGGCGGGCGACCGCGTGCGGCTGCATGTCCCTGATCAACGGCCCTGGCAACCGGACTGATCTCGCCTCCGACGCAAGAGGCGCTGGAAATGTCGAAAACGGGCCGCACCTGCCGTTCCTCTCCGTGCTAGGCGGACGAGGAACGCGGCGTCTCAGCCGAGCGACAGGGACAGGGTCATGAGCCACAAATCCGATATCGAGATCGCCCGCGCGGCGTCGAAACGCCCGATCATGGAGATCGGCTCCAAACTGGGAATCGAGTCGGAGCATTTATTGCCCTACGGCCATGACAAGGCCAAGGTTAGCCAGGAGTTCATCAATTCGGTACAGGGCCGAGAGGACGGCAAGCTAATTCTCGTCACTGCTATCAACCCGACGCCGGCGGGCGAGGGCAAGACGACGACCACGGTCGGGTTAGGCGACGGTCTGAATCGCATCGGAAGAAACGCGATGATCTGCATTCGCGAGGCCTCGCTCGGCCCGAACTTCGGGATGAAGGGTGGTGCGGCCGGGGGTGGCTACGCGCAGGTCGTGCCGATGGAGGAGATGAACCTTCACTTCACCGGCGATTTCCACGCCATCACCTCGGCGCACTCGCTTCTGTCGGCGATGATCGACAACCACGTCTACTGGGGGAACGAGCAGGAGATCGATATTCGCCGCGTCCAGTGGAAGCGAGTGGTCGACATGAACGACAGGGCGCTGCGCCAGGTGACGCTGTCGCTCGGCGGCGTGACGAACGGTTTCCCGCGCGAGGGCGGCTTTGACATCACGGTGGCTTCCGAGGTGATGGCGATCCTCTGCCTCGCGAAGGACCTCAAGGACCTGGAGAAGCGGCTGGGCGACATGATCGTGGCCTACCGCCGCGACCGGTCGCCGGTCTACTGCCGGGACATCAAGGCCGAGGGCGCGATGACCGTTCTCCTCAAGGACGCGATGCAGCCGAACCTCGTGCAGACGCTCGAGAACAACCCCGCTTTCGTCCATGGCGGGCCCTTCGCCAATATCGCGCACGGCTGCAACTCGGTCATCGCGACAACGACGGCGCTGAAGCTCGCCGATTATGTGGTGACGGAGGCCGGGTTCGGCGCGGACCTGGGCGCTGAAAAGTTCATGAATATCAAGTGCCGCAAGGCGGGGCTCGCCCCGTCTGTCGTCGTGGTCGTGGCGACCGTGCGGGCGATGAAGATGAACGGCGGCGTCGCCAAGGCCGATCTTGGCGCCGAGAACGTCGATGCCGTGCTGAAGGGCTGCCCGAACCTCGGGCGGCACATCGAGAACGTCAAATCCTTCGGGGTGCCGGTCGTTGTGGCGATCAACCACTTTGTCACGGACACCGAGGCCGAAATCCAGGCGGTGGAGGATTTCGTGGCCGAGCAGGGCGCCGAGGCGATTCTGTCACGTCACTGGGAGCTTGGGTCTGAGGGATCGTCCGAGCTCGCCACGAGGGTGGCCGAGATCGCGGACGCCGGCACCGCGAACTTCGCGCCGATCTATCCCGACGAGATGAGCCTCTTCGACAAGATCGAGACCGTCGCCAAGCGCATCTACCGAGCCGACGAGGTGCTGGCGGACAAGAAGATCCGGGATCAGCTGAAGCTTTGGGAAGAACAGGGCTATGGCGGTCTTCCGGTCTGCATGGCGAAGACGCAATACTCCTTCTCGACCGATCCGAACCTGCGCGGCGCGCCGACAGGCCATTCGGTCCCGGTTCGCGAGGTGCGCCTGTCCGCAGGCGCCGGATTTGTCGTTGTTGTCTGCGGAGAGATCATGACAATGCCGGGTCTTCCTCGCGTTCCAGCGGCGGAGAGCATTCGGTTGAACGATGCGGGCGAGATCGAGGGGCTGTTCTAGGCGTTCTGCGGCACGGTGTGACCTTGTGCCCGCCAGGGCGGGCAGCGTAAGTGGGGGCGGTTCGAAAGAGAGGTCCCATGGCCATTGCCCCCGAGGATTGCCAGACGATGGAAGAGCTGCGTCAGGGCATCGACGAGATCGACCAGGAGCTCGTGACGCTTCTTGCCGAACGCGTGCGCTTCATCGACCGCGCCTCCGAGATCAAGGCCGGAATTGGCCTGCCCGCGCGTATCGGCGACCGGGTGGAGGAAGTGGTCGGGAACGTGCGCCGGGCGGCCGATGTGCAGGGACTGCCCCCCGATCTGGCCGAACAGGTGTGGCGGGGGTTGATCGAATGGTCCATCGCGCGGGAGGAGACCGCGCTGGGACCCTCAGGGGAGAAACGGGATGACGGCGGCGATCATTGACGGCAAGGCATTCGCGGCTGGCGTACGCGGGCGGGTAGCGGAACAGGTAGGACGCTTGCAAGCGGATCACGGGATCACGCCCGGACTGGCGGTGGTTCTGGTCGGCGAAGACCCGGCAAGCCAGGTCTACGTGCGGTCTAAGGGCAAGCAGACCGTCGAGGTCGGCATGAAGTCGGTCGAGCATCGGCTCGATGCGGACACATCGGAAGCCGACCTTCTGGCGCTTGTTCAAGAGCTGAACGCCGATCCGACCATTCACGGCATCCTCGTGCAGCTGCCTTTGCCAGATCATCTGAACGAAGACCTCGTGATCAACGCCATCGATCCGGCCAAGGATGTCGACGGGTTCCACATCTCGAACGTCGGCCTCTTGGGTACCGGCCAGAAATCCATGGTGCCATGCACGCCTTTGGGGTGCCTGATGATGCTGCGCGAGCATCACGGCTCGCTCTCGGGACTGGACGCGGTGGTCGTCGGGCGCTCGAACATCGTCGGCAAGCCAATGGCGCAGCTCTTGCTGGGCGACAGTTGCACGGTAACGATCGCGCATTCCCGCACCAAGGACCTGCCGGAGGTGGTTCGTCGCGCGGATATTGTGGTTGCGGCGGTGGGGCGACCGCGAATGGTGCCGGGCGACTGGATCAAGCCAGGCGCGACAGTGATCGATGTCGGCATCAACCGCGTTGACGCGGGAGAGGGCAAGACCCGGCTTGTGGGCGACGTGGATTTCGACAGCGCGGTCGAGGTCGCCGGCGCCATCACCCCTGTGCCGGGCGGCGTCGGGCCGATGACCATCGCTTGTCTGCTGGCGAATACGCTGACCGCGTGCTGCCGGGCCAATGGATTGCCCGAGCCGGAAGGCTTGACGGCCTGAGACTAGCCGTCGACTGGGATCATGGTCCCCTGCAACAGCGCCACTGATTTCCGGACGCCGTTCGTTTCCGCAAAGACCTCCGCCTGAACGACGGTCAGCCGACGGCCCGGCTTCACGACCCGGCCTTCCGCAACAAGCCGATCGCCGATGGCGGGGCGGAGAAGGTTGATCTTCATCTCCACGGTCATGACCTCCTTGGCCTCCTCGAACATGCCAAGCGCAGCGTAGCCCGCCGCGCTGTCGCCGATGGCAAAGGTCAGACCGGCGTGGGCCGCGCCGTGCTGCTGTCGGCTGCCCTCGTGGATTGGAGCCGAGATCACCGCATGGCCGTGGTCGATCTCGTCCAGCGTGGCATGGAGCGTGGACATCAACGTCTGCGCGTTGAACGACTGGCGTATCTTGGCCTCAATCTCGGGCGCGAGCGTCATGCAGCCCTCGGAACGGGCACGGCGAGCACGCGCGAACCCGTCAGATAGGCAGTGGCGCTGTCGGCGAAGAGGCGCCGCAGGACCGGCGTCGTCCAGTCCAGCCCGCCGGTATAGGTGCCGTAGGCAGGCAGGATGAGCCGCCGCCCGTCGGTCAGAAAGCAGGGGCGGCGGGCGCTCCGAACCCGCGCCTTGGGATGGTAATGGCCAGAGATCTCACCGGGCGGACTTCCATCTTCGGCGATGTGGCGAAAGACCAGGGCGCCCAGTCGGACCTCGGCCCGGTGCGTGCCGCCCAGATCAAGCGGCCCTGGGTCATGGTTGCCTTCGATCCAAACCCATTGGCGCCCCGCTTGCAGGCGCCGGATCGTGTCGCGATGCGCGTCTTCGATCGCTTCCGCCGCCAGAAGGTCGTCGAAACTGTCACCAAGACAAAGAACGGTCGCCGGGCGCGTTGCTTCGATATCGCCTGCAAGCCGGGTCAGCGTCTCGATCGTCTCATAGGGCGGCAAAAGCGCGCCGCCGCGCCGGGCCATGCGCTCGGATTTGCCGAGGTGCAGGTCGGAGACGACCAGCACGCCTTTCGCAGGCCAATGAAGCGCGCCCGAGGGCAGCGCGATCAGGGTTTCACCGGCGAGGGAGAGGGCGGCTGAGTTCATGCTTCGTTCTTGCCGGGTCGCGAGCGCCTTGGCAAGGGGTCAGGCCACGTCCTGCAGTCCGGCGGCGGCCATCAGCCGCTCGGTCTCCTCCGCCAGCAACCGCTCGCGCCCCTCGCCCATCACCGGTACCCGCCCTTGCTCGAGGAACAAGGGCGCGGCAAGCGGCGTGACGCGGTCGAGAATGACATGATCGACGCGGCCTTGCGTCCGCGTCAGCATCTCCTCAATCCGGCCGAAATCGACGAGGCCGCGCATAGCCTCTTCCCGCGTAATCTGTAGCATCAGGTGTTCCGGGTCGTATTTGACCAGCGTGTCGTAAAGGATGTCGGAGGAGAAGGTCGCCTGCCGACCCGTCCGTCTCTGCGCCCCCCAGTTCCGTTCCAGCAGCCCTGCGACCGTGGCCGAGGCGCGGAAGGTACGCTTCATGACGGCGTTGCTTTGCAGCCAGCTCTCGAATGCGGCCCGCAGGTCCCGAGCATCGAAAAGGGGTTCCGGGTCAATGACCTGGTTTAGCCCCCAGATGAGCACGGCGTAGTCGGTGGAGACGAAACCGAGGGGATTGAGGCCCTCCATTTCCATCTGCCGGGTGACCAGAAGCCCCAGCGTCTGCATCGCGTTCCGTCCTGCGAAGCCGTAGATGCAGACGTGCTGGCGCCCGTCATGGGGAAAGCTCTCGACCAGCAGGCGGTCGGCCCTCGGCAGGTGTGAGACGCGGGCCTGAAGCGCGAGCCAGTCGGCGGTGTGGCGCGGCAAGTCCGGCCAGTCGTCTTGCCGGAACATGCCGAGGATGCGTTGCGACAGCTGGGTAGAGGTCGCGAATTTGGTGCCGTTGAAGGTGGCGATTTTAGGCTTCTTGTCGGCGCGGCGGGTCACTTCCACCGTCATCTCCCGCAGGCCCTCATAGCGCACGACCTGCCCGCCGATCAGGAACGTGTCGCCGGGGACGAGGGAGGCGGCGAAGCCCTCCTCGATCTCGCCCAGCGGTCTTCCGAATTGCCGCCCCTTCATCCGCACCTTGAGCGTTTCGGTGTCCTGAATGGTGCCGAGGTTCATCCGGACGTCGCGCGCCGCGCGGGGATCGCGGAGCTCCCAAAGCCCGTCGGGCCGCTCCTTCAGACGCTGCCAGCGGTCATAGGCGCGGAGCGCGTAGCCGCCGGTGGCCACCATGTCAAGGCAGGCGTTGAACTCGGCGCGTGTGAGGTCCGCATAAGCCCCCGCCGTCCGCACGGTCTCGTAGAACGCGCTCGCATCGAACGGACCCCGGCAGGCGCGGATCAGGATGTGCTGGCAGAGCACGTCGCGCGGCCCGGAGCCACGTGGATCGCCGTCGAGATCGGCTTCGCGGACCGCTTGCAGTGCGGCGACGCATTCCACGATCTCGAAACGGTTCGCGGGCACGATAATCGCCTTGGATGGCGCGTTGTAGCGATGGTTCGCCCGCCCGATGCGCTGGACCAGCCTCTTGACGTTTTTGGGCGCTCCGATCTGGATGATCAGGTCCACGTCGCCCCAGTCGATGCCCAGATCCAGCGTGCCGGTGCAGACAATCGCGCGAAGGTCCCCCGCCGCCATCGCCGCCTCGACCTTCTGGCGCTGCTCGCGGGCGAGGCTGCCGTGGTGAATGCCGATGGGAAGCGCTTCGTCGTTCTCGAGCCAGAGGTTGTAGAAGAAGATCTCCGCCTGCGCCCGCGTGTTATGGAAGACCAGCGTCGTCTTGTGTCGGCGGATCGCCGCCATGACCTCGGGGATTGCATAGGCCGCGCCGCCGCCGGACCAGGGCGGCGGATGGGCGGTCTCAAGCATTGAGATGTCGGGTTCGGGCCCCGGATCCGCGAAGAGAATGGGACAGGGGTCGGGGTGGCGGGCGAGGAAGGCCGCGATGCCCTTCGGGTCCTCGACGGTGGCGGAGAGGCCGACGCGGCGGAGGCCCGGCGTCATTGCCTCGAGCTCGGCCAGCGCCAGCATGAGCTGATCGCCCCGCTTAGACTCCGACAGCGCGTGAATCTCATCTACGATCACGCGGGTGAGGCCTCGGAACATCCGGGGCGCGTCCTCGTAGGTCAGGAGGAGGGCGAGGCTTTCGGGCGTGGTCAGGAGGATATGCGGCGGGTCGGCGCGCTGGCGCTTCTTCTGCGTGGCAGACGTGTCGCCGGTCCGGTCCTCGACCCGGACCGGCAATCCCATCTCCTCGATAGGGGAGGAGAGGTTGCGCCGGATGTCGGCCGCCAGCGCTTTCAAAGGCGAGACATAGATGGTGTGAAGCCCGTCATACTCACCGTCGGCCAGCTCCGCCAAGGTGGGCAAAAACCCGGCGAGCGTCTTGCCCCCGCCCGTCGGTGCGATCAGCAGGAGCGAGGGCGAGCCGGCCCGCGCTGCCATCTCGATCTGATGGGGATGCGCCGACCAGCCGCGCGAGACGAACCAATCGGTGAATGCGGGGGGCAGGTCGGCCATGCCCTTCACCTAGCCCGCAAAAAAGCCCGGGGGAACCCGGGCCTTTCTATTGGGGCAAATACTCTGGGGAGGATTAGAGGGGCAAAACCCTCCATCCGGTCGCCGCGCGGGCTGCGCGGCGGAAACGGGATTAGTGCACGATCTTTTCTTCCTTGACGAACATGTTCGCCCAGGCGCGGTCGATCAGCTCTGGCGACATCTGGTAGGGGATGCCCTCGAACTCGCAGATCGAGATCATCTGGTCGACCAGGAAGATAGGCTGGTAGTTCGCGTAGATATTGTCGATCGTCGGGTACTTGTTCTTGATCAGGTAGACGAGCGTGTCCTCGTCCAGCGGCATCTTCCGCTTCCGTGCGACCATCGCGAAGATCTTCAGGTAATCCTCTTGGTTCGGCCCGTCGATCTTGATCTTGAAGAAGATCCGGCGAAGCGCCGCTTTGTCGAAGATCTCGTTCGGATGGAAGTTGGTCGAGAAGATAACAAGCGTGTCAAAAGGCACCTCGAACTTCTCGCCCGACTGGAAGGCCAGAATGTCCTTGTTTTCTTCCAGCGGAACGATCCAGCGGTTGACGAGCGCCTGGGGCGGTTCTTCCTGACGGCCAAGGTCGTCGACGATGAAGACGCCGCCGGTCGACTTGAGCTGCAGGGGCGCCTGATAGGTTCGCGCCGTCGGGTTGTAGACCAGGTCCAGCATGGAAAGCGAAAGCTCGCCGCCGGTGATCACGGTCGGGCGGTCGCAGAGCACATAGCGCGTGTCGAACCGGTTCGACGTACGGCGTAGCGAGTTCGGGTCGTCCTCCAGCACCTCGGCGGCCGAATGGACGATCGGGTCATAGACGGTGATCACCTGGCCGGAATACTCGATCGCGCGGGGGATGTAGATCTTGTCGCCAAGCGCGTCGCGGATGCCGTTGGAGATCGACGATTTGCCGTTGCCCGGAGGCCCGTACATCAGAATCGACCGCCCGGCGGACACCGCTGGCCCAAGATGGTCGAGGAGCTCGTTCGGCAGGATCAGATGGCCCATCGCTCCGGTCAGCTGGTCGCGGGTGACCTGGATGTTGCGGATCGACTGGCGATGCACCTGCTCGCGGTAAATGTCGAGCGGCACGGGCATCGCGCCGTAGTATTCGGACTGCGCCAACGCATCGAGCGCGCGGGCCTTGCCCGCCTCGGTCAGTTGGAACCCCATCTCGCCGCCCGAGTTCGCGTGCAGCGTGCCGGTCGCCTCGATCAGCTTCTGCTCGCGCGCCATATCGATCAACTCCTGCGTGACCGGATTGGGCAGGCAGAGCGCCTTGGCCAGATCGGAAACCGCGTCGAGGTTCATGCGGAACATCGTCTTCAAAAGGATGTCGCGCATCATCACCGTGGGCAGCTTCATCCCCGAAAGCGAGCGGGGGGCCGGGGGCGCGATAACGTTCGCCGTTTCCATATTCATTGGTCTACACGTGCCTCATATAGGTCCAGGCCCGCCCCGCCGTTGCCCGATTTTGAACAATAAGCGCTGCCAGACCTTTGCTCGTTGGAAGGTGCCTGCCTATTGTGGCCAAATAATGAAAAAAGGATGAGAATGAGCAGGTTCGAAACAATCATTCCGATCGCGATGCTCGCCCTTTACGGGGCGCTCGCCTATTGGAAAGGGGCGTTGTTTCTCGATGAATTCGAGGGCGACGGCTACCACATGATGGATATTCTGCTCCGACTGCATGCGGGCAAGGTCATCCATCTCGATTTCTTCACCCCTTTGGGCTTCTTCGCCTTCTATCCGACAACGGCGTTCATGGCGCAGGGGTTCGGCGTGGGTAACGCCATTCTATGGGGTCAGTTCGCCGTCGCGGCCGCGCTGCTGCCCTTCGTGATCTATGCGGGCGTGACCCGGCTCGAGAGAGGGCCGGCCGCGCTTTTCATGTTCGCCTGCATGAGCCTCTTGATCGCCTTAACTCCCGGCGAAGCGGATGGAAGCGTCTCGATGGGCATGCATTACAACCGCTGGTGCTGGGCCGCGGGCTTCACGCTTTTGCTGATCGCGATGCTGCCGCCGATGGCGCGTCAGCAACCCTGGTTGGATGGCGCGCTGCTGGGTATTCTGGGCGCGTTTCTACTGCTGACGAAAGCGACCTATTTCGTGTTCCTCGTGCCCGCCGCCTGCGTGGCGCTGCTGATCCGGCGCGATGTCGCGGCGCTGGCGGCAGCGATGATGGCAGGCGTCGCGGCGATCCTGGCCTTCGCGATCGTATTCGGGCCGGCGTTCTGGCTTGAGTATGTCGGCTCTTTGATCGAGGTCTCCCGCTCGGAAACGCGACCTAATGCCGGCGTGCCCTACACCGAACTTCTTGCCGGCAGCGGCGGCATCGGCGCAACGGTGCTTGCCTGCTTGTCTGCGATGTTGATTCGCCGGACGGGCCATGACGGGCTCGGTCTGCTTTGGCTCATTCTCGTGCCGGGGTTGGCGTATATCGCATTCCAGAACTTCGGGACGGACCCTGTGTGGCTGATGTTCCTCGCCGTGCTCCTGCTCGCCCTCCGTCCGGAAGCCGGTCAAGTGCTGTTTCTGGCTGCCGATCTCCGCACGAGCATGAATGTCGTGGCTGCGATGTGCGTCGGCCTCTTTCTTCCGGTCTGGGCGAACTTCTTGATGTCCACGCTGGACCACGCCGCATTCGACCGGGAGAATTACGTAGAGATGCTGCCTGCGTGGCCCGATCACCAGGATGTCTTCGTTTCAAAGAGACGCGCGGAAACGCTGAACGCAACCCTCCCGCTGGGTGATGTGAGCGAGGATTGGGCGCATCACGCTACGCTCGAGCAGGAGGCGGCCCAGATAGAGTTTCAAGGCATCGAGTACGGTGAATGCTTGCTGGCCGCCGGGTTGCGCGCGCAACAACTGGAGATGAGCGATCGCCTGCAATCGCTTGGGGTCGCGGAAGGCTCCACGGTTTTCACTGCGGACATCCTGAGCGTCGCATGGCTGTTCGGTCCATTCGCGCCGGTCGAAAACGGCGCGCCCTGGTACTATGGCGGACAGGAGGCCTTTGAAGCGGCGGACTACGTGGTCATACCGAAGTGCGCCGTGTCGCCCTTGTACCGGAAAGTCGCACTTGAGGAGCTGGCGGCCGCCGTTTTGGACGTCCGCCTTGTCGACGACAACGACGTGCTCACGCTGTTCGAGGTCCGCTAAACGCCCAGAGCGCCGAGGATCAGATAGAACAAGAGCGCGGGAGCCAGCGCCATACCCATCGGAAATTCCTTCCGTGTCCAGCTTTCCCAGTTCTCAAAGCGCGCCCTCATAGGGCTCGCTTTGGTCGCGCGATGGAGCACGAATGCGGCAAGAATGACCGCCGTCAGCAGGATCATGAAGGCGAACCAGTCAGAAAGCGCGATAAAAGGCGCCATAGCCGCCGCGTACTTCGCGTCACCGGCGCCGACGAGGCCGCCCGTGCTGAGAAGAAACCCGACGAAGATCACGACGGCGAAATGGGCCCAGCGCCAGAGGTAATCTGTGAAGGGCAGAGCGGCGAGGCCGACGACCGCGAAGACGGCCAGTGTCGCGAGCACCGCCTTGTTCGGGATCTTCATGCTCGCCATATCACTCCAGGATACCCAGATCACGAGCGGCAGAACGAAAGGAATGAACCACAGTGCTGTGGCCGGATCAATCGCGAGCATGTCTCGTCCCCGTCAGCCCGCGCGGTCGTTCTCAAGCGCTTCCAGGCTGCGCACGGCCGCGTCGAAGTATTGCGGATGCGTGCTAATCGCCTCTTCCAAAAGGCTTTTTCCCGTGTTCACGTCACCCTGTTTGATCGCCGAAAGGGCGGCTGTGTAGATCAGCTGGGCGCGCTCGATCTGAGTCATCTGCACAACCGGCATGTCGTATTTCCGCTGCGCGGCGCGGGCCAGAACGAGGTTGTTCTTAGCGGTGAACAGTGTCGCGTCGTAGGTCAGCGCTTCGCCGAAGAGCCGCTCGGCGGCTGCGAAATCGCCGCGCGTCAGCTTGGAGTAACCCCAGTTGTTCAGCGTGCCGGAGGGCGTGGTCGTCAGACCGACAGCGATCTCGTAGAAGCTGTCGGCCTTGGTCCATTCCTTGTTGCTGTCGGCCACCATGGCCTCGAGCCGGTAGCGCTTGAACGTCTCGTGCGTCGGAGGGATCTTGTCGAGCTCAGCTTCGGCCACGTCCCATTGGTTCGAGCGGATCAGCGCGTCCGCATATTCGACGCGGTCCTCGTTCGTTGACTCCGGCGACTGAAGCACGTCGCGCCAGGCCGCGGCTGCTGCCGTAGCCTTGCCCGCGCGAACCAGCGACACGGCAAGGCCGCGCTTGAGGTCGAGCCGGTCAGGATTCGCCGCCAGCGTGCGTTCAAAATAGGTCACAGCCTCATTTGGATCGGCGACGGTCAGCATCACGTCGTTCAGATTGGACTCGTCGATGACGTTGACGTCTTTCAACGCCTGCTCCACATCGGCGTCGTTCACGCCCTGCTCGCAGGCCGCAAGAATTGCCGCGCTGCCCAGGCAGGCGGTGAATAAGGTAACTCGGCGCATTTGGCTCGGCCCTCTCGCTGCTCGTGGCCCGTCCGGCGGCCCTATTCTCGGGTCTCTCCTGTCGACAGGATCCGGTAAAAGCCCGGACCTCGCCTGACCAGACGGAATTCATTCTCGAGCGAAGAATACGCGGGATTTTCAAGTTTTGCGAGCGCCAAACGGAGATTATCGCGGATTTCCGCGCTTTGGCCGCTGTCGAGCGCGAAGGCCAGGCGGAAGACCCGGCTCGCCTCGCCATAATCGCCCTTTTCCATGAGAACGACGCCGAGATTGTTCCAGGCCGGGGGGAAGGTCTCGTCGAACTCGGTCGCGCGGCGGAGGATCTGCTCGGCCTGCCCGAGGCGCCCGAGCTGAAGGTTGGCGGAGCCGATCGCGGAAAGGACGTCGACGTTGACGCCTTGCTCGGAGGCCGCGCGTAGATAGGCCTTGAGCGCCAGCTCGTACTCGCCCGCCGCCATCAGGCGATGTCCGACCGTTAACCCGTCGACCGCCTCCTCGGTCGGGCCGACGCCCGCGGGTGGCGCGAAAGGGCTGTCTTCGGATTGGCGAAGGCCGCCCGTGGCGTCACAGGCGGCCAGTGCCAGGAGCGCCAGAACGAGGCGCGGCGTTTTTGCGGTCATTCAGCCTTCAGAAGCTCATCTGCGAGTTGCTCAGCGTTTGAACGATACCGTAGACCGAAGGTCCGATCAGAATGATCAGGAGCGGAGGCACCGTGAGCATCATAGTGGCAAGGGTCATCTTGGTCGGCAAGGTGTTTGCCTTTTCTTCTGCCCGCATGACCCGTTTGTCGCGCATCTCGCCTGCATAGACTCGAAGCGCCTCGGCGATCGAGGTGCCGAAGCTCGCCGACTGAATGAGCACCGTCACGAAGCTGGCGACGTCGGGAACGCCCGCGCGCTCTGCCATATCGCGGAGAACCGCGACCTTGTCCTTGCCGGCCTTGATCTCGTGCGAGACGATTTCGAACTCATGGGCGAGCGATGGGTAGCCTGCCTTGATTTCCTTGCTGACGCGGATGATCGCCTGGTCGAGCGACTGGCCGGCTTCAACGCAGACCAGCATCATGTCGAGCGAGTCGGGGAAGCCGTTGGTAATCTCCTCCTGCCGCGACTGCTGACGCTTGGTGACCCAGTATTTGGGCAGCATATAGCCAACGGCACCAGGGATCAGGATCGACAGGACCAGGTTTTGCGTCGTCGGCTCACCTGTCGCGCTGCTGTAGATCGCGTATATTACGCCGATCACCAGGAACAGGATGCCAAGCGCGAACTGCAGGAAGTGGTAGGTGCGAACGGCGTCTTTCGACTGATAGCCGGCCTGGAGGAGCTTCAGGCGGACGGCGGAATACTCCTCCTCGTTCTGTGGCTCGAGGAAGTTGGAGTACTTCGACAGCTTGTCCTTGCGGCCATTGCCGCGCCGCAGACCGGCTTTCTTCTTTCCGTCCTTGTCGGTGGTCTCAACTTCCCGCGCCGCCTCGCGGATGCGGTCCAGTGGATCTTTCTCTTTCCTGAGAAGGATCGGTAGCGTCAGAAGAATGAGGAACATCCCCAAGACGCCGATGATCAGCAGCGGGCCAAGCTCTCCGAAGTTTTCGGTGAGAATGGCGTTCGCCTGATCCAGATATGCCATCAACTGGTCCATGGGGGTCACACCTTGATGTTCACGAGGGCCTTCATCACGAAGATGTTGGCGACGAGAAAGCCGGCGACGACAAGGCACGCCGGGATGAAGGCGGCGGTGTCTTTGACGTCATCGTAGTAGTTGGGCTGGAGCACGTTGATCATGACGAGCGCCACCAGCGGGAAGACGCTGAGGAACATGCCCGACCATTTCGCTTCCGCCGTGATCGCCTTGACCCGTCGGAACAGTTTGAAACGGGCGCGGACGACTTTGGCGAGGCCGTCGAGGATTTCGGCGAGGTTGCCGCCTGACGTTTGCTGGATCGTCACCGCGACCGCGAGGAAGCGGAGGTCCTGCATGTCCATGCGTTCGGCCATATGCTTGAGCGCCTCTCCAACGTCGCGGCCGTAGGCGGCTTCGTCCGAGATCACGCCCATCTCCGAGCCGAGCGGATCGGGCACTTCCTTGGCGACGATTTGAAGCGCCGACGAGAACGGGTGGCCGACGCGGAGGCTTCGCACCATCAGCTCGACCGCATCCGGCAGCTGCTCCTCGATCATGGCGAGACGCTTTTTGGCGGTGTTGTTGACCCAGACAAAAACGGCGCCCACGCCCATCATCACAGAAACCACGGCGCGGATGGGGAAGGAGGCGGCGGTGCCGAATGTCAGCAGAAAGAAGGCGACGACGGTCAGAATGACCATCAGCATCACAAGCTGGGTGGGGCTGAAGGCGATATTCGCCTTCTGCGCTTTGTCGGCCAGGATCGCGTAGAGCGGAATAGACCGCGACTTCATGTGCTGCGACATCTCCTTTCGGAGCTGTTCCAGCACCTGCTCGCGTCCCGCGCCCTTTTCGAGCATCTCGAGGCGGCGGTTGACGCGGCTGTTCAGGTTGATCGATTTGCCGAAAACGGTCAGGTAGATGCCCTGGACCAGGGCGAGCACGGCGATGAAGATCAGGCCGTAGATCAGCGGTTCCGCAGAGATCATCATAACTGGTTACTCCGCCGCAAAGGGTTCAAAGATGTTGGACGGCAGATCGTAACCCCACATGCGGAAGCGCTCGGAGAAGTTGGAACGTACGCCAGTGGCCGTGAAATGGCCGATGATCTTGTTGTCCGGGGTAAGGCCGACACGCTGGTAGCGGAAGACCTCCTGCATCGAGATGACCTCGCCTTCCATGCCCGTTACCTCGGTGATCGAGACCATGCGGCGCGAGCCGTCCTGCAGGCGGGAGGCCTGCACGATCAGGTTCACAGCCGACGAGATCTGGGAGCGCGTCGCCTTGATCGGCATTTCGATCCCCGCCATCGAGATCATGTTCTCGAGACGGGAGACCGCGTCGCGCGCCGAGTTGGCGTGGATCGTGGTCATCGAACCGTCGTGGCCGGTGTTCATGGCCTGGAGCATGTCGATGACTTCTTCGCCCCGCGTCTCGCCGACGATGATGCGGTCGGGACGCATCCGGAGCGCGTTCCTGAGACAGTCGCGCTGGCTGACCGCGCCTTTGCCTTCGACGTTCGGCGGACGGCTTTCCATCCGGCCCACATGGATCTGCTGAAGCTGAAGTTCCGCCGTATCCTCGATCGTCAGGATGCGCTCGTCGTTGTCGATGAAGGACGAGAGCGCGTTGAGCGTTGTCGTCTTACCAGAGCCGGTGCCGCCGGAGACGATCACGTTGAGGCGGGTTGCAACAGCGGCTTGCAGATACGCAGCCATCTCTTCGGTGAAGGCGCCAAAGTTCACCAGGTCGTCGACAGACAATTTTTCCTTCTTGAACTTACGGATCGAGACGAGCGAGCCGTCCACCGCGATCGGCGGAACCATCGCGTTGAAACGCGAGCCGTCGGCGAGACGGGCGTCGACATACGGGTTCGATTCATCGACGCGCCGGCCCACCGCCGATACGATCTTGTCGATGATCCGAAGTAGGTGCTTTTCGTCCTTGAAGGTCGTGTCGGTCAGCTCGAGCTTGCCCGCGCGTTCGACGAAGACCTGCTGTGGGCCGTTGACGAGAATATCGTTAACCGTGTCGTCCTTGAGAAGCGGCTCCAGCGGGCCGAGGCCCGTCACCTCGTCATAGAGGTCCTGGTTAAGGGTCTGCCGCTCTTCCCGGTTCAGGACGACGCCCATTTCGTCGAGCGCCTCGCCCGAGATGGCGACGATCTCGGCCCGGAGATCGTTTTCCGTCGCGGTCTCAAGAGCCGAGAGGTTCAGGTTGTCGAGAAGCCGTTTGTGGAGCTCGAGCTTGATCTCGCCCAAGCGCTCCTTGCGTTTGCGCTCCTTGTCGACAGGCTTGGGCTGCGCGTCCGGCTTCGACTGGCGCCGCCGCGTCACGACGTCTTGCGTCTGAGTTGCCGGGAGATCGGGCGTCGGGGAAGGCTTCGAGGTCGCCCGGCCCACCGAGCCGCCGGGGATGCTTTTCAGCTCGGGCGAGCCCTGTCCGCCGCTTGTTCCGTCAGTCTTTTTGTATTTCGAAAACAATGGACTAATCCTTCTTCACTCAGGCGCCTTCTGCGACTGCGACGTTCGATTCGTGAACTGACTCCGCCAGTTTCTCGATTTCCTTGCGAAGCGGGTTTTTCGACGCGACTTCGGAGAGCGGCACGCCGTGGTCATTCGACTGGACCACCTGCTTGCCGCCGTCCGGCATCAAGACCTCGATTTTGATGTCCAGGCTCTCCGCCATTCGCTTGACCCGGCTCTTGCCGGTGAGGTCGGTGAATTTGGGGGCGCGGTTCAGAACGTATCGCACCTTATTGATCGGCAGGTCCTCGCCTTTGAACGCTCGGATCATGCGAAGCGTGTTCTGGGCGGAGCGCATGTCCAACTCGGTCATGGCGAAATAGGCGTGGACCGCGTTGAGGATCGTCTCGGTCCACATCACGACCGACTGCGGCATGTCGATAACCACGTAGTCGAAGTTCGTGCGAGCGACTTCGAGGATTTTTTCGACGTCCTCCTGTCCGATGATGTCAAGCGGTATGAGATCGCTCGGCGCGGTCAGGACGTGGAGCTTGTCGTTGAAGGTCAGCAGCGCCTGCATAAAGCTGTCGCTGTCCATGGACCCGGTGTCTTGCAGGAGCTCGAAGACCGCTTCGCGGCGGGGCAAGTCGAGATAAGTCGCGACCGCGCCGAATTGGAGATCGAAGTCGATCAGGCAGACTCGCAGCGGCTCTCCGCCGTTATCGAGGCTGGCGAGCTCCCACGCGAGGTTGACCGCGAAGGTCGTCGAGCCAGTTCCGCCCGCAAAACCCTGAACGCCCAGAACAATGCCGTTCCGGTCTCCGGTCGCCTTGAGCTTCGTGCGCATCTCGTCCGGCAGCTCGCCATTGTCCTGGCGAAGCGCGGCGCGGCGCATCCGTTCGATCGCGTCGTGCAGGGCGCCGTCGGGAAGCGGGTAGGGGACGAATTCGTCGGCGCCGACTTTCAAAAGCTTGTGCAGCGCGATGGGGCTGACTTCCTCGGCGATGACCAGAACGCGGATATCCTGGTCGCGGGCCGATTTCACGAGATCGGCGAGCGTGTCGATGATCTCCTCGTCTTCCTGGTCGATGGCGAGCGCCACGAACTCAAGCGTCTCGGAATCCTCTTGCTTGAGAAAGAGCGCCGCGTCGTCGAATGACAGATCGCCCCAACCTTCGCCGCACTCGGCCTCCATGTCCTCGATCAGAAGATCGAAGTTCTGAACGTCCCGGCTGATCGTGCACGCCGTAAGAGGCGCCGGTTCGTCCTGCACTGCTGCCGCGTTGGTCGTCATACCCACTTGTCCTTCCGCTTCCGGGAGGTCCCCGATCAGACCGAGGCCCAGTTATTCCGGCGCGAGGACACCGCCACGCGAATCCGCGCGGAGGTCTCCCCACTGTCATTTTGTGAAAGGTAATGTTGGCGACATTGAGGCTAAAAAATCGTAATTATTCGGTATTGAGCGACGATGAAACAAAAAGGGCGGCCATTGGCCGCCCTTCGTAAATGATATGTTTCGCGTCAGTTGCCGGCCTGACCTTCGATGGCCTCGAGGCCGCCGCCGCCAAGCGTGGCGGGTGACTGAGCGCTTCCCACGTAGTCGCGGAAGATGATCTCGGCGTACTTGCCGTTCAGCACCATCGGGTGGCTTTGAACGACGCCCGACACCTCGGTGACGGTCCGGCGGTTCCGGCGCTCGCGATCCTGGGTGTCGATAACCGGGCGCGTCTCGCCGAAGGACACCTGAGCTTTCAGGCGCGAGCGGTTGACGCCCTGGCTGACAAGGTAGTTAACGACCGCGCGTGCGCGGCGCATGCCGAGCGCCTTGTTATAGGCGTCGGTGCCGACCAGGTCGGTGTGACCGAACACGCTGAAGCGGATTTCCGGGAACTGGCGGATCCAGTCCGCCTGCTCGTTCAGGATCGCCCGCGCGTCGCCGTCCAGAACCGAGCGGTCGAATTCGAAGGTCACCATTGTGGGAACCTCGGCCGCGAAGCGCTGGTTCAGGTTGGCCAGGAACTGCTGATCGCCGTTCATAATCAGCGTGTTGTTCATCGTCGGGTTGCCGAAGGCGCCCTCATCGATGAATGCTCCCGCTTCCTTGTTGAAGGACGATGTGTCCGAGCAGGCCGCCAGAGCGAGCGCGCTTGCCCCGACAAGAAGTGTTTTGATCTTGAGGGTCATGTGTCTCACTCCATCACGTAGCCGTAGGACCCCGTGAAGTCCTGCTTTGCGACTTCAGCCGCGGCGCCGGAACGGGGCGCCCCGGCCGGCAGTGTGGTCTGTCCGAAGAGGAACAGCTCCGATTCAGTCGGGATGCGCACGCGATCCGTGGGCAGCGCCAGCGCCTCGCCCCGGGTCGGGGTAACAAGGTGCGGCGTGACAATGATCACGAGCTCCGATTGATTCCGCTCGTAGTTCGCGCTGCGGAACAGCGCGCCGAGGACCGGAACATCTCCAAGCCAGGGCACCTGTGCGGCGGAGTCGCGGAAGTCGTCCTGCAGAAGGCCGGCGACTGCGAAGCTCTGACCGTCGAGCATCTCGACCGTCGTTTGCGTCTCGCGGCGCGTGAACGCGTTGACCGAGAAGCCCGAGTTCGTCACCGAGGTTCCGAAATCGATGGCCGAAACGGCGGCGTTGAGCTCGAGGTTGATGCGGTGGCCGTCGACCACGCGCGGGATGAAGTTCAGCTGAACGCCGAACGGTTTGTAGTCGATCGTGACGCCGCCGTCCCCGTCGGTGACCGGGATCGGGTACTCGCCGCCGGCGAGGAAGCTGGCTTCCTGACCGGAAAGCGCCGTCAGGTTAGGCTCGGCAAGCGTCCGGACCAGGTTCTTCTGCTCCAGCGCTTCCAGCAGGACGCCGAAAGCGACGCTGCCGACCTCAAACCCGATGCCGAACTGGCCGACCGCGGTGCCGTCCAGATCAAGCGTGGTGGACGCCGTGTCGCCGATCGAGGTGCCGGGCACCAGCGAACCGGAACCGGCGGCGCCGGAGATTGCGGCGTCGGAGCCGGCGGTGACGAAGTTGAGGCCTGCGGACAGGTCCTTCAGAACGCGGCGTTGAACCTCGGCGAAGCGAACCTTCAGCATGACCTGCTGCGTTCCGCCCACGACCATCAGGTTGGATACTCGATCGGGCGCGTACCGGTTGGCGAGGTCAAGCGCGCGGTCCAGGCGGGCGATTGAAGAGACGACGCCAGACAGCACGATGCCGTCGTTGGCGGTGCGGACCTCAATCGGCTCCCCCGGCAGGATCTGGCGAAGCCGCTCCTTGAATTCGGCGATATCGGGAGTGACGTGCACCTCGACGTTCGTGATCAGACGACCGTCCGGGCCGAGGAGCGTCAGGGTTGTGCGGCCCGGCGCTTTGCCCAAAACGTAGATCGTCCGGTCCGACAGTGTCGAGATATCGGCGATGCCCGGGTTTGCGATGCTGAGTTCTGCGAAGGGGTTCTCAGCTTCAACGACCACGGCGCGGTTCATCGGAACCTGCAGCGCGGATGAGACCTCCCCCTCCATTACGGAAAGCGACTGCGCCCCAGACTGGGCGACACTCGCTGTTGTGACGGCAAATCCTAGGAGCGCCGCCTTTATGAACCTATCAAATTTCATGTGACCTGCCTTTCCGATCACGCCTCTGTTGTCGGGTTTCTTCGCCCAGATGCCGGCAGAGTGCGGCAAGCGTTAATTCATTGCAACAATCAGGCAGTTGAATGCGAAAACTGATGTGGAAAAGTCGCAACACACCGTCCACGGTTTGGGCCAAATAAAAAACGCGCCACCGAATATGGTGGCGCGTAGCTCGTGTCCTGAGTTCGAAGTGTCTAGTTTGTGCAGGGAATCTGGACCGTTATGATCTCTTCTCCGTTGCGGCGCCGCACGGTGCAAATCTCTTCCGTCTCGACCTCGACAACTTGTTTCTCCTCAATTCCAAGAAGCTCATTCTGGTCGATCTCGACGCTTTCGACCTGGGTCAGGTCCTCGACACCCACCAGAGACAGCGTAAGTCGTCCGGTGGCTTGCGCCTGAGCGAGCGATGCGACCTGCCGCGGATTGATCTCGACTGTGACCGTCTGCGCCACGATGGCGCCGGTGCGGTCCTCGTCGGCCGACTGGTTGATGCCGATCAGCCGGATGTTGGTGTCGATCAGCCGGGTCACGCGTCTGCCCTCAGGCAGATTGCCGGTCCAATACACATCGACGCGATCGCCCACGCGCAGAAACCCCCCGACGCCAGACGTGACGTCGGTCTGGATCGTGAAAGCTCTGAGCCCGGTCGACAAGCGGGACGAGATCCCGGCGTTCTCGCCCGGATCGGTCACTTTGGAGACGAGCACGGCCTCGTCGGCTTCCATGGTCCGCAGGACTTCACGTGGCGTGTCGGTGCCTTCGGGGAAGAGCTCCTCTTCGGAGACGAAGGCGCCTTCCGGCACGGCCTCCTCCGGCCAGCGCACCTTCTTTATGTCTTCCAGCGTTAGCCGCTGGCCGTAGCGCAAGGGTTTGTTCAGCACATAGACTTCGACCGTGGGAACGATCGCTTGCCTGACCTTGTTCGCTTCCGCGAGCTGGGCCTGCTGCTGGCCAATGTATCCTTTGGCCATATAAACGGCAGCTCCGGCCAAACCCATGCCGAGCAAAAGGACAAATCCGAACACCAAACGCATGACGTTTCCTCTTTTACTATCGGCCTGGCGGATTGTTCCGCCACCACCCGGTTTTCGTCATGCTAGGGTTGGCCTTTGATTGTGGCGAAACCGTGGACGGAACTTGATTATGTCGTGCAGTGTCCACGCATTTTCGATTGAGGATCAGTCATAAGTCGAGGTGACGGTCTGCGCAGTCAGGTAGTTTCCGACGCTGCCGGAGTAGTCTGTGGCGCCGTTGGAAATGGTCAGGATTACGCCAAGGCCCAGGCCGATCACCGCCGCCGTCAGAACGACAAAATCGACGGTTACAGCTCCGTCTTCCTGAAGGCAGAAGTTTCTAAAGGTACCAAACATCGTTCACTCCGTTGCCAAATGCGAGTTGTTGCGATTTCTGTTCCCACCACTGACAGGGAAATATGGCGCAAGTGAGACCTGCCGATCTCCTTTTCTCCACAATTCCCTCAATTTTCAGAAAAATCTGTTCTTTGTTTGGAAAAGCCAAAGGCCGCGCCCCGGGGGGCGCGGCCTCATAACCAGACTAGGAATGTCTGTTAGTAGCTCGTGGTGACCGAGCCGGTCGACATGTGGCCCGAGATCGTGTCGGCGAAGTCGGCCGTACCGGCGCCAACCGAGGTCATAACGGCAATGCCGAGACCAACGATAGCAGCGGTCAGAACAACCCAGTCAACCGTGACGGCGCCGGATTCGTCGTTAAGAAAAGCGTTGAACAGTTTCATGTGTCCCTCCATTGGGTAGGATCAGTTTCCAAACAACCTTGACGACTGAAGGGACCGAAACTCTCACTTCCAATCCTTTGCCGCCTTGGCATGTTGCTTTTCTCGCCGGTAATTGGGGCGAGAGTTTGGCGCCGGAGGTACAATTTTCGCACGCATGCGAAAGATGGGATGAATCTAATAACTACCTGAAAATAAATGAATAAAACTGAAATTGGGTTTCGTCATGATAGTCAATGATGTCCGTCGGGCACGACTATCCGGCAAACGCGAACAATACGCCCGATTGTGCTGGCCGATGCGGGGGCGATTTGCGAAAAAACGGGCCATGAAACTGATTGGCATCTTGCGATTTCTTCTGGTCGGCGCCGCGGTCGCGTCGATTCCCGCGCTTTCGCCGGGAGTCGCAGGCCCCGCCTCCGCTCAGACCGCCCAGACTGGCGGCGATTTCACGTTTCGGCGCGTCGCGCCGCCTTCGGGCGATGCACCTCGCAGAATCACCGTGCAGATCGACCCGGAGGCAGAAGTCTATCGGATCACGCCGGGCGAGGAGCCGCGCCGGCCGGGCGACCCGAGGCCGGACGCGGCATTTCGCGTGCCGGGCGGCGTGGTCCCAGACGGCTCCACTGAGTTCGACTGGTATTGGGACGTCGTTTCACCGGGATTGAACGAGGACCCCGCGTCGCGTTTTCAGGACGCGCTGGCCGCTGTCCAGCGTGGGGTTGCAAAGGTGGGAACCCCCCGGTTGCAGACGCTCCGGTCCATCGCCGAGCGGCACGGCGTGGACATCCTGACCTCGACCATCGGAACCGAGGTCTCTCCTGCTCTCGTGCTCGCCGTCATCTCCATCGAAAGCGCCGGCCGCATTGATGCGGTCAGCCGGGCCGGGGCGGAAGGGCTCATGCAGTTGATGCCCGCCACGGCGGCGAGGTTCGGAGTGGACGACAGTATGAACGCGCGCGAGAACATTCAGGGCGGCGTGGCCTATCTGGACTGGCTGCTCCGCGAGTTTGACCGCGATCCCGTTCTGGCGCTTGCGGGATACAATGCGGGAGAAGGCGCTGTTTCCCAGCATGCGGGCGTGCCGCCTTTTGCCGAGACACGGGCCTATGTGCCCAAGGTCTTGGCCGCCTGGAACGTCGCCCGGTCGCTCTGTCAGACTCCACCAGAGCTGATAACCGACGGCTGCGTCTTCTCGGTTAGATAGGGCGGAGCCGCAGCCGCTCAGATGCTCATCTTTTTGAAGACGCGCTCAGGGATCGCCCGGATCACGGTCATGACCGGCCACCAGATCAAAGGCGTGTAGATCACGTCCTTCTTCTTGTCTGCCGCGCGGAAGATGTCTTGGACGATCTTTTCGGGCGGCGCGAGGAAGGGGAGCTTCTCCATCCCCCAGGTCATCGCGGTGTCCACCGTGCCCGGTTTGACAGTCACTACATGAACCCCGGATCGACCGAGGCGGTTTCTGAGACCGGACAGATAGGCGTGAAAGCCTGACTTGCTGGATCCATAGACGTAGTTGCCGATCCGCCCGCGATCCCCCGCCACCGATCCGACGCCGATGACGGTCCCCGCACCGCGGTCTTCCAGGAGGGGTGCCAGTTCATGTAAGAGACGCGCCGGACCGGAGTAATTATCGGCCACCACGCCGTCGATCAGGGCGGGGTCGGAGTCGATTTCTTCCTGCGACGGCATTGAGCCGACAAAAACTGCGATGCCAATCTCGTCCGATATGCGGCCCGCCCTTTCCGCGATTGGGCCGAAGGTCAAAGGGTCGCGGGCGTCGAGTCGGATCGACTCGCCCAAAGGCGCCCCCCTCGCGGCGCAATCCGCCGCGGTGGCGGCCAGATCATCGGCGTCGCGCCCGGCCAGGATGACGCCCTCGCCGCGATCCGCCGCCTTCCGGGCGAAGGCGCGGGCGATGGTCGATGTGCCGCCGAGGATGATCCAGGTCGTCATTCCGCGCCTCTCAGGTTCAACCGCCTCGTCATGTCCGTCTCGTAGGCGGCCCCCGGGTCCGCTTTGCGCACGGCTTTCAGCCAGTCGCCATGCTCGGGGTACATCGATCGGATCGTCTCGGGCGCGGCGAGTGCGTCCTTGGCGAGATAGATCCGGCCTTCGGCCTTCGCCGCATCGCGCTCCAGCTCAGAAATGAGAGCCTCGGCGCCGCTCCGATTGGGGAAATCGACGGCGAGCGTGTAGCCCTCCATCGGGAAGGACATGTACCCGGCCCGCCCCGGCCCCATCCGCTTCAGTACGGCAAGCGGGGAGGCAAGGCCGGACCGCGCGATCCTGGCCAGGATCTCGCGGAGCGCGCCCGCTTGGGCCAGCGGGACCACGCATTGGAATTGATGAAAGCCGGTTTTGCCGTAGAGCCGGTTCCAGTCGTGGATCCTGTCGAGCGGGAAGAAGAAGTCGTCGATCGGTTTGACCACCGTGCGCCCGGCATTCGGAACGCGCCGCCAATAGGCGGCGTTGAACGCCCGCACCACGGGAGGCGAGAGCGTGAAGTCCGGCGCGTCGACGGGCACCTTTTTGCCTCGCTTAGCGGGCGGGACGAGACCGCCGCCGGTCTCCGCCTCTTCCAGGATGCCGCGCCCAAGGGCGTTGCCGGTTGCGGTCGCGTCGATCCAGCCGACCGTGTAGGTCGCGTCGGAGGCGTCAAGATAGGAGATGAACGCGTCCCAGCCCTCGATCCGGCGTTCGGTCACAACGATCACGTCGCCTTTCGTCCTCAAAAGCTGGAACTTGGCGGAATAGATCGGCCCTGTCTGGCCCAGACCGCCGATGGTCGCTTTGAATAGCGCTGAGCCCTCTTTGACCGTCTTTGGTCCTTTGGGAGTCATCAAGGAGAGGGCCCGAACATGGCAGCCAAAGGTGCCCGCGCCATGGTGGTTTTTGCCGTGCACGTCCATGGCGATCGCACCGCCCACGGTCGCGAGCCCTGTGCCCGGAAGAACCGGCGGCAGCCAACCCTTGGGCGCGAAGATGCGGACGAGCTCGCCAAGCCGCGCCCCCGCTTCCACCTCAAGGAGCCCGGTGTCCGCGTCGAAGCTCAACACCCGGTCCAGCCGGGTCATGTCGATCGCCTTGCCGCCAGAATTCAGAGGCGCGTCGCCGTAGCTGCGGCGCATGCCGATGGCCGGCGCAGGCACCTCGGACTGCAGCGCGGCGAGGGTGGATGCGCGCTCGGGCCGGGCAAGCTGGGCGGGCCCGCGCAAGGCGCGGCCCCAGCCGGAGAGTTCAGCTGTTTTCCAAAGCATGGCCGCCTTTCAGGGAGTGCCGCTCGGCGACCGGGAAGACCAGGAGGCCGATCCCGATAGCGAACCAGAGGGTTGTCACGCGGATGATAAGAGTTGCAGGCGCAGCGATTTCGAGCGGCACGCCGTTCAAGGCCAGAAGCGCGACCATCGCCGCCTCCGCCCCGCCGATGCCGCCCGGCGCGCCGGTGAGGCCGCCTGCGAGCGTCGCGAAAATGAAGATCGCCACGGCCATGGCGAGGCCGATGTCTGCGCCCATCCACACGAGGAGCAGCCAGAACGCCACGCCCTCGGCCGCCCAGCCGACAATGCCGAGGAAGGACGCCGCGAAGAGCAGGCCGGGCCCGTTGAAGGCCCCGAGCGACACGGAAGCGCGCCGGATGCGGGCGAAAAGCCGGGGCAGGCGGCGTCCAATGAGTCGATAGGCGCCCTCGGCGATCCCGCGCAGGAGGTTGGGCCGCGTCGCCACCCAGGCGACAGCGAGCGCCGCGATCGCGACAGGCACCCCGCCTGCGATCCCGCCGGTCGAGAGCGCGATGGCGATCGCCAGCACCACAGCCATGGCCGCCAGGTCGGAGGCGCGGTCCACGAGAACGAGCGGCGCCGTCCGGTCGAAGGGCCAGCCCGTTTCGCGTCGGATCCAACGCATGCGAACCAGTTCGCCCACTCGACCGGGCGTCACCGACATCGCGAAGCCGCCGAGAAAGTGGCGTGTGTCGGCGGCGAGCGGCAGGCCCAAACCCAGGCGTCCTGAGAACAGGTGCCAGCGGAGCGCCCTGAAGCCGTAGTTCATCAGGCTTAGCGCCAGGAGGAGGAGGAGCTGGGCAATGGTCAGTCTTTGCAGGCCTGCCAGCGTCTCCTCCCAACCGGTCGCCGCCGCAAGCCCCGCGAGTCCAGCGACCACCAAAAGGAACAGTCCGCCCAAAAGCGCAACATCGCGCCAGCGGCGCGCGGACGCGGGCGCGGAAAGCCGGTTGGAGGTTGACGCACTGCTCATTGCCATTGGCCGTCGGCTAGCGACAGATTTAGGCGATATTATGATGCTGTTTCGGTTTTAGGAACAGTGGCGCAAGGCGTCAGACGTTGAAGGCATCTGCCCATTCCGGGTGTCTGCGCCTTTCCGCATTCACGAAGGGGCAGAGCGGCACGATTTTGAACCCCTCGCGCCGGGCCGCCGCGACCAGGTGCTCGACCAGCGCGTGCCCCATACCGGTCGAGCGGAACGTGTCCGGAACGCCCGTGTGATCAGCGATCCGCATGGTCGGCGAGGCGATGGAGAAGGTCAGCTCCGCCTCCTCGCCGTCCTGCCGGATTACGTAGCGGCCCTTGGAACCATCGATCTCGGTCTCGATCTGAAACTCAGACAACGTTGGCCTCGGTCGCCGCGCGAATCTCTTCGCGGGTCACGCCGGGCGCGCACTCGATGATGTGCAGGCCTTTGTGATCGACTTCCATAACGCCGAGGTTGGTGATGATCAGGTCGACCACGCCCTTGCCCGTCAGGGGGAGCGTGCATTCTTTCAAAAGCTTCGACTCGCCGTGCTTGTTGGTGTGGTCCATGACCACGATCACACGGCCGACGCCCGCCACGAGATCCATCGCCCCGCCCATGCCTTTCACAAGCTTGCCGGGGATCATCCAGTTCGCCAGATCCCCTTTCTCGGACACCTCCATCGCGCCCAGAATCGCCGCGGCGATCTTGCCGCCCCGGATCATGCCGAAGCTCTGCGAGCTGTCGAAATACGCGGTTCGGTCCAGCTCGGTGATCGTCTGCTTGCCCGCGTTGATGAGGTCCGGGTCTTCCTCGCCCTCTAAAGGGAACGGCCCCATGCCCAACATGCCGTTTTCCGACTGCAGCGTGATGTCTTTGTCGCCCACGTAGTTCGCCACCAGCGTCGGAATTCCGATGCCGAGGTTCACGTACATGCCGTCTTCTAGTTCCTTTGCGGCCCGTTCGGCCATTTGATTGCGGTCCCAGGGCATCAGGCTTCCTCCCTCTGACGGACGGTGCGTTGTTCAATGCGCTTCTCGTGCTCGCCCTGAATGATGCGGTTCACGTAGATGCCAGGCAGATGGATGTGGTCGGGGTCCAGCTCGCCCGGCTGCACGATCTCCTCGACTTCCATCACGCAAATCTTCCCGCACATCGCGGCGGGCGGATTAAAGTTGCGGGCGGTCTTTCGAAAGATGGCGTTTCCTGTGGTGTCGGCCTTCCAGGCCTTAACGATGGATAGGTCGGCGAAGATTCCCTCTTCCATGATGTAAGTCTCGCCATGGAAGTCCTTGTGCTCCTTGCCCTCGGCGATGACCGTGCCAACGCCTGTCCGGGTGTAGAACCCGGGGATGCCGCAGCCGCCAGCGCGCATCCGCTCGGCCAGCGTGCCCTGCGGGTTGAACTCCAACTCCAGCTCGCCCGACAGGTACTGGCGCATGAACTCGGCGTTCTCGCCCACGTAAGATGACATCATCTTCTTGATCTGTTTGGTGTCCAGAAGCTTGCCCAGACCGAACCCGTCCACGCCGCAGTTGTTCGACGCAATGGTGATGTGCTGGACCCCGCTTTCCACGATGGCGTCGATGCAGAGCTCCGGTATCCCGCAAAGCCCGAAACCGCCGGCGGCGATGAGCATGTTGTCGTGGAGGAGGCCGTCGAGCGCCTCGGTCGCGCTGGCATAGACTTTTTTCATGAAACGCTTCCCTGCCGATGTCGCGCAAGGTTCTGACGCGGGGGCGGGGCAGAGTCAATCGCCGCAGCGCGGCATGGGCGCTTGAGGCAGGCGCGCTTGCGGGCGACACTCGCTCAACCTCGCCTTGGATGAGCCGTCTCATGCCTATGCCGAACAGCCATCGCCACGCCTCAATGGAGTTTCGCGCGTTTCTGGACGACGTGAAGGAGCGGATGGATCTGGTCTCAGACAACAGCGCCTATACGGCGGTTGATGCGGTCTTTCAGGTTTTTCGCCGGCGCCTGACGCCATCGGAAGGGATCGTCTTTGCGAGCGTCCTGCCGTCGGTTCTGGCCGCGATCTTCATCCGCGACTGGGATGTCGGCGCCCCGCCCTTGCCGTTTGGCAGCAAGGGCGAGATGAACCGAGAGGCGCAGAGAGTCCGCCAAAACCACAACCTTACGCCCAATGACGCGATCGAAGCGACGGCCTGGGCGCTTTGGCGGTATGTGAACCACCGGCAGTTCGAGATCGTGCTCTCAAAGCTGCCCGAGGAGGCGCGGGCGTTCTGGCATGTGGAGACGGAAGACCCGGACGAGATCGCGCGGCGGTTGTATTAGCCCGCCTTCTTCCTTCGCCCGCCTCTCTTGCCCTTGCTGGCGGCCTTGGCGGCGATCAGCTCGATCGCCATGTCCATCGTGACCTTGTCCGGATCGGTGTCCTTGGGCAGCGTCGCGTTGACCTTGTCCCACTTCACGTAAGGCCCGTACTTCCCATCCATGATGGCGACTGGCCCGCCGCTTTCCGGATGCTCGCCGAGGTCCTTGAGCGTTTTCGCCTGACCCCGCCCGCGCCCGCGTGACGCGGCCTTCTCGTCGATGAGCTGGACGGCGCGATTCATGCCGACCTCCCAAACCTCGTCGATGGACTCCAGATTGGCGTTGGTGCCGCCTTTGAAACTGGTGGATTCCGCGTGTTTGAGGTAGGGGCCATAGCGCCCAAGATTGGCCCAGATCGGCACGTCGTCGGCCGGATGCCGGCCCACCAGGCGCGGCAATTCGAGAAGCTTCAGCGCTTGTTCGAGAGAAACCTCTGCCGGATCCCAACCCTCAGGAACGGATTGGCGCGGCGGTTTTTTCACTTCTTCGGTCACTTCGCCCCGCTGCACGTAGGGCCCGAACCGCCCCTTGTGGACCCAGATTTTGTCCGAGCCGTCCTGGCCCAAGAGCTTGCCCTCGGGTGGGATCGCGCTTTCCGGTTCGGTTCCAGGGGGGCCGAAGGCGCGGGTGTAGCGGCAGTCGGGATAGCGGGAGCAGCCGATAAAGGCTCCGCCCGACCGCGCGGTGCGCATCGACAGCCGCCCCTCGCCGCAGTTCGGGCAAAGACGCGGATCGCTACCGTCCTCGTTCGGCGGGAAGAGGTGCGGCTCAAGCACTTCGTTGATCTTCTCGAGCACCTCGGTAATCCGAAGCTCGCTCGTCTCCTCGATCGCCGCCTTAAAGTCGCGCCAGAAACGGCTGAGCACGTCCTGCCAGTCGCGGTCGCCGGCAGTGATGTCGTCGAGCTCGTCCTCGAGCTTGGCGGTGAAGTCGTAGCCCACGTAGCGCCGGAAGTAATTGACCAGAAAGGCGGTGACCAGGCGGCCCTTGTCTTCGGGGAAGAGCCGGTTTTTCTCTTTCCGCACATAGCCCCGGTCCTGAATCGTCGTCACGATCGAGGCGTAGGTCGATGGGCGGCCGATGCCGAGCTCCTCCATCCGCTTGACCAGCGTGGCTTCGGTGTAGCGGGGCGGGGGCTGGGTGAAATGCTGCTCCGGCGTGACCGAGGATTTGGCCGCCGCCTCGCCCTGCATGATCTGCGGCAGGCGCTTGTCGTCCTCATCGGCCACGTCGTCGCGGCCTTCTTCGTAGACGCGCATAAACCCGTCGAACAGGACCACCTGGCCGGTCGCCCTTAGCTCGACCTGCCCGTCCCCGCTGCCCACATCCACCGTGGTGCGCTCCAGCCGGGCGCCCGCCATCTGGCTGGCAAGCGTTCGCTTCCAGATAAGATCGTAGAGTTTTGTTTGATCGGCGTCGCGCAGGCCCAGGCTCGCCGGGTCGGCGGTCATCCGGGTGGGGCGGATGCACTCATGCGCCTCCTGCGCATTCTTGGCCTTGTTCTTGTACATGCGCGGGCTGTCTGGGAGGTAGCTCTCGCCGTACCGCTCCTTGATCGCGTCGCGCGCGGCCATGACCGCCTCGGGCGCCATGTCGATGCCGTCAGTCCGCATATAGGTTATGTGCCCGGCCTCGTAGAGCCGTTGGGCGATCTGCATTGTCTGGCGTGCGCCGAAGCCGAACTTGCGGCTCGCCTCCTGCTGTAGCGTCGAGGTCATGAATGGCGCGGATGGGTTGCGGGAGGCGGGCTTGGCCTCGACCGATTTCACCGTCAGGTCACGGGAGTTAATCGCCTGAACGGCAAGCTCGGCCGCCGCCTCGTTCGGGATGTCGAACTTGTCGAGCTTGGCGCCGCCCAGAACGGTGAGCCGTGCCTCATACTCCTGCCCGCGCGGCGTTGTCAGGAGCGCCTTGACCGTCCAATACTCCCGTGCGCGGAAGACCTCGATCTCCATCTCGCGCTCAACGATCAGGCGCAGGCAGACCGATTGCACGCGGCCCGCCGAACGGGCGCCCGGGAGCTTTCGCCACAGAACCGGCGAGAGGTTGAACCCCACGAGATAATCGAGGGCGCGACGGGCGAGATAGGCCTCGACCAGGTCGCGGTCGATCTCGCGCGGATTCGACATCGCCTCGGTCACTGCGGACTTGGTGATGGCGTTGAAGACCACCCGACTGACGGGCGTGTCCTTCTTCAGGGCCTTCCGGTTGCGCAGCGTCTCCTCCAGGTGCCAGGAGATCGCCTCGCCCTCGCGGTCGGGGTCTGTGGCGAGGATCAGGACGGGGTCGTCCCTGAGCGCGTCCGCGATCGCTTTGACGTGCTTTTTAGAGTCGCTCCCGACCTCCCACTTCATCCCGAAATCGTCGTCCGGGTCGACCGAACCGTCCTTGGACGGCAGATCGCGCACATGCCCGTAGCTTGCGAGGACTGTGTAGTCGGAGCCGAGATAATTGTTGATTGTCTTGGCCTTAGCCGGGGACTCGACAACAACGACGGGCATGAAAAACCTTTCGGAAAATAGCAGACCTTGGCGGCGGTACATGTGGGATCGGGCATGGGCTTGTCAACGCTCGGGCGATTTTCGGGCAGCTGAAGCCGTGCGACAGATGCGCCCGAGCGTCAGGTCGCCAGCGCGAGCATGCCGCCCGCCTCGCGCCGGATTTTGCCGTCAAGCTCAAGATCGACAATTGCGGGCGAGACCGTTCCGGCAGGGATCTTCAGGTCGCGGATGACCTGGTCCTCCGGCACCGGGCTAGGGCCAAGACGGTCGAGAATCTGCTGATGCAGCTCATGCATCGGAACGGAAGGTCCCGGAGCTTCCGCGCGCTCCGGCGCGACATCCGCTGGGGCCTCGGGATCCGGGCGCTCCAGCGCTTCGAGAACGTCCATCGCCGACCGGACGAGCTCAGCGCCGTCGCGGATCAGCATGTTGCATCCTGAGGCGCGGGCGTCGAACGGGTGGCCGGGCACAGCAAGCACGTCGCGACCCTGGTCGAGCGCGGTGCGGGCGGTGATCAGGCTGCCGGATTTGGCGGCTGCCTCGACAACAACGACGGCCCGGGCCAGGCCCGAGACGATCCGGTTGCGGCGCGGGAAGTGGCGCGCCTGAGGCGCGGCGGACATGGGCATCTCGCTCAATCGCAGGCCTTTTTCTTCGATCTCCTGCGCGAGCGACGCGTTCTCGGCGGGATAGACGACGTCCACGCCGCCCGCCATCACGGCGATCGTCCCGGTCCCGACGCCGGCGATATGGGCGGCGGTGTCGACGCCCCGTGCGAGGCCGGAGACGATGACCTGACCGTCTTTGCCGAGGTCGGCCGCGAGCTTCCGCGCCATGCGGGTGCCAAGGGACGAGGCGTTGCGGGCGCCGACGAGGGCGATCATGGGGCGCTGGAGCAGCTCGATGTCGCCGAGACACCAGAGGATCGGCGGCGGGTCGGGGATGTTGGCAAGCGATTTCGGGTATTCCTTGCTGCCGATCGCGACCGTCCGGACGCCCGCCTGCCGGGCGGCGTCGAACTCGCGCTCGACAGGCTCTAAGGGGCAGACCTTGTAGTCGGATACGCCCGCCTCGCCGGCTATCCCGGGTAGTGCTTCGAGCGCGGCCTCGGCCGATCCGTATTCCGCCATGACTCTGAAAAAGGTGGAGATTCCGACGCGGCGTGAGCGCAAGAGCCGGAGCCAGGAGCGCCACTCTTCCTCTGTGAGGGGTGGGGTGAGAGGGTGGGTGGAAGGGGATAAGTCCTTGGCCATCCTGGCTCCGTCTCTTGCTGAGAACGTATCTGACAGGAGTCGGTTAATGCGGGATTAACGATGAATCTCCGCGCCCTCGCTATTTCAGGGGAGGGGCGGTTTGGCAGATGGTCTTTCCGACGACGGCTGATGCGGACTCGCCTAGCCCGCCGGCCCGCGCATTCGCAGACGCATCCCGATGCCGACGGTCAGCATTGCGAGACCGACGATCGCGAGGCCCCACTTCGTGACTGTCCACTGGTTGGCCAGAGCTGCCATTTCGGGCGTCACGCCGTCCGCTCCGGCGCGCGCCATTGCGGAGATCGCCAGATTCTCCAGGATGTCCACGACGACGTAGCTCTGCGACACAATCGCGGCGGTCAGGCCCGGCCAGCCGGGGACGAGCCAGCGGTAGAGCAGGAACATGACCGCGCCCAGAAGCGGCGGAAAGATCATGTCGAGCCACATCTGCCACCCGAGATAGAGCGCCGCCCCCTCGTCGCCGATGGCGGCAATGAAGTCCCTGGCCTCCTCAAAGGAGTAGCCGGTGAACCGCATGTCGAGGAGACGCAGCCCGCCGGCGAGTTCCTCGATCCTTGGAGCGGTGACGAGGTTCATGGTGAGCCAGGGGGCCAGCGTCGCAGCGAGAATGAACCAGAAAATCCGGGGCATCGCGCTCCTCCTGCACTGCGGCGCGCCCGCAGCCTAGCCACGGAGGAGGTTTTGCGCCAGCGCTCGGGAGGGGGGGGAGGTGGGAAGCTGAAACAGCGTCAACGAAGTCCCGACAACAGCTTGACCCGCCTCTACAACGCCCCAGAGCGGCTGCGCGCCGCCGTTCAGACAGGCCTCTTCGCGCTCAGGCCGCCGAGCCGCCCACTGTCAACCCGCCGATCAAAAGCGTCGGCTGGCCGACGCCAACCGGCACCCACTGGCCGTTCTTGCCACAGTTCCCGATCCCCGGATCGAGCGCCATGTCGTTGCCGACCGCGCGGATCTGCTTGAGCGCAGTCGCCCCGTCGCCGATCAGTGTGGCGCCCTTGACGGGCGCGCCGATCTTGCCATTCTCGACCAAGTAGGCCTCGGTGCAGGAGAAGACGAACTTGCCATTGGTGATGTCGACCTGGCCGCCGCCGAAGCCGATGGCGTAGATGCCGTCCTTCACATCCCCCACGATCTCATCCGGTTTGGCATCGCCCGAGAGCATGTAAGTGTTGGTCATGCGCGGCATCGGCGTGTGGGCGTAGCTCTGGCGGCGACCGTTGCCCGTGGGTTTGACGCCCATGAGCCGGGCATTCTGACGGTCTTGCATATAGCCCACGAGAATGCCGTCTTCGATCAGCGTGGTCGCATTGGACGGCGTGCCCTCGTCATCGACGCTGATCGAGCCGCGCCGGTCGGGGAGCGTACCGTCATCGAGCACGGTCACGCCTTTTGACGCGATCCGCTGGCCCATAAGCCCGGCGAACGCGGAGGATTTCTTGCGGTTGAAGTCGCCCTCCAGCCCGTGGCCGATGGCTTCGTGGAGCAAAATGCCGGGCCAGCCTGCGCCGAGCGCCACGTCCATCACGCCGGCAGGCGCCGCGACGGCCTCGAGGTTGACGAGCGCGATTCTGAGCGCCTCTCGGGCGGCGTCCTGCCAGTGGTCCGGCTGGATGAGCCCGGTGAGCGCATAGCGTCCGCCGCCGCCGGACATGCCGCTTTCGCGCCGTCCGTTCTCCTCGACGATGACCGAGACATTGAGCCGGGTCATGGGCCGCGTGTCTGTGACCGCGTGACCTTCGGGGCGGAGGATGACGACCTCCTGCAACGACGCTGCTAGGGTCGCCGAGACCTGAACCACGCGTTTGTCGAGCCCGCGAGCGAAGGCGTCGATCTCTGCAAGGGTCTCAATCTTAACAGGAAATTCCGCATCCGCCATCGGATCGTGGTCGGAATAGAGTTTTTGGTTCGTGGCCGGCGGCGCGTCGGCCATGGTGCCGCCGCCGTCACCCACGGCCAGCCGAGCGGTCGCGACGGCGCGCTTCAGGGACTGCTCGCTCACGTCCGTGGAATGGGCGTAGCCGGCGGTCTCGCCCCGAACGGCGCGAAGGCCGAAACCCTCTGAAGCGTCGTAGCTGGCGGTCTTGACCCGTCCGTCATCCCAGGTCAGCACTTCGGAGCGTCGGCGCTCCAGAAAGAGCTCTCCGTCATCGGCCCCTGCGACGGCGTCGCGCAGGAGCCCCAGCGCCGCCTCTTGGTCGAGGTGGGTCTCAAAGGGGCGGAAGGGGGTGTGATCCGACATGGAAGCGTCCTCAAATCTGAGGCTCTGAGCGGCTGAATGCCGCAATGGGGAGCCTTGTTCCCGAACATCTAATATGATTTCAAACGGCGGAAGAACAACAGGTCCGGCGGTCGCGCCGTATCGGGCCGGGGACCGCCACGCCAAACAGGACCGAGGACAGATGCGTCTACCGACTCTTTTCAGCCGCCTTGCCGCAGCCATCGCAGGCGCGGGCGCGGCAACAACCGCTGCCGCGCAAGGCCTGCCCGTGATCGGGGCGCCGGTCGATCGCGAGACCGGGTTTCAACCCGCCGCGACCGAACTGGCCACGGACCTGCAATGGCTGGACGGGCTCTTGCTGGTTATCATCACGCTGATTTCGCTCTTTGTGATGGCGCTTCTGGCCGTCGTGATCGTGAGATACAACCGCCGCTCCAATCCGGAACCGGCCGGTTTCACGCACAACACGCCGATCGAAGTCGCCTGGACCGTCATTCCGATCGTGATTCTCGTTTTCATCGGCGCCTTCTCTCTGCCGGTACTGTTCAAACAGCAGGAGATTCCGCAGGGCGAGGTCATCGTGAAGGCGACGGGCTATCAGTGGTACTGGGGCTATGAATATGTCGACGAAGGGATCGAGTTCGAAAGTTTCATGATCGACGGCTCTTACAAGATCGACGACGAGGCCGCCGGCTGGGGCGACGATCAAGAAATGAGCGACGCGCAGGTTCTGACGGATGTGGCGCGGGCCAAGCTCGAGTACTTCGGCTATGACGAGAATGCCTTCCTTCTGGCTACCGACACGGCCGTGGTCGTGCCGACCGGCAAGACCGTCGTTGTTCAGGTGACGGCGGCGGACGTGATCCACTCCTGGACGATCCCGTCCTTCGGCGTGAAGCAGGACGGCGTGCCGGGCCGGCTGGCCGAGCTCTGGTTTGAAGTCGAAGAGGGCATGGAGGGCGTGTATTTCGGCCAGTGTTCCGAGCTGTGCGGGATCAGCCACGCCTATATGCCGATCACCGTGATCGCTGTGACCGAGGACGACTACAACGTCTGGCTGGATGACGCGCGGGCGGCCGCCGAGGCTGGCGAGATCATTCCAAAGCCGCGCGCGCTCAGAATAGCCTCCGCGAACTAAGGATCGTCATGGCCGAGATCAGCGTCAACATCGCCGAGCGCGAGTACGAGCCGACCTTCGGCGATTACGTCGCGCTTTTGAAGCCGCGGGTGATGTCGCTCGTGGTTTTCACGGCGCTTGTCGGGCTGGTCGTGGCGCCGGGCGGGCTGCATCCGTTCGAGGCCTTCGCAGCCATCCTCTTCATTGCGCTGGGCGCGGGCGCGTCGGGCGCCTTGAACATGTGGTACGACGCCGACATCGACGCCGTGATGCGCCGGACCGCAAAGCGGCCGGTGCCCTCGGGCCGGGTCGAGCCGGGCGAGGCGCTGGCCATCGGCGTCGGGCTTTCCGGCATCGCGGTGGTGATGATGGCGCTGGCGACGAACCTCTTCGCCGCCGGGCTGCTCGCCTTCACAATCTTCTTTTATATCGCCATCTATACGATGTGGTTGAAGCGCTGGACGCCGCAGAACATCGTCATAGGCGGCGCGGCCGGAGCCTTCCCGCCGATGATCGGCTGGGCGGCGGTGACGGGCGGCGTATCCGTCGAATCCGCACTCATGTTCGCGCTGATCTTCATGTGGACGCCGCCGCATTTCTGGGCGCTCGCGCTGTTCATGAAGTCGGACTACGACGATGCCGGCGTGCCGATGCTGACCGTGACGCACGGGCGCAGGGCGACGCGCCGGCACATCCTGGCCTATACGGCGCTCTTGGCGCCGGTTGGCGTCTGGCTGGCGCTGACATCCGTGGGCGGACCAGCAACTCTGGTCGTGGCCGTGGCGCTCAACCTTTGGTTCCTTAAAGGTGCGGTATATATCTGGCGGCGGAGCGAAGCGGACGCGGAGGCCGACAAGTACAAGGTCGAGAAGGCGTTCTTCCGGTTCTCGCTCTTGTATCTCTTTGCGCATTTCGGCGCTCTTCTGGTCGACGCGGCGCTGCGGTTCGGGGGCGCGATCTGATGGGTCTGAAGGCAACCCACGAAATCCACCAGCGCCGGTTCTCGCGGAACGTTGGCGTGGCGCTGACGCTTGTGTTCTTAATCGCAGTGGTCTTTGGGCTCACCGTGGTCAAAGTGCAGCGAGGGGACTCGATGCAAGCCTTCGATCACGCGCCGCGCATGGAGATGGTTCCCGCCGGGGAGGGGCAATGACCGACACGACCAAGACCCCGATGGACCCGAAGAACAAGACGGTTCTTCAGCTTGTGGGCGTGGTCGTCTTCATGGGCTCTCTCGCTTGGGCGTCGGTGCCGCTCTACGACTGGTTCTGCCGGGTGACCGGCTGGGGCGGCGCGACCGACGTGGCCGAAGCCGCCATGGACGAGCCGCTAGAGCAGACAGTCGTTGTGCGATTCGACGCCTCGAAAGCCTCGGACATGCCTTGGGAGTTCAAGCCCGTCGAGCGCGAGATGACGATCCGCATCGGCGAGGAGGGGCTCGCTTTCTACGAGGCCTACAACCCGACCGACCGGGCGATCGCAGGCACGGCGAGCTTCAATGTCGCGCCCTTCGCTGCGGGCGCGTTCTTTTCCAAGATTCACTGCTTCTGCTTCGAGATGCAGGTGCTTCAACCCGGCGAGCGGGTGACGATGCCCGTCAATTTCTTCGTCGAGCCAGAGATCCTTGACGATCCGGACGCGAAGTACGCCAAAACCATCACGCTGTCCTATACCTTCCACAAGACGGACCTGCCCGAGGATTACCTTGAGCAGCAGGCCAGTCTGGATAAGGTGCCGGACCAGCAAGACCTGAACTAAGAACCGCCAAGGGGACGATCGACATGGCGCATGTAAAGAACCACGACTACCACATCCTCGATCCCTCGATCTGGCCTTTCGTTGGGGCCGTTTCGGGCTTCACGATGTTATTCGGGGCGGTCTTGTGGATGCACGGCGTCACGCCGTTCCTCTTCTTCATCGGGCTGGTCGGCGTTGCATACGTCATGTTTGCCTGGTGGTCGGACGTGGTCGCGGAATCGAAAGCCGGCGATCACACGCCGGTTGTCCGGCTCGGCCTGCGCTACGGCTTTATAATGTTCATCATGTCCGAGATCATGTTCTTCTCGGCGTGGTTCTGGAGCTTTTTCAAGCACGCGCTGTATCCGATGGACCCCGGCGGTCTCAGCCCGGCTATTGATGGCCCTTGGCCGCCAGTTGGCATCGAGACTTTTGACCCTTGGCATCTTCCTCTCGTGAATACGCTTATCCTCCTCTGCTCGGGCGCCGCAGCCACCTGGGCGCACCATGCGATCGTGCATGAGAACAACCGCAGGGATATGGCGAACGGTCTGATCATCGCCATCTTGCTGGGCGTGCTCTTCACCGCATTTCAAGCTTACGAGTACAGCCACGCGGCGTTCGGGTTTTCCGGCAACATCTATGGCGCGAACTTCTTTATGGCGACCGGCTTTCACGGAGCGCATGTGATCATTGGCACGATCTTCCTGTTTGTATGCTACCTGCGTCTTAGGGCCGGGCACTTCACGCCCGAGAAGCATGTCGGTTTTGAAGCCGCGGCCTGGTATTGGCACTTCGTGGATGTGGTCTGGCTTTTCTTGTTCGCCTCGATCTACATCTGGGGCGCGTGAGCCGCGCCATTCAACAAAGCGACTGACCGAAAGGCGCGGGGACACCTCGCGCCTTTTCCCTTGAGAGGCCTGCGATGCGCCGTTTCCTTCTGCCCCTGATCTTCGGGATCGCCGGGACCGGCGTGCTGATATCGCTCGGGGTTTGGCAGTTGCAGAGGCTGGCGTGGAAGGAGGCGATTCTGGCCGAGATCGACGCCCGGATCGTCGCGGCGCCGGTCGCTTTGCCGGAAAGACCGGTGGTGGATGCTGACCGGTATCTGCCGGTTCGGATCGAAGGAAGGACCGTGGGCGAGGAATTGAACGTTCTGGTCTCCACGAAGGCGTCGGGGGCGGGGTACCGGGTGATATCGGCGTTTGAGACCGACCACGGACGCCGTATCATGGTGGACGAGGGCTACATCTGGACAACGGAAAAGAATGCGGGGCGCCCGGCGACTGCAATGACCGTCACAGGCAACCTGCACTGGCCGGAGGAGGTCGACCGCTTCACGCCGGAACCCGATCTGGCGGCGGGCATCTGGTTCGCCCGCGATGTGCCGCGCATGGCAGAGGCGCTGGGCGCTGAGCCAGTACTGGTCATCGCCCGTACCGTGTCGGGAACGGACCCTCGCGCGACGCCCTTGCCAGTCGATTCGAGCGGGATTCCCAACGATCACCTTGGCTATGCGATCCAGTGGTTCGGACTGGCGACGGTCTGGGCGGGGATGACGGCGTTTTTTCTTTGGCGTATGAGGCGCCGAAGGCCAGAGGGCGAGGCATGAGATACGTATCCACCCGGGGGCAGGCTCCGGTTCTGAGTTTCGAAGAGGCGATGCTGACCGGGCTGGCCCGGGACGGCGGGCTCTATGTGCCCGAGACAGTGCCTGCGATGACGGCGGACGAGATCGCCGCGCTGGCGGGGCTGTCTTATGAGGAGCTGGCTTATCGCGTCATGCGCCCCTTCGTGGGCGACACGTTCGCCGACGAAGAATTCCGCGGGATCATCGAGCGGGCCTACGCCACTTTCGGTCATGACGCCCGGGCGCCGCTGGTACAGCTCGACGCGAACCACTTCCTTCTGGAGCTGTTCCACGGGCCGACCCTGGCCTTCAAAGACTTCGCGATGCAGATGATCGGCCAGATGTTCCAGACGGCGCTGGCGCGGTCGGGCAAGCGGATCACCATCGTCGGCGCGACGAGCGGCGACACCGGGAGCGCGGCGATCGAGGCGTTCAAGGGCCTCGACAACGTCGACGTCTTCATCATGTACCCGCACGGGCGCGTGAGCGAGGTGCAGCGGCGGCAGATGACCACGCCGTCCGAGTCGAACGTCCACGCGCTCGCCGTCGAGGGCGACTTCGACGATTGCCAGGCGCGGCTGAAGGACATGTTCAACGACTTCGACTTTCGGGACGAGGTCGGGCTGGCGGCGGTCAATTCGATCAACTGGGCGCGTGTGCTGGCGCAGGTCGTCTATTACTTCTCGTCGGCGGTCTCATTGGGCGCGCCTGCTCGGCAAGTCAGCTTCACGGTGCCCACGGGCAACTTCGGAGACATCTTCGCGGGCTTCATCGCCAAGGAGATGGGGCTGCCCATCGACCGGCTGGTGATTGCGACGAACCAGAACGACATTCTGCACCGCTGTCTCGAAAGCGGAGAGTACACAAAGCGCGGCGTGTCCCCATCGATCAGCCCGTCGATGGATATCGAGGTCTCCTCAAACTTCGAACGGGCGCTCTTTTGGGCCCATGACAAGGACGACGCGGCGATTGCCGGGCTGATGCGGGAGCTGGCGGGCGAGGGCGGTTTCCGGGTGTCCGAGAACGCGATCACCGCTCTCCGCAGCCATTACGACAGCGGCACGGCGAACGAGGTGACGACGTCTGCCGAGATCACGCGCAATCTGGCGGATCGGGGCGAGCTTCTGTGCCCCCACACCGCCGTCGGAGTGCATGTGGGCGACGCTCACGCGGCGCGCGCGCCGTCCACGCCCATGATCACGCTTGCCACGGCGCATCCGGCCAAATTCCCGGACGCGGTCGAGGCCGCGACAGCTGTCCGCCCGCCTCTTCCAAAGCGGATGGCGGATCTGTATGAGCGATCGGAACGGATCACGCGGGTCCCCAATGACCTCGCAAGGATCGAAGGGGTGATACGGGAGACGCGCCGAACGTGACGGTCGAGCTTCATCGCATGGCGAACGGCGTGCGCGTCGTGACCGAACATATGCCGGGGCTTCAGTCGGCCTCGGTCGGTGTCTGGGTGAACGCCGGCGGCCGGCATGAGCGGGCCGAACAGAACGGCATCGCGCATTTCCTGGAGCACATGGCGTTCAAAGGGACTGAGACGCGGAGCGCCCTGCAGATCGCTGAGGCGATCGAGGACGTGGGCGGCTACATCAACGCCTATACCTCGCGCGAGATGACCGCCTACTACGCCCGGATTCTGGCGGAGGATGTAGGTCTGGCGCTTGATGTGATTTCCGACATCGTGCTGAACCCGGTCTTCGACCCGCACGAGATCGAGGTTGAACGGCATGTCATCCTGCAGGAGATCGGACAGGCGCTCGACACGCCTGACGACATCATCTTCGACTGGCTTCAGGAGACCGCCTTTCCCAACCAGCCGCTCGGGCGGACCATCCTCGGTCCGGCATCGTGCGTGGAGAGCTTCGGCGCGACCGACCTTTCGGGCTTCGTCGCCGAGCGCTACGCGCCGGGCAACATCATCGTGGCGGCGGCGGGCGCGGTAGATCACGACGCCGTGGTCCGCTCGGCCGAGAGCGCCTTCGCGCATCTGACCGCTCATGATGGCGGTCTCGTGGAGCCTGCCTCATTCAAGGGCGGCGAGCGGCGGGTTGAGAAGGGGCTGGAGCAGGCGCATTTTGCTCTGGCTTTCGAGACTCCCGGCTATCGTGAGGAGGCGATCTGGACGGCGCAGATCTTCTCGACGGCCTTTGGCGGCGGAATGTCCTCCCGCCTGTTTCAGGAGGCGCGGGAGAAGCGCGGGCTTTGCTACACCGTCTTCGCGCAAACCGGCGCCTATTCCGACAGCGGCCTGATGACGGTCTATGCAGGCACGAGCCACGAGGAGGTTGGAGAGCTCGCCAACCTGACAATCGACGAATTGAAACGCGCCGCCGGTGACATGACCCCGTCGGAAGTCGCGCGGGCGCGTGCGCAGATGAAGGCGGGCTTGCTGATGGGGCTGGAAAGCCCGTCCTCCCGGGCCGAGCGGCTGGCGCGGCTCCTCGCGATCTGGGACCGGGTGCCGCCGATCGAGGAGACGGTTTCGCATATCGACGCCGTTACCACAGGCGACGTGCGCGATTTCGCAGCCGGTCTGGCAGCCTCTGGCGCCCCCGCACTGGCGCTTTACGGTCCGGTCAAGGCAGCGCCCGGACTGGACCGGCTGGCGGAGAGGCTGGCCGCCTGATGCTCCGGAGGCGGGGCAAAGTCCGGATCGACACCGAACGGATGATTCTCCGCCCGCCCGTCCATACCGATTTCCGGACTTGGGCGGCGCTGAGGTCGAAAAGTGAGGATTTCCTCAAGCCCTGGGAGCCGTCCTGGTCCACCGACCATCTGACACGCAAAGCCTTCGTGAACCGAGTCTACTGGGCCAACCGGTCCATCGCGCAAGGAACCGCCCTGCCGCTTTTCATGGAGCGGCGCTCCGACAAGGTGCTTCTGGGCGCGATCACGCTCGACAACATCCGGCGCGGGCCGGCGCAGGCGGGCACCATCGGGTATTGGATCGGCGCGCCTTTCGCGCGGGAGGGTTACATGCGCGAGGCGCTTTTCGCGCTCGTCCACCACGCCTTCGAGGTCCTCGATCTCAGCCGGTTGGAAAGCGCTTGCCTGCCTGAGAACGCGGCCTCGCGCGGGCTATTGGAGAAATGCGGGTATAAGTACGAGGGCGTCGCGCAGAGCTACCTGCAGATCAACGGGCGCTGGCGAAACCATGTGCTCTACGCCAACCTTAGGGGCGACCGGCGGGGGCGGGTGCCGTCAGCCTAGCGGAGGCTGAAGGTCAGGCGGCCGTGGCGCGGTGGCATAGAAGTCCTGCAGCCGTTTGCCGCGCTCGTCGCGAAACGAACCGGCGTCCTCCAGCGACCGGATGCGGTCAGCGCGGAACATGCGGAAATCCTCCCTAAGCTCGCACCAGCCGACCAGCGTCCAGACCTTGCCCCAGAACCAGAGGCCGAGCGGCCGCACCGTTCTTTCCGTTCGCGCGCCGCTCTCAGCCTCGTAGGCGATCGCGATTTTTCGACGATTCTCGGCGGAATGCTCGAGCACGTCGAGGCGCCGCCGTGTGTCCGCGTCAAGCTCCGGCATCTGGAAAGCGTGAACCCGCACCGAGGCTGCCCGGGCCTTTTCCTCCTCCGGAAGCACCGCGCTGATCTTCACCAGCGCCTCTTCGGCGGCCGACGCCATCGCCGCGCCGCCCCAGGCGCGGATCAGACGCGCACCGGCCACGAGGGCCACGATCTCATTGCGAGTGAACATGAGAGGAGGGAGGTCGAAGCCTTCGCGCATGAGGTAGCCGACCCCGGCCTCACCATCGATGGGCACGCCGGAGCCGATGAGGTCGGCGATGTCGCGGTAGATGGTGCGCTCGCTGACTTCGAGCCTCTCGGCCAATTGCCGAGCGGTGGTGAGCCGGCCGCCCCGAAGGTACTGAACGATCTGGAACAGGCGGTCGGCGCGGCGCATGCCTATCCTTTCGCGGCCTCGAACATCCCGATGGAATTGCCGTCCGGGTCGAGCATGTACTGAAACCTTCCCATGGGCAGCGGTATCGGGTCGGATTTAACCGTGCCGCCCGCCTTCTCGCAACGTTCCGCCGTCTCTTCGAGCGAGTCGGGGACAAGAAGGTGGATCGTCGAGCCGGCGCCGGGTGCGGCGGGTTCGCCTGGATAGAGATGGCCGGAGACGCCGCCGCCGTCTTTGGTCGGCAAGTAGGCCATTGGGTTGGGGCCGGTATCGTCGCGTTTCAGGTCGTAGGCGAAGACGGTCTTGTAGAATTCTATTCCGCGGTCGATGTCGCGGACGGGGATTTCCATCCAAACGACGGAATTGTCGGGGGCGAAGCTCATGTCGGTCATCCTTTCAGAAACGAATGACCTTTCTTCGCACACCTCTCCTGACAGCTATGTGTCAGGAGTGTCGGAAAACACAGCCCGGGCCATCTTCATCCAGCCCAGACCCTCGGCGGTCGCGCCATTCGGACGGTACTCGCCGCTGATCGCGCCGTCGTAGCCTTGTTTGCGAAGGCATTTGAAGAACGCTGTCAGATCAAGCGTTCCCGTGTCGGGCTCCCCCCGATGCGGCGCGCCGGCGATCTGGACATGGCCGACCAGATCTCCGACCTCGGCGAGGACCTTGAGCGCGTCGCCGTGGATGCGCTCGGCGTGGTAGGCGTCGAATTGCAGGCGGAGGTTCGGTACGCCGACGTCTTCGATCAACGCGGCCGCGTGATAGACTTCTTTCAGGAAGTATCCCGGCACGTCGAACGGGTTCAGAGGCTCTACCGTCAGCGTCAGGTCAGTGGCCTCCGCGGCGGCCCAGGCCATGTTCCTTTTCCAAACCTCAGCGGCCTCGTCACCCTCGGCCGCGCCCGACATGACATGAACCATTTGCGCGCCGATGGTTCGTGCATAGGCCACGGCCTTTTCGAAGCCTGCGCGGAATTCTGTCTCCTCGCCGGGGATTGCGGCAAAGCCCCATCCACCCTCTGGCTTCGGCGTGTTGATAAGGAGGCACGGCAGGCCTGCCGACTCGAGAGACTCTGCAAACCGCGCTGCGGGCGTGTCGTAGGTCCAAAGCGCCTCGACCGCGTCAAACTCCGCCTCCCGCGCGGCGGCGGGGCGGTCGAGAAACGGGCGTTCGGTGAAGAGCCAGTCCAGATTCGCGGCGAGCCTCACGGCAGGTCGGCGGAGGGGATGACCGGGAAGAAGACCCCGCCGGACCAGAGCCCGAACCAGCTTTCGCCGTCCACGTCCGCATGGGCGCCGATCTCGACCAGCCGGTAGAAGCTCTTGCGGTCGATCAGCGCCTCCAGATCGGCGCGGATGTGAACGTAGGGCGCGGGCTCTCCGGTTTCCGGGTCGCGCTCCACGCGGATGGGGTGTTCGGGACCGGCCTCCGCCGTGTCGCCCAGATTGGTGAAGAACTTGAGGTCCTGCTCTGCTCCTTCCCCCGCCGCCTCGAAGTCCACGGCGACGAAGGGCGCGTCGTCGACGATGATGCCGACCTTTTCGACCGGCGTGACGAGCACGTAGCGGTCGCCGTCCTTCCTCAGGATGGTGGAGAAAAGGCGCACAAGTTCGGGGCGGCCGATGGGCGTGCCGAGGTAGAACCAGGTGCCGTCGCGGGCGATCCGCATGTCCAGATCGCCGCAATCGGGGGGATTCCAGAGGTGGACCGGTGGCAATCCGCGAGTCGATGCGGCGCGGGCGCTGGCGGCGATGCCCTCAGCGGTCGGCTTCACGATGTTTTGTGCCTTTTCCTCTTTTGCCATTTGTGCCCTGCGCAATACTTCGGTCTACTGAGCATAGGCATTTGAGGAGCAGTTGCCATGGCAGAAGGCGCCGACTTGGTCGCGGATATCGAAGCTCTGGGCGGAAAGCTCGCCGAGGCGAAGGAAAGCATCACCCATCGCTTCATCGGGCAGGAGCGGGTCGTGGACCTTGTGCTGTCGGCGATTCTTTGCGGCGGTCACGGCCTTCTGGTCGGCCTTCCGGGGCTCGGAAAGACGCGCCTCGTGGACACGCTGTCCACGGTCCTCGGCCTCGACGGCAAGCGGGTCCAGTTCACGCCGGACCTGATGCCGGCCGATATTCTGGGCTCCGAAGTGCTGGAGACCGGGGCGGACGGCAGCCGGGCGTTCAAGTTCATCGAGGGGCCGATCTTCTGTCAGCTTCTGATGGCCGACGAGGTCAACCGCGCGAGCCCCCGGACGCAGTCGGCGCTTCTACAGGCGATGCAGGAGAAATCGGTGACGGTGGCGGGCGCGCCGCACGCGCTTCCGCAACCGTTCCACGTGCTGGCGACCCAGAACCCGATCGAGCAGGAGGGAACCTATCCGCTGCCGGAAGCGCAGCTCGACCGGTTCCTCGTGCAGATCGACGTGCCGTACCCCGATCGCGACACCGAGCGGGACATTCTGATGGCGACCACGGGGGTCTCGGAGGCGGAGTCGAGCCAGGTCTTCACGGCGGAAGAGTTGATGGCGGCCCAGAGCCTGATCCGGCAAATGCCGGTCGGCGAGGGTGTGGTGGAATTGATACTCGATCTGGTCCGCGCCTGCCGTCCGGATGAGCCTGGCGCGCTGGATGTGGTGCGCGACAACGTCGGCTGGGGGCCGGGGCCGCGCGCCGCTCAGGCGCTGATGCTGACCGTTCGCGCGCGGGCTTTGCTGGAAGGCCGCCTCGCGCCCAATGCCGACGACGTCGCCGCGCTCGCCACGCCGGTTCTGACCCACCGGATGGCGCTGACCTTCGCAGCGCGGGCGCGCGGGCTCTCGCTCGACGAGGTGATCACGCGGGTCACTGAGAACGTCACAAAGGTCGAGGCGGCTGCGTGAGAGAGCCCGCCCGCCTTCGTCAAGACGCGGAGACGCTTGCCGGTCCTCTGCCGCCCTTGCTGGCGGCGGCGGAGCATCTGGCGTCTTCGGTCATGTCGGGCGAGCACGGGCGGCGGCGCGTGGGGCAGGGCGACCAATTCTGGCAGTACCGGCCCAGCCACGCGGGCGACGAGGCACGCATGATCGACTGGCGTCGGTCTGCGCGCGCTGACGACTCGCTCTTCGTGCGCGAGAAGGAATGGCAGGCGGCGCAATCCGTCATGCTCTGGGTCGACAGCGGACAGTCGATGGAGTTCGCCTCGTCCAAGGAGCTGCACTCCAAGGCGGACGCGGCGCGCACGCTGGCGCTGGCGCTGTCCGTATTGCTCATTCGAGGCGGGGAGCGGGTAGGCCTCTCTAATGCCGGTCTGCCGCCGCGCTCCGGTCAGTTGCAGCTCATGCGCCTCACCGACAGCCTCGCCCAGCCGGCCGAGGCTGAAGAATACGCGCCGCCCGAGCTGCGCGGCATTCCGGCCCGGTCGCGGGCGGTCTTCTTTTCCGACTTTCTGGGCGACATCGCTGGTGTCGAGAAAGCGCTAATCCAGGCAGCGGACCGTGGGATCGACGGCGCGCTTGTCCAAATCCTTGATCCCGAGGAGGAGGCCTTTCCCTATGATGGCCGGACGATCTTTGAGAGCGTCGGCGGTACGATGGTGCACGAGACACTAAAGGCGGGGGAGCTGCGCGACCGCTATCTCGAGCGGCTAGCGGAGCGGAAGGACGCGCTTCAGCGCCTCGCGCGGGACACGGACTGGCAGTACCTCTGCCACCACACGAACAACCCTTCGGCCTCGGCGCTTCTCTGGCTCTATGGCGCGCTGGAGCGCGTGCATTGATGGACGCCGCTGGGCATAGGTCTGGCGGGAGGGTCCGCTGATGTGGACGCTGGGTCCTGTCGGGTTCACGGCGCCCTGGCTGCTCTTGGGCCTTGTTCTGCTGCCCATCCTGTGGCTGTTGCTCCGCGCCATTCCCCCGGCGCCGATCCGGCGGCGCTTCCCGGGCGTGGCGTTGCTCCTCGGCCTGAAAGACGACGAGACGCAGACGGATCGCACGCCCTGGTGGCTGTTGCTCCTGCGCACCATCGCAATTGCGGCAGCGATCATCGGCTTCGCCGGACCGGTCCTGAACCCTGTGCCCGAACGCGCCGACACTGGCCCGCTTCTGATCCTCATGGACGGCACATGGGCTGACGCCCCGGACTGGAACCGGCGGATCGAACGGGCGGACGCCGCGCTGAGAGAGGCCGGCGAGCTTGGACGCGAGACGGCGCTGGTCGTTCTGACGGACCTGCCCCCCGGCGATTTGCCCTTCCGGGCCGCCGACGCCTGGGCCTCCTCGCTGCCGGGACTGGCCCCGTCGCCCTGGCTGCCCGATAGCGAAGCAATTGCGGATTGGGCCGAGGCTCTAGGCGGGGGTTTCGACACCTTCTGGCTGTCGGACGGATTGGACTGGGACGGCCGCGCTACGCTGACCGAGGCGGTCATGGCGCGGGGGTCGCTGACGGTCTTCGAGACCGCCCGCCCGGTTTTCGGATTGAAGCCTGCGGAGTACGAAGACGGGGAGGTCCGTCTGGAGGCGCTCAGGAGCCGGTCGGAGGGACCGTCCGAGATCAACGTCATCGCCCACGGGCTCGACCCGAGCGGCACGCCCCGGCAGCTGGCCACCGCCACATTTACCTTCGCGCCGGGCGAGGTCGTTGCGACGACCGCCCTGGCGCTTCCGCCAGAGCTGAGAAACCGGATCACGCGGTTCGAATTGGCCGGACTACGGTCTGCGGGCGCGGTGAGCCTGACCGACGACGCGCTCCGCCGCCGCGAGATCGCGATCCTCTCTGCGCGGGATGAGCGGGAGGGGCTGCAGCTTCTCTCGCCCACGCATTACCTGGAGCAGGCGCTGATCCAGAATGCCGATCTCATCGACGGCGCGATCGAGGACCTCGTGCTGGCCAACCCGGACGTGATCGTTCTGGCCGATATTGCGACGCTTGCGGGCACCGAGCCGGATGCGATCGAGGAGTGGGTCCGCAATGGCGGCCTCCTTTTGCGCTTCGCCGGGCCGCGTGTGGCCGCGTCCGACGTGGCGCGGGTCGAGGACGATATCCTCATGCCCGTTCGTCTTCGCGCCGGCGGGCGCAGTGTCGGCGGCGCCATGAGCTGGGGCGAACCCAAAACGCTCCGGACGTTCAGCGCGGACAGCCCGTTTTTTGGCCTGCCCGTCCCGCCGGATGTGACCGTGAGCGCGCAGGTGATGGCCGAGCCCGACCCGACCCTATCGGCGCGAACCATCGCGACGCTGGCGGACGGCACGCCCCTGGTCACGCGCAAGAGGCTCGACGCGGGGCAGATCGTGCTGTTCCATGTCACCGCGAATGCGGAATGGTCGACGTTGCCGCTTTCGGGCCTATTCGTGCAGATGCTCGAGCGCCTGGCCGTCTCTTCCCGCCCCGTCAGCCCGTCCGCCGAGGATCTCGCAGGCACGACGTGGACGCCGGATCAGGTGTTGACCGCCTTCGGCGATGTCGAAGACGCGGGCGACTTGATAAGGGTGCCGGGCGAGGCGATCGCCGAAGCACGGCTTGGTCCCGATCTGGTCCCTGGCCTCTATGCCGGCGAAGACCGCAGGCTCGCCCTGAACGTCGTCGCGCCCGACGCGGAACTCGCGCCTGCCGTCTGGCCGGAGGGTGTTCCGGTCGAGGGCCTCGACGTGCTGGCGGAGACGCCGCTTCAAGGGCTCCTGCTCACGCTTGCAATGCTTGCCCTAATGATCGACGTTCTGGCCTCGCTCTGGCTTTCCGGGCGTCTCATGGGACCGCGCGCCGGGCAGGCTGCGGTGATCCTGATCGCACTGATCCTCGCCGCGCCCGCGGCAGAGGCGCAGGACGCTGAGATCGACAAGGCGCTCCGCGCCGCCTCCGAGGTGACGCTGGCCTATGTCGTGACCGGAAACGCGCGCGTCGACGGCGTGTCCGAGGCCGGGATGCGCGGGCTGTCTAACGTGCTCTACCGCCGGACCTCCATCGAGCCGATCGAGCCGACGGCGGTGAACCTGGAGCTGGACGAGATCTCGGTCTACCCGTTCCTTTACTGGCCGATCACGCCGGATCAGCCGCGCCCCTCCGCCGAGGCCTATGCGCGGCTCAACCGCTATCTGCGCACGGGGGGCATGATCCTCTTCGACACGCGGGACGCCGACACATCGCAATTCGGCGGCGGCAGCGCAAATGGCCGTAAGCTGAGAGAGCTGGCTTTGCCGCTCGACATTCCGCCACTTGAGCCCGTGCCGAATGATCATGTTCTGACCCGGACCTTCTACCTCCTGCAGGATTTCCCGGGTCGGCATGCCAGCCGCGACGTCTGGGTCGAGTCGGCCCCGGCGGATGCGGAGCGCGCCGAGGGCATGCCGTTTCGTAATCTCAACGACAACGTTACGCCGGTCGTCATCGGCGGCAACGACTGGGCCTCGGCCTGGGCCACTGACGAGCGAGGGACGCCGCTCTATCCGGTAGGGCGAGGCTTCGCCGGAGAGCGGCAGCGCGAGATCGCCTACCGCTTTGGCGTGAACCTGATCATGCATGTGCTGACCGGCAACTATAAGTCCGATCAGGTGCATGTGCCCGCGCTCCTCGACAGGCTGGGGCAGTAGATGGAGACCTCCGCGATCATCTTCGATCCGCTTCTCCCCTGGGGCTCGCTCTGGGCCGGGGTCATGCTCGCGGCTCTGTTCGTCGGCGTCGCGCTGTGGCGCGGGCTCAGGGGCTGGTGGTTGCGGGGTCTGGCCTTTGCCGTCCTGCTTCTGGCGATCTCGAACCCGTCCCTTCAGGTCGAAGAGCGCGAGGCGCTGAGCGACATTGTGATCCTTGTCGTCGATGAAAGCGCAAGTCAGCGGATCGCCGGACGCCCCGACCAGACCGCCGAGGCATTGGCGGAAATCGAAGACGCCATCGCGGGCCTCTCGAACACCGAGCTGCGGATCGTCCGGCTTGCCGATAGCGACGGAAACCGTGGCACCCTTCTGATGGACGCCTTGTCGGCTGCAATGGCGGAAGAGCCGCGCTCTCGCATCGCGGGGGCGATCCTGCTGACTGATGGCCAGCTTCATGATCTCGAGGCCGCGCCGGAGATGCCCGCGCCGCTCCACGCCCTTTTGACCGGGCGTGAGGATGACTGGGACCGCCGTCTGATCGTCCAGAACGCGCCCGCATTCGCAATCATCGGCGAGCCGGTGACCATGACCCTGCGGATCGAGGATCAGGGCGATGTGCCGTCCGGTCTGCCTGAGAGGGCGGCGATCGACATCGCGGTTGATGGCGAGGAAGCCCAGCGTTTCGAGGTGCCCATTGGCGAGGATTTGAAGCTTCCCGTCACGCTTCAGCACGGCGGGATCAACGTGATTCAGTTCGCCCTGCCGGAGCAGCCGGGGGAACTGACCACGCGCAACAACGCCGCTGTCGTTCAGATAAACGGGGTGCGCGACCGCTTGCGCGTTCTGCTCGTCTCGGGCGAGCCGCATGCGGGCGAGCGCACCTGGCGGAACCTGCTGAAATCCGACGCCTCGGTCGATCTTGTGCACTTCACCATACTCCGCCCGCCCGAGAAGCAGGACGGCGTGCCGGTGAATGAGCTCAGCCTGATCGCCTTCCCGACGCGCGAGCTTTTTCTCGACAAAGTAGATGAGTTCGACCTGATTATCTTCGATCGCTACAAGCGGCGCGGCATTCTTCCGTCGATCTATCTCGACAACGTGCGCCGCTATGTCGAGGACGGCGGCGCGCTTCTGATCGCTGCCGGGCCGGACTACGCCTCGGCCGATTCTATCTACCGCTCGCCGCTCTCCACGATCCTGCCTGCCGCCCCGAGCGGCCGGGTTCTGGAAGAGCCCTTCGCGCCGATGGTAACCGAGATTGGCCAGCGTCATCCGGTCACCGAGGGCTTCATGCCGTTGACCGAGGAGGGCGATCCGCCCTGGGGTCGTTGGCTGCGGCTGGTTGACGTCTTTGCCGATCGCGGCACGGCGGTCATGTCGGGCGTCGAGGATCGGCCCTTGCTGGTGCTGGACCGCGTCGGCACTGGGCGCGTCGCGCTTCTGACCTCGGACCACGCTTGGCTCTGGTCGCGCGGGTTTGAGGGTGGCGGCCCCCAACTGGAGCTGCTCCGCCGTCTCGCGCATTGGATGATGAAGGAGCCGGACCTCGAGGAGGAGGCGCTGACCGCCACGGCGGAAGGCCAGACCATGACCATCACGCGCCGCACCCTCGGGGAGAGCGTGGGAGATGTGGAGATCACCGGGCCGGACGGGGCGGTGGCGATCGTCCCGCTGGAGGAGGTTTCTCCGGGGAGGTTCTCCGTCACTTGGGAGGCGCCGGACATCGGGCTTTACCGGCTGGCGGAGGGCGATCAGTCGTCCGTCATCGCGCTTGGACCGGCCTCGCCGAAGGAGTTCGAGGAGACGATCTCGTCGGGTGAGAAACTGGCCGATCAGGTCGCTGCCACGCGCGGCGGAATCCGCCGCATCGACGAAGGCGTTCCCGACCTCCGCCACGTGCGCGAGGGGCGGGCCGCCGCCGGACGCGGCTGGCTCGGTATCACCCCGCGTGACGCTTATGTGACGGCGGACATCCGGGTCTCGCCGCTCTTGCCCGCCTGGGCGCTGCTCTTGCTGGCGTCGCTACTCGCCGTCGCTGCGTGGCTGCGTGAGGGGCGGCGGTAGCGCGTTACTCGCCGGGGCGCTTCAGGCTGAAGACCTCAGTGATGCGCGAGTAGTCCCGATATCCGAGCCGGGTCAGCGGCTGATATGTCAGAATGTCGAAGAGGCCGTCCGAGACGCAATCGTCGCGCAGATGCACGCCTGTCACCTCGCCAAGCACCAGGAAATTCGCCGCGCCCTTGAGCGTCACGATGTCGGTCAGCTTGCATTCCAAAGACGCGGGCGCGGCGGCCACGCGCGAGCATGCGATGGTCTCGCAGGCAGCTTTCTCGATCTCTGCCTTCTCAAACTCGTCCACCTCGCGATCCCAGACGCCGGAGGACGTGTTCATCACGTCCTTCATCGCGTATTCCACGATGTTGACGCAGAACTCGCCGGTCTCGCGGATGTTCGAGACTGAATCCTTTGTGCCATGGCGGTCCGGCTTCGTCCCGGTCGAGGCGAACATCACCTGCGGCGGGACATAGGCAACGGCGTTGAAAAAGGAGTAGGGGGCGAGGTTCTCCGACCCGTCCGCGCCGCGCGTTGAGATCCAGCCGATCGGGCGCGGCGTGACGATGGCATTGAACGGGTTGTGCCTCAGCCCGTGGCCATCTTCTGGGCGGTAGAACATCTGTAAGGGCTCCCGTGGGAATTTGTGCCTGACCTAGCCTCGTGCTAGGCGCGTTTCCAGCCGAAAAGGCGGGACGGGACGGTGTATTCCATCAAAGCGGAAACCAGCGAGGATTGGTGGGAGGTCGAGGCGCTTTTCGACCTTTGCTTCGCGCCTGGGCGGACGGCTCTGTCGTCATACCGGTTGCGCGACGGCGTGGCGCCTGTTGCAGAGCTCTGTCTGACGGCGCGTGACGATTATCACGTTCTTGCCGCCGCCATTCGCTATTGGCCGATTCACGTGGGGAAGGCGCCTGCTTTGCTTCTGGGGCCCATCGCCGTCCATCCGACCCGGCAGGGGGAGGGGCTGGGCGCGCTGATGATCGAGGAGAGCCTGTCCCGGACGCACGCGTGGGAGCGGGTTCTTCTGGTGGGAGACGCGCCCTACTACGGGCGCTTCGGCTTTCGGCCGCTGACGGGAATCGACATGCCGCCGCCCACGAACCCGGACCGCGTGCTCGGGCGGGAGCTGGTGGAGGGCGCCTGGGAGGGCGTGCGGGGCAGGGCGGCGCCTTGGGCGGATGCTAGCTGAGGCCAGCGCAGAACACCTGGATGCGCGCGCAGGCCTCCTCCAACACCGCGTCCGCCGCCGCGTAGCTCACGCGAAAAGCCTGCGATAGGCCGAAGGCCGCGCCGAAGACCACGGCGACACCAGTCTCCTCCAAAAGCGCGCGGGCGAAATCCTCATCGGTCGCGATCGCGCGTCCGCCTGCGCTCGTCTTGCCGATGCAGCCATCAATCGACGGATAGACATAGAAAGCGCCGTCCGGCTCCGGACATCTCACGCCGTCCGCGGCGTTTAACGCTGCCACAACCATATCGCGCCGCCGGAGGAAGGCTTTGACGCTCTCAGCGATGTAGTCCTGCGGTCCGTTCAGCGCCTCGACCGCCGCCCACTGGCTAACAGAACTGGGGTTGGAGGTCGATTGCGACTGCACCTTGCGCATGGCCGCGATCAGCTCCCGCGGACCGCCCGCATAACCGATCCGCCATCCGGTCATCGCATAGGCTTTTGAAACGCCGTTCAGGGTCAGCGTGCGGGGTTTCAACGCTGGAGCGACCTGTGCCGGGGTCCGGAAGTCGAAGCCGGGATAGACGATATGCTCGTACATATCGTCGGTCAGAACCCAGACGTGATGGTGGCGCTCGAGAACCTCGGTCAGCGCGCGAAGCTCCTCCGGCGTGTATCCGGCGCCCGTGGGGTTTGAGGGCGAATTGAAGATGAACCATTTTGTCTTCGGCGTGATCGCCGCTTCCAGCTGGTCTGGCGTGATCTTGTAGGAGTTCTCGACCGGCCCCGGTACGATCACAGGTTCCCCACCGCAAAGCCGCGTCATGTCCGGGTAGCTGACCCAATACGGCGCGGGAATGATCACCTCGTCGCCGGGGTTCAGCGTGGCCAGGAGCGCATTGAACAGCACCTGCTTGCCGCCGGTGCCGACGGTGATCTCCGCCGGATCATAGACAAGCCCGTTCTCGCGTTCGAATTTCGTGCGGATGGCCTCTTTCAACTCCGGGATGCCGTCGACGGCGGTGTACTTCGTCCGGCCTTTGTCGATGGCCCTCTTCCCGGCCTCGCGGATATTTTTGGGTGTTGGGAAGTCGGGCTCCCCAGCGCTCAGCCCGATCACGTCGCGACCGGCGGCTTTCAGTTCCGCCGCCAAATCGGTCATGGCGACCGTGGGAGAGGGTTTTACGCGGTCGAGTGTCGCAGAAAGGAAGGGCATGGTCGTCCAAGGCATGCGGTCAGGGCAAAAGTGTCATAGGAACACGCTATTCCGACTGCAAGCTATCAGGATCGCCCCAATGACCGACACGGTTGACATCAACTGGTACTCGAACGACGCGGCCACCTTCGGAGACCGCATTGCCGGCGCCCGCGAGGCGCAGTCGCTGTCCCAGAAATCGCTTGCGAAAAAGCTTGGCATCTCGACCAAGACGCTCGAGGCCTGGGAGAATGACATGTCCGAGCCCCGCGCCAACCGGCTTCAGATGCTGTCCGGCGTTCTGAACGTGTCGATCCCCTGGCTTCTGACCGGCGAGGGCGACGGGCTGGACGCGCCGGACGCGCCACAGGATGGCGTCGAGATCCGGGAGCTGATGGCCGAGATGCGGCTTCTGAGGACGCAGATGAATCAAGCGGCGGATCGGATGGGCGTCCTAGAGAAGCGCCTGAAATCGGCGATCTCAGATCAGGCGGCATGAGCGAGGATCACGAGACGCGGCTGAAACGGCTCAGGATCCGCTCCTGGCGGCGCGGCACGCGCGAGATGGACATGATTCTCGGCCCTTTCTGCGACGCGCGGATCGCGGACCTGGATGCTGAAGCGCTCGATCTCTACGAAGCACTCCTGTCCGAGAACGACCAGGATCTCTACGGCTGGGTCAGCGGTCGCGAGGCCGCGCCCGACCGTTTCCGGCCGATGATCGACCGCCTCCGCGCCCATGCGGAAGCGTCCTGAAAACGCTTTCTATCTTTAACCGATTATTGGCGAATTTGCGCGAAACCCGGGCCTGAAGAGCAGCAAGGGACGACCCGGATGAGCATCCATCAATCCGTGCCGGAGGCCGGTGAGCGGCCATTTCTCAAAGACTATCTCGACAGTCTCGGGATGGTGGAGCGGCTCCACAGATTGCTTCTGGACGTCATCAAGGATGAGTTTGAGCGTCTGGGCATGCTGGAGATCAACGCGGTTCAGGCGCTTCTATTGTTCAACATCGGCGATAACGAGGTGACGGCGGGCGAGCTGAAGACGCGCGGCTATTATCAGGGCTCGAACGTCTCGTACAACCTCAAGAAGCTGGTCGAGATGGGTTACATGCACCACCAGCGGTGCGAGATCGACCGCCGCTCGGTACGCGTTCGCCTGACCGACAAGGGTCGCGAGGTCAGGCAGGTCGTCGATGAGCTGTTCCAGCGGCATTCCGCTGGACTGGAGGGCGACACCTTGATCGGCGGCGCCAGGATCATGGAACTGAACAGCGCCCTTGGCCGGATTGAGCGGTACTGGGGCGACCAGATTCGCTACATCTACTAAGCGGCGGGCGCCGGGACGGCCCGGCGATCCGGGCGGCAAGTCCTCTCACCAGTGCCCGGTATTTCCCATGCTGGCCCACGGTTCCTGCGGCGGCAGGTTGTCACCCCGCTGCAACAGCTCGACCGAGACGTTGTCGGGCGAGCGGACGAAGGCCATATGGCCGTCGCGCGGCGGCCGGTTAATCGTCACCCCGTTGTCCATAAGGTGCTGGCAAAGCTCGTAAATATTGTCGACGCGATAGGCGAGGTGGCCGAAATGGCGGCTGTCTGAAGGCAGGCCCTCGTCGCCGTCCCAATTGTAAGTCAGCTCGACATCGGCGCCGCCGTCTGTCTGATCCGGCGGGCTCATGAAGACCAGCGTGAATCTGCCGTTCTCACTCTCGTGCCGCCGCCGTTCCTTCAGGCCAAGCAGCTCGTAGAAGGCGATGGATTTGTCCAGATCGGCGACCCGAACCATGGTGTGGAGGTATTCAATGCCCATGCGATGTTCCTTTTCCGCGCTGGCCGCATCGCGGCCCTTTTTCCAAGGATAGGGCGGGCGCGGGGATTTGGCGAGAGCGTCGGACAGGACGCGCCGGCCCCGATCAGAACCGTGAGACCGCCGTCAGGCCCAAGGAGAGCTCGTTCCTGTCGTAGATATCGACGTTCGACCAGGTGCGTCTGGCCTGAAGGCTGACCTCGGGAGAGAAGCCGTAATAGGTCACGTCCGGGAAAGACGTCGAGATACTGAGGGAGGCCGCGATGTCTTCCCGCCCGTCGACGACGGAAGTGAACTTGTCGTATATGCGGCCTTCGATGGAGGCCCGCACGCGCGGCTCGAACGCGCCGATCCGCGCGAAGTTGCGGTTGGCGCGAATGGCGGCCGAATGCTGATCGACCGTGGCCGCGTCGGACCAGACCTTCTTGAGCGTGGCGCCGAACCCGAAACTGCCGCCGTCTTCGGTCCGCTGAATGTAGTCGACAGACACGGAAAGCGCCTCGGAGTCGTTGATGCTGTCGTCCTGGCGGTCTTCGGTCCTGACGCGCAGGCCCAGCCGATAAACCGAGCTGTCGTCCCGCGCGAAGGATTGGTCGAAACGCAGCTCGCCCCACCGCGCGAGCTCCTGTCCGCCGTACCAGCTCTGCCCGGCGAGGCCGGTGAATGCTGAGGGCCCGACATCAGGCCAGATCAGCCGCTGGTGCCGGAGGCCCGCGATGATGACCGCGTAGTCGAAATCTGACCCTTCCGCATCCGGCGCCGCCTCCTTGGCGTCCGAGTTCAGCCAGGTCTTGCGGCCAAACAGCTCGCCCAGCACCTCGGTCTTTTGGGTTTCGTTCTCGGACACGCGGTAGGAAAGCGACGCGCCGGCCGAGGCCTCGTAACCGCCAAGCTGCTGTCCGGAGTCGTCCAGCCGGAAGGGCAGGCCGCCAATGTCCACAACAACGGATTCCGCGCCATTGTTCACGTTGTTGGACGGGCGCGCGCTGAACCGGAGCTGCACGGACAGCGGGTTGGCGCGCGTGACGGCGCGGTAGCGGTTCTCGATTAGTTGCCGCTGGCGGTCGTTTTGAGCCGCCTGATCGGCCCGGCGCAGCCAGAGCTGCGACCGCGTGAACGCCTCGCGGCGCGCCAGAGCGTCAGCGACGATGAACGCGGCGTCAAAGCGCAAATTCGGCGCCTCGGCCGCGCCGTGAGCGCGCCGGGCGAAATCTTCCGCCGCGTCGAGATCGCCCTGCCTTTGGGAGATGACGGCCCGAAACAGGAGCATTTCGGCGTCGTCGGGGTCGCGCTGAAGAAGCGCCCGTGAAATCGCGTCGGCAACCGGAGTGTTCCCGCTGTTCAGCGCCTGGCGCGCCACGACGCGCGCCTCGGCAAGAGACAGCGAAACGCCCCGGTCCGGAGCCTGCGCGATCGCGACGCTGCTTGCCAGAAACACTGCCGCTGCGAAAAAAAAAGAAGCCGCCCGCATGGGACGGCTTCTATCGATTTGGCGCGAAGGCATCAATCCTATGGGATAACTTCCTCGGCGGTGAAGACGCCCAGGTCGCGGGCCGGGAAAACGTCTTCGTTCGGATCGGTTTCGACCTGGTCGAAGTCATAGTCGCCGACCGCGCGGACCAGACCGCCCACGACCGTGGCGCCCGAGCCTCCGAAGAAGCCCTGGTAGGTGCCTTCCTCGATGACCGAACCGTCGGTCGGGTCATAGCTGTTCACCGTGCCCTCAAAGCTGCCGTCGGTGATGACGGTGTCGTTCAGCACAAGTGTCTCGAGGTCGCCGACATCCGTCAGCGGGCGCGGCGCGGCGCCCGCGTCGGGCACGGAGTAGACGTCGCGGTCGGTGATGAATCCCTTGAGGAATCCGTCGGTGAAGTCGACTTGCATCGACACGTCGCCATCGGTGAGGAAAAGGCTGCCGTTTCCGTCGAATGTCAGAGTGCCGGCATAATCGCCGAGATACTCGACAAGGCCGAGCGACGGGATCGAACTGGTCTCGTCGTCGACATCGAACCATGCGCCGGAATAGCCGAAGGGCTGATAGCCCTGGATCGCCACGACGCCCAGGGTCATCTCGTCGCCGGACGTTGTCTTGTGCACCGCCAGGTACCGGTTGAATCCGGGGATCGGCGCGTCGTCGAGGTTCTCGTAGATGTCGTAGTCGATCGGGCCAAGCGGTCCGGCGCCATCGGGGTCTGTGCCAGCCACTGTCGTCACATATGTGAACTCAGCGCCGAGCGGATCGTCGTCGAACGGCAGGTTTGTGAGCCACAGGGTGTCGTCGGTCGGGTCGGCGGGCGTGCCGGCCGCGTCGAACACGATGTTCGTCAGGTCGCCAGAGCAGGTGAAGGAGCCGCAGGTCTCGTCACCGGGAACGGGAAGATCATCGACAGGGACGCCGCCGCCGCCGCCGCCGCCGCCGCCGCCACCTCCGCCGCCCGGTCCGAGCCCGAGGTCGCCGTCGCCGCTGGTGCATGCCGCGAGCGCAAGGAACGCCCCGGCCAAACAAACCTGTAATTTCATCTGATCCACTGCCCTTGCAAAGTTGTTTGCGGAAATCCTGCGCATCCCTGTGGATAAGTCAATCGCCGTCAACTCTGGCGCGCTGCATCCCGCCGGAGTGTCCCGTCTTGGCAACGCCTCTCCCTGAGGATTAGCGCATATTGTGGTTCCACCGGGGGCTGCCCATAGATACAGTATGTCGGCGACTCATAAGAAAAAGGGACACAACATGCCGCTGACGCCCGAGCAACAGGCCGAAATCGACGCGCTTCGCGCCACCCCGCGCCCGACTCTCCGTGCGGTGGCCGACGGCATGGAAAAGCACCTCTACACGGCCTATCCGGT